>QKCL01000038.1 GCA_003246895.1 Spirochaetota bacterium | reverse complement strand
GTAGTATTTATACTTTTTCTGTGGATTCTGAAAAAGTATTACACAATTTATATAAAATGCTAAATTGGTTTAGAATTATATAAGTGAAGTTGAAATAGAATTCATGAGACATCTTCATTATAATTCAGGAGCAATTCAGCCAATTATCTAAAGATAATTCTAATAAATAAAATTGTTGATCATTTCATCCGGGTCTGACCCTCTGAATATTTCCGAAAGGTAATATCTCAATAATTCCATACAAACGGCGTCCTCTCTGCAAATGTTCGACTGAAAAAATAAGAACATTATTTTTAAAACGGTCTGGTACAGTTCTTGACATAGAATATCCATTAATTTCAATCAATCCGATATTTGTCTCTCGATTAAGTTTAGAGGTTTGTAATGAAAAGGTTAC
Source organism: Spirochaetota bacterium (assembly GCA_003246895.1). Taxonomy (GTDB): domain Bacteria; phylum Spirochaetota; class UBA4802; order UBA4802; family UBA5550; genus SZUA-423. Next base: position 25,796 of record QKCL01000038.1, on the reverse strand, counting down.
TGTATCTGATGGCTGCAATATTTATGATTTATTCGGTAAAAATTTCAGCAAAAAAATTTGTACCTGGGGGAGCCGGTGAGACACCTGCCGAGCTTATGAAATATGTTGATGGAGACCGTTATGCAGATGATCTCGCAGTCCTGGCAGTGGACAGGACTCTCGGATCCCCTGGGCATAAGATGGCAATGGAATTTTGCCGCCTCCGTCTCATGGAGCTGGGTTTTAAAACTGAGCTTGATTCATACGGGACAGGTACAAATGTAATCGGATATCTCGAAGGAAGTGATAAATCGGAAGAAGCTGTAATTTTATCTGCCCATTATGATAGTAAAAATCAAGGCTGTCCCGGTGCAGATGACAATGCAAGTGGTGTATCAGGAGTACTCGAAGCGGCACGGGTACTGGCCAGAAATAAGTATCATAGAACATTGATTGTTGCTCTGTGGGATGAAGAGGAAAAAGGGCTGGTCAGTCCAAGGGGGCTCATAGGTTCAAGGTCATTTGCGGCAAGAGCAAGACGGGACGGCAAAAAAATAATTCTTTCAGTTGTCTACGAAATGATAGGGTACAGATCAAATGAAATAAATTCCCAGAAATTTCCAGCATTTATGAAAAGATTTTTTCCAGTGGAAATGAAAAAGATTTCAGACAATCAAAACCGTGGAGATTTTATCTGCGTTACTGTGAACAAGGATGCCGGATCCTACTCTGACATTTACAGACATTATGCCGATGCTGTATCTCTGCCGTCGTTAATATTAAAAATCAGCAATAAAATTATAAACATTCATGCCTTCAGGAGGTCAGATCATGCTGCTTTCTGGGAACAGGGATATTCTGCAATGGTCATAGGGGATACGATTAACTACAGAAATAACAACTACCACTGCAATAACGGAGGAGTGGATAGTATAGAAAAACTTGATACAGCCTTTGCGCGTGATAATATCAAAGCGACTGTTGCGTCACTTGCTGAAATACTAATGATCAGATAAAGTACCTAAGAAGGAAAAAAAACCATGGCTATTACAACCAGACTCTCCTTAACGGATCAACTGCCTCTTACCTGCTCACGGTCAGGAAGCTGCTGTTTCGGAAAACAGGTCTATATAAATCCATGGGAACTGGCATGTCTGGCAACGGCAAAGGAGCTGACTCCAGTTGAGTTCAGGGACCGGTACTGTGAATTAGGGGGGATACGCCTGCGTTTTGACGGAGAGGCCAGTTTTAAGGGAATGCCTGCCTGCAGTCAGTACATCTCCGGTTTCGGATGCAGCGTACACTCAAATCGGCCCCTTGTCTGCCGGTTATACCCTCTCGGCCGTCAGAAACAGAATGATACACAACACTATATGTTCCAGGGTAATGAATTCCCATGTTTGAAAGATTGCCCCGAAGTTTTGGATTTACCTGAATTATCTGTCTCAGACTATATTACAGGGCAGGCTGCAGGAGAGTTCGAACTTGTTCAGGATGAGTATCTTGAGGTTATGCAGAATTTAGCAGATGCAGCCTTTGTACTCCTTCTTGAAAGCGGACTGGCACAATCGGGTGACCGGAAAACCCTTAATCTCTGGCAGGAGATGGGCAGAGAAACACCGGAGCTCCTTGCTGCGAGGATAGGGAAGGACTGGATGGACCGGCTCATGCTGCCGGAACTTACAGATTTTACGGATGAACCGGAATCTTTTCCGAAACGGCACTACGAACTCCTCATAACAGAGGCTGAAAAATTTATAAGCTCACTTGAGACTCTTTCCGATTACAGCAGGGCATCTGTTTTGATGATGGCACTGGCTCTGCATCTGGGGCGGAGTCTGGGGGCTGCTCCTTCTGAACTATCTGCTCACTGGATTGCCACAGCAAAGGAGAATGGAGCCTGTATCTGATGAATGAAAGTTAGCCGATTCCGGATGAGACGGGTTCATCAGGGGCACTGCTGGTCGTCCTTAAAAATTTGATCATCTCCCGCATAAAAAAATAAAACAATAAAGAAGTCTGGATTGTACTGTTTAGAACTAATTCTTTGGTCTTGTGCAGCTTTATATGTTTTACCAGCTTATTGGAAAATAATCCTTCAAGAACTGCCCGCACCAGTGCCTGCCTGTATTGATGCCGTCGATAAAGGGGTCGCATACCCTCGCAGCACCGTCCACAATATCAAGGGGCGGCTGAAAGTCGTGCACTTCCTGCTTGTGTTTAGCCAGTTCTGCCGGGTCTTCATCTGTCACCCAGCCTGTATCTACAGCGTTCATGTAAATACCATCTTTGGCGAGTTCAGCGGCCGATGTGTGTGTGAGCATGTTCAGGGCTGCCTTGGCCATATTGGTATGGGGGTGGCGGGCCTGTTTCGTGAATGTGTGAAATTTACCCTCCATGGCTGATACATTCACCACATGTTTATTGCCGGTGTTGTCGCGCCGCATCATTTCTATGAACCGGTTGCACAGAACAAATGGAGCAATTGAGTTTACAAGCTGAACCTCAACCATTTCGAGAGTTTCGATCTGCCCGAGTTTAAGCCGCCAGCTGTTGGATTTTCTCAGATCCACCTGCTGAAGGTCTGCATCCAGTTTACCTTCCGGGAAAACCTCCGTGGCTTCAATAGAGTTATCGAAACGGTAAGGGATCTGTGAAAGCTGGGCAGATGCCCTGATGCCGATTCCGGGCTGCTGCCCATTCCAGCTCACTGCCAGATTCCGTGAGTCATTTGTAATTGAAGGAACTGTTCCCTCAATTACATGCATGCAGTCCTGATGATGGGCAAGGAGCTGCCGGACTTCCGGCGAGTGATCATTGTATGATATTGATTCGTTCGGCATAAGATGGGCATAAAAGCCGGAAGGCCTGCGCACGGTCTGGGCTGCATTGTTAATAAGTATATCGAGGCGGTCGTATTTTTTTTCGATGTAGGATGTAAACAGTTCTACGCTGGGAATGTGGCGCAGGTCAAGGCCGTAGATGTGCAGGCGGTGCCCCCAGACATTAAAATCCTCTTCCTTTGCAAAACGTATGGCAGAGTCTGCCGGAAAACGTGTGGTCGCAATTACCGTTGCGCCTGAACGGAGCATCATGAGAGTGGCATGGTAACCGATTTTGAGCCTGGACCCGGTGATGAGGGCCACCATGCCCGTCATATCGCAGCGCTGAAAGCGCTTGGCGTAGTTCAGATCCCCGCATTCCGGGCACATGGAGTCGTAAAAATGATGAATTTCAGTGTACTCTTTTTTGCAGACATAGCAGTTCTGGGGCGAAGAGAGATGCCTCTTCGGCTTATCTGAAAACACTGAAGAGTCAAGTTCTTTCGGAGCTTCAAAGACGCTGGCAATGCGGGCCTGGCGGATTGATGTTGAAGCACGGACCTGTCTGTTCTGAGACCTCACGGCTTCACGGCGTTGGGCATTTACACTTTTGTTGCGTTTTTTAAGTTCAGCCCTGTCGGGCCGACTTATTTTCCCGGCAGCTTTAATCAGTTTGATGCGCTGGTCGTTGTTCAGGTTTGCAAGCTGGTCTCCGTTTTGCAGCAGATGTTCAAGTATTGATATGCAGTTTTCTATTTCATCAGCATTTATTTGCTTTTTGTTCATTCTCTTTCCCGATGAGCCTAATATGGTTTAAATGAGTGGATGTTTTGATTTAAGAGTGTGGATGTCAAATCAAAAAAATAAGGGAACAGCTCTTTTGCTTATGGGTGAGAATTCTTACTGGTCATTTGCAACCGCAAAAATATTTCAACGATAAGAACGGATTTCCTTCTCTGACTCTGAGTTGTGCTGTGTGCCTATAGAGCCGAATAGATGTCTCTGGATGCTGCCAGGACCGTGAATTTTACGGATTCGACAGGAGCACCAGGGAGAAGGGCAAATGAGGGAGATCGGGGAAAGAAAGCAATAAAATATGGTATTATGGTGTATTTTTGACAATAAAATCTATAAAAAAGAATTTATGCTTGATTTTGTTTCTGAATATGAAATCATATTATTAACTCAATTCCAATTGTCAGCCTCTGGTTGACAAAACACGTAACAGGCAGGGCTTCGGCCCTGTCTTTTTTTATATCTGACTATAGTATTCTATAAATTTTAAATCAGTGCAACGTGTATGTGCAATAAAGCAGCCTCTGAGGTTGGATAATATTTCAAGCTGGGATTCATTTTCTGTTTCATCCCAGGAGAGGCGCAAGGAATGCAGATGATTACGTAATGCCTTATGCTCTGCGAGGTGATGGTTGTATTCAGGGAAATCTATCTTTTGCATAATATTTTCTTCCCGCTTCATATGGTTCATGACGACATCCTCTATAAATGAAAGAATATGATACTTTGCAGTCTGCTTTTCCTTGGAAAAAATAGAAGCATGTAATGCATCAAATATTTGAATAAATTCAGCATGTTCCTGGTGGATGAGATCTATATCGTTTTCCCTGTTTTTTGTGTCATACATGCTATTATCCAAGACCTCTTTCAATAAAAAAAATTTCATATTTTTTGTCAGTATGTCTTATATGCTCAGCAAGCCATTTTTTAAGGAATTCGAAGAGTGTAATTATTTCATTGAGTTTTATTTTGTCTGAAGTATTGATCGTATTCTTTTTAAAATCATCAATTTTTAGGATGAAACATACATGCTCTTTTAGATGTTCGTTTTTATGAGGATAATCGAAAAGTTCAAAATAATATTCCTCTGTGCTGAAATGATAATCAATATAACTGGTTAAAGCGTTAAATATTGTGTCTGTAGCATCAATATTATTCTTTATTGAAATTGAATGCTCAACCTCGTTGATTAAATCAATCAACAATCTATGTTGTTTATCTATCGAAACAATGTTTACACTAAATTCGTCTGACCATTTAATCAAAGTTTGTTCCTTGAAGTAATAGATATGTTTTATGATATTCTATTATTAAACATATGTCAAATTTACCACTTGATAATCAAGTTAATTAACACCACTGTAATTTTTCAATAAAAATGGAAAAATGTTTTGTATTTTACACTATATTGTTGTATCTATATAAGGAGAGCAAGCTCTCTTTGGATTTAATCTGGGTGCAGAAAATCATGAATTTGCCCAGGAGAGAACTGCAGGCACTCTCCTGGGATCAAAAAAACATCACCGAATTTGACATTAAATTCCTCTTTTTGTATTTTAATACTGTACTTGTAGTAGAGTATTTTAAGCATAATCTCCTGAGCCTGCAGGGTCTTGCTCCGGCCCTGCAGGTAATTACTTCGTGAGTTCTTCGTAGGTATTTGAAAGAAGTTTAAATGTCATAAAAAGCCAAAATAAAAAATTGAAAGTCCTCCGAATTATCATTACCTATAGTTACATTGTTTCTGAGGGAAAGTAATTAGGGGGGATTATGGAAAAAAGACATGTTTATCTGTCATTGATTACAATTGTATCGTTTTCAATAATATATTTTTCTGGTAGTTCAGGGATTAGGACAGGTAATGCCCTGGCGCAGGGAATGATGATGGGTAATGGCACTGCCTGGGGAAGTGGATCTTTCTCTTCTAACGGCGAACGTATATATTTTACATCCACAAGCAAGCGAGGTACCAGAATCACATATTCAAGTGGTCCATCTTCAAATAACTGGATGATGATGGGGGGCCGTCTGGCCTGCGTTTCCTGTCATGGTGTTAACGGACGCGGAGGAAAACATCATATGGGCATGATGCAGGTAATGGATTCCAAAGATATTCGCTGGTCAGTCCTGAAATCTGAATTTGATGAGGATAAATTCAGACTGGCAGTGGTCAAGGGGTTGGATCCGGATGGATCAAAGTTGAAATCCGATATGCCGCGCTGGAAAATTGGCAAAGATGATATAAAAGATCTTATATCTTTTCTGAAGACTTTGGATTAGGATGAGATAAAATTGACATATAGTGTGTTTTTATAATTAATTAATAAAACGAAATAATATTTGGTTTTGTTTCTGCAGATAAAATCAAGTTCTATGTTCAATTAGATTTGTCAGACTCTGGTTGAAAACAACACGTAACAAACGGGAATTTTATCCTGCCTTATTTTTAGCCAAGGCCTCTATCGATAAAAAAATATTCATATTTTTTATCTGTATCTCTTATATGCTCAACAATCCACTTTTTAAGAAATTCAAAAAGCGTAACTATTTCGTTGAGTTTTATTTCAGTGGGGACGTTAGTAGTATTTTCTTTAAAATTTTCAATCTTAATAATAAAACAGACATGCTCCTTTAAATGTTCATTCTTGTGAGGATAATCGAAAAGCTCAAAATAGTACTCTTCTTTGCTGAAATGATAATCAATATAACTGGTTAATGAAGCAAAAATATTATCAGTTATATTGATGTTACTTTTTGAAGTAATTGTGTGTTCAACCTCATTTATCAATCCAATCAGGATTTTATGCTGATTATCAATTGAAACAATATTAACGCTTAGTTCATCAGACCATTCTACCATCGCCTATTCCTTGAAATAAAGGTGTAATTTATCTGAATAGATAATCTGAGCTGATTGTCAAATTATTAATTGATTAATTAAGCTTATTTACACGGGTGTAATTTTTTACAGAAAATTTTAACCTAATTTTTCCCATTTCCATTGAAGAGGAACAATTTCCTTGTACATATGGGGAATATCTTTATATAACTCATTAAAAAACCCCTGATAAAATCAGGGGTTATGCACGCCTGAGAGGATTCGAACCTCTGACGCACGGATTCGAAGTCCGACGCTCTATCCAGCTGAGCTACAGGCGCATGGTAGTGCAATACTATTTTTTAATAAAAAACTGTCAAGAAAATTAAAAATGTCATCTATTCTGAAATTTTAATCTGCTTAATTCTGTTTTCATGAGTCTCAGTGTCGGGCTCATGAAAAATCAGAGGCTTGTATTCGGAATTCTTAATTGATTCAATGAACTTCTTATTTTTACTATGACTTGTTACAGATCCGCTGCCCATTGATTGGAGAATATTTTTCTCCAGATAGACTTCATCTCCGGTAAAGCAGAACCTGTTTTTGCCGTAATCCAGATATATTACTGCCGAACCTGATGTGTGGCCGCCGATCAGTTTTAATGTAAAAATATCCATGAATTTCAGTGAATCCTTGAACAGAATAGTGTTCACATCCTTCTTCATAAAGTTGTATACATCCCTCATGGACCAGTTTTTTTTCAGGTTTGTATAGGCTTTCTCTGACATGATGAATTTTGCATTTCGGAATCTATTGCAGTTCCCTGCATGATCAAAGTGTGAATGTGTCAGAAAAACATAGTCAATACTTTCAGGTTTGATACCGTTTTTTTGAAGAATTTCAACAGGATCCATGTAATCTCTGATAGAAAACATTTTCAAGAGTTTGGCATCTCTGAATCCGGTATCAATGAGAATATTTTTCCCGTTAAATTTTATAAAGTAAAATTTCCAGGCAAATTTAACCCTATCCTTCCCCTTGTATCCATAATCGATAAAACGTCTGTCGAAATCGGAATTTCCGTATGTAACAGAATATATTTCAAGGTTTTTGCTTTCAGCCCTGCAGCAGAAAAGCAGCAGTGCTGAAAGAATTGTGTTGAACAGTAACTTTCTGTTCATTGATCTATTTCTTTTTTATTATGATGAACAGTCCAAGTGCTGCCACATATGTTATAAAACCGATCATCATTGTTGTGTTCATTCCATATGTAACATTAAGCAGCAGTGAAGATGTTACAGCAAGAGTTCCAAGCGCACCGTTTATACCGAACATAAGTGTTGCGTACTCATCAGAGATGTCTTTCTTGATCTGCTCAAGTGCATGCGGAAATGGCATCCCCATGAGAAATGCAAGCGGGAATATCAGTATTGCAGAAATAACAAGCTTCGCAGGAAAACTGAATGTCGCAAACGCGTTGAACAGGTCTGTCAGGAAAAATGCCTGAAACAGAATCAGTACCGGAATAATGGCAATGCATATTACCAGTTTTTTCTTGGAGAACTTTCTACTGAAGAAACTTCCCAATCCGCTGAAGAAAAGTAAGCCTCCTAAAATAACAATTGTAGAGTATATCGGAGATCCGATAAATCTCTGATACTTCTGCATGAGAACCATCTCCATGAGCATGAAACCGAATCCAAGAAGTCCGAAGAAGACTGTGTTTTCTATGAGTTTTACTCTCTGGGCCTTGTATTTGAAGAATACAATGAGTATGACCGGAATAAAGAGCAGTCCGGCAAGCTTGAGAACCAGATTCAGGAATCCCTTAACTTCAGCCTTGTTTTTGTACACGTTGAAAGGGAAGGGCTTGTCGTCTGTTGTAGGTGTAAGATCTATCTCGTATGGATAGTCCACTTTATCAAGGATTGAAAGAAATCTTTCTTTTGTGTCACCCTTAATTATGTTTGTGTTAAGGTAGTATTTTTTAAATTTGCTGTTGTATCTATATAGAGACTCGATGAATTTCTGATCATCCTTTGAATCAAGCTTTTCAGTAAAAGTTTTATTGAACTGCTTTTGAAACAAACTGTCCGGGTAATCTGTCATTGAAAGAACAGGCGGATTTGCATTGAAGACCTTTTCAAACATATGGCCTGTTTGCTTTGTGGGGTGAAGGCGAAGCCTGCAGCCGAACTGCTTTACTCCCTTGCTGTTTGTATAATCGATTAAATTATAGTATCTCTGAAAATCTGCAAGTTCCTTATCTGTAAATGGAGTCTTCTTGACCATTACAGTCTGGAAGTTTCCATTTGGTCCCCAGAAATCCCATGAAAATACGATTATATGCTTTTTAGGATCTTTTGCTCCATTCTCAATAAGAGCCTGCTTAAGCGTGTTGAGTAATTTATAGAATGCGTATCTTGTTCTTTGTGTTTCAAGAATCTCTTCGTATACGATCATCCCTCTGTCTGTTAGCTTGTTGAGGAATATTTTGGTTGCCTCTTTTGTATGAAGATACTCAGGAGCAAGAGATGCAATTGCAGGATACTCATAATGAAGGTTCATGAGAGTAATCATGTCATAGAATTTTTTGTTGCTGGATAGGAAATACCTTCCCTCTGCGCGGTATGCATCAAGGCCTTTATAGGGATAGTGTCCGAATTTGGAAAACTTTCCTTCTTTGTTCTTTTCCATCATGATTTTCATGATAATGGGGGAGAATTCAACACCGCTTACATTTGATCCGGGTAGTCTCTTAGCTGATTTTACAATACCATCATATGATAGTCCGATGATGAAAATGTCCGCATTGTTCATATGAGGAACGCGCGGGTCTCTGAGTGAGCCGTTTGACTTGTCGACTGAGTCCAGAGGAAGTGCGTTTGTACAGAAAACAATAGTATCATCATTGGCAGCAAATAGGTCAATTTTACCCATGAGGTCATCTTCAGAAAAAATAAATTTATAGTTATATTTAACAAGTGAGGCCCATTGTTTTCTTGGGTGAATGGGGTTTTCTTTACTAACCTTGATATCATAGTTTATGTCTATGTTATCCCAGTGTCCGATGTCATTAAGCACATACTTGGCTCTTTTTTCATCGTATTCGTCGCCCTTGAGTATATACTTGTCACCCTGAAGTTTGTAGTGGCTGGTCATGAATTGCTTGTCAAAACCGCTTTTTATTTTTGGGAGAATCTGCTGTTCAAATTCAGTCTTTCCAAGTTCTGTGGGAACTGCCAGGTTATCTTTAAGAGTTATGAAAACTCCTGTAAAAATTACAACAGAAACAGCTATCATAAGAATCTTGCTGAATATGTTTCTGAAAACAAATGATATTATAAAAATAAACACCGCAGGTATAAACATTAGTGCAATGAGCGCGTTTTCAGATTTAAGAGCGCTTACAGCGAATATCGGATATATCACACCAAGGGTAGCTGCTACAAGGTCAGCAAAATATATCTTGTTTGAATTTGCTCTTGAAAACAGCATGGAAACGATAATCGCAGCAAACATGAATGGAAGAATCAGAAAATATGGATACTGATAATATCCGATTTTTACAATATTATTATACGATAGGGGCATTGAAGCCAGGTACAATAGTGCTGCTATGGGCATAGTGATGAAAGTGTTGAATCTGGAAAGATAGAATCCCAGGAAACTTCCCACTGCAATTCCGAACATTGCTATGGCAACGACAAATGTAGCTGTCAGATAATTTGTTATTATAAGTAATTGATGCATGAATAAGGTTTCAACTGCCAGTATTGAAAAAGAAAATAAAACCATGGCAGTATTATAGACCAGATTGTCCCTAAAACTTTTGCTCTCTGTCATAATACTCTCTTTGTATTTAATAATTATTAGTTTTTTTATGCATAATATAGTAGAAGTATACTAAGTCTCGCAAGGCTAACATTGAGGGGATTTAAGTCAACTTTAATAGGGCTTTGTAATTATTTTTTTATTAACTTTTTGAGTGCTGTAATTTTAAAAATTTGCAGGAGAGTTTTTCAGCAGATCCTGAGACTCTTTGAGAATTCAACTATGTCAAAATTATGACTGTTCAGGAAGTGTAATTTCAGCTGCCCATAATTATTAAGTTTCTCCGAAGCCCTGTTAGTGTTTATGAGTGACCTTTTTAAAAGCTCGGAGTTAATCTGATCAGAATAATGTTTATACAGTGACACAAGGTGATTGAAAATTGAGATCACTTTGCTGAACTCCTTTCTTGTAAAGTATATATCAGAAAGTTCATTGCATGCTTCAATAATTGTTTTAATATTACTGCTCTCCGGTTCAAGATTGTCAGAGAGGGGGTCTGTTTTGATAAGTTTCAGATAGTACTTCACGGCCCTGTCAGTGTCTTTGAGGTTATGCTGATAGATGTATGCGGCACGGAAAAGGGCCATAATATAGTTAGGGGCAAGCTTTATGGCATTATTGTATGCGTTGAGGACAAACATGGGATCCTTTCTCACGGAAAAATTGGCTCCCAATATAAACCATGCCTTTGGGGATGATGGCTTGCGCATGGAGTATTCTTCTGCCTTGAACTTTGCCTTTTTTTCATCATCATTGAGCTTCGAAATGCGTCTGGCCAGTTTATTCATTGCTTTTTCAGACTTTTTTCTGTATTTCCTGTTGTCACTGTAGTTAACAAGATCATCATAAAGATCCATTGCTCTGTCCTCAAACTCGCTCTCTCCCGTGAGATAGGCCATGCGGTCGTATGTTCTGGCAAGGAGGAACTTTACATCGGGGTCTGAATAGCCGTGATGCATCAGCTTTATGAGCAGTGATTCAGCAGCATGGAGATTATTCTTTCTGAAAAACTTTTTAAACTGTCTGATTATTTTTTGTTTTTCGATAATGTCTGTGTTATCAGGCCTGTTCACAATATTCATTTTATTCCATTTGGTACAGTGCTTATATTATATTTTCGGCAGATACGGAAACTTAAATAAATTTAAAATAATTTGTTACTTTTTTGTATTTATTTGTAATAAATTAAAGAAAAGACGTGAAAAAAATACTTTACTGTATCGGGCCAAAAAAATAAAGATGTTACATGTATGAAATCATTTAAAGACAAAAAGATATTGATTATAAACTATGAGTTTCCGCCTCTTGGCGGAGGAGGGGGGGTCGCATCCTATGATCTTGCTCTTGAATGGAGTAGATACGGCCAGGTTGATGTCCTCACTTCCAATTATCAGGGACTTGAAAGTTTTGAGTACATTGAAGGCATAAATATATACAGAACAGATGTTTTGTTTCGAAAATCCCGTGATGCGGCTTCATTTTTATCCATGCTTTCCTATCTCGTGACAGGTTTTTTCAAGGGAGTTTCTCTTGCCAGAAAAAACAGATACGATGTCATAAATACACACTTTGCAGTACCCTCGGGACCGCTTGGTTATATTATAGGTAAACTATTCAGCATCCCCAACGTTCTGTCTCTTCATGGAGGAGATATATACGACCCGAGCAAAAGCATGTCACCCCATAAGAGCCCTGTTTTCCGCAGAATTGTCAAATTTATCCTGAACCGGGCAGACAGGATAGTTGCCCAGTCTAGCAATACCAGGGATAATGCCGTTAAATACTATAACCCTGTAAAGAATATCGAAATAATCCCCCTTGCATTCCATGAACCTCATTTTGAAAAAAGCACAAGAAAGAAACTGGGCCTGGAAAAAGATCCTTTCTATCTCATCACTGTGGGCAGGCTTGTAAAGAGAAAGGCATTTGACACGATAATCAGGGCACTTTCGGGCATTGATGATAAAAACATTAAGCTTATTATTGTAGGAGACGGCCCGGAACGGGCTTTCCTGGAAGACACAGTAAGTGAAAATAACCTTGGCGATCGTGTAATATTCAAAGGGTACCTGGAAGATGAAGAAAAGTTTCAGCTTCTTGAATGTTCTGATCTTTTTGTACTGACATCCCTCCACGAAGGTTTTGGAATAGTTTTTATGGAGGCCATGTATTACGGACTTCCCATTGTATGCACAAATCACGGAGGCCAGGTTGATTTTCTGAAGGATAACGAGAACGCCGTTTTGATAAATGTTGGGGATGTCGAGGCATGCAGAACAGGCATAAATAAATTTGCAAGCGACAGAAAATTCTACAGTAAGTGCTCAAAAAACAATAAATCAAAAGTCAGGGATTTCTATGCTGAAACTGTGGCTTTGCAGTACACAGAGATATTTAATGAAATTATTGAATGCAAAGAGAGAAAGAAATAGTGAAAATAGGTCTGGTATCTAAAAATTCTGAGCTGCTCGATGACTTCAGACTTAACATGTCTGATTCAGAGGTTGTGGGATTCAGAAATATTGATAATATCTCAAGAGAAAAATGCAATATCTATGTAATTGACTATGATGAAATTGGCGATCCAGAATCCACTCAGTTTTATCTGTCTCGCCTGAGAAAAAAAATCCTCGATACACCTGTAGTAATTATTTTAAGGGTCAACACGGTATCAGAACTTCAGTCCACATGGTTTTTTGATGATTTTATACTTTATCCGTTCCGGAAAGGGGAAGTTCTGGCAAGGGTAAAGAGAATAATGGCTGATAAAATTGACGATGATGAGGAAATAACGATAGGCCACCTCAGGGTAAATATCAAGGAATACACCGTATACCTTGATGATGAAAAAATTGAGCTTACATATAAGGAATTTGAACTTCTGCGTCTTTTCCTTCAGAACCGCGGAACTGTATTCTCTAGAAAAGAGGTTCTTAACCGAATCTGGGGAATGGAATACATTGGGGGTACAAGAACCGTGGATGTACATATCAGGCGTCTCAGAAGCAAACTGGGGGATGATTTTAACACAATTATTGAAACCGTAAGAAATGTCGGCTATAAGTGCATTGAGTAGGAGAAATAATATCTAAATATATTTGACAATGAAATTTTGTCTGTTAAATTATGTCATATTAATTTAACGGATCTGCCATTTTTTATGACACAATATATAATAAGAAGAATACTTCTCATAATACCAACTTTTATCGGCATAACCATAATGGTTTTCATGGTTACAAGATTTGTACCAGGTGGTCCAATAGAAAGAATGATTGCCGAAGCGCAGCAGATGTCTGTCTCTCAGAGCAACTACAGCAGGGTAAATGAATCACCACTTTCCGCAGATCAGATAAATGAATTAAAAAAGTACTATGGATTTGACAAACCGGTTCTGGTAAGTTATATAAACTGGCTTGGAAAGGTTATTTCCTTTGATCTGGGGGTTTCCACAAGATATTATGAGCCGGTATGGGATATTATTAAAAGCAAGCTTCACATTTCACTCTTTTACGGCCTTCTGGCCATGGTATTGACATATGCCGTATGTATACCACTGGGCATCCTCAAGGCAATCCGCCACAAGACCTCGGTGGATAATCTTACTTCGGTAATCGTTTTCATAGGCTATGCTATTCCAAATTACGTTGTAGCTATAATACTTTTCTTTGTATTTTCTTCATGGCTTGGAATCTTCCCTCTTGGAGGATTTACAGGAGAAAATTTTCACGAACTTTCATTTTTCGGAAAAGTCATAGATATTCTCTATCACTCGGTACTGCCCCTTGTCTCCTATATGGCGGGCAGCTTTGCAGTTATGACTTTCATGATGAAGAATTCTCTGCTGGATTACCTTGCGTCAGACTTTATGCGCACGGCAATAGCCAAGGGGCAGAGCTTCAGAAGAGCGGTTCTGAAACACGCATTCAAAAACAGTCTGATTCCCCTTGCCACACATTTCGGACACAATATCTCCTTCATACTAATGGGGTCTTATCTCATTGAAAAGATTTTTAATATAGACGGAATAGGTCTTCTCGGACTTGAATCAGTAATAGAGAGGGATTATCCCGTTGTCATGGGCACACTTGTCATATCATCGCTTCTGTTTTTAATCGGCAATATTCTTTCAGATATATGCGTGGCTCTTGTTGATCCAAGAGTCAAGTTCGAGTAGGTGGGAAGATGAGAATAAACCCACTTACAAGAGACAGGATAAAAAAATTTAAAAAGATGAAACGCGGGTATTATTCTTTTATTCTGCTCGCGGTACTGGTTGTAGTGTCGCTCTTTGCCGAGTGTATCGCAAACAGCAGAGCCCTGCTCGTATATTTTGACGGTAAAATATATATGCCTACCTACGGGGATATAATTCCCGGGAAAACATTCGGCCTCGGTTACGATTATGAAACAAATTACCGTGACCTGAAAATTAAAATTAATGATGAAAAACTTAACGGCTTTGTAATTATGCCGCTCATTCCATATAACCCATATGAGAATGATTTTAAAGAGGGAAAATATCCTCCGTTCCCACCGTCACTTACAGAGAAACACTATCTGGGAACTGATAAAACAGGAAGAGACATAGCCGCACGTCTACTCTACGGTTTCAGAATTGCATTTTTCTTTTCAATTGCACTGATGATTATGACATATTCTGTGGGAATTTCAGTCGGAAGTGCAATGGGGTATTTCGGAGGGAGATTTGATCTCTACTTCCAGAGAATAATTGAAATCTGGAGCAATATTCCTTCTCTTTATGTAATCATAATTATTTCATCAATTGTAATACCCAATGCACTCCTTCTGCTCCTTGTCATGTTTTTCTTTGACTGGACAAAGATGACCTGGTATATGAGGACAGCGGTTTACAAGGAGAGGGAGAAGGAGTATGTACTGGCTGCCAGATCCATCGGTGCCTCTGACCGGAGGGTAATTTTCAGGCACATACTCCCTAATACTGTATCAATAATAATAACTTTTGTACCATTCTCAATTGCCGGCGGAATATCATCTCTCACCGCCCTGGACTATCTCGGTTTCGGCCTGAGGCCCCCGACTCCAAGCTGGGGGAATATTCTTTCTGAAGGATATGAACATTTTTCTGCAGCACCCTGGATCGGAATTTCCGCAATCGCAGCTCTGGTAATTATACTCACCATGGTTACATTCATAGGAGAGGCTGTGAGAGAATCATTTGATCCAAAATTATTCACAACATATGAATAGAGGTATTTTTTAATGAACAGATTAAAACTAGTATTTTCGATGATCCTGCTGCTGGCAGTAGTTTCCTGCGGAGGAGGCAAGGATGATCAGTCCGGCACAACTTCTTCACAGAAGTTTAAACTTGACTATTCAACCCATAAGCTGACTGAAAAACTGAAATGGATCACCAATAACAATGAACCACTCATTGCCTCTTCAAAGGCAGTGAAGGGCGGAACATTCAACAGCTACATCCAGACTTTTCCTCTCACATTCAGGGTGGTGGGACCGGATTCAAATAATTTCACAAGATCCTATTTTCTCAATAATCATATGTCCCTAATGGGATATCAGCCGAATACAGATAAGCTCCTCCCTGAACTTGCCACACACTGGGCATACGGAAAAGACGGCAAGACAATGTATTTCAAACTGGATAAGAACGCGAAGTGGTCAGACGGCAAGCCTGTAACTGCCGATGATTTCATATACACCCTTGAATTCATGAGATCGCCTCACATAAAGGCACCATGGTACAATGACTATTACACAAGGGAAATAGCATCTGTAAAAAAATATGAGGATGGTGTAATGTCAGTCACTGCCTCAAAAAAAATTCCCGACCTCTGGCTCACACTGAACATCGCACCGACACCAAAGCATTTTTACGGTGAGCTTAACGAAAATTTTGTTAAAGACTTCAACTGGAAAACTGAACCTAACACAGGCCCCTATATTCTTAAGGAATTCTCAAAGGGTAAGTATCTCCTGTTTGAAAGAAAAAAAGACTGGTGGGCCAGGGATTACAGATATTTTAAAAACAGATATAATGTTGATTATTTCAGACTCACAGTTATCAGGGATGTGAACGTTGCATATGAATACTTCAAAAAGGGCAA
Source organism: Spirochaetota bacterium (assembly GCA_003246895.1). Classification (GTDB taxonomy): domain Bacteria; phylum Spirochaetota; class UBA4802; order UBA4802; family UBA5550; genus SZUA-423. The sequence continues at coordinate 9,438 of QKCL01000038.1, read as the reverse complement.
ACTTGATACATTTGCCGCAACGAGGCCATCGGTATGGCACGAAAAAGCAAACGGTGAAATATTTGATAAAGGATATGTTGAAAAGCTCTGGTTCTATAATGATGACAGGCGTCCCACATGGGGCCTCTATCTGAATCTTGACAGGGAAATATTCAAGGACCGTAATCTCAGATATGCGCTTGCACATTCAATTAATTTCAACAAGCTGAACAAACAGATTTTAAGAAATGAGGCTGAAAGACTCAATACTTTCTATACAGGCTACGGAAAGTACTCCAACAAGAGAATCAGAGCCCGTGAATATGATCTGAAAAAAGTTGCAAAATATATGACTACTTCAGGCTGGAAGCGTGGTGCTGACGGAATATGGGAGAAGGGCGGAAAACGTTTTTCAGTGACACTTACATACGGCCAGTCGCTTTTTACACCAAGGGTTGTTGTTCTTAAAGAGGAATCCAAAAAAGCTGGCGTAGAACTCAACCTGGAACTCCTTGATGCAAGTACTTCATACAAAAAAGTTATGGAAAAGAAACACGATATAGCCTACATGGGCTGGTCCACAAGTTTCAGACCTGCACCGTGGCAGTCATTCCATTCCGCAAATGCACATAAAAGCCAGACAAACAATATAAACAATATGGATGATCCGGCCATGGACAATCTCATAAACCGCTACAGAAATTCAGGGAGCGAGAAGGAGAGGATCATTCTTTCCCACAAAATTCAGGATATGATTCACGAGTCAGGCGCATGGATACCGCTTGAAATGGTTAACTTTTCAAGATCCCTTCACTGGAGATGGATCAAATATCCCGACATACCTGGTTATAAAACATCTTCAGACATATTTTCATATCCAGCGGCAGGAGGTTTCTTCTGGATTGACAAGGACATGAAAGAACAGACCATTGATGCAATGAAATCTGACAAGACATTCAAACCTGTTACAAGAATTGTCAAAAAATACAAATAGGCTTTTATGACAGCAAAGAGCGTTCTAACTGTAAAAAATTTTTCCGCCGGATTCAGAACAGAAAACGGAGATCTCAGGGCTGTTGACGGTATAGATTTTGAACTGGGGAAGGGAGAGACCCTGGGGATTGTTGGAGAATCAGGATGCGGGAAAAGCGTCACTGCCCTTTCCATAATGCGGCTTCTTCCGATCCCTGCTGGACAGTATTACAGTGGAAAAATTATTTTCGACGGGAAAGACCTTCTCCAAATAAGCAAAGAGGAACTATGCAGAATAAGGGGCAACAGAATATCAATGATATTTCAGGAACCCATGACTGCCTTGAATCCGGTTTTAAAAATAGGCAACCAGCTTGCGGAGGTTCTGTGGCTTCACAGAACAGATATTGACAAAAATGCTGTATATAATGAAACACTTCAGCTGCTTAAACATGTGGGTATTCCGGAACCTGAACAACGGCTGGGTGAGTATCCTCACCAGCTTTCAGGAGGAATGCGTCAGAGGGTAATGATTGCAATGGCCCTTGCCTGTAAACCGGATATTCTTATTGCCGATGAACCGACCACAGCCCTGGATGTTACAATCCAGGCGCAGATACTTGACCTTATTGCGAGACTGCAGGAAGAAACCGGCATGTCTGTCATATTTATAACCCATGACATGGGGGTCATTGCCCAGTTATGCGACAAAGTGATGGTAATGTATGCCGGAAAAATAGTTGAAAAGGGCAGTGTCAGTTCGATATTCGAAAACCCTGCTCATCCATACACCGAGGGTCTGCTGAGCTCAATTCCAAGATTTTCAATGGAAAGAAAGTCAAGGCTGCCTGTCATAGAAGGGATGGTTCCGTCCATACAGGATTACCCTGCACACTGCAGATTCCAGGCGAGATGCCCCTATTCCTTTGATAAATGCATCACCGGCGATCCTGACTTTTCAACACTTAATGCATGTCATACCGTCAGCTGTTTCAGATACGGAGGGGGCCTTTGAGCACATCAGAAACAATTTTGAATGTTAAAAATATAAAGCTCCATTTTCCCATACGGAAAGGAATACTCCGGCGCATAAGAAACTATGTTTATGCAGTAGACGGTATATCCTTTTCAGTAAAAAGCGGTGAAACTCTTGGAATTGTCGGGGAATCAGGCTGCGGTAAAACCACACTTGGCAGAACTATAATTGGGCTTTACAGGCCCACAGCTGGGACTGTTGAATTTAACGGCACTGACTTTTCATCAGGCAGAAAAGATTCCCTTAAAAAAATAAGAAAAGATTTGCAGATGATTTTTCAGGATCCATATGAGTCTCTCAATGCTAGACATTCCGTTAGGTATATTCTCGAAGAACCTTTTCATATCCATGGTGAAACAGACAGGGAAAAGATTAAAGAGAGGATATCCCTGCTTCTTGACCATGTAGGGCTTTCGGAAAAATCACTTGATAAATTTCCACACGAATTTTCAGGAGGACAAAGACAGAGAATCGGTATAGCCCGTGCTCTGACTCTCAACCCGAAACTTCTGGTATGCGATGAACCGGTTTCTGCTCTTGATGTTTCAATTCAGTCACAGATTCTTAATCTTCTCATGGATCTACAGAGGGATCTTGCTTTGACCTATGTATTTATATCCCATGACCTGACAGTTGTCAGACATATTTCTGACAGGGTTATTGTGATGTACCTTGGAAGGGTAGTTGAGTCTGCAGATGCCGACGAAATTTACAGGAATCCTGTACATCCCTACACGAAATCACTCATTTCATCAATACCTGTTCCGGTGCCGGGTAAACAGAGAGAAAGAATCGTACTCGAAGGAAATGTTCCATCTCCGGTTTCTCCTCCAAGAGGGTGTCATTTCCATCCAAGATGCCCATACGTGAAAGATATATGCAGAACCGAATATCCTTCATGCAGGAGCTATGGAGATAATGGAAACCATATTGCAGCCTGTCATTTCGGCGATAGCCTGAAAATATGAAACACCTGCCAATTATAATAGCATTTTTTTTATTTTTAACCGGATGCAAATCGGTTTTCTTGCCTGCATATATTAGCAGTGCAGATTTTTTCCCCAGAGAAACCGATATCCCAGGATGGCATATAGTTAAAGATAAAGAGCTTGAAAAAATTACCGCAGGAGATATTATTCCCGGAGCTGAACATATTATTATCAGGGAGTATGAAAACAGCACAGGAAAAATCGTTAAAGCTGAACTTGTAGAGTTTGATGATAATTACTCAGCCTACAGCTATTTTTCAAAGCTCAGGGGGTATGGCAGTTGCTTTGATGAGGGATGTGCTGATTCATGCATTTTTAAAAATAATAAAATTTCTTTATTTATTTTTAAAAAAAGAGTCCTGCTCTTCAGTGCAGTGCAGGAAACAGACGATGCAAGGGGGCTACTGTTTTCATTTGTCCCAGGAACAGGCTCAAATATAGTTTCTATGGAATTTGATGGTAGTTTTTTAAAAAATAACCCACTGAATTTCGGCAAAAATTATATATTATATAACAAATCGTCATTCAGGGATTTTGAAGGCCTTGACGGTATATATCATACAAGATACAGCAATTACAGGTTTTATGTGAGTGAACGAAGAAGCAGAAAGGAAGCTTCTTATTTATATAATAAAATAATAAATTCAGGCAACTATGCGGTTGTGGATTCTGATGCTGAATTTATAAGCCTGAAGAATGACAATTCAGGGAAAAAAAAGTATATTGAGTTGTATGGCAAATGGCTTCTGGGAGCCTCCGATTTTTCAGAATTTAATGATATTGCAGAAATTATAAGTTCAATAAAAAAAAGGATTATTAAAGAATAGTCTGAATATGAAACCGGATATCAACACAATTTTAAAAAAACACATTGATCATATTTTTCTGAATCTGGATCAGGAACGCATGACTATTATCAATGCACTCATGGGTAATGTAGATATATTGATTGAAAACAGTGAAAAATGGTTTGGTGAAAAAAATCCCGATGAATATAACAGGGTGGTCCGGTCATTGTTTACTCTTGCCAACTTTCTTGTTGAGAATAAAAAGGATTTTAACGATATCTTTTATATCAGTGAGAAAAGCAAAATAGATATTACAGCATTTTTCCAGCTGACAATTCGTGAATTGATCTGCATTCTTGACTACAGTGAGTACAATATTATCAATAAGTTTGATAAGGAAATACTCTTTGTATATACCTCAGAAAATGTTCTCAAGGAATCATTGTATAATATTTTTTTCTCGTTATATCCTTTCATGAAGGATAATTCAAGCTGCAGCATTACAATTGAAGAGGACAATTTCAATATAATATCAACCATCACATTTAATAATCTGACCGAAAATTTCCCGGGACCCGATATTATCAAGAAAAGGCTGTATTCATACAAGATAAATGAAGAGGAAAAAATTAATATAGGCCTCGAACCGGCAATAAGCAGCCTGAGAAGCATAGGCTCCATTGTGAAAATTAATAATATTAATCCAAAAAACAGTCAGACGCTTTCCATAAAGTTTCCGAGAGTTGAACTGTATGAAAAACTACAGATGAATAAGGAGCTTCACGTTCCAAGTGTTGTCAAAAATGAAACAGTATGTACTATAATTGATGATCCAATGATGAAGCTGCTTATAGAGGATATATTACATGAAAACGGATATAGCATCAAGTCTATTAACATAACTGATATCGGTAATCTGATAAACACTGAGCATGATTTTTCAGCATTAATACTTGAATTTAATTCCGATATTCTCAATGAGACTAAAATATTAAATGAACTTACGGGTAATGGGAAAAAAATTGTGATGATATATGGTGAAAAAGATAATATTGGTATTCTTAAAGATTTAAAGGATATTAATAATTTCCAGAAACCTTTTTATATTGAAAACATTATTCAAATTTTGGAAAAAACTATATAAAAGCCTTTACCATATTCTTTATTATTGTATAAATAAATAATTATTCCCGGATTATTATTTTAATTTATGAAAAAAAAATTAACTCTGCTAATATTATTATGCTTTTTATGCCCTGGAAATGATCTGTTTTCACTGGATTATTCTGTTGTCGGCAGGATAAGGACTGTTAGAAGCAATGAAATCGTAACCGTCCTCCTTAACAAGGGGGAACCTCAGGGAACATATTACCTTATTAATAACAAGAGGATTATTGGTGAAATTACTATATATGCGGAATCTGTGAACAGTTCTGTATACATAGGAAAGTATGTATTAAGAAACAGCAAAGACATCTATCTGGTTCGGTCCGGCCTTTCGATTATAAAATTATCTGAGCAGAAGGATATCTCAAAAAAATTTCAAAACAATTCATTCAAGGAAACTCCTGTTTATAAAAAGCTGATCGTCACAAATCCGGACAGGAGAGAAATGGTTTTCGTGGCTGAGGGCTCCTTTGTATATGGTTCAAATCACGGGAACAGGGATGAATTTCCTGAACAAATAAAAAAAATAAATTCATTTTATATCGATAAATTTGAAGTTTCAAATCATGATTTTAAAAATTTTGCTGACCAGACTGGCAATAAGTATCCTGAATACTGGCATAGTGAGATAGTAAACGGTGAGTTCAAATACGATTTTTTTTCAAAACTACCCGTAATTGTTACATATAAGGAAGCGGAAGCCTATGCCCTTTGGGCCGGGAAAAGATTACCCACAGAGGAAGAATGGGAAAAGGCAGCCTCTCCTCCCGGAAATGAACTGGAAAAAAATTCCAGAGCAAGATACCCATGGGGAACTTCTCCAAAATCCGGCATATCAAATACTCAGGAACTCTGGTCCAGGAACAGTACGTCAAACCTTATAAAACTGGTTCAGTCAGTATTTCCAAATCAGGTTTTAAAGAAGGGATATCTGCCTGTATCAATTTTTGACAGGGACGATAGTTCAAAGTACGGAGTTGTCAACATGGGAGGAAACGCGCTTGAGTGGACCTCAAGCTGGTATATGCCCCACTATGGGAACAATATCAGTAATTATCAGTACGGAAAGCAGTACAAGGTTATTAAAGGGGGAGCTTACTTCCTTGGGCTGAAAGATGCAAGGATTTCATCAAGGAAAACAGGCGGTATACCCAATTTATACAATGACCGTTCAGCCGGATTCAGGTGTGTACGGGATATTTCTCCGCTAAACAGGGAAAAATAAAGGATAAAGGTACAGGAAAATATGTGGTTTTTTTATTTTTTTGCAAGAAATATATGTTACACTTTTTCTGTTGCACTGTTTAATTCATTTTATATAGCTCTGTTTGCTACTGTATCATTTATTATTTCATTAACCTTTTTCCCTGAAAAATTTTTAAGCATAGCAACAGGATATCATAAGTTTTATCTCCTAACTTTAATCTCGGCAATATTTATTTATTATATTCTTCACGGTTTTTTTACTCCAATAGGAATAAAGGCCCTTTCATCAAGAAACAGAAGAGTTAACGATTATTATAAGAAAAAAGATACGGAAGTAAATGCCGGTATATTAAAAGATATAAACGGTTTTGTTAACGGTTATATTGGTAATTCAGTCTTTTATATTCTGATTGTTCACCTCTCTATGGCTGCAATATGTTCATATAAATACATAATTGCGGGAGAAATCACACTGTTAAATTTTACGGTTTTCATAAAGATTATTTCTCTGTCATTTGTATTGGGGATCCTTCTCATCTCATATCCCTCAATTCTGCTTGCCGGAAAACTTACAACAGATGAACGATCCGATATCTTTCTCAGAGACAGAGCAGTTGGTGAAGCAAAAAAATATTATTCATATAGTTCAGGTTTTGTATTTTTTAATATTGTTTCGGTTTTTGTGATATTTATAATTCTCTTTATAACATATTCCTCTTCACTCCACTTCAGTATAACAGATCATCGTTTCAATATAATTTACGCCTCCATACTGACATTCATATTCCTCTACATAGTTGTTATTGTTAAAATTTCATTGAAGAACGGCAATTTCATTACTCTGAAAAATTATCTTGAAGGAGAGGGTAATGGGAATAAAGAAGTGCCCTTAAAAATTCCGGTCTCCAAGGAACATGTTGAACTTTTTTCTCTTATTTCCGAAAAACTTGAACATGCCGGTCATAAAGTTATTCAGAAAGAACAGGAGTGTTTTAAAGAATCAGAAAAGAACAAGAAAATTTTAGATGATCTTGCAAAACTCCAGATGCAGATTGATAAACAGTTTGGAATGGCTGAACTGCTTCAAAGGAGCATTATCCCTGATAAACTTGAAAACTGGAATGAAATTAAATTTACAGTAAACCGGACAGCCATCACCCAGATTGGAGGAGATTTTTACGATTTAATCTCCCATGACAATAAGAGAGTATGTATCTTAATCGCTGACCCTTCAAGCTTCGGTATTTCAGCTGCCATGCTCTCCTCAATGATAAAGGTTCTTATACATAATGCTTTTTTTAAGAAAATGTCCCCCAGGTATATTTTCAGCAGTATTAACAGAAATATCTCTAACCTTTTTAAAAGCCAGGACTATCTTTCCTGCTTTCTCGCAGTGATAGATGATGATTATAATATAACCTATTCCAATGCCAGTCATCAGAAGGGAATACTGCTTAAAGGAGATTCATCTGAACCTGAATTTCTTGATACTGAAGGGATTTTTATAGGAGCAGTAAACAATGATTCTGATACATATGAGGAAAAAACAGTAAAACTTGAATATGGTGACAGGGTAATTTTATATAGTGACGGAGCGGTTGAAGCACAAAATCCGGAACGGGAAATATACGGAATTGAGCGTTTTAAAGATTCAATAGTTAAACACAGCTCAGAGGATATTGATTCATTTAACAATTCCATCTTCAACGATGTACTTGCCTTTACACAGGGCAATGAAAAAAAAGACGATATAACAATTATTGCATTTGAACTTGTATTTGATAAAGCTCTTGAATTTGTCAGAGAGGCAAAATCCCTGGTGAAGAAGCACAAATACCTTGAAGCTGTTGAAGTTCTTGAAAGTGGGCTTGAAAAATTTCCTGATAATACAAAAATCCTTTATAATTTGTCAAAAAATTATTTTAGAATTAATAACTATACAAAATCAGTGAATCTGCTTCGGCAGTATATAGATAAGGATAAAAACAATAAATTTGCCCATTATGTCATGGGAGCATCATACTTCCAGATGATGAAATATGAAGAAGCCATCGAATGCTTTGAGAAAGCCTTATCAATTGATCATTCAATGACTAATGCAATATTTGCTCTTGCGATGTCATATAAAAATACTGCAGATTATGATAAGGCAGTTTTTAATTTTGAAAAAATCATAAATATCGACCCGGAAAATAAACTGGCTTTATTTGAACTGGATTATATAGAAAAGAATTTAATAAATAAAGATAATTCAATATGAGTACATGTATCAAAGATTTTAACATATCTGAAGTTGAAAAAATATTTTCAGAAATGCAGGAGCCTCTGTATAGAAGCAAACAACTCTTCAACTGGCTTTACGAAAGAAATATAAGTTCATTTACTGAAATGACAAATTTTAGTAAGGATTTAAGGGAAAAACTCAATTCAAAATATTCTGTATCAGCACTTGAACTGGCAGACCGCAAAATCTCAAACATCGATGGAACAGAAAAATATTTATTCAAAACCTCCGATGATGAATATATTGAAAGTGTCCTGATAAAAAGTGAAGGAGATGATTCCGGACGGCTTACTATATGCATTTCATCGCAGATAGGATGCAACATGGGCTGTGAATTCTGTGAAACGGCAAAAATCGGATTCCGAAGGAATCTTACCCCTGGGGAAATCCTTGACCAGATCTGCCATATCAGGAGAATCACCGGGCTGATTAACAATAATGTTGTATTCATGGGCATGGGTGAGCCAATGCTAAATTATGACAATGTGTTAAAGGCCGCTGACATTATGAATTATTCCTACGGGTTCCATCTTTCTGTAAGAAAGATCACAATATCAACATGCGGTGTCCTGCCGTTGATCGAACGGTTCATAGATGAAAAACGACCATATAATCTGGCTCTTTCACTCAATGATACGTTATCTGAAAAACGGGCAACGACTATGCCCATAGAAAAGAAATATCCTTTCTCCAGCATAATAAAGCTTCTTAATGAAAAATTTCCTGTTTCAAGAAACAGGCTGACAATAGGTTACGTCATGAGAAAGGACAACATTACAGACGATGATGTTAAAAGACTTAAGAAAATGTTTCGTTACGGAAGAATAAAACTGAACCTGATACCCTTAAATCCGGGTAAACACAGTTTAAATATACCCACAGCTGATGAAATAAATCATTTTTTAAAAGAACTTGAAATTATGAATATTCCTGTTTCAATACGAAAGAGCATGGGGCAGGATATTTCGGGTGCCTGTGGGCAACTCTCCGGGGAAAAGTATAAATAATTTATGAAAG
>QKCL01000086.1 GCA_003246895.1 Spirochaetota bacterium | reverse complement strand
GCAAGCCATTTAAAAAACTCAAATAATGCATGAATTATCAATATAATAGAATTTATTTTATTGACAAAATTTTCATTAAAAAAAATATAGAGGAATATCCCGGGGGTGTAGCTCAGCTGGGAGAGCGCATGAATGGCATTCATGAGGCCAGGGGTTCGATCCCCCTCATCTCCAGATCAGCCCTGATTATTTCAGGGCTTTTTTGTGCCTGGATACAGAATACGGGGTTTTTAAAAATGGAATATTTCAGGCGTCTCACTTCATTGACAGCTGGCCGGTCTTATTCTGCTTCCTGCTTTTGATTTCTGCCACAATGGGTTCCCACCATTTTGAGGTTTTAGCCTTACTGTTTATTTCAAGAATTTCACCAAGTTTAGGAGTAAGGAGGCTTACCATGTTCAGATCCAGTTCATGAGAGATGTCAAGGGCCGGATCATACCATGTATGAAAGGCAAGTTCAAACATTCCCCAATGAACCGGAAAATACCTTTTTGCATTAAGCTCAAGACAAGCCTTTGCCGCCTCATGTGGCAGCATATGCACAGGTTTCCATCTTTTATTATACTGCCCCGTTTCCATGAAAGCGATATCAAAGGGGCCGTACCTTTTGCCTATCTCCTTAAAATGAACATCATATCCCGAATCGCCGCTGAAGAACAGCTTTGACTTTGCAGTTCTGATAACCCATGAACTCCACAGAGTTTTATTCTTCTGAAGAAAACTCCTCCCTGAAAAATGCTGTGCAGGTGTCGAAACAAATTCAATTCCGCCCTTTTTAACATTGCTCCACCAGTCAAGTTCTGTAATCCTTTTACTATCGATTCCCCAGCCTTTCAGGTGCGACCCCACCCCCAGAGGAACAAGAAATTCACACTTTTTATCCTTGAAAAATTTTATGGTATCAATATCCAGATGATCGTAATGATCATGGGATATTACGATATAATCTATTTCAGGCAGTTCAGTCAGTTGCAGAACAGGTTTCTGAAATCTCTTTACCATAAAACTGAATGGTGAAGCAGAGCCTGAGAAAACCGGATCAATAAGAATAATCTTCCCTTCAAGATTAATCAGCAGAGATGAATGGCCGAACCATATGACCCTGGGACTATCCGATTTCTTTACAAATTCACTCAGATTCGGCTTTACCTGCGGCAGAGCCTTAGCCGGAGTACCTGAAGGCCTTGACCGGAACCACTCCAGCCTGTCCATGAATTTGAGATTCTCCTTCATATGCTGCTCGATGATATCGGGCCTGCGGTTTACGAACTGCCCCCGCTGCTTATCATAATTGAGAGAACGTTCAATGCTGCCCGAAACTTTTACTTCCGGGGGAGTTCCGAATGTTGAACAGCTTGAAAGAAGAAAACTTCCGGCTCCAAGAATCAGCATGGCCCCCGCTATAAAATATCTTCTCTTTATTTTCAATTTCATATCATCACCAATATTTTCATTTTACAGCACGGCAACGCGGCTCATTTATCTGACAATTAAGTCCGGAATCTACATGAGGTCAATCCTGCTCTCATTGCTGCCGGCGTCCCTGCCCGGTGTCAGGCCGAAAAGACGCTTGTATTCCCTGTTAAACTGTGAAGGGCTCTCGTACCCCACATGAATTGCTGCATTATATGCACTGATACCCTCCTCAATCATGAGCATCCGCGCCTTGTGGAGGCGTACATTCTTTATATATTGAAGTGGCGAACTGTTTGTCACGGCTTTAAAACTTGAATGAAAGGCCGATATACTCATTCCCGCCTCCAGTGCCAGAAGATTCATATCAAGTTTGCTGTTGTATGACTCGTGAATTTTATCGAGCACATGGGCTATACGGAAAAAACGCTGATTACGGTAAGCCAGGGCCCGCAGCAGATCACCCTTTTCACCGGTCAGAACCCTGTATATGATCTCCTTAACTATGAGTGACCCGAGATAACAGTTACCCTCTGATTGAGATATTGCCTCAAGGAGTCTCTCCGACGCATCGAGCATGCCGCTGTCAAGGCGGGCGGAACCGATACCCTTAAGCAGCGAATTAAACTTGTCACCCGCATTATCTGACTGTAAAAGTATTTCACCCACAATTGCAGGATCCACCTTTACTTTAAACCCGAGAAGCGGTTTCTCCTCACTCGCAGAGGTTTTACATTCAAGAGGAAGGGGCACGGACAGAACCAGATAGTTACCGGGACCGTAGGTATAAAAGTCATCTCCGATAAAGATCTCCTTTTCTCCCTGGGCAAGAATGATTATTCCCGGATCATATGTCTGGGGAGTCCTGGGCGAGGAACCGGTTATGCGGAACAAATCAACCCTGTCAATAACGTCCTGCCTCACACCCTCTTCCGGCACAAGATTACTGAGAAGTTCAACCATTCTGTTACCTTTCATTATTATCTCTCCACACATATTCCTTATTTCTGTATATATATACAATAAAATACGAGGTTATGCAACAATTAAATCACGAACTTGTAGAATCAGGCAATTATAAAGAGAAACAGGTATTTACCGGACTGAATTCCTCATTATAATTCAGCCATACAGTGAATATTTGACTGAATCTATTAAAACAGAAAAGAAGTATAACATGAAAAACAGACTATTGATATTTCTTACATCAATCCTCTTTGCATTCACTGCAGTACAGAGGGAGGAGAACCCTCTGAAAACCAGCGGCAAAACAGGATACTTCAGGATAAAAATGACATTCAACAATACTGTTCGTAGTGCAAAACTGTACAATAATGCAACAAACAGAAACTTTATAGGGAAGCTCCCTCTCACCCTTAACATGAGAAATATCTACGGAAGAGAAATGGTCTACCGCTTCCCTGATCCGCTGCCTGCAGAAGAAGCATCATTCCGGGGATATAAGGTCGGAGAGATCATTTATTACCCTCCTCTTCACAGTTTTGTTATCATGTATAAACAGAACGGTGAAAGATTCAGCATGCAGAGCATGGGGTACATTGACGGTGATGTCGGTATTTTTGAAAACATAGAACAGACAGACATCCGCTTTGAACTGATAAAGGATTAGCCTGTCCGGTAATAGTTTAAAATATATTTTTGCAGGAGACGGCCCATGACAAACCGAAAATGGATTCTATCAATCATCATACTTGCAGTCTGCTCAACATCTTATCTTCAGAAAAACACAGAGGCAAAGAGTATAAAAATAAAGCTCATATTTCAGGAGAGAACTCTTACAGCAACAATGAACGATACACCAACTGCAAGAGACTTTCTATCCCTGCTGCCATTGGAACTGACACTGGATGACTATGCAGCCACAGAAAAGGTAAGTCAGCTTCCCAGAAGGCTCTCAACAAAAAACACACCTGCCGGAAGTAATCCATCCGTGGGTGATATTACATACTACTCCCCCTGGGGAAATCTTGCAATTTTCTATAGAGACTTCGGCTACGCCGGGGGACTGATTATTTTAGGCAGAATAGATTCAGGTGCCGGTTTCCTTGAAAACTGGAAGGGATCAAAAAAAGTACGCATTGAACTAATGGATATAAAACAAAACTAGTATAATTTAAGAGGGATAAATTTGACTGTATATAAAAACATGACACTTGACGAAGAGAGAGCCCTATACGGAGTCAGTGATGCAGTTATTCAGAATTGCAGATTTGACGGGCCACTGGACGGTGAATCCGCACTAAAGGAAAGCAGGAACATAGATTTAACCGGCTGTGACTTTAACCTGCGCTACCCGCTCTGGCATGTAGAAAGAGGGCTCATTGACAACTGCAGAATGACAGAGAACTGCCGTGCCGCACTGTGGTATGACAATGAAATAACAATAAAAAATTCCATCATGAACGGAATCAAGGCAGTACGGGAATGCACAGATATCACAATCCAAAACTGCAGAATAGAATCACCGGAGTTCGGATGGCTCTCACGGAAAATAGACATAACCGACACTGTCCTGAATTCAGAGTATCCATTCCTGTTCAGTTCCGGACTCTATTTTAATAATTTCACACTTCACGGGAAATACTCATTCCAGTATGTGAAGGATGTTCAAATTGAGAAATCATTTCTCGACACAAAGGACGCATTCTGGCATTCAAAAAACGTTACTGTAACCGACAGTATAGTTAAGGGAGAGTATCTCGGATGGTATTCTGAGAATCTGAAACTGATCAGGTGCAGAATTATCGGCACACAGCCGCTATGCTATGCAGATAACCTCATTCTGGAAGACTGTGAGATGATTCACTGTGACCTTGCATTTGAGAAAAGCCATGTAAATGCAGTTGTGAAAGGTTCAATTGACAGTGTAAAAAATCCACTGAGCGGTTCTGTTTCGGCGGATAGCATCGGGGAAATCATATATGACGATGATGCAGAGAGTTCCTGTAAAATAATAACCAATGAGAAAAAGGCTGAAGAGGAATATGAACTCTGTCCGGGATGCCGGCCTGTATTAAGTTAACCATGGGGGAATATGAACATACAGGTAATTAAGCCCTGCGAACTGAAACAGCCTGGACAACTGACTTTAAATTTTTAAACTGCTTGTTATTAAACATGCATATAGTTAAATATATAATATTTAACAGATAACACTCAGGAAAATTACAATGAAAAAATCAAAAACCCTCTGTACCTCCTTCTTTACAGCAATACTGTTTTTCACTGCCGTTATTTCACTATATGCCCTCTCTCCCGGAGACAGGGTCTCATGCAACTGGAAGAACCGCGGAACATACTACAAAGGAAAGGTTGCCTCCGTGGATGGTAATAGAATCCTGATTCACTATGATGACGGAGACAAAGAGTGGACAACTGAAAATTTCTGTAAACTACTCGGGACACCCGGAGGAATAGACAGAAACGGAACTTCCGCCGCATTTAAGGCCAATGACGAAGTCCTTGTCAATAAAGGCGGCTACATGGTCCGTGCATGGATTGTACGCACAGACGGCCCTGACCACTCCATAGTCGCATTCACATGGAATGGGGAGAGTGTAAAGAGGTATGCAAACTCAGAACTGAAGCTTAACAGATACCCTTCAATGAATGAAAGTCAGAAACAGCTCCGGGGATACAAGGCCTATAAAACAGGGAAATACAGTCTGGCATCGGGCAGATACGGGAAATATATAATCATGATACACGGCGGAGGGGAAATTGTCCTCTTTGACAGGGAAACAATGGAGCCCTACAAAAAGGCTGATATGGGAATGAACATTCAGGCCTCTGCAGTGAGCACTGACGGTAATCTACTGGCACTGGCCGGTCATTCAGGTAAAGAGATTTATATCTATTCCGTCCCTGACTTACAGCTTAAACAGAAAATCAGCACGGCCGGTGACTGCAGACTGCTCTCTTTCAGCAGCAGAAACAGACTTGCACTCTACTCACCGGGAAGGGGCCTCTATATCCATGACCTTACGGACAATTCAGTTTCCGGTGCGCAATTTAATCCTGAAAAGGGGATGCTCTATACTTCAATGGCCTTTGATTCCTCAGGAGACAATCTCTACTGCGGCACAGAAATCAGGGCGGGCTCGCGCGGAAACCCCTCTGTAAGGATCTTCGGAGTGTCCGGAACAAAACTGTCTCCATCGGGCATCATTGCCGTGCCTGACAATGTAAACTCCCTGTCAGTAAGCGAAGATGAAAGGCATCTGGCAATAGGAGGGAAGAACAGCATTTCCATCGCAAGTCTGAACTCAGGTAAAATTATCCTTTCCAGAAGAATGAATATTGAAAATATCAGGACCCGGTTCTCACCGGACAACAGTACAGTTGTCTTCGCAAGCGGCAGCGGCTCTTCGGGCCTCTACGTATTAAAAAGAGACGGAGCCCTGAAAAAGCTGCCCATTGACCTTCCCCTCTGCGAGGACATAAGGTTTGTGAGCGGCAGTGTATTCTTCGCGTCAAGAAGAACCGTTACAAATTTCGGTGAGACCGTTGTGCAGAGAATAACCATTGAGTAGGCACAGGTCAACGCCCGCGGCAGCTGCTTTCTTTTTTGATAATGAGATGAAAGTTCCTGTAAAATAATTACCGGTGTGAAAAGTGCAGAACAGGAATATGAACGTTTTCCGGGATACCGGACGTTAACCACAGGGGGGACTATGAAGAAAATAAAACTGAGGAACATACTGTTATTTCTGATTATACCATTCATCAGCTGTGCTGCCCAGGAGCAGAAAGAGGATTCCGGTCTTATACTTATCAAGGGCGGAACATTTACAATGGGCAGCCCGAAGTCAGAGCCATGGAGGGGGAAAGATGAGGTCCAGCATCAAGTAACCATCAGTAATTTCCTCATGGCGAAGTTCGAAGTAACACAAAAAGAATACTCTCAGGTGATGGGTAATAATCCTTCCAGATTCCGCGGAGACAATTTACCTGTTGAAAACGTGAGCTGGTATGATGCGGCGGCGTTCTGCAACAGGCTCAGCCGTAAAAACAATCTGGCAGAGGCATATAAAATAGAGGGGGAAAGTGTTACCTGGAACAGGGAGGCAAACGGGTTCAGGCTGCCCACAGAAGCGGAATGGGAATACGCCTGCCGTGCGGGCACAACTACCCCCTTTAACACAGAAACTTCTATCAGCACCAAAGAGGCCAATTACTACGGCACATATCCCTACATGATAGAGACCTACTACTTCCAGCAGAGAAAACTCAAAACCCGGCCCGGTGAATACAGGGAAAAGACAGTGCGTGTTGGCACCTTCCCTCCGAACAGATGGGGGCTCCATGACATGCACGGCAATGTATGGGAATGGTGCTGGGACTGGTACGGCAAATATCCCTCCGACCATCAGACTGATCCCCAGGGCCCGTCCTCAGGGACACTGAAGGTTAACCGCGGAGGCGGATGGAATGACTTTGCGAAACACCTTCGCTCCGCATACAGGGCTTCCAACCCTCCGGGAAGCAGGACATTTAATTTGGGCTTCCGTGTTGTACGGAACGCAGAATAACTAAACAGGGAGTTTAACAATGAAACGTATAACGATCGCGATGTTGACACTATTTACACTTTGCATCGCCATGGAGACAGCAGTGAAGGCTGAAAAAAAACAGAGAATACTCATAGCCTATTTTTCATGGAGCGGCAACTCCAGAGGAATTGCCCAAAAGATACAGAGAAAAACAGGTGGTGACCTGTTCGAGATAAAGACAGTCTCGTCATATTCACAGGATTACAGCACCGTTCTTAAAGAGGCTCAGAAGGAACAGCGCAGTGATGCCCGCCCGAAGTTGAAGACACATGTTAAAAACATCAGGAAATATGATATTATAATACTGGGATATCCGAACTGGTGGGCCTCAATACCGATGCCCGTTGCGACATTCCTTGAAGAATACAATCTTTCCGGCAAGAGAATTATTCCATTCTGCAGTCATGGAGGGGGCCGTTTCGGCCAGAGTCTTACGGCAATAGCCAAACTTTCTCCTGACTCAAAAATGGGAGAAGCACTCTCCGTCCATTACAGCGGCGGTTCATCCCTTGACAGTGACATTGACAGGTGGCTGTCAAAAAACGGTTTGGGAAAATAGAACATGAGGATTTCAACCATAACGAGAATAACCATTGATATTACAATGACTGTACTATTTCTCTTTTTGATGGCATACCACATTACGGGCAACATGAGGCATGAATGGGTTGGAATGGCTGTACTTGGAGTATTTATACTTCACAATATCATAAACGGCAGATGGTACCTGAGCCTTTTAAAAGGTAAATATTCGCCTGTACGTATTCTTTATATGATTATAAACATTCTCTTTCTGGCTTCGGTCATAAGCATAACGGCAAGCGGCATAGTCATATCCCACGATGTCTTTGCATCCTTCGATTTTCAGGGAGGTATGACTGCACAGAAACTGCACATGGCATCCTCCTCCTGGGGATATATACTGATGTCCTGCCATCTGGGACTGCATCTGGGAATGGTCTTCGGATTCATGAGCAGAACAAAATTCATAAAATGCATACCTCTCTTCATGAATGCGGCTCTTTCATTTACCATTGCCGGCTACGGCATACATGCCTTCATATCCCAAAAAGTTGCGGACAGGCTCTTTCTCCTTACTGAGTTCCCCTTCTTTAATTATGAAGAACCCGCTGTAATATTCTTCACAGACCACCTGTCAATACTGTTCCTTTTCGCAATTCTCACCTATCACTGGCTGAAGATACAGAAAGGGCTGGTTAAAAAAATGAATCAATATAACACATGATAAACTAACCTCAAAAGCAGTCGTATCATGTTTTTTTATCTTTCTTTTCTTTACAAGAAGCTCCTCCCGGGTATGTTGTCCCGGACAACTTCTTTTTAAAAAGAAAGTCCAATCCGCCGTCAGGACCTTTTCATAATAAAAAGGTCCTTTTTGCACTTGTATTATTTGTTTTTTTGAGGCTTTATTGAGTCTCTAAGGTCTATTTCTTCTTTCTCGTAGTCAGGTTCTATACGAATTGCCCCCTGTATATTCTTATCAAAATTTTTAAAAGGGGCGCGCCATTTATTAAATCTGCAGTTAATCGCGCAGCCATAGGCCACTCCGGCACTGAAAACTTCAGAACCATAATCCAGATCCGCCAGTTTCTTGCCGGTTTTTGAGAATACCTCCCAGCGCGCACTGTACTTCCCGGGTTTCAGATGCAGGGCAATGTACTTTCTATGCATAATCTCCACGACCTTTTTACCATTCAGGTAAAAATAAACCCTGTCGTCCCGATTTGGTTTGCCGTTACTTCGTATGAGATAAAGAATGGTATCCTGCGGGGATTTGAATTTTGTATCATATGTTTTACATGATGAAAGGGAAATAGCTATTAATAGTACTGCACTAAAATAAACGATTTTTCTCATGCCGTCCTCCTTTGATTTTAATAGCACATTGTTTTATCGAGCTTCTAAGAGTAAAAACCTGTCAAAAACAGTAATATACATCCAGAAAACAGATACTTTTTTGTAATATATCCCCCCTAAAGCCCCTTTCCAATATTTTATACTTAAAAACTTTTCATTTTTTACAGATACTATGAGCACAACTTTCAAAAGTTCATGCCATAATTTAATCCGTCTAAAGAATAAAAAGAAATCAGGTATACTTTATTTTATAAATAGTAAAATACAGAATGAGGCTGCATAACAGGAAACTACTAAGACAAAAGAACATAGTTCCTGCAAAACTATCATGAATAAGATATATATAACGGTCACAGGACTGTCGAATACTGTTTTTTCAGAATGTTCAGCCCAGGGGATTATGTAATTAAAAGAGCCGAAAAAACATAAGGATCTGCTTACGCCTCATAGATCAGTCTTTAAGGGAAACGACCCGGAACTCATTGAGGTTTTTTACAGCTTAACCTTTGATAAAGTCTTTGAATTAAAATACCCCTACGAAATGATTCCGGAACAATTATGGAAATTATCAGGTATTCACAGTTGCCCCGGGGAGGATTTTTTTGAGTTCCCCCTCCCCATTTTTCGATATACTGTTGCCGCTGAGATCCAGGTGTGAAAGCATTCTAAACTCTGCGAAGTTTTCAATACAGGCGTCTGTCAGTTTATTGTGGGAAAGATCGAGATAATTCAGAAATGTATGCCCCTTCAGGTATGCAATCCCCGGGTCTGTGATCAGGTTGCTCCGCAGATCGAGCATTTCAATATGCTTCAGTATACCCAGCTCTTTCAGTTCCTCATCCTTTATTTTAGCACAAGGAAGGGCTATTACTGTTTTAACGTGATGCATTCTAATAAGCCCGGCACGCAGGAGAGGAGCATCCTTAATACTCTTTGGATAGCTTATATCTTCCAGTGATGGCAGTTCGCTCAGTATCTTCAGCCCTTTAATGGTGACCGCAGTGCCGCTTATATCAATTTTCTCAAGGCTTCTGATACTGCTGAGATGCTTCATTCCCTCATCTGTAACCTGAGTAAACTGCAGGTCAAGTGCTTTCAGCGCAGGCAGTCCGCTCAGGGCTTCAAGACTGCGGTCATTAACCCGGGTTCCGGTTGCGTAGAGGGTTTCAAATTTCTCCAGTCCCGAAAGAAAGGAGAGGTCTGATACAGCAGTGTTGGTCAAGAAGATCCATTGCAGTTCATGCAGGCTTTTAATATATACTGCGCCTGAGTCATCCAGGTCAGAATCCTGCATCTGAAGGCCACGGATGTTGGGCAGGTATTCAAGAAGCTTCATGTCCGATGGGATGATCTTTTTTTTCTGAAGGTTAAGGTCATAAACCCAGTCGAGGGTGACCAAGCTGTCACCGATCCCCAGCTTTTCAAACCATTGCCTTACTTCAGCCTCATGCTTCCGGTCGATTATATCGGTGGCAGCAGGGGCCGTTGTGTCAGTTTCAAGCAGGAGCTGTGTCCCGCAGAACCTGCACAGTATGACCTTTGCATCGGGATCCACTTCAAGCGAAGCGCCGCAGTTACTGCAGTTCAGCTTTTCCATCTGTACCATGGACCCCCCTCCTCCGGGATTACCGGACCCTGATAAATCAATTTACATAAAATCACTGATAATCACGAAAAATTTTTCACGTGATACTTTCCATTCTTACTGTATTTCTGAAATTTTATTTTTATCTTTTCAGAAAACTACTCCGGTAAGAGAATATAAAAACTATCAAGCATTAAGGACATATATTAGCTTTAGAGGAGCCAGTGAAGAGTGTACATACAGGAAATAAAAAGACGCCCCGCCAGTACCAGGCAGGCCGCCCTTGGGGGCTGACACTGAATAATCTTACAGCCGCCCCATCCTGAAAAAATCTATCTCTACCGGTTCAGGATAAAATCTGCAATGGCATTGAGGTCCGATTTCCCCATGCCGGAAAGTCTGGCAAGCTGTCCACGCATTATGGGGTATCCTTGAGGAGCAACACGCGGTTTCCCTTTCCCCTGAAGGAAAGCAACCAGGCCGGCTTTATCTCCCTTGTACTTTACGGAGATCATTTTGAGAGAGGATCCCAGGCCCATTGCCAATTGATCCTTTGAAGGGTGGTGACATGCAGTACAGCCTTTAGATGTAAATTTGCTTTTCCCGGAGGCGGCAAAAGCGAACGTGGCCGCAATTACCATAGAGAATGCCGCAATAACAACTTTCTTTTTCATTTATGAATTCTCCTGAAATATATTCGAAAAAATGTTTCTCTCACTTGATCTTCCACATAAACAGGAGAATGTCAATTGCAATTTTTTTGCAGCCTATCGATGACCTGATGGGGAATAAAATGAAGGAATACTTTTATAGAAAGGGAGTTAGCACCTTCATTTACAGAATTGACTCAATTTTTATAAAAAGAAACTCCGGCAACGATATAAAGTTATTGTGACCGGTTACCAGATAAAGTACAGAATACAGCCTATAAAAAAAACCACTCCCTGCAGTAAATTTCCTGTCATGAATTAGTTAATTAGAATTTATGAAGATTGCAAATAGCGGGTATGGCATCTTATGTGATTCTGATGGATACTGCCGTGACTGACCTCTTACTATTATGTACAGACGCAGTGCCCTGCGTCTGTACATATATTTACGAATTTCCAGATTTGAATAAATAAACCGCTATTTTTTTTTGCCCGCCAATTTCAGCAGAGCACCACGAATAAACATCCATATCCTGTAAAACATAATATAAAGCATTTTGAAAATACTCCCTTTACCAAATCCGGCACCAGACATGATCTGCGCATTTCGGAGTTCTTTCAGCGGAAGGGACAGGTTTTGCAGCTTCGCATCTTTGAGAAGCTGTTTTGCTTCTTTTTTTGCCAGTTTAAGCAGCTCTTTGTCATTGTCAAAAAAACCGCTTTCCACAAGCTGAACCAGAAGTTCTGGTTCTTTAAGCATCTTCTTTTTCATGGATTCAAGCCTGTCCCGTGCAGTCTCAAGAGGCCGGATATTCTCATATCCCATTGCAAAGAGCAAATCAATATACTGCGCCAGAAAATTAATTCTTTTGAAAAACTCTTCCCTTTCAGAAAAAATTTTCATCAGTGGTTCATCATTTTCACAACGTTCAACAAGAGAAAGAACCTGCTGGACCGACTCCTCATCAACAGAAATCCCCAGATTTTTGGGTAGATCATCTATCTCAATAAAACGATAAGAAATATCCCTCAAATCTTTATACATTGCATCAGAGTTGCTCTGGACTCCCCGGAGTATCCCTTTTTTTTCCAGAGAAAAACTCTCCCGTTTTACCGGGTCATTATATTCATTCAGGCTCTCCTGAATATTCCACAATAAGGGAGACTGCGGATTAAAAGGAAGGTTACACCGTTTAAAAAGCTTTTCCATGGTAAAATAATCCGGCACAGGGATGTCTTTCCCGATCTTGAGCACATTTAAGCGGATATCCTTCAACTCACTGCGCATTTCTTCCACATCAATCGCACAAACGCCGTCAGTGACCACAAGGATTTCTGTATTCAGCATATCCTTTTCAAAATTGATATCCTTTACCGCCTGAGAAATTGCACTTTGCAGATTTGTACTACTCCCCCCGCTTACAGTATACAACACCCGTTCAATAAGATCGTGAAAATCACTTTTCGTTTCAATTTTAAAAAGCTGCCCGGGGTACGTATCAAAGGGACGGTAAAAAAGGCGGGCATTGCTGTCTCTTTTTTTTCTGAGAAATTCAGCCACCAAACACTTGGCATAAAAAATACGCATATGCGAATCCATTGATCGGGACCGGTCCATCAGCACATAACACTTCTGTTCAAAACGGTTTACGTCCCTGCCGGGATTGTCTTTGCATGTAGAGATTGGTTTGATACTGTCTTTTTCTGATTCATAAAATCTCCTCACCATAAGAGTCCTGGTCCGGAGTTTTGCATCAAATATTTCGTCATCATGGGCAAGTTCCCGGGGTAATGCCCGTTTAAGATCATTAATATTCCGGAACATATCCAGTTCCATACGCTCACCGATCGGGGCATCTTTATCAAGACGGTTTATCTCAATATTCATTTCACGGTCAGGGACTTCAGAAAAGTTATCATTCAGAAGGTCTTCCAGGGCTTTATTGGAATCAGTCCCCTGCTCAGAAAGAATAGTCCGTGCGATTTCAAAAATTATATGAAATTCTTTGGGGAGGCTCCGTGCTACAGTATCAAGAAGCCCCAGATCACCCCAATAATCCATAACATTGGATGATGGATCCTGGATAATTTTACGGGAACACATTACAACCGGCCCTAATGTATATCACGAAAATCCCGCAAAATTCCATCTTTAAGCTCTCTGACTTCTTCAATTGATGGTTGTATAGAAAGGATTTTATTTTTTAATGAATCAATAGTAAGAGGCTCTTCATTTTTTTTCTTTCCCGGGAAGATACGCTTGAATACTCCCCATAACTTTTCAAGAACATTCGGGCTGGCAAGGATTTTGTCCTTCTGATCAGGATAGTCACGTACCTGCTGCAGGATTCTCCCTGCGTCAAGAAGGAATTCAACCTGTTCAAGAGAACCCGTTCTATCGTAATGCACCATAACATTCTGAAACGTATTCTTAAAAACATCAACTTCGGATTTATCTACAGTCTGAACAGAAATATAGCTGTTAAGAGTACAAATAGCATTGTACATCTCTCCAATATCATGCGTAGTAACTTCAAAGCGATTATCAAGAATTGCGCTGGCTCGAAGAAAATCAACCAGCTTGGCCTGCTTCCGCGGGCTTACAAAATAGTTATAATCTGTTTTACGCATTTCCGAAACAAAACGGTTCACCACGACATTTTTCATAAAATAAATCATATCAGGAACTTTCACAACAACATCCTTATTATTGTTACGGATAATATCGTGCAAATAACAGATCTGATCAAAATAAATCTTTTTCTCCGGAGAATGCACCTTACCTTTTGTTTCAGCATATGAATGATCAATACGCAACTGGTTATACAGGTTTGTTGTTTCAGGAAGAATTGACTTGTAAGTAAAACGATCCAGAACAGCTTCGGTTACCTCATTAAGACGCATATAATTTGCTGTAGCAATAGCGGAATGAACCGCAACATCAATTTGCTCTGATCCATTTATAAATTTTCTTTCATTCAGGACAGACAAAAGAGAACGCAATACAACATCGCTGGCATCAAAGAATTCATCAAGAAAAACAAAATTTGCTTCAATTATCGACCCTTTGATATTGTGATGAATCCGCCCCTTCTTGAATTCCTCAATATTGTAGGGACCAAAATAATTATCAGGAGTCTGATCCTTGCTTGCCTGTGAAGAAAAAACCCTGGCACCTTCAAAAATTTTAAAAATATAACCTGCCAGAAATGATTTTGCCATACCTGTCCGTGACAGAAGAAGCATGTGCTCCCCGGTCAGAATTGAAAAAATTGCCTGTTTTATGACATCTTCTCTACCTATCACCTTCAGTGATATCTGATCCATATGCCACCTGAGATATTCTACAATGGTTGCAACATCATGCTTTGCCCGTTGACTCAATTCCTGGGTTACGCCCGGCTCCGGGACCTCTTTCCGGGCACTGTTCATTTCCTGAGTTCCATCGACTTCTGATGCAGAATCCGGACTGCTGACAACTACACGAAAACCGTCATCATTAAATATTTTTTCTATATCTTTCTTCATAATTTTTTACTCATTTTCCGCGATCACTCCAGGAAAAACAATCCTGAAAGAAGTTCCTTCGCCTGGAACACTTTTAACACCAATAGCCCCGCCGAGGTTTTCAACAATGGCGGAAACAATCATCAGTCCAAGACCTGTAGCCTGCCAACCTTTAGTAGTAAAAAAAGGCTGGAATATTTTTTCAATATTTTCTTCGGATATGCCAATACCGGTATCGGAAATAGTCAAAACTGCATAGTCCCCCAGATCCCCCTTTTCCTGCTGAAGCAAAATAGTAATAGCACCTTTCTCCGGCATGGCCTCTTCTGCGTTTTCGAGAAACTGCAGAATGACCTGTTCCAGTTGTTTGGGAGAGGCCTTGACAAAAGGGATGACACCCTCTGTTTTAAAATTAACAGCGATGCCATCGTCAAGGAGCCGCTGAGTCAGCTTTTCAACCGGAAGACTGCATACAATTTTATTCAGATCACAGGAAACTTTCTTATTTTCTTCCGTAGACGAAAGACTCAAGAGCTCCTTTGAAATATATTTTATCTTTTTCACCTGTTTCTGCACTGCGTCAATATAATCCAGGGCAGGACTATGCTCATCAAGATTCCCGCGGATAAAATTCAGGTCCATCAAAATCCTGTTTATTCTTTCTTTCAGTTCAACCGCAACCCCGGAGGCAAGGGTTCCCAGAGAAGATAGTTTCTCCATATTATGCATTCGTTGAATTTTTTTTGCCTGTTCAGTCATATCATCCACCAGAACAATAATTTTTTCAACATTATCATTCTGATCAGGAAGCGGTACCATGGTCATATTCATAACTATTTCCCTGTCCTTTTTCATAGGGAGATAATTTTTCTGGTTAAGCTTGATTATCTTTTTTTCTTCAAGACATTTATTATAATAGTCAGCCAGACCGCCTGCAACAAAAGCATCATTGACCAAAAGATTTGTTCCCACAAGCGATTCATCAGGTTTTCTTCCCAATATTGTTTTTAAGGCATGATTTTCCGAAATAACAATACCCGCATTGTCCATAACAAAAATACCCTCTGGTGCGTTCCTGACAATATCATCGTTAAGATCTTTCAGGTTACGGAGCTCTTCAGCCTGGCGCAGGTATTCCCGGGCGTTTTCCTCAAGCACAGCAGTATTTCTTTTTAATTCTTTTTCAAGCTGATGTTTTTCGGTAATATTTTTCATGATACCGACGACTCCGGAAACTTCATTGTTTTCGTCTTTAAGGGGAGAAGAAGTAATAATAAAATATACCTTGTTCCCCGAGGCATCATGTGTTTTCAGCATTTCATTTCTAACTTCAAATCCATTTTTAAAGACCATATCAAAGACAAGGGATGCCCTGTTTTTCTCAAAATCTGGAAAATAATTAATAAAATCATCTCCAAGGGGCATGTCTTTCAGGTCTGGATACATTTCCACAAGGGCGTTATTGTGATATATTAATTTACCATTTTTATCAATAACCAGAACACAGTCAGACATTGAAGCAAGAAGCGAAGAATAATCAACCTGATATGGAAGCGGATCATCTTCTCCAAAATCCGCTTTTGCCTTCAGATTTTCAATAATATTTATCAGTTCATTTTTATTTAACGAGGAAAGATTATCGGGGATCATTTTCCCGGGCCTCCTGCGGATCATTCTTTTTTAGGGAAATTGCCATGATACACCCAGACCTATAATAATATTGTAACCTGAGGTATGGGGATTTAACACTTTCAACCGGGTATGCCCCAAAAATCCACTGTCCCAGGATTATAATGTTAAATTATCCCCCTTGAAGTGTCAAGTGTTATACGCCTGACAATTTTACGGGAAGTTTTCTATTAGTCCGGAATAAGGCTTTAATCATCCGATATCAGGAAAATATTTCTTAAGACATTCAGGACAGACGCCATGTGAAAAATCTGCTTCGGAATGTCTGCGTATATACTTCTCCATTAACTCCCAGTTCCCCTCATCATCCCGTATTTTTTTGCAATATGAACAGACCGGCAGAAGGCCTGTGAGAGTTTTTATCTGGGATGCAGCGTCTTTCAGTTCAACTATCAGCTTTTCACGCTGTTCCTCTGCTTTTTTCTGTTCTGTGATATCCTGATTAGCGCCGTATGCCCTTATAAAATTTCCGGCGTTATCCTTAAAGCCCATTATCCTTGCCAGAACATGACGGACCTGGCCATCGCGCCGGATAATCCTGTGCTCAATGTCATCCGTGAATTCCAGGTCGGGCCTGGAAAGATTATTCTTGATACATTCAGAAAAAATATTGAGGTCATCGGGATGAATAAAACGCCGGGCATACTCTTCACCGGTCATGGAGTACCTGCCTTCCTTTTCAGCAGTTGTGCCGTAAAATTCATAGAAAGCATCATTGAATACAAATTCTCTTTTCTGTGCATCATAATCCCAGTAGACTATTCCGGCAAGGTCCATTGCTTCAGACAAACGGATCTGTGCAGTCCTTAAACTCTCCTGCATCCGTTTACGTTCTGTTATATCCCGGTCAAAACCCCGGTATCCTGCGTACTTCCCTGTTTTATCAAAAAAAGGCACACCGTTTGTTTCAAGGATGACCTCGTGCCCATCCTTGTGAATATTTATATTTTCAAGTCTGGAAAAAGTCTGACGTTTGTCAGCTATTTCAGTAAAAATGGGCAGAACTCTCGCCGCATCCTCCTTCTGCATAAAGTCAAAGGGATTTTTTCCTATTATTTCTTCAGGGCTGTACCCGAGAAAATCCTTCACCCTTGGACTGGCATATGTGTATAAAGAATCCGCATTTACCTCCCAGATCCAGTCTCCGGCAGCCTCAACAAGAGAACTGAACCACCTGCAGTCCTCCTCGTGAAAGTCTTTGCCGTCACATATAACTGTTCCGTTTTTTTCAAGTTCCGCAATTCTATGTTTAAGAACCTCGATTTCTTCAAGAAGCATCTCTTTTGACTTTAATGAATTGTCCACCCGGCCCTCCTTGAAAATGAATTATACGGATAGTTTTCGCATCGGGTATTATCTGCACCGGAACAGCCTTTCCTGTTTTCTTACATATAGTAACTTATATAAGATATAATATAAACCGGCAGATATATCAAACTGAAGTTTATTCTCAAAAAAACCTCTCCTGAGTCGTTTTATGCTTTTCTTCAAACACCATTATACCGTATATCTGTTATAAGGATAAGGAGGGAGCCATGGCAAAGGTGGAACTGAACCCCATGTTTACCGTGTTCTCGGGAAGGATGGGAAATATCGTATTTTACAGAATCAATAAAAAGCTGTGTGCACGCAGTTATGTAATTCCGCGCAACCCCGACACGGAGAAACAGAGAGTAAACCGTTCTCTCTTTGCTGAGGCGGTAAAGGCATGGCAGGCCCTTCCTGAAGAGGAGAAGGAGCGGTACAACAGAAGTGCCTCCCGGAAAGGGGATCCCTGCAGCGGATACAACCTCTTCATATCCAGTTACATGACCGGGAACAGAGAGAAAAGACCGGTACGGCAGATCATTACAGTACCAGAGAAAGCCTCCTCCATGCCCCTTTCCTCTTTCTATTCTTTATCTTCTTTCCATGAAGCCTGCAGCTTCGATGCCCCTCCGTTACCGCTGGTCTACAACTATAATGAAGGCCATGTCCGGTCCCATACAGTGACGTGACGGCCCGGGTTATTACCGGATAACGAAAAACTCTGCATATAAATCGGGAAAGAAGGGAACTGGTAAAGGTTCCGGGGAAGCCCTATGTCTTCTCGGGCATTTATAACTTTAAATCAGCAACAGGCCCCTTACAAAGCACCCCACAGACAGATATGCCCTGCAGTAATGAAGATTTTAAACTCTCCTTAAAAAGTTTTTCCATAATTATTGATACATTTCCCCATAATTGTTAACTTATTAATATAAGACGCTATTATTGTGCTGTCAGTCTTTAGAGCCCTTTAAATAGCGTCAAATGTGAGGCAGCCATGAATGAAGAGATAATAGATGTTCGTGGTGAAACCTGCCCGGTTCCCCTCGTAGAGACAAGAAAGGCAATAAGAAAGGCCTCTCCCGGTGAAATAATAACAATAATCGGCACACACCCGGCATCGAAAAAGGAGATACCCATGGCCGTGGAAGCCATGAATCTCACACTGCTTGAAATAAGCGAAAACAACGGAGAATGGAGGATCAGAATAAAGGCCTGAAGGAGGTGGATCAATTGACAGAGAAAACAACAATCATAGTACACAGCGGAGACTTTGACAAGATCTACAGCGCCCTGATTATAGCAACAGGTTCCCTCTCAATGGGCATGGATGCCTCTCTCTTTTTCACATTCTGGGGACTTGAGAGGCTGAAGAAGAACGGCATTGATAAGGGAAAGCTCTCCAGAATGCACATGTTGGGACTGGGCAAACTCATGGTTAAATCCAAAATCAGAAAAGCAAAGGTGGCAAGCCTTCAGAGACTTTTAAAGGACTTCAGGGAACTTGGCGGCAGAATCATAGCATGTGAAATGACAATGAATATCATGGGCATCAGGAAGTCCGACCTCATGGAGGAACTCATTGATGAATACGGTGCCGTGGGCGCCTATGTTCAGGAGGCAAGAAATTCAGCCGTCACCCTCTTCATATAGGAGGCAGAAATGGAAAGCTACTGTTATCTTGATAACTCCGCCGTAACAAGACTTGATGAACGTGTCCTGGAGGCCATGAAGCCAATATTCCTTGAACAGTACGCCGTGGCAACTTCACAATTCGGCTATTCCATGGGAATAGACTCACGTGAGATACTTGATGAGGCAAGAGCTTCCCTTGCAGCACATCTGAAGGCCGAACCAGAAGAGATCATATTTACCTCGGGAAGTACCGAATCCAGCAACATTGCCCTGCGCGGTACAGTCAAGGCAAGCAGGAAGAATCATAAACATATCATTGTTTCAGGAATTGAAGACTTCCCGGTACTCCATACGGCAAGGGATCTGGAAAGAGATGGAATCGGGGTCACATATCTGGAAGTTGATGAATACGGCAGGGTGAATCCTGACCGGTTAAGGGAAGCCATAGGGGATGAGACTGTCCTTGTGTCCATACAACATGCGAACCAGGAGATAGGAACTCTACAGGACATAAGGGCAATTGGTGAAATATGCAGGGGAAGAGGGGTTCTCTTCCACACAGACGCCACACATTCATTCATGAGGGTTCCCATAGATGTAAAGGATATCAATGCGGACCTCATAACATTCTCCGCCCATACAATACACGGGCCCAGAGGAATCGGCGGTCTCTTTGTAAAAAAAGGGACAGTACTTTCAAAGATCTACGGCGGAGGCTTTCAGGAATTTGACCTAAGGCCCGGAATTGAGAATATTCCCGGTGCCGTGGGCTTTGCAAGGGCCGCCTCTCTTGTTACCATCGAAGAGAATGAGAAACTCATGGTGCTTCGAAACAGGCTCATTGAACTGGTTGAGGAAAAGGTCCCAGAGGTTACACTGAACGGACACAGGACACTGCGCCTCCCCCAAAACGCGAACATCACATTTCACCGGGTCGAGGGAGAATCAATAACTCTCCACATGGACATGAGGGGATTTGCCGTAAGCACAGGGTCCGCATGTTTCAGCCGTTCACTGGAGGCCAGCCATGTCATAATGGCAATAGGCGGAGACCATGAAAGGGCCCACGGCTCCATCAGGTTCAGCTTAAGCAGGTTCAATGACGAAAGCCAGATAGTCAGGGCTGCGGAGGAGATTTCCCATGTTGTGGAACAGCTCAGAGTAATAAGCCCTCTCGGCCACCCCCGGGACGGGTAAAGGAGAATGAAATGAAATTTCCATATAACGATACAGTTCTCGCTCACTTCAAGAATCCCCACAATGTGGGGACAATGGATGATCCCGACGGCAAGGCCACTGTTGGCTCTCCCGCATGCGGAGACATGGTGACTGTTTACCTTAAGGTCGACAAAGAAACCTCCGTCATTACAGACATGAAGTTTCAGTCCTACGGATGCGCTTCGAACATTGCCACCGGTTCCATAATTACAGATCTGGCATTAAACAAAACCATTGAAGAAGCAAAGAATATCACATGGCAGCAGGCTTCCGAAGAACTGGGCGGACTGCCCCCAATAAAGGCGCACTGCTCGGTTCTTGCTGTGGAGGGGCTACACGAGGCAATACAGAACTACGAAGAGAAACACGGACTGGTCAAGGAGAAAGTCCCCACCACTGAAGAGGTCATAAGGAAAAGACTGAAACATGTGATGAACCCGGTCAAGGGACTGGACCTCATCAGGACAAATCTTGTGACGGAAATTCTGGTAGATGGAGGGGTTGTGACCATCGGAATTGACCTTCCCGGAAACCACCAGTTTGCCCCGAATATTGAAGAGGAGATCAGGGACAGGATTGAGAACCTCTGGGATGTAGATGAAGTGAAGGTTAACTTTACTGAGTGAGAAAAAGGGAAACCAATGCCACATGCCGGTCAAACTGTCACTATGAGTTTCCTGTTCAACAGTGGCACTGCAGAACAGGAAACAGTTCAGGCCGCTTAAAGGCCCATGGCTTCTCCCACAATTATTACTGTAAAATCAGTTGCCGCGGGCTTTTTACGGAGCACCTGATAGGCGCGGCATATTCTGGTTTCAGAATTACAGTTAGAACAGATTCCCGTTACTGCCCAGGGATTGTTCATTCCTAGCCTCTTGCTGTTTCTTGGTCCTGCCACAAGTTCAAGCCTTGTATGGGCATCCTGCTCATCGCGGACAATCTTGTTGGCTCCTACAACAAGCATTACCTTTCTCGGACCAAAAATCATTGCTGCAAGGCGGTTGCCTGTCATATCTACATTGAACAGTTTCCCGTCAAGGGTTACAGCGTTTGAACTTGCCAGAAAAAGGTCCGATGTGAGTTCCGCCCTCATTACTTCGAGCATCTCCTCCATGGACAGCCCGGGCTTACTCTGATCGATCATCTCAATTCCAAGTTCAGCCGCTGCTTCACGGACACCAAGATTATCGATGGTCATTGACCCGCCGAATGCTACATTCTTCGCCTTCTTCAGTTCTTCCTTTATAAGATCCAGAGCCTCCCCTGATGTTGAAACATATTGGGCATCGAAGAAGTTCTTTTTCAATTCCTCACAGGTTTTCTTCCCCAGGGTTTCATAGCTCCACTTTTCATTTTGCTCCATGTTATTCTCCTGTTTAAGTATCTCAGTATTCCGGTATTGCTGGCGGTAAATCACATAGCTGCCCTATTTACCGGCAACCTCATTTATAACAGCCATTGCATTTAAACTTCTCGGATAACCAAGATATGGTACAGATTGTGACACAACCTTAATAAGAAGTTCCTTGCTGTTTCCAAGGTTAAGATTACCCTTTACATGGGCCCTTAACTGAGGCTCAGCACCTCCCTGGGCAGAGAGAAAACAGAAAGTGATAAGTTCACGCTGTTTCAGGTCAAGGCCCTTTCTGGTATAGTAGTCTCCGAAACAGTTAGCCGCGAGCCAGCGGTTTATGTGGCCCCCTTTCCAGTAATCCTTCATTGCCGTCCCCCAGATGGCCATCTGGGCTTCAGTTCCCTTTAGACGGCGGTTCTCCATTGTAGTTGTGGACTGTCCTTCAAGGGGAAGCTTTATTCCCTTTTCTTTCATGACTTCATTTGTTGCAAAAAGAAAGGGAAGAACCTTTCCTGCTCCAAGATAATCCACAGCCTGATAGACAATCTCCTTTGCCATTACCGGAGTCAGCGCCCCGTCAAGTGCTTTATGAAGTGTCACCCTGTACTGGTCAATCCCCTGTACCCCGATGAGACTCGCAAGTATTGTCATGTACCTTGTTGTTTCATCAAGTTTCTGCCCCGGTTCGTTTACAACTTCATTAAGGGCAAAGGCCTCGTGACGCTGCATGAATTCAGGGTCTGTTTTACGGAGCTCCTCATAGGCATCTCCTGCTTTTGTTGATCTGTCACACCCCGTAATTATAAAGAGAGAGGCAGCCAGCATTGCTGCTGCTTTAACAAATACTGTTTTCCTGTTCATAGTCATCCTCCTGCATACACATGTATAAATATATTACTTCTGCTTTTCTATCTGAACTGTTCCGGACAGGGATGAGATGCCCCCCTCTCCTGAAACTGCTTTTCCAAGTTCATATAGTCCCGATGCAGAACCAAAATCGGCATAAAACATTACAACATTACCCCATGGAGCATAATAGGCCAGTGTCCCCTTCCGGGCATTTGCCATGGGAGTATCTGATATATCCAGTTTACCTTCAGGGTAAAATATCTTTTCATTATTGCTGTAGTTCTCCACAGCTATTTCAATGGGCAGCTGCTCATAGAGAGACTTTGAGGCTGTACTTTCATTCAATTCAAAGACTATGGCCTTGCCCTTGGCATTAACAGTGATGTTCAATTTTTTATCCTTCATAATATTATATTAGAAAACTTTAAGTTATGCCTCATGCTCTAAAGCCCTGTTAATAACGCCCATGGCATTGAGACTTCTGGGGTAGCCGATATAGGGCAGGCAGTTTGAAACAACTTTAATCAGCAGTTCCCTGTCATTGCCCAGATTTATATTTCCGGTCACATGGCTCATTAACTGTGGTTCACAGCCTCCCTGCGCTGCGAGAAAACAGAATGTTATGAGCTCACGCTGTTTGAGGTCAAGTCCGGTTCTGGTATAGTAGTCTCCAAAACAGTTATCCGCGAACCAGCGGTTAATATGCCCACCCTTCCAGAAGTCCTTCATTCCTTCACCGAATATTGCAACCTGTGCTTCAGTGCCCTTTTCAAGGCGGTTTTCCATTGTGGTTGTGGACTGCCCCTCAAGGGGAAGCTCAATATTTCTGTTCCACATAACTTCATTTGCGGCAGCAAGAAAGGGGTATACTCTTCCCATTCCCAGATAATCCACGGCCTGATAGACAATCTCCTTTGCCATGACAGGAGTCAGAGCCGATTCCAATGCCTCATCAAGAACCACCCTATAGAGATCCACTCCTCCGCAGCCGATGAGAACTGAAAGGATTGAAAGATACCGGGTTTCAGCATCAAGTTCCTGCCCCCGGTTCATTGACTACTTCCTTCAGGGCAAAGGCCTCATGACGTTCCATGAACTCCGGGTCTGTTGTATGCAGGCTGTTATAGTCTCTTCTCATGGTTCCATCCTTACTTATATAGTATTTCCCTGTTATTTCAGTTTCCAGTATTCCTCATCAGTGACAGGTTCACACCACTCATTGCTGCATCCCTCACCGGGAACCTCAACTGCAATGTGGCTGAACCAGCTGTCCGCCTTTGCTCCATGCCAGTGCTTGACTCCCACAGGTATCTTGATTACTGTGCCGGGTTCAAGGCTCACTGCATCCTTCCCCTCTTCCTGATACCATCCGCTTCCTGTCGTACAGAGCAGGATCTGTCCCCCGCCCTTTGCGGCTTTATGGATATGCCAGTTATTGCGGCATCCGGGCTCAAATGTCACATTGGCAAGAAGCATGGGGTACTCTCCCGGATCAGTCAGGAAATTCAGAAATGAGTTGCCGGTAAAATACTGTGCAAAATTCACATTATCCATGCCCTTGCCGAAAACATTCTCTCTGTCAAATTCCTCTGCGTTAGCAATTTTCATAATTAGTTCTTCCTTATTTTATACAAATATAGTATTTTAAAGCTGTGAGTATCAATGATTCATCAAATTTCGGCAGGACTGTTTATCCTGTTACTCACAGGATACTCACCCATTTAATTTTATCAAATATTATGTGCATAATATAGCGGCAGGGGTTTCACAAAGTAAATACCTGATTCTTCATATAATTGCCCATTCCTACAAAATTCGATAATTATTACCGGAGTCTACCGTAGCATGAATAAAAAAAGTATCCGGTTTTAATCAGACTGCAACGTTTTATCAATAGTATAATGCAACAAATACCCAATATTTATCATAAATTATTTCAGCACCGATAGAATCAGGCAATTATTAAGAGGATTGGATATTTACATTACCGGACTTTGTCTGTATTGTTCTGTCCATAATCGTGTAAGGAGAACAATCGTTATGAACAGAAACATGAAAAGAATCATTATGCTTATGGCAGTATCAATAACTGCAGGATGCTTCGCCTTTGCCTATGCAAAACAGAAGCCGCAGTCGCAGGTCTACTATAAGGCCGGAACCCAGAAATCATTCATGGGGCCTGAGAAGTACTTCACAGGTGAAGTCAAGGTGGACATGCTGTTTCCTCCAAATGAGACAGCCCACTACTCGGGTGCATACGTAACATTCCAGCCAGGCGCAAGAACCGCATGGCACTATCATCCGGCAGGACAGCACATGATTGTCACTTCAGGTATTGCACTGACCGGAACCAGAGACGGTAAAATCATCAGATTTCAAACCGGTGAAACAGTATGGTGCCCGGTGAATGTTGACCACTGGCACGGAGCGACAAAGGATGCTCCAATGACACATCTTGTAATTACCGGTTCTAAAAACGGCAAGGCCGTAATATGGAAAGAAAAAGTAACTGACAAGCAGTATCTAGGAAACTAACAGCAGACAGTTCCTCCCTCTTACATAAAAACCCTGAGGGGGAGGAACCTATTCACGCCTCTCATTCTAAAGAAACAAATATAAATTTAAATTTTGATTAAAACAACAGGAAGGTATTTACCATGTTACTTGACTTTACATATTACAATCCAACAAGGATCTACTTCGGAAAGGATTCACTTGCCAGTCTTGACAATGAATTACAGAACTACGGAGATACAGTCCTTCTTGCATATGGAAGAAACTCCATAAAGACAATGGGACTCTACGACAAGGTCATGGCCGCGTTGAATAATGCAGGCAAGAAGGTAATTGAATTAGCCGGCATCATGCCCAACCCCACCTACGACAAGATGATGGAGGGGGCCAGACTCGTCCGTGATAACAATGTGAGCCTCATTCTGGCTGTTGGCGGCGGTTCTGTAATAGACTGTGCAAAGGGCATCTCAGTATCTGCATACTGTGATGAAGACCCATTTCAGAAATACTGGGTACAGTTTCAGGACATCGCCAACAAGGTAGTCCCGGTTGCATCAATACTGACAATGGTAGGTACAGGTTCGGAGATGAACGGAGGTTCCGTAATTACACACGAAGAGATGAAGTATAAGGGAGGGCGCGTGTTCCCAGTTGAGGTCTATCCAAAATTCTCAATTCTCAATCCGGAATACACATATTCAGTTCCGCAATACCAGATGGTAAGCGGTGTATTTGATACAATGTCCCACCTCATGGAACAGTATTTTTCCGGAGACGACAGCAGCACCACTGACTATCTGATTGAGGCATTATTAAAATCTTCAATCGATAACGCAAGGGCTGCCCTGAAAAATCCTGAGGACTATGAATCAAGAAGCAACCTCATGTGGAACGCGACACTAGCCCTGAACACCCTGACAGGACTTTCAAAACCGCAGGACTGGGAAGTTCACATTGAACACCAGCTCGGCGCCTACACAGACTGTGCCCACGGCATGGGACTTGCAGCAATTTCACTTCCCTATTACCGCCATATCTATTCCTACGGACTGGACAGGTTTGTCCGCTTTGCAACAGAGGTATGGGGAATTTCACCGAAAGGCAAGTCAAAGGATGATATTGCGAAGGAAGGCCTCGATGCACTTGAAGCCTTCACAAAGGAATGCGGCATCGTAACCTCTCTTAAAGAACTGGGAGCAACAGAGGACATGCTTCCTAAAATTGCTGAATCAAGTTTTGTCCTTGAGGGAGGCTACAAGAAGCTCTCCAAAGAAGAGATTCTGGGTATACTGAAGGAATGCTTCTGATATTTAGATGACCGGTAAATGAGTCTTCCGGCCCGGCAGAAAAGTTTTGCAGCTTCCCTGCCGGGGCAAACCTCCCCCTTACACCAATGGCCAGTCAATATATGCCTGAAACAGCTTTCTCCGGCAAACTCCAATATAACTGAAATAATGCTTTAACACCGCACACAATATAAGGCAATAAAACTTCAATATTTTTGCTAATTTTATACAAATACAATAGAATCAGGCAACTATAAAGAGGATCGGATATTTACATCCTGTGCCTTCTCAGACTATATTCAGCACATCTCAATGAGAAAACGTATTTCATTATTTAAGGAGAACAAGTATGAAGAAAGGCAACATGAAAGCCTCAATTAAAATACTTACAACTTTAGCTGTTGCACTTCTGGCCGTTACAGGGTGTGATAAGACCGAAAATCAGGTTGAAATCAAACCGCTGAGCAAGGATACATATTTAACATTCAAGCTTAGCGATAAGGTAACAGTACAGTCAGTACGTTATAAAAACCGTTTCGGTATTACTATTGCCGGACACATGTACACACCAAAGGACATGGACAAGACCAAAAAGTACCCGGCAATTATTATAGGGACACCCTACGGAGGTGTTAAGGAACAGGGAGCCGGCATCTACGCACAGACTCTTGCTGAACGCGGTTTTGTTACAGTGGCATTTGATGAATCCTATAACGGGGAAAGCGGTGGTGATCCGAAGGATGTTTCCTCACCGGGAATCTTTGTTGAGGACTTCAGTGCAGGTGTGGACTTTCTTGGCACACGCCCATTTGTGGACCGTAACAGAATCGGTGCAATCGGAATATGCGGCAGCGGTGCATTTTCCTTAACAGCAGCACAGGTTGACCGCCGAATCAAGGCCGTGGCAACTGCCAGTATGTACGATATGAGCCGTGTTCTTCGCTACGGCTGGAAAGACACAATGACTGAAGTTCAGAGAAACAAAATTCTCGACCAGCTTGCCGACCAGAGATGGAAGGACTTTGCAAATGGAAAACCAAAAGCTCCTCAAGGATTCCCTAAAACTGCACAGACAAGTATACCTAAGGGACTTGATCCGATCACAAGTGAGTTCTTTGAGTACTACGGAATGAAGCGCGGGCACCATCCAAATACTGTACCTAACTTCACCGTTACAAGTACAATGGACTTCATGAACTTTCCGCTTCTTTCTCATATCAAGTCCATTTCACCAAGACCGATTCTGTTTATCATGGGTGAGAAGGCTCACTCCAGATATTTCACAGAGGATGCCTATAAAATGGCTTCAGAGCCCAAGGAACTTGTTATCGTACCGGGTGCAAGACATATTGACCTCTACGACAGAACAGATATGATTCCCTTTGACAAGCTTGAGTCATTCTTTAAGGAGTACCTGAAGTAAAAAGAACCGCATACAATATAACCGTTACTGCTATTTCAGCAGGACGGTTGTATTGCTTATTAGAGAGAAAAGATTTTCAAAAAATACGGTGTACTGTTATATTTTCTCCAACGCCCTTCAATTGCGCCTGCTTAGAAACAACGGGAGTATAGCCGGACAAATCCCTTTCCCGATCTGATGAACTCTCAAAGATCTGATCGGAAACCCAGATTTCACCTGAGCCTGCAAGACTCTGAATTCGTGCTGCAATATTTACAGTCTGTCGAAATAATCCAGAGTCTGATTGGCTTTAACAGCAATTACCTCTCCGCGGTGAAGCCCGATTTTAAGCCCCAGTGAATGATCCATGTTCGATGCTGTACTGTTAAAGGCATTGATTTCCTTAACCATGGCACTTGCAGCGTCAAGTCCTGACCTGGCATCATTAAATGACGCCACTATTGCATCACCCATGGTTTTTACTATCCCTCCGTTATATGTATTAACGATCTTCTGTAAAATACGAAAATGCTTTTTGACAAGCCTGTATGCATAAATATCACCGGTTTTGTCATAGAGTTCCGTTGCCCCCTTCAGGTCTGTGAAAAGCAGGGTAATGTCCTGAATTTTCATGGACAGATCATCGGGCAGATTATCAACAAGGAAAAGTTCCCTGAAAAGCTGATTGTTGAGAATCATTTTACCGGTTACAAATGGTGTAAAGTATGGAGGGTGTTCTCTCAGCATATTAAAAAAATGCTCATTGGCAGGCTGGCCGATGATGAAACCTGCTGTTTTATCAGAGTTGTTTACGAGATCTACTTTCCCCTTAGATGAAGAGAATTCAATTTTCCCGGGAGTGAACCCCTCTGCGTCATGGGTCAGGCCAACCTGTTCAACCCGGTCTGTATTTTTCAGATCTCCCATGTCAATCGAACAGATTGCATGGCTGTCAAAACTGAGCATTCGCCAGCTCTTCATACGGTTTTGACCGAAGGCAAGACTTATTTTTTTCCCGGGGTCCAGGGAGAAGAACCTTAGATTCTGCTGACTGTCAAAGGCCTCACGCAAAGGATCAGGCCAGATAATGGAATGAGAAAAATTGTGTGCCCAGTATGAATCAAGAGATAAGAAGGGATCATGCATGTAGCCTGAAATATCCGATCTAAGTGTAAAGGATATCTCAAGATGAGAATCTGCAACAACTTCAACATCGAGGTCACATAGGGTGCACCTGTAATAGGTTTTCTCAAGCTGATTCAGGTTTTCATAGCTGTGTTCACGACCTCCGCAGACAGGGCAGATAAAGTTCCATTCAAAGCTGAAAAGACCGGACTTTGAGCCGTAGATAAATATGCTCAGCACTGTTGCAGAATCCATATCCGCATGCTGGGCAAAGTCAAGAGGATTGATACGTACTGTCTGCTCACCTTTCAACGACAGCAAATATGAGATAAACCTATCCAGCTGTTCTGATTCCACTGGAAACTCTGCAAATTGCGGAAACTCGCCTATCTCTTCAAATCTCTTTTTTATCAGCTGCTGATCCATCATGTACCTCTTGCTGTACAGGTAATCTCCTGAACTTAATACAGTTTATTTTACAACAGGCACTTTAATATCGGCCGGGACATAACTTGTAAACAAAATTTCTATTTATATTTTTGCGGGATCTGACTGTTTATAGTTGATTTAATAATCAATTTAATTATAAACAGTCATGGCTCTCATAAAGACAAAAACAGGAAAATTGACATGTCCTATTATGTAATGGTTGGAGAAGGTGTCTATCCCGCGGCCCGCATTGCCACAACACATCGGAATCATCTTGAAAATGACCTATGGATCGACGGAGAGCCAATAACCTTTGAAGTCCCTGAGCCGATATATTACGATTTAGACTCCAAACATCCGGGAAACCTGAAACTTCTCTACGACTCGGCTCCCATCCCGGTAATGCATAAATCTCTGTTAGATGTACTCGCTGATTGCGGCGTGAATAACATTCAGATCTATGATGCTGTCATACTCGATCTTGAAAATAACATTGAATATACTGACTATAGGTCCTTTAATATTACAGAAACCATATCCGCTGCTGACATAAAAAAGTCTGAGTTTATGGGTACGTCAGAAAATACAATGATAGATGCTGATTTTGACAGGCTTGTCATTGATGAAAACAAATGCATCGGCCGTCTGCTATTTCGTCTGGCAGAGAATATCACCGCCATAGTGGTCCATGAACGGATAAAAAACGAAGTTGAGAAACGCGGCCTGAAGGGAATTTTATTTTACCCAAACGGCCAGTGGTCAGGATAGATCTGGGATAAAAAACATTAACTCTCCCTCCGCCGAAACCGGCTCAGAACTCTCATCTTTTATAAAAACATCTCGCCATATTTCAAAGCATATCACAGAATATCCCCTCAATAACAGAACATATTAACGACTATCAGAAGAGGAACAGAAACTCTATAACCTCATCATGGATTACCGTAAATCACTCGGTCTCCCTGCAATTCCTTTTTCACCAAGTTTGACATTTGTTGCACAGCTTCACGCCCGTGACCTTGAAATAAACAGGCCCCACTGCGGCCCTGGAAACATGCACAGCTGGTCAGACAGGGGCCCATGGAGCAGATCCGCATGGAGATCCATTGGAGTGGGAATTTACGGCAGCTATGCCGTTGTATGGTTCGGGAGAGAACCTGATCCCCTTAACCCGGAAAAATAAACAATTTTTTCCTTTCTTCCCCATTTAGTTGTACATTAAATATACAGAAGAAAACTATAAGTTTCATGTGCCCTGTTTTGTCAGGGAGGATATAGTGACATGAAGGTAAAATTCATTACAGAAAAAGTTCATAGAATAATATTTTTTTTCCTTATTGGGAAAAAACAGCAGGATTATGACTTCGACTCCAGAAGAAAACTCATAATGATAAACTCAGTTTTACTGATGGGCATTCTCTTCATCATCACTTTTGCTTTCATATGCTTCCTTGAGAATTTTATTACACTTGTCATTATCGATTTTTCAGTCGCCCTGACTCTTATTGCCCTGTATCTGTATATCCGTTTTACGGGACAGTATATTAAAGGAGCCTTTCTCATTACCTTTATTGTCTTTCTGTTTTTCACAGGACTCTTTATTACAGGTGCCGCAAGACAGCAGGCCTTTGTATGGTTTTATGCATTTCCCCTTATTACACTTTTCCTACTTGGAAGAAAATGGGGAACCATTCTGTCTGTTATCCTGATTCTCTGTCCAGTCCTCATACATAGCGTTAATTCTTTTATCACTGTTCCCTATTATGAACCATATTCATCACAGTTTATTTTACGCTTTTTCCTCAGTTATCTTTTTGTATGCTTTTTGACATACCTCTATGAATGGAGCCGTCTCAAGCTGCAGAAACGCCTTGAATCGGCCATGATAGATTTAAATGAACAGGCAATCAGTGACGGACTCACAGGTTTATATAACCGCCATTATATGGACCAGATCCTGAAAAAGGTAATTGGACATGTCCGCCGTACAGGGCAGACCATTGCACTTTTAATGATAGACCTGGATTATTTTAAGGATTACAATGATACCTACGGCCATGTAAAGGGGGATGAAGTATTGATCGCATTTTCGGAAGTTCTCCTTTCACATATCCGGCGCAAAACAGACTATGTATTCCGCTATGGAGGAGAGGAGTTCTTGATGCTTCTTTCTCCTACCAATACAGAGACAGCACGGAAATTTGCAGGAGGAATTATAGAAACACTGGACAAACTCAGCATTCCCCATAAAAAAAGCCCCTATGGCCATGTGACCACATCTATCGGTATTGCCGTAACAGATCAGGAAAAACCTGAAATTCTTGATACCCTTATCAAGATTGCAGATGAAGCGTTATACAAGGCTAAAAAGGAGGGAAGAAACAGGTACTGTATCAATACTGACGATTCATCTATCAAAAGTGCCGGAACACCTGACTCTGCTGAAACAGTTTAACACCTGAGCCTGTCGTTCTGCTTATGCTGCAGAACAGTTTTAACAACATCAAGAGATGCCGATACATAATTTTCAAGAACAAACTTCTTGGCGGAAATCCAGACAGTAAAGTCACGGGCACTCTCAAGGAATTTCTTCCCTGATGAAGTGAGCCTGTAGTTTGCATTACCCTCTAGGGAGGCCCTTACTGCATACCCTTCACTGCATATCATTCCAAGATGATGAGTTATCTCTTCAAAGGTATACTCCCCAAGGTTAACAAGCTCCCACAATTCAAATTCATCTTCAGTCTCTATAATCAGAAGAAGGTCCCTTATGAGGTCAAGATGTCTTATCATGAAAATGACACTCCTGTGCAATTAGTGCTTATATGCAAGCAGACTTACACATTTAGAGCATTGCGTCAAACAAAAACCTGTTAAGAGACATAAGGGTTTTTCTTATTTTTGACATTATCACTGAAGCATAAAGAATGCCATCTCCACAGCAGGCCGGAATAACAGTCAGGCAGATAGGCACATTTTAACTGCCAACTTGGAATCTGTCAACGTTCACTTTCATCATTCCCGTCACGGTACAAAACCGGAAATGTATGGGTAGCCGTTATTGATTAAAGTTCAGGTTGGCCATTAACGCAATGATCTGAACAGAACAGTTGAGCAATAAAAGAATTACAATGTATGATAAATGCTATAATTATACACCAATAACCCATTAATATTTTTGTTATCAGCTATGGAGTCAATGAATCCTCAAGTGCTTTAACATTCACAAGATAGGGCAATCCATCATTAATCAAGTCACTCCTTGCCCATAAACCAGTACCAAGAATCTCCACAGTAGTTGAGGATTTAAGTTCTTCTTCAGTTCTGGAAGTACCAAAATAGGTATTCCATCCCGTTCCGTAGGATGTAATCTGACCAAGATAAAGCACATTGTTAACACTTATGGTACCACCATATGTCCCGACTATGGTTCCGTGATTAGAACCTGACGCAAGAATGGCTCCATAAACATATAAATTACTCAGGGACCAAGCACCGCCCATATCACCTATGATTCCTCCGGTATTCAATGAATCTGAAGGTGTATTATAAACGATACTTGCAACACTGTTTGCACTGTAACAATTAGAGATACTCAGACCCCGTCCATATCCGACGATACCGCCCACAGCTCCATAGCTGTAAGTAGCAGTGGGCACTGTAATTTTCCCCTCAAAAGCACACTGAGATACCGTTGATAATGAGTAACAATATCCTATTATCCCGCCAACATACTCTCCACCGTTTACTGTTCCGGAAAACTTGCAAATCTCCAGTGTGTCATTGTAGGAATAACCAACTATACCCCCCACTTCAGTATTTCCGCTGATCACAGCATTATCAACAATCAAGTGATCTATTGATGTTACAGATGATGAGCCCGCTATGCCTCCGGCACTTTTATCAGCCGAAACCTTCCCGGAAAAATAACAGTATGATATATGAGAACCGGTATAAGAACAACCAACAATACCGCCTGCATTTTCACCCGATGATGAGATACTTCCGGTACCTGAAATCACTACCGAACAATGCTCGATGTCCGTTCCATATGTATACCCTGCAATGCCGCCCACATCAGTGCTTGACCCGGTTATGGCGGAAGTACCGGTCAATGTCACATTACACCCGGCTACTGACGAATTTCTTATATCACCTGCAACACAACCTATAACAAAAGTTCCGGATATATTACAATCAAGAAAATTAATATCCCTGATAACAGCTCCACTCACATAACCGAACAATCCGATTCTGGATGTTGAACTTATCTTTAAGTTGCTGATGGTGTGCCCGCCGCCGTTAAAATAACCGGTAAATGGGCTTGAAGAATATGTTCCTATGGGAGTATGATTTGGGACATCAGACATGTTAATGTCATTGAGAACCATGAAGTAATCACCATAAATTGATGTATTGCCGGAAACACCACTTAAATCAGAACTGTTTCTAATCAGATGAATCTGCGTTGAAGAATAAGAGGAACCGCTTGGAGGAGTAACGAATGCTACTGTTTCCAAACCCGAAGAATTATTCGATGTGTCATAGGCAGTGGCTTTTATGATATGTGAAGTTTCAGCTGTTAATTCGGAATATGTTACCGACATTGTGCCTGTGTAGATAGTCTGTACCCCGTCTACATCGACAACCATATAACTGAAGTCATCATCTGAAGGCTTGGTATATGTCACGTTCACCGACGTTGAGGAGATCGCTGTTATAGCAATGCCCACCTTCCCAGGAGCAGTTATAGCCATTTGAACGGAACCGGTCGATCCTGCAGTGTGATTTCCAATGCTGTCGTAGCTTACCGCTGTAAAGACATAGGTTACACCGTCTTTAAGTCCGGAAACATGATAAGTCCCGGCAGAACCGGGTGTACCGGATATATCTGTGGTTCCCGATTCTCCTCCCCCTGACCATGAAAGAGTTATATGGTCAAAATCGCCTTCAGGAGGATTGGTCCAGTTAACATC
The DNA here is from genome assembly GCA_003246895.1 of Spirochaetota bacterium. Lineage (GTDB taxonomy): Bacteria > Spirochaetota > UBA4802 > UBA4802 > UBA5550 > SZUA-423. The sequence continues at coordinate 3,299 of QKCL01000086.1, read as the reverse complement.
CACAGTGTTATCGGTAACACCGGAAAAGGTCAGTGAAACATCTGAAGGAGGATCAGTTTCCGTTACTATTCTGTAGCTCCCTGTCAATACAGAGCCTGTATTGCTGTAGCTGTCGGCAAATCTGTATCTTACCTGATAGTCCCCAGTTACTGTACTCCCTATGACAGAAGCTGCTGAATAGAGTCCGCCTCCTGCATCTGTCATTGTGATAACCGTGCCGTTGCCGCTGAAATCCGGATCTGTTCCGTCTGTAGTATAACTGACACGTACCATGCCGCAGCCTGAAGTCCCGTCATCGGAATAATCACGTGCTGTGAATTCAACAGTAAAGGAACCGAGAGAATTATAGGTTCCTCCATCCAAACCGGAAGGGGTAATTGCATCAAGAACAGGAGGTGTGCTGTCCTCCCGGAGGATAAAACTGGTCACTGCCTCATCTCCGGATCCGTTCTTCAGAACTACCGCTATTTTGTTGCTGCCGTCACTTCCGGTCATCTGAACACTGGCTGTAGAACCTCCCACTGTTGAGCCGTCCACAGAAAGTGTAACTGTTTCTCCAATATAGTAAACCCTTTGCGGCAGAGCGTCATCCCATACTATTGAAGAATCCGAGTACCCCGGCGGAAGGACCTGCACCTGATAGAGCCCTGTCTCACTTGCCGTGAAAGAAAAGTTTTCCTGTCCCGTGATTCTGATGAAAGGCGGAAGGTCTTCTTCCAGACTGACCATGGGCCCGTCTTTAGCCGTGCCCACAGTCAATGTTTTTTTTACTGTATTAAGATGTCCGTCACTTACACTGACAGTAACAGTAAGAGTCTGCCCCGAAATTATGCCTGCCCCTATTATAAATTCAACGGTGGCCTTTCCCGGTTCAGTTGAAACAGAGCCGAAACTGCCGTCATCTGAGGAAAATTCATATTTCAGACTGTCATTTTCAGGATCTGTAGTTTCAACAGTAAGAGTCACAACGGTACCGGGAAGAAGATCAGTTGTTACAACAAGATCACTTTTAAATTCGGTAATTTCGGGGGACTGATTTTCACTGTAGTTCTGGACAGGGCCGACCACACTGCCCCCGCACCCAGTCAGGGCCAAGAGCATCAGTGCAGAAAAACACGACCGGTTTAGGATCATGCGTAATTTTAAATATATGAATTTCACTTTCGCCCCCTGAAATGATATTCTGCCGAAATCCTCCATGAATCCGCAAAAAAAACTGTAAAATCCGGCTCCGCAATAATTGAAAATTAACCGGTCAGGATGTGTGTAATTAAAATTCCGGGTATATATGACGTTCAGTACACACATACAGAATTTTGACCATTTTTCAAGCACTTTATTGGATTTTTTTTACTCCGAATATTCTTTTTTTTAACAGATTCATTTATGGACTAACCCCTTCCACTCTGTTTAATTAAATAATTTTCATGATCAAAATAAGTATTGAATAATTTGCAGGCATCTTTATGATCTTGTCAGTTTGCAACAATAAAATTATATATATACATATTTTAATAAAGCAGAAATGAAAATGTTATACAGAATATCCGTTATCATCTTGCTGTTCTTATTACTCCCCATCATATCTTCAGCCGCAAAGGACATTCAGACATCAGACATGGTACTGGGCCTGAATGGTGTTACCGGATCAGATATCTCAAGATCCCTTGCAAAAAAAGAATACTCCCTCTATGATGTATTCATAATTGCGCTGAAGAAAAATCAGGATATGTCAATGGAAGGAGAGAGGGCAATACAATCAAAGGAAAGGAAGAATCAGGCCTTCGGAGCATTTCTTCCAAAGCTTTCACTGAAGGCGCAGAAAATTCTCCCCGATGATGTTTCAGGGTCCCAGAAAACAGGGCTGGCCCTTTATGCGAGACAGAACATCTTTACCGGTTTCTCGGAATATGCCGCATACAAATCTGCAGCATATGAAACAGAGATGAGAAAATACTCCATTCTGAATTTTTCAGGGGACCTTCTTTTAAAAACATCCACCTTTTTCTATAACGTCATCCTCCTTGAAAAATCCATATCAAACAGAAAAGACATTCTCAAACTTTACAATGGAATCGTCGGAGAACTCAGACGAAGAGTTTATCTCGGCAAAAGCCGAAGAAGCGAAGTTCTGAGAACAGAGGCGCAGATACAGAATCTCAAGGCTGAAATTCTCTCCATGGAGAACGAACTGAACAGGACCAGACTGTCCCTCGCAACCCTGACCGGTATCGGCGAGAATGCCGCTCTTCTGGAAGAGGTGAAGCTTCCGGATCCCGGAGACACAATAGAACCGCTCCTCTCCTCCCTTACACAAAGAGCAGATGTAAAGGCTTCCATGCAGGAGGTACTCATGGCAGAGAAGAGCCTTCTCGCTGCAAGGGGGGGACACTTCCCTTCTGCATACCTGGAGGGTTCATACTATCTCTACAGAAAGGGCGGAGGTTCCGGGGACTACTCCGCCACTCTGGGTGCTGAACTCCCCATTTTCAGCGGAGGCATAACAAGCGCCAGGGTCAGGGAATGCGAATCAAAACTCAGGGAGTCGAGGCTTGGACTTGAAAAGATAAAGACCAGTGCCGAAGAGGAGATAAAGGATTCCTTCAGGAGCTGGAAAAGCTCAACCCTTGAAACAGAGGCATACAGAGAGGCTGCGCAGAGGGCGGAAAGGAACTATTATTCGGTACTGAGTGAGTACAGACTCAATCTTACAACGATTCTTGATGTATTTGACTCACTTACAGAACTGGGCCAGGCCAGAGACGCCTATGAAAAAAGACGGCTCCAGCTCACCGTTGACCGTATACGGCTCGGAGTCGCAACAAATGAATTTCTGGGCAAAAAATCCTCTGCACTGAAGAGCAATTAAAACATTCATCAATAAAACGAGGCCCCTATGACACTGTCGGATATTTCAATAAAGAACCCTGTCTTTGCATGGATGCTCATGCTGGGCCTGATTCTCTTCGGATGGATTTCATACAGCAGACTGGGGGTATCGCAGATGCCCGACGTTGACCTGCCCCTTGTAACAATCGACATCTCCTATGAAGGGGCTTCCCCGGAAATTGTAGAAACAGATGTAATTGACCTTGTTGAAGAGGCAGTAATCAGCGTTGAGGGTGTAACACAGATAAGTTCATCGGCAAGGCAGGGTGCGGCAAGCATAACAGTTGAGCTTTCACTTGACAGGGATGTTGACGTGGCAGTGCAGGAGATACAGTCAAAGCTTTCAAGAATTCAGGGCATGCTCCCGGACGATATTGATCCTCCCATAATCTCCAAGAAGAACCCCGAAG
>QKCL01000062.1 GCA_003246895.1 Spirochaetota bacterium | reverse complement strand
CTATACTTTTTCATTATAATGATAAAAAAATGGCATGTCACATATTAAATCTCAGGTTAAGGTATTATGACTAAAATGAAACTGCTTTATCCGGCTCTGTCTCTGATTCTGGCTGCTCTGTCTGCATTTTTATATTCCGAGTACAGAACCGGACTTTTCAGCCGGATTTTGATGGATTATGAAGATGCAGTATACAGGGTCGAACGAGGGATTATTGAATCGACCCCTGTTTACAGGGACTATGTGAGGCCTGAAATTGAGAATGAGCTTACAAATTATAATCTTGCAAAGCATGCAGCGGAAGTCGTAAAGCACGGTATAAAAGCCATGAGAAATATAGATGACATCAATGAAAATGTAAAATCAGGGAGGCTGGTGTCTCTGGATGAAATTAAAGATAAGAAGTACTATTTTCATAATGTCAAGAAGGAGTATAGATACCTTACTCCACAGGCGGCAAAGGGTCTTGAACTGGTTGCTGAAACCTTTCAAAAAAAGCTGAATGAGAAAAATGCAAAAAATCCTGAAGTTAAACTGGCTGTTTCATCTGTCATAAGAACAGTTAATTACCAGGAAAAGGTCTTCGGCAGAAAGTTTGTTTCAACGCACAGTTTTGGAGGATGTTTTGATATTTTCTTCGAGGATTTTTTTGTGGTGCTGCCTGAATTTCCGAAAGGACCTTTTTCAAAAGAAAAAATTGTGGATTATATAAAAAGAAGGGATGGTTTTCTTCTGGGAGATGCTCTCAGGAGGCAGTTCAGGTCTGTTCTGTCTGAAACACTTCTTGAACTTCAGAGAAGGGGGGTGCTTTACGTTTTTCTTGAGAATGACCGCAGGTGTTATCATATAACGATTCTAAAGAAGTCTATTTAAATATCTCTTTTATTCCCATGGCCTGGTTCCGTGCAAACTCTATGGTTTTGTTCCTGTTTCGTTCAACGGCAGCTCTTATTATGGCTGAAACAAAACCGTTTAAAAAGAATCTGTCTATGAACCTGTATTCTGATTTTTCCCTGAAGATCAGTTTGTAAAGGGGCCTGTATTTTCTGTAGTTTTTCATTGAGAGTTCAATGTGGAAGTTAAAACTGTCAGGGTACCGGGACTTGAATTTGCTTGCCTGTTTTTTCAGCTTCTTCAGCTTCTTTTTTTCGACCATTATGAGTCTGCACCGGCTGAGAATTTTCAGGGTGTCACAGTAGAACTTTGTTTCCCTGTGGCCTATCTCCCTGCCAAGTGATCTGAGACGCTTTATCTCATCTGCAGGATATTTAAATCTTTCCATGCCCGCAAACTCAAAGAGTGCAATAATAAGCGGATTTATGATAACATTGTCCCAGAACAGCCATAGCAGAGGCGGAATACGAAGTCGCCGGAAGTATATTGCTTTGTCCGAGAAACCCTCAATGTACAGTATCTTAAGAAATGTGCTATGGTAAAGTGTAATGAATTCGATCCATTTATCATTTTTAAAAAACTTCTGGAGTATTTTTTGGGAATCAAGATTTTTCCTGAAAATACCTATGGCCGCATAGGTATTGAGTTCATTCCACATGCTTGAGTTTTTTATGAAAGTGAGATCCTTTTTCTTTGTCCATCCGCCGGTCTGGCACCAGACCGATATTCCGCAGATTGCAGGGGTGGACTTCAGTTCATCCCGGTATTTTTCATACTGCCATCCCACGAAGAACGGAAGATTCCCGAAACCCTCCCGCTCCCTTCGTGTCTGCAGTTCCAGAAGCTTCCTGTGTTCCGTTGCAAAGAACAGGGGATTGAGGTCAACCATGTCATAAAAATCAGTGTCTCCATATTTCATGGAAATAATAAAATTTACACTTCTTATGCTTTCAAAGGCTTTCAGAAAAGTTTTTCTGTTCCAGATGAGGTCGCCTATTTTATATATCCCTACAGTCCAGGTTCTGAATATCAGAAGCCTGTCATATTTTTCAAAGAGTCCAATGAGTGATTCCAGGTACTCTCTTACCTGTTCCGGTGTTTTTATGACAAGGCGGCTTCTAAAATCACCCTTCACATCCAGACCGTCAGATTCTCCTATTCTGAAAATTATTCCGTCTATTTCATTTTCAATGAAAGCTATTTCACAGGCTTCCCGGAGCAGTTCTTTTATTCTGTAATTTTTATTTCCCGTCCTTTGCTCAATATGTTCATTAAAAAACATTATGTCGGTGTTTATAAATACTTTCATGCCGTTTTTTCTGGCGAGTTTTATGGCATCACACATTATTGATTTAAACAGAGAGATTTTATCTTTCAGGTTATCGGGGTAGAAATCAAAACTGACAATATGGGCGAGGTCGTCCATGGAAACGGCATTATATCCCATCTCTCCTGCCTTAATTAGGAATTTTTCAAACCTTGCCAGTGTTCTGACATGGTACCTGTATGGTTCCGATATTTTTTTTTCAATTTTTTCAAATGGGATTTTTGACCAGTTTATCTCTTCTCCGCAGAATCCGGAAAAAAAGGGGCCGGCACCGTCAATTATGTAGAGTTTTTTATTTTTATTCATAATGATAAGTATATATTAATCCCTGTCATATTAAATCATTGGAAATGATATTTGTATAAATAAAATATAAACTTGTTGATTTTTGCAATGACTGAAAAATTAATGTAAAAACAGTGTTTTCATGGAGGAGATTATTATGAGGTCCCTATTTGTTTTCATTGTATTAACAGGTCTTTTAGGCTGCTCAACTGTAAAAACAGCTCCAACCCAAAATGAACCCGCTAAATACCCTAAAAAACGATATGCAGCTGACTGTTATCCGAGTCAGGTCGTCATGATTAATGAACTGGGGCTTACTGATGAACAGGCTTCCAAAATCATTGAAATCGATGAACGGTATTCTGAACTTTATCTCATCAGAAAAAATGAGACTGATGATGTCAGGCTTCAGCACAAGGCAAAGATTGATGCGGTTCTGACAAAACAGCAGAGAAAGAAGTTTCAGGAGATCTTTCAGGAAAGATTCGGGAAGAAGTAGGATTGTATGCAGCGTTCGTTCTGCAGGTTCTGCCGCAGATTTATTTAATTCTCTTAAAAACATTTGAAACAGCAGTTATTTCCGTTTTGGAATTTATATCCTTCTCTTTATAAAGAGTATAAGGAGAATTTCAGATGTGAAAACTGCTGTAAAAGTTTTAAAAAATTTTTATATATGAAACGAGTATTTTAGGAAATGGAAAGTATTTTTAAACCAAAGTTTTTTTCTTTGCTCAAGAATGGAATTCCCAGAAAACAGATTGTTTCCGATATGATGGCCGGGATCGTTGTGGGAATTGTTGCCCTTCCTCTGGCAATTGCCTTTGCGGTTGCATCAGGTGTTTCACCGGAAAAGGGGCTCATAACAGCAGTTGTGGCTGGTTTCCTCATTTCAGTATTTGGGGGGAGCAGGGTGCAGATTGGCGGACCGACAGGTGCGTTTATTGTTATTGTATATGGAATTGTTGAGAAATACGGTGTTGACGGACTTGTAATTTCAACAGTAATGGCCGGTGTAATACTGGTAATTTTCGGTTTGTTAAAACTGGGAATGCTGCTGAGATTTTTCCCTCATCCCCTTATTGTGGGCTTCACAAGCGGTATTGCTGTGGTAATTTTTTCTACACAGGTGAAGGATGCATTGGGGCTCAGTATAGAAAAGGTTCCCTCTGAATTTATTCATAAGTGGAAAGTTTATTTTTACAGTATTAATACCATCAATCCCTACGCTGTTGCAATAGTAATTGCTACAATTCTGATTACCCTATTTTCAACAAGGCTGATAAAGAAGGTGCCCGGGTCATTCATCGCAATTATACTTATATCTGTGGTTGTGCATATTGCAAAGATACCGGTAACAACAATTGAATCATTCTTCGGAACCATACCTGACAGCTTCAGCTTTACACCGCTTTCATTTGACCTGGCGAATATCCCGGTCTATGTGGCTCCTGCTCTTACAATAGCGCTTCTTGGCGGTATAGAGTCACTTCTTTCAGCTGTGGTAGCTGATGGTATGATAAGCGGTAATCACAGGTCAAATACTGAACTCATTGCTCAGGGTATTGCAAATATTGTTACTCCATTTTTCGGAGGTATTCCTGCAACGGGTGCCATAGCCAGAACAGCGACAAATGTCAAAAATGGAGGACGTACTCCGGTTGCAGGTATTGCTCATGCGCTTACACTCCTTCTAATTATGCTTTTTTTCGGGCAGTGGGCCAAGCTGATCCCAATGTCATGTCTGGCAGGAGTACTGATTGTCGTTGCCTATAACATGAGTGAATGGCGAACATTTGTTTCTATTCTCAGAGGAAGTTTCTTTGATGTAATCGTTCTCCTATCTACCTTTCTGTTAACTATTCTTGTTGATATTACAGTTGCCATTGAGGTTGGTGTTGTGCTTTCTGCACTGTTGTTTATGAAGCGCATGGCTGATATAGGAGGGTCCCTGCCCGACAGTATAGACAGTGATCTCATCGATAACTATTCTGATCTCCCGGAAGATATCTCCATTTATGAAATAGCGGGTCCCCTGTTTTTTGCATCTGCCAAGGAATATGCAGAGACCATAAAAAGGATTGGTTTCAGGTGCAAGGTAATGATCATCAGAATGAGGCATGTTCCATTTATCGATTCAACTGGGCTAATGAATTTCAAGGAAGTAATCAACATATTAAATAATTCAGGAGTAAAAGTGGTTCTTTCAGGTGTAAATCAGCTGGTACACAGGGATTTTGAAAAGAACGGTCTGGTTGATATGATTGGTGAATCCAGTATAAAAACATCTTTTGATGAGGCAGTGAAGTATTCCAAATCATTGCTCTAGGTGCATTTTCAGTTTTTAACTTTCAGTCCGGCACTGCTGAGATAAATTTTATTACAGCAGGTGTCGGATATTCCACGTTTAAACCGTCATTTATAAGTATTCTTTAGTGTTTCGTTGAGGTTAAATAGAGTGTTCTCTGAGGATAAAGTATTTGAATATTTTAGAATTCAATGTATTTTTAATTATCAATAGTTTGGAGATCTAAAATGATTAAACCAGATAAATCATGGATTGAGTTTTATGAGGACGGTGGGAAATATCTGAAAACTGTCAAAGGCGCTGCAAATAAGCCCGAAAAGTTTACAGCAGAGATACTGTATAACATAGTCGGAATGGCTATTGAAAAGTTCTTTATGGCATATTTTTTGAAAAATGATTTCATGCCCACAAACCATACAATGAGAGATCTTATTTTTTCCATGGGGCTCCTTGGAAAGGATAAGCTTGCTCCGGAACTTGAGGATAAACTTGTAAAGCTCGACAAATTTCAGGAGATATGTTCTCTTGAACAATATTCAAGGACAGTCCCGAAAAGGGAAGATATCCCTTTCTTTGTTGAAACCTGCATTGAAACAGCAGAATATCTGACAAATTTAATTGGAAGTGAGGTCATGCCATGACAATAGGTGATGCAAAAAAGTTTTTTAAAGAGCTTGAAGATGATGAAATATTCAGGAAAGCCCTGATAAAGGCAAAAGATGCTGATGAGCAGGATGAAATTTTAAAAGGGAAGGAGTTATCCTTTTCTGCCGGAGACTTTGAAGAGGCCTATACAAGCATGCTCTCCTCTTGTCAGTTTGAAGAGCATGCTGAAGTTCTTAAAGAACTCTATAGTATGTGGAAATTTGTCAGGCTCTAAGCCTCCTATATTTTAAAGAAGTCTGTCTTCTCTTTCAATTTTTCCGCCATGTCTGCAAGTTCATGGGTGCTGCTGTTTAGTTCCTCTGAACCTGCTGCATTAGCCTGTGAACTTTCAGATACATCACTCACTGTTTTAACAACTTCGGACAGAGCGGTTTTCTGTTCTTCTGTAGAAATATTTATGAGCTCTGCATTTGCCTTTACGCCTGTTACTCCATCCTGAACTCCGTTGCTTGCCTGAAGTTCATTACTGATGCTCTCTGTTATTGCCAGCATCAGGTCGCTTATTGAGTTTACGCTTCCCACGATGGACTCAATAGTTTCTATAACATCATCAGACTCACCGGCAAAGTTATCGATCTCGCTTTTACTTTCCCGTATAAGTTTGTCTATATCCTTCAGGCTGTTTGCGGTCTCTTCCGCAAGTTTTGATATCTCGTCGGCCACAACGGCAAATCCTTTCCCTGCTTCTCCTGCTCTGGCGGCCTCTATTGCAGCATTAAGTGAAAGCAGGTTGATTTTGTCCGATATCTCCGTGATTATGCCGACAATGTTGGACATCTTTTGTGAACTCTGACTGATATTTTCTATCCTCTCTGACATCTGGTTCAGGGCTGTTTCTCCATTCTTGGCCTTTGCCTTGATCGCATCGGTTGCAACATTTGTTTTGACAACCCTGGTTTCCATCTCATTTATATCGCTGCTCAGGAGCTGAATTTTTTCAAAGAGCAGCTGTACATGGTTGAACTGTTCACCGGTGCTTCTTGATGTATTTTCCACACCTGCAGTTATCTCTTCAAGTGTGGATGTCATCTCTTCTGTTGCCGCAGCCTGGGCCTGTGTATTGTCTGAAATTGAATTGGTGGTGGCGGAGATCTCCTCCGTGGCCGCTGCAAGCTGTTGAGAGAGACCCTGGACTGTTCCGAGAACTTCACGGATTTTCGTTACAAATGCATTGAATGTTAAAAGCATCGCGCCGACTTCATCGGTACTTTTCGACTCAAGCGCTATGCGCAGATCCCCTTCACTGACTATTTTAAGGCTGTTTACCACTTCCTGGATTGGTTTTACTATCTTTATTGCGATAAAAGAAAGAATTAGAAGTGAAAGCAGGGTAACAATTCCGAAGATTATATAAAGCATAATCTTAACCTGCCATATCTGTGCTTTTACATCTTCAATATATATTCCTGTTCCCACAACCCATCCCCAGGGTTTAAAGGTTTTTACGAAGGAGAGTTTTTCTACTATTTTGTTCGCATCATCCTTCCACTGCCAGTAATAGTTGACATAGCCTTCACCCTTGTCTGATGCTCCGACCTTTGCCATTTCAACGAAAATTTTCTTTCCATTGGGATCTTTGTAGTCATCGAGGCTCTTGCCGTCAAGGTCAGGCCTGAAGGGGTGCATTATCATAAACGGCCTCATATCATTGATCCAGAGGTAGTCCTTTCCTTCCGGCCCGTAACGGACAGCTTTTACTGAGTCAATGGCCAGTTTTTTCGCATCCTCTTCGGAATAGACTCCGGATTTGAACTGGTTATAGACAGACTCAATTACCGTTATGGAAGACTGCGTGACGTTCTGTATCTTTTCTTTTTTCAGTTCAATTGCGTAGTGCTCAAATGTTGGAATTATATAGATAAACACTGTGCCGACAAAAGCTGAAATAATCAGTAGGCCGGCAATATATATCTTTGTTTTGATCGAAAAATCCTTCCATGTTTTCATCTCTCATCTCCTTGGCTCTGACCTAATCCATTTTTAGCCTTTTATTTAATTTAATACTTTTCAGTGCCAATGAAAAAAAATTATATAAAAAA
>QKCL01000036.1 GCA_003246895.1 Spirochaetota bacterium | reverse complement strand
TGAATCTTATACTCACGACCATGAATCTTATACTCACGACCATGAATCTTATACTCACGACCATGAATCTTATACTCACGACCATGAATCTTATACTCACGACCATGAATCTTATGCTCCAGACCATGAATTTTATACATTGGTCTATAAATTTTGTTCAACAGCAATTGGCCGCCATTGAAGGGCCTGTTTCCGGCCTTCGCCGGCCTTCGCTGGCCTTCAGCTGGTCTCTAGCTAGTCATGGGAATATGGAGCCCTTCCATACTAACAGAAAATCCCCCTATGTCCCCCAGAGGGGGATTAAAGCTTTACGATATCTGAACCGGCAGAGATTTCAGACCCCATGGGGCCTCTGAAGAATTTAGGCGATAACACGATATGTTCAAAGTCCCCCGCCGGGGGATTCAGGGGGGATCACAATGGGATATTCAGAAGAATTTGAAATAAATTACCATTCAGATTTCAAAAGAAGATGAACACAGATGGTTCTCTGTCAGTTTGTTTCAAAAATATATCTACATCATCATTATTTCCATAATAAAACCGTTATTCCCGATATCTCCTGAATCGATTGAAAAATCTATCTGTGAAAATCCGATCCTTTATCTGTGTCTATCTGTGGTCAGCCTTTTACAGGAAATTTAAAAAGATCCCCACCGGCCTTCGCCAGATGTATATCATGCCCTTTGGGTACACAGATTTCAAAACATTATCATGAATTATTTATACCGGTCTTTACTCTTTCGCCCCTGCCTTTTCTAAAATTTCTATAATTTTTTTATAATTATCAGCTCTGTCTTTGATAAAATCTTTTTTGTTATTAACCATGTCTTTAGCAAGGCCTAATGCCGTGAAATTATCTTTATCTATTTTCAAATCCGGATCTGCTCCTTTTTTCAATAAAGGAGTTACAAGTTCATCATAGCCATGATAAATGACCCAGTGTAAAAAATCCTCTTTATGCTTAATTTCTGTTCTATGAACCAGAATTTTTGCGATCTGAAAATATTTCTTCCTGATTGCCACTACTAATGCGGTATTACCATCCCGGTCAATAAAATTCGCATCAATCTCGGCATCAGATTCTATTATAACTTTAGCCATATCGATTTTCCCCTGACTGACTGCATAATATAAAGCCGGAGGATCATATGGTTCATCGGGTCGGGTTTTTAAATCGGCACCATGGGAGATTAACATCCTCAGCATATTTGCATCATTATGGTGCATTACAAATTGAATGAGAGGACGTATCCCGTATCGGTCAATATTAACGTCAGCCCCTTTTTTGATTAGGCCGTTGGCTTCCTTGATTTTTCCGGATTCAACAGCCTTTATAAAGTCCTGATTCAATTCATAATCATCCCGTGCTCCAAGGTCCTTTAAAAACTGAACCATTTCAGGACATTTATACTGATGGGCAATCATTACAGCTGTTCTTCTGTTGTTATTTTTACCATTAATGTTTGCACCGCTGTCTATCAGTAATTTGATTATATCTTTATTATATTCCCCGCCCTTACCAGTTTTATCAGAACAAAAACGTACAGCATAAGTCAGGACAGTGTCATTTACCTCATTGCTTACTCCAAGATTAATATTAGCACCTGTTTTCAGGGCTTTCTTGACTTCGCTGATATTGTTCGCGCCAATGGCATAAACCAGATTCCGGTCAAGATCCGCCTGACTGGTACATGCACCGAAAAACAGAAAAAACACAGGTATTAATAATCTGCGCAAAGTCTTCATACATGCCTCTTTTTTATAAAGTTAAAGATTATTGTAATAATTTAAAAAACTTCTTTTCATAAGCCATGCCCATAACCAGTTAATATCCACATTGCGGTTAAAAACTTTTCTGCAAATAATTTCAGCTATATACCTGAAATTCAAAAAGTCAAGGAATCTTTACTAGAGCCACGCTGACAGTAAATCAGACCCCTGCCCTGAACTTCATATCCCCCGATGACTCAACTATCTTGTACCCATGGGGAGCGTGATATTCATCTCCTTTAAAACCCCTGTTTATCGAGCGAAGAGAGTGAGAGGGTGGTCATATTATTTACAGAGCGTCTGTTCGACGCAGTGGAGCATCTATCTGACACTCTCTTAAATCTACACTCGGGAGAGAAGATTCTACAAGCATTCATCATTCACTAATGGAGCCTGTCCAGGCCCTTTCACCATAATTTTAAATAATTAAACTTTTAACTGGATAATGACTGAAAAATCTTTATTTTATGAATGATCCTGAACAGGACAGCAAAGAACCATAAAACCAGATTTTATCTTACTGAGGAGGATTCATTCATGAAAAAAGTAACTCTGCTGTTTGCAGCACTGCTTCTTGTCACCACGGTGACAGCCTGCGGAAAAAAAGGCCCCATAATCGGAAAATGGGAGATTATTGAGGCAACAGGCACAATGGCCGCATTGAACAAAGGAACAACCTATGAGTTTAAAACTGACGGCACCCTTATTATGAAGAAAGGGTTTGAGAACAAGGCCAAGTACACTCTTGAAGGAGATAACCTCACCTACACTGTGGGCACAGTAACAATGAAATCCACAGTCAAAATTTCCGGCAATACAATGACAATGAAAATTGCAAACAGCGATCAGGTCTTTACTTTAAAGAAGAAGTAACGATCATCCCGGAACAGGGCTTTCACGCCCTGTTATCCGGATCAGGCCCTCTCCCACCAGGGATGTTCATACAATTTCAGGAAAAGGTGCCGTAATGAAATTATTTTTTGCCTCTCATATTCACGGATCATTGCCGGAAGATGAACAAATGATCCGCATCCACAGAGAGTCCCGGACAATTCTGTAAGTCCGGCAGAGTCTCCATGTTTAGAAAAAGAAAAAGAAAAACAACGTACAAACCGCTTTCAGGAAAATTGAGCGATATACTCTTTTTCATCATGCTCTCATGCACCACCTTCGGCCTTTGCGGTACAGTTTTCTGGTCTTTTACTTTTCTAAAAGCCGATGCTGTTCATGACTGGCAGAAAACCGACGGCGTTGTAACCGGATATGATTTCGAAACAGGACTGAAGCTCCACTACCGGAATGAAACTGCAAAAACCTCCACAGTTACCCGTGACTCCTCTGCAGTTTACCGGCCCCTTGTTAAGTACAACTACAGGGTTAATGGTAGAGAGTACCGGGGATCACGCATAAACATGGTTATGGCCTGGTATAATTCAAAGGAGGAAGCTGCAGAAAAACAGAAGCCCTATCCGATCTCCTCATATGTAGAGGTTTTTTACGAGAAGGGTGATCCGCAAAACTCGGTTCTGGAACAGGGTGGATCTTCCGGTGCCCTGATTCTGTCTCTCATTTCCATGGGGATTCTTGCAGCCGGAATAGCAGCGGCTTTTATCCGGAATAAAAACAGGAATACGGCTTCACCGCTCTAAAAACCTTCCCTGACCGCGATCACGCAATAAAAGTTATTTATTTAACACTCTCCGCAAGTCTTACAAGTTTAAGAAACTCGGCCCGGTAACCGTATACATCATCCCCTTTTCCGCTTTGCGCAAGGTCCTTTACCATGGAATAACTTAAGTTTCCCTTAAACTTCGAATCTCTCAAAAGCATGGCAAATCCCGCCACAGCAGATGAAAACTTCAGGTTATCTGAGCATGCATATATTTCCTTTACATTGTCTTTGACAGGAACAGTTATCAGTATGCTTTTATCTTCATTGGGCTGTTTGTACCTTAATTTAAGATAGAGCAGTTCATTACTGTCGGATTTGCCGCTGACTTTCCTATCCGTCTGGTACCGCAGAGGATCCACTTTAGGAAGGCTAATCTCTTTCCCGGCCGGCACAACTTCATACAGTACCGTAACAGTATGACCTGATCCTATTTCGCCTGCATCCCTGGAATCATCTGCAAAATCCTCATCTTTCAGAAGCCTGTTTTCATAACCGAGCAGCCTGTAGGCCTTGACTTTCCCGGGATTAAATTCAACCTGTATTTTTACATCCCTGGCAATAGTGATCAGGTTAGCTTCCAGTTCTTTTACCATAACCTTATAGGCCTCATTAAAAGTATCGATATAGGCATAATTTCCGTTCCCCTTATTGGCAAGTTTCTCCATTGTTGAATCCTTTAGATTACCCATTCCAAAGCCGAGAACAGTTAAAAAAACACCTGTCTTCCTTTTCTCCTCAATGAGCTTTACAAGCATATCATCACTGGTTGTTCCAACATTAAAATCGCCGTCAGTACCGAGAATGATGCGGTTTATCCCGTTTTTAAGAAAATGTTTTTTTGCCAGTTTATATGCCAGCTCTATGCCTTCACCCCCTGCAGTCGAGCCGCCTGCATTGAGCCTGGAAAATGAATCCATGATATCTTTCTTTCTGTCGCCCGATGTGGGAGGCAGTACTACACCGGCAGCTCCGGCATACACTACTATTGCTATATGGTCCTCTTTTCTAAGCTGTTTCACCAGCAATGCCATTGTTTTTTTCAGCAGGGGGAGCTTGTTCGGTTCACCCATGGAACCTGAAACGTCAAGAAGAAGTACAATGTTTCTTGGAGGAATATTTTCTGACTTAATTCTTTTCCCCTGAAGCGCAATGAGTACCAGCTGATGATCATGGTTCCATGGACATCGGGTTACTTCATGGTTTACAGAAAACGGGTCATTGTTCACCGGACCAGGATAAACATAGGTGAAGTAATTCACCATCTCTTCTATGCGCACTGCTCCGTTAGGCGGCAGTTCGCCTCTATTTAAAAACCTGCGCACATTACTGTAGGAGGCTGTATCAACATCAATTGAAAAAGTGGAAAGGGGATTGTGTGATACTGCCAGAAATTCATTTTCCACAATATCTTCATAGGTTTCAGTATTATAAACAGGATAGTACATATTGTTATAAGGGTTATAGTTACCTGAGCGGATTATTGTCTCCAGATCTGGTGCTGTGATCCTATACATTATTTCACAGTTATAATCCTTGTCATATTTTATGGCTACCACTTTACCCTGTTTAACTGCTATGTTGATATTTACCGGTTGTTGAGCAGGCTTCTTTTTTGAAACTTCTTTTTTAGGACTATTTTTATTCATTGAGGCCAGAATACTCTTATCTGCACCTTTAGTACTCACTCTTGCAGAAGAATTATTCACTGAGGAACCGTAACCGCCGTACCCCATGCTGAAATTGCTCATGCCCGATGCGCCTTCAATACGGGCACCCTTGAACTTTTCGATTATCCGATACTGGGCATTCAGAATTGCAGCATATCTGGCACTTGACTTTTTAGCCTCAGGATCAGTAAGGCGTTTTGAGGGTACCCCCACAGTGATGATCTGAAATGTATTTTTATCCAGCCAGCCCTCATATGTGAGAGGATCTTTCTTCTTTTCCGGGGTCACGCAACCCGAAATTACTGTCAGTATTGTTATCAAGAATATTGCTATGACGGAATTTTTCATATATTCCTCCTGATATATAAACATACAGTTTTTACAGAAAAAAATAAAATAATAGTCCCATTATAAAGCAATCTATTATATTTGCTGGAAGCAGAGTTTTATTTTTTGTTATAGAAAACTACGCTGGTAAAGCGATACAGTTATTGCAGAACTATCAGTTACAGGGGACAGAAATTACTCTTATCATATCAAAGAATATTTTTTTACAGAGTCCGGACTGCCTGCGGTGTGGACATGCCAAACCGTTCTTTCTCTGCCCTCGATTAAGCAGCTAAAAGTCTTCAGAATAATTTCTGGCCATTTTCAAGAGTGCCTTACGGAAGGCCGTTCCTGCCGCATCTTCTGCTATGGTAAGAGTCCATGTGTTCTTTCCGGATTCATCATAAGTAAATCCGCTTATATCGATACCGCTGACTTTCAATTTTGGCAGCACAAGTTCTTTATCAAAATTCGGCATTTCAGCAATATCACTAATTTTTACAGATCCCGCAGAACTGCCGTCTCCATCTATGACAGCCCAGAAAAACCATTCATGGGTGATAACAAGATCTGTATACTGATGATAGACTATACCGAAAAAACCCTTTTCCCTGTAGGTCGATTCAAAACAGACAGACATCACATCACTGATTTCTCCTTCACCTCTGCTCTTGAGAAAATCATTTATCTGTTTAATGAAAAGCGGCTGAAGATCTTTCAGGAGGCACTGTTTCGTGACGCGTTCAGGTTCTCCCTTTTTTACTGAGCTGCCATCCTCGTATTTATCAGGATTGAGCAAAACCACAGAAAGAGCAGGATTCAGCTTTTTCCTTTTGAGTGCTTCTGCAGATCTCTCGGACATTCTTATTGCAACCCCTTCTATAGTGAATTCAAATACTGAACCTGATAAATCTTTTTTTTGAGAATTCACTATTTTATCATATGGAATAAAAAACGGTTTATGCATAAAACTGAAGAAAGGTGATTGTGAGAAAATCAGGCCGGAACCGGTAAAGCGGATGGAAACACTCATACTGTATTCCATAAACCCCATCTTTACTGTCTGTCCGTTAAAAACTGCGGATTCAGACTGAACTGTTTCCGGCGCGGGAAAATTGAGGCTGAGAACCCTCCATCCGCTGATAACAGAAAAGAACACAAGGACACCGCAGTAAATAACGGCGCATACAGAAATAAATATGCAAAAAACCAGAAAAGCGTTTTTTAAGGTATTCATTTCTTGTCAACTACCCCCCAACTGGATTGTCATGATTGCTCACAGCATTCATACTGCCTAATATAACTTATCAGAAGGAAAAATCATTCTAATTGGCAGGGAATCACTGCAGCCCATTTTTATCGATAAAATCTTTCATACAGACCCTTAAAAAATCTCCCGTACATTCAGGAAAAAACGTAATAGTTAATATTTATCACAGGAATCTCCGCTGACCGAACTAAAAAACTGTTTTTACATAGAGCCTGCCGGCCTGCCTGCAGAATGCATTTGCTGCCTACATTCTGCAAAGCCCAGGGTAGTCCTCAATCTTCCCGTTTTTTTGAATGATCTAATTTCGGAAAAAATAAACAGGCTCACTGCCAATGCCTGTGACCCTATGAAGTGACAATATTTTGCATCAGATTTTATAAAAAAAGAGTATATTTTCAGCAGTAACTTTGTCATATTTGTTTTCACTTATTCAACATATGAGAAAAGGCAATTCGCAGTGCCCAGATGAATGGTTTAGTCAATTTGGTCATTTTTTACACATTGCTTTATTTAGTAAATGGGAGTCACCATATGGTGGAATGTGAAATTCTTGATAAATGCAGCTTTTACAAAAAATATGATAATGATGAAACCATGGGAAACACATTAAGAGGTTTTGTGAATTATTACTGCAAAGGTTCAGGGCGGAATGTATGTGTAAGGAAAAAAGTGCGCAAGGCTCTGGGAGGATCAGAATTTATACCTGTTAACATGAAACCCGACGGCCGGCCTGTGGAAAATACCTCCGATGAAGAATGGCCAGCCCTGGTGAAGACAATAGCCTCCATGAAAATATGACCAATATTATCAACCCCGGATCTGTATAGAAAAAGTCCGACGGAATTGTTAGTCTGACTTATTCAGTTAAATTCAGAAAACCCTGCTCCAGCGTGCAAATCTCCGGAAATTTATTTACTTGCCTTCCACGTTCGCCTTTATTTTATTATAAAAAGTAAAAAGATCCTTAGTTTTAAACAAAACAGAAAAAATGCCGATAAAAGATATAAACAGATATAATCCGGGAGTTTCAGAATGTCCAGAAATGTAATGTATTTTCAAAACGGTGAGACAATTATTAAATCGGGCCAGCAGGAACAGAGAATGTATATAATTCTCGACGGCGAGGTAAATATAATACTGGGCGAAGGCGACGACCAGATATCCGTGGCAAGAATGTCAAAGGGGGATTTTTTCGGAGAGATATCTCTCTTCACAAGCACTCCAAGAAGCGCCACGGTAAAGGCAATAGGAGATATTAAACTCGCATACATAGACAATCTGAGCCAGCTTAAGGGCTTTCTCATAAAAAACCCCCACTTTGCAGCAAAAATGGTTCACATTCTTGCACAGAGACTTGCCAAAACAGACGAAATACTCATCGGTAAAGTTAACGAAATAAACAGACTCAAAGAGACCCGTGTAGTATAATCAGAATCAGGATAGAACATGAAAAAAAAACTCTTCATAATTGACGGACACGCCCTCTGTTACAGGGCATACTTTGCATTTATCAGAAACCCGCTCATAAACTCAAAGGGCCAGAACACTTCGGCAATTTTCGGATTCGCCAGAATGCTTCTGAAACTGGTCGATGAACAGAAACCGGACTACCTTGCCGTGGCCTTTGACCCTCCGGGAAAATCACTGAGGTTCCGGATATATGAAGACTACAAGGCAAACAGGCAGAAAATGCCAGATGACCTGAGAAGCCAGATAACTGAAATAAAAAACATGGTTGAAGCACTGGGCATACCATCACTTGAACTTGAAGACTATGAGGCTGATGATGTACTTGGTACTGCATCAAAACTCTTCGGTTCAGAAGAAACAGAGGTCATGCTTGTGACCGGTGACAAGGACGCATACCAGCTCCTCAATGAAAACGTGAAGATATATGCCAACAAGAAAGGTATATCGGAATACGAAATATACACCCACGAGAATATATCCGAAAAAACAGGTATAACTCCCGACAGGGTAATTGACTACATGGCACTCGTGGGAGACACTTCAGACAATGTCCCCGGAGTAAAGGGCATAGGGGAGAAAACAGCCCTTAAGCTCATAAATGAATTCTCCACCCTTGACAATATCTATGAAAACATTGAAAGCATAAAGGGCAAGACCGGAACTCTTCTGAAAGAAGGAAAAGAATCTGCATACCTGAGCCAGGACCTTGTCACAATCAGGCTCGATGCACCGGTAACAGCTACCCTCCCTGAACTTGAATTTAACGGCTTCAGTGAAGGAGCTGCAGGTTTCTTCCACGAAATGGAAATGGAATCCATAGTAAAAGACTTTTTCAAAGGTACAGATGCAAAATCTCCTGCAAATTCCGCAACAGACAGGGAAAACAGGCACTACATAACCATTAAAACCCTTGAGGAACTTGATGAAACAATAGATGCGCTGAAAAAGGCCGGAACATTCTCATTCGATACCGAAACAGACTCCATAAGGCCAATGGAAGCGGAACTTGTGGCGATGTCATTTTCAATTGAGGAGAATCAGGGCTGGTTCCTGCCCCTCATAAGCCGCGGCCTCTTCAGCGACGACATCCCCGACAGGGACGAATCCCTGAAAAGGATAAAACCCCTTCTTGAAAACGGGAACATAAAAAAGATCGGCCAGAACATCAAGTATGACTATCTGGTACTGAGAAAGGCTGGAATTGAACTGAAGGGAATTTCATTTGATACAATGATAGCGTCTTATCTGCTGACACCTTCGGACAGAAGGCACAACATGGACGACCTGGCTGAAAAGTACCTGAACTACACCACAATAACATACAAGGAACTGGTGGGCATTGGAAAAAATGCAGTACCCATCACAGAAGTTCCACTTGATAAACTGTCGGAATACGCAATAGAAGACACCGACATCACCCTGAGGCTCCATAACATCTTCAGGCCAATGCTTGAAAGGGACAGCCTCATGGAACTCTATGAAAATGTGGAGATGCCTCTCCTTGAGGTTCTTGCGGACATGGAGTATCACGGAGTTGGAATCGACAAGGCCCACTTTGCAAGGATGGAGAGCGAAACTTCAGAAATGCTGAGTGAAGTGGAAAACGGAATTTACTCCCATGCGGGCAGGAGATTCAACATAAACAGCACAAGGGAACTTGCATCAGTGCTCTTTGAGGAGATCGGACTGAAGCCTGTGAAGAAGACAAAAACCGGCTTCTCAACAGACATCAAGGTTCTGGAAACCCTCAGGGGACAGCATGAGATCATTGACAATCTCATCTCCTACAGAACACTGAGCAAACTGAAAAGCACATATATAGACACCCTGCCTGAACTTGTAAACCCCCTGACCGGCAGAATTCACACATCATACAATCAGACAGTGGCGTCCACGGGAAGGCTTTCTTCTTCAGACCCCAATCTCCAGAATATTCCAATCAGGGACAGCTTCGGAAGGCAGATCAGAAAGGGCTTTATCCCGGAAAAGGGATTCTATCTCCTCTCTGCCGACTACTCGCAGATTGAACTGAGACTGGCCGCGCACTTTTCAGAGGACGAAAACATGCTCAAGGCCTTTACAGAGGGCACTGACATTCACAGCATGACAGCATCGTCGGTATTTTCAGTCCCCATGGATGCAATAACCCCTGACATGAGGAGACAGGCCAAAATCATAAACTTCGCCACAATTTACGGTGTTTCCCCCTACGGCCTTTCACAGCAGGCGGAAATCGGCATAAGGGAAGCGGCGGAATTCATTGAAAAGTACTTTCAGCTCTACCCCGGCTTTAAGCAGTACATCGAAAGAATCACCTCATTTGCCAGGGAACACGGATATGTACAGACACTACTTGGAAGGAGGCGTGATGTGCCGGAAATCGACTCAAAGACATCCTTCAGGCGGGAGGGCGCAGAAAGGGTTGCAATAAACACCCCAATTCAGGGAACTTCGGCGGACATGATAAAGATTGCAATGATCGATATCTACAAATCCATGAAGGAGAAGGGTCTTAAATCAAGAATGATCATGCAGGTGCATGATGAACTGGTCCTTGAAGTGCATAATGACGAAAACAAAACGGTGGAGAACCTTGTGAAGGAGAAAATGGAAAATGCCCTGGAACTGAAAGTCCCCATTGTCGTTGACCTGGGAAGGGGCAGTAACTGGGACGAGGCTCACTGATCCGGCAGGGCTGTCTCATTCCGGTTTCATCAAATTTAACATAATGAAAATGCTATTTTCAAACATTTTCCTATTAAAGTTTGACAATATGCCGTCCTTTAAAAATAATAACCAAAAATAATGTTAATTATGCCTTTTTAGGGATAATATAGTAGTAAAATTTCTATTTTATAGTATCTTGTCTATAAATGTTTGAAAATCATATGGTATAACAATGAAAGTATCTGCTGAATCAAAAAACAATCATACCGTAGTAACAGTGAAGGGTACACTTTCAATTGAGAACATATCTCCATTTGAAACCCTTCTGAAAAAATATGTTGATTCAGACTCCCATATTCTCATAAATCTTTCTGACCTGACTTTCATTGACAGCTCTTCACTTGGAATAATCGTAGTCTACTATACAAAATCTGAAAAAAACAGTAAACATTTTGCACTTGTCAATGTAAATCAGGACATAATGCAGATGTTTAGAATCACAGGACTGGACAAAAGAATCCGGATTTTCAAAACAATGGATGAAGCTGTCCAGGAACTGAACCTCAACTAGCATTCTGGAGCACCTAAACAATGATCATTCTTGCCTTTCTCGGAAACCCCGGAAAAAAATATGTAAAGACACGCCACAATATCGGTTTCATACTGGGCCAGAAACTTGCAGAAATACATAACATAAAACCGGGCAAAAACGAATTTCTGTCAATTACAGGCACCGGACGTATAGACTCAAGGGACTGCCTTTTCCTCTTTCCCCAGACCTATATGAATGAGAGCGGAAAGGCCGTGAAAAAGGCCCTGAAATTTTACGATGAAACACCCTCAAATCTCATTGTTGTCCACGATGAACTGGAACTTAAATTCTCGGACATGCGGACAAAATTTTCCGGTGGGCACAAGGGCCACAACGGCATAAGGTCAATTACAAACGAATGCGGCACTGCCGATTTCCACAGAATCAGGTTCGGCATAGGCAGGCCTGAAAATCCGCATGTTTCTGTATCGGACCATGTTCTCTCAAACTTTACAGGTGAAGAGTTTTCAAAAATTGATGATATGTCCTCTGATTTTGATGAAATAATCAGGGAAATAATAAGCCAAATTGATTAGGATCCTACATTCTTAATCAATTTTTTCTTGTACAAAGTCGCGGTTTTTATTATATTCTGTTTCAAGCACATAAAACAGGAGTATCTGATGTTTCTACGACTATTACTTTCCCTGATTTTTTCAGTTGTAACATTTAAAATTTTCTACACTTTCTTTCCCATGATTTTCCTCACAATCCTTGTATCAATACTCGGGCTCTACGGTTTCTGGAAAATATACGGACTCATATTCTCCTCAGAAAAGAACAGGGATACAAAAAAATCCGATGATACCGAAAGGGACAAAAGAAGCAGCACAATCCAGAAAGAGGGTATCGCAAAACTTCGCAACATCCGCAGCAACACAAGACTCATATCAGACAACGCCGTTGCTGAAAAAGTCCAGACCATATGCAAGACCGGGCTGGAAATCTTTGACTACATAGAAAAAAATCCCGATGACATCAACAAGGCCCGGCAGTTCATAAATTACTATCTCGATACAACAGAGAAAATAGTTCTCCAGTATGTGGAGCTGTCATCTAAAAAAAACCCCGGCGAGGATGTACTTAACACTCTCAAAAAAGTCGAGGACGTTCTCGATTCAATTCTTAAAACATATGATAAACAGTTAAAAAATCTCCTTGAGGATGATCTTCTTGACCTCAATACGGAGATACAGGTACTTGAAAAAACAATTCAGCTCGAAGGCTGACATTACAGGAGGACATAATGGAATCAGCAGTACAGGGACTCGAACAGGAACTAAAGGTTGAGGAGTTGACCCCGGAAGAAAAAAAACGGGTCGATGAAATACTTTCACAGTTTGACATTAACGACTCTCAGGGCGTAATTCAGTACGGTGTAGGTGCCCAGAGCAATATCTCCAACTTCGCAGACAGCATACTCTCCCAGGTTAAGGCAAAGGACACAGGAGAAGTGGGATCAACACTCACAGACCTAATGCTTACAGTAAAGGGCCTGGATGTTGAATCACTCAATGAGGAGAGCTTCCTGTCCAAGATTCCTCTTCTCGGGAATCTTGTTTCCGGCGCAAAAAAATTTGTGGCGCAGTACCAGTCCATAGAACATCATATTGAGGAGATAACAGACGAACTTACAAAATCCAGAATGCTCCTTTTAAAAGATGTCACACTCCTTGACAACCTCTACGATAAAAACAAGGAATATCTCAAAGAACTCGATTTCTACATACTTGCGGGCGGGATAAAGCTGAAGGAACTTCAGGAAAAGACCCTTCCGGAACTAAAGGCTGCTGCTGAAAAGTCAGCAGATACACTTGATGCCCAGAAGGTTCAGGATCTGACACAGATGATAAACAGGTTCGAGAAAAAAATATACGACCTGAAGCTCAGCAGAATGGTTTCCATTCAGACTCTGCCACAGGTAAGACTCATACAGAATAATGACCAGCTTCTGGTCGAAAAAATTCAGAGTTCCATCCTGAACACTATTCCTCTCTGGAAAAACCAGGTAGTCATAGCCATAAGCCTCTTCAGGCAGAAAAAGGCTCTGAAGGTGCAGCAGGAGGTTAATGAAGCCACAAACGACCTGCTCTCCAAAAATGCAGACCTTCTGAAAGACAGCAGCCTTCAGATCGCAAGGGAATCAGAAAAGGGTATTGTCGAGATAGATACACTGAAAAAAGTTCACGAAAATCTCATCTCCACCATAGACGAAACCATAAAGATTCAGGCCGAAGGCCGCGTGAAGAGACAGGAAGCTGAAGTCGAGCTGAACAAGATTGAAGATGAACTGAAACAGAAACTCATTCAGGTAAAGGAATCAGGTGCGAACCTGAAACTGGACTGATTTTTTAAGGAAAATGGAGGAGATATGACTGTAATTATACCGCTTGCCCCTGGATTTGAGGAAACTGAAGCAATAACAGTAACTGACCTTCTGCTGAGAGCAGGAATTGATACAAAAACTGTATCTCTTGGAAAAAGGGAGGTTACAGGTGCACACGGTATAACAGTCATTGCCGACATGGCGTTCAATGAAATAGACTTTGAAATCTCCTCCATTGTTCTACCTGGAGGAATGCCCGGCACAAAGAACCTTGCAGACTCTCAGGAGATAATAGACCTCATTGGTGTACTTAACTCACAGAACGCTCTCGTGGCGGCAATATGCGCCGCACCCTCTGTTCTGTCAAAGGCCGGAATCCTCAATGGAAAAAGATTCACCTGCTACCCCGGCTATGAGAAGCAGATTACAGAAGGCATTCATGAAAAAACACCCGTAGTCCGCGATTCAAACATCATAACCTCCATGGGGCCCGGAACCGCGATTCCCTTTGCCCTGTCAATTATTGCCTATCTCACTGACGAGACAAGAGCCTCTGAAGCCGGAAATAAATTCATATATTCAAAATAACCGGCTAAAATACACATAAATGTCCATAAAGGATTAATATCTTGACTTTTAAAGGCCGATAGTATTAATAATCCTTGTAATATTATAATTATAAAGAATAAGACTAGTATATATGGCAATAAATCCTTTTAAAGATTCCGATCTCAATGACCTTCAGGAAAATATCGGTCAGTTTTTCACAGACCATTTCGGGGGGCTGCGAAAAAAACTGGCAATCATGCGTGCGAACTTCTTCTCCAAGGGGAGAGAGAAGATCACTGTCATGTTCATTCCCCATTCTGAAAAGAAAATTGTCAATTTTCACATATCAATTTTTGCCATATCAAGCATCGTGATATTTACTGTCCTGACTGTCACAGTTACCTCCATAATGATTATTTCACACTCCTCCACAGTGAAGGAGGTATCAATTCTCAAGAGAGACGGTGCGGACTCAAAAGTACAGGTCAAACACTTCAAGGAAGAGATCAACAGACTCTACACCATTTTTCAGCAGTTCAAACCGGAGATAACATATCTCTATTCCATGACTCCAAACAGCAGTATCAATACCCTCTGGGCAAAGGGGGGAGAGCACAATTCCACTCCCGGGCTTTCAGAAACAGAGGGGAATGCCCCGTCACTGGAACTGCTTAATATGCAGGAGATAAAAAATGAACTGGTCACTACAAAGGACCTTGTTTCAAAAATAAAGGAATTCCTCAAATACAGAAAGAAGATCATAGCAAACACACCATCTGTATGGCCTGTTGAAGGCTATATTGTCTCCAGGTACGGGTACCGAAATTCTCCCTACTCCTTTACCACAGAATTTCACGAAGGTATCGACATTGAAGCTTTCCCTGGAACTGAAATCCGTTCAACTGCGCCGGGAACTGTTCTCGATGTAAGATGGGACAATAACCTGGGCCTCACAGTCGCAATCAAGCATAAATACGGCTTTGTCACATCCTACAGTCACTGCCAGCGCGCTTCTGTTGAGAAGGGACAGATCGTTTCAAAGGGCGAAGTAATCGGATATGTTGGAAGAACAGGAAAGACAACCCAGTACATATGCTACTACCAGATCAAAATCGGAACAGAGTTTGTTGACCCAATGCCATATCTGAACAGAATAAACAGGCAGTAAAAAGTTTTTCCAGACTCAGGCTTTCACTTCCGGATATTTTCAATATCAATTACAACATTTCCCATATCCAGCATTGCATTTATTAAAGAAATTTTTTCATATGACTTGAGACTCTCCGGGCTGATATTTCGTTCAGTAAGTATCCCCTGGTCCAGGAGATACTCCCTCATTGTTCCCCGCAGAAGCGGCCTGGCGGGAGTGCACCAGACATTTCCATCATAAAGGGCAACATTTGCAAATGAAGCGTCTGTAATGAATCCGTTTTTAACAATAAGAATATCATCACAGGCTCCCCTCATTTCAAAAAGTCTCAAAAGCGCAGACCTGTCTTCATATTTATGACTGTATTCCACAGTATCATCATATACCAGCTTCAGAATTTCAATTTTTCCTGAAGAGTATGGGAAGTATTCAATCCTTCGAATTTCTGATGTATATGTAATACGGCACTTAAGGAGCCCCCGGGAACGGCAGAACGGCCGGTCAACATAATCCTGAATATCAAGACTGTTTCTCACTCGGAAGAGAGTGCTGCGTGAAAAATTCATGCGGTTGTTATGGTACTGAAGATTGAAAATTCTGCCGTTTTCAACCCTCAGAGTTTCAATCAATGGGGACATATATTTTATCCAGCATCTCCATGTATTCGTTTTCACATTTACTATAAATAGTGATTCCGCCGCCGCTCCTGAACAAATATCCGGAGCCGTTTCTTTCGATAAATCTTATGTTCACGGAACTTTCAAGATTTTCTCCGTCAAAGACACCGGTAACCCCTGTATAATACCCCCTTTTACCGGTTTCTGCATTGCGGATTATCTCAAGTGTCCTGTCTTTAGGGGCTCCGCTCACTGAACCGGCAGGGAGCATGGCAAAAATTATAGAACCCAGTTTCTCAAAATAATCATCCGGCAGTGTTGCGCTTATTTCCGAGCTCACCTGAAGCAGATTTTTGTTACTGGTTTTGATTTTGTCAATATAACGGAATCTGTCCACCCTTGAATTGCCCACAGATTTTGACAGATCATTACGTATGAGGTCCACTATTGTAAGGTGTTCGGCATGCTCTTTGTCATCAGAAAGAATCACTTCAGCGGCATTTCTCACTGATGCATCTATTGTTCCCTTCATTGGAAATGAGCTTACCCGGCCATTGCAAAACCTGACAAAACACTCGGGCGAGAAAAAAACAAACTGGTCCATATAAAACAATTTATACTTTGATCTGCTTAAAAAAAAACTTCCCTTAAGCCGGCATTCATCGTAATTTCAGTTGGAGAGGTTAAATTCACCAGCCAGGAATCCCCATTTCTCTGGCAATCCTGCACATAAGAGAAGGGTTCAAGATAGGCTTCAAATGGCATGGGCATTTTTTTTATATCAACATGAGAACAGATCGAGCCTGCACTGATATCAAAATTCCTGATACCGTTCATATCAAATATAATTTTATCATTATCAATTTCATCCAGCGGCAAAACAACGGGCTTTTCCATTTCAAAGTCGATGATAAAAAAAAACGGAATACCGCTTTTACCATAGAAATTCATCTTTTCAATTGCAGAATCACATGATACTTTGTTCATTGCCTGACTAAAAAGAATCAGATTAAGAAGGTCAAATATTTTTTAATGCTGCAATTTACAAAAACGGTTTGACCCTTATAAATAAATAGTATTCTTAAAAAAAAGGAGCAATTTATGGCTAAAGAAACACGATATGCAGGCATAGTCTGTCTGGTACTGACAATCATTTCCCTGGCGGGAATACTTTCGGGAATAAAATTTGAAATGCCCATAATAATAGCACTCGTCCTTCTACCCCCTTCAGTATATGAGGTATACAGAACCGAGGGAATTTTCACAAAAATCGCATCCCTGCTCATACTGGGCATTGTTTTTACTGAAACAATACTCATTGCAGGGAAAATAAGCATAAATATAATCGAATTTGCAAAAAAAGCCGGAGCAGGCACAGTCAAATTCAGCATACCGCCTGTTGATCTCAAAACAGCAGGTGCAGCTGCAGGTGCAGTGCTTGCCATTTTTCTGCTCAAACGCACCGGAGGACGATACACAATCTGGCTTGCAGTCATTATTCTTGCCGGCATGCTTTCCCTGGTCTATGCTCTCAATCCAGAACTCCTTAACCAGATTTTACACGGAAATTTCAGGGGCCTCATAAAAAATATGCTTTGATAAGAGATTAGAGAGCCTGGGGGCGCCGGGCAGATTGAGTTTTTTATATCTGCTCCCGGCCTGGCTTGAAACTGAGAGAATACTGAATGGAATTTACAGGTTAATTTGATATTAAAACCGGAAACATTATGATGCATTAGTAACAATATGAATAGCATTGCTTACTAAATTATATATGATAATATAAAAAAGCTCATTGACTCTCTTACGAGGGGAGACTAATAGTAATTATTTTATACATACATGGGATAAAACCGTGAAACTAAAAAGAACAACACTGGCACTGCTCTTCTCAATACTCTTCCTTCTATTTTCATGTGAGGAGGATGATTCCTCAAAATACAGTTTCAAGATAATTGCTACCGGAGACGATTTCACAGGTTACTACTCTGTAGATGGTGGTGATGAAAATTACTTTGGAACATCTGACACAGAGGATAATTCACCCTATTATTACTATTCAAGAGAACTTGATAACCCGGGATATGTAAGGATTCATGCTGACGGTACAAGCACTGACACAACCTATATTGCCATTGAAGTATATTATGACGGAGAACTTGTTGAAACATCCGAAGTCAGCCAAAGCGATGAAACAGAAACCATCTCGGTTACCTGCACATACGATTTTGACAGTGAAAGTTAACAAGTAACTTTCACAGACTTTTCTAGAACTCATCCTCACTGCGGCTGGATGTGAGGAGTTCATCAGGAACATCCTCAATTCTGTCACCGAGTTTGACCGCCAGCCTGTTGGAAACAAGTCCCGGAGTGCATTTGTATTTTCTCCTTCCGCCTATTGTAAGTGTCATGTCATCACCAACTTTGGTTTCAGGAAGTTTGATAACATCCCCCCGGCTCAGATGAAGTATTTCCTGTACTGTTATCTGGGCAGATCCAATCTGCGCAACAACGGGAAGAGTGACATTCTCGAGCCTGTTCTGAATAATACTAAGATTTTCATCCGTGGCTCCCTTTCTTATACTTGAATACATATACTGGGCGGACAGCTTTGAAATTATAGGCTCAATTGAAATATATGGTATACAGAGGTTGGTCATGCCCTCAACCTCTCCTACCTTTGTCTCCAGGGTAATAAGAACAACCATGTCGTTTGGAGGAACGATCTGGGCAAACTGGGGGTTCGTCTCAATATTTCCAAGACGCGGTCTCAGGTCAATAACATTGGACCAGGCTTCCCTGAGGTTTCCGAGAATCCTGACTATAATACCTTCCATAACTGAAAGCTCAATATCCGTAAGCTCCCGGCTGATCTTTGTGGCTTCACCGAGGCCCCCGAAGAGCTTGTCTATAATTGTAAATGTAATGGAAGGGTCAATTTCCAGTACCGCTGATCCCTTTAGCGGGTCCATGTTTATTACGGCAAGAGTTGTCGGGTTTGGAATTGACCGGATGAACTCCTCATATGTGAGCTGATCAACAGAGGCAACGTGAACTCCCACAAGGGCACGGAGCTGTGCTGAAAGGGCAGTTGTGGTAAGACGGGCAAATGTCTCATGCATCATCTGCAGAGTACGGATATGGTCCTTCGAGAATTTATCCGGCCTTCTGAAGTCATATATTTTGACCTTCTTCTGCTCCTTGGAAGCTGAATAATCGGTCGTATCCACCTCTCCGGTGGAGATGGCTGTCAGGAGCGCATCAATCTCGTCTTGTGATAATATCTCAGTCATTTACTACACCTTTCATTACACTTGCTTCCACACCGGAAACATTCCAGAGCGGATCACTGATGTTTTTTCTCTCCAGCCTGTATCTGTATTTAAACATATCCGGGCTGACAACACTTTTTCTCAACGCCTCAACTTCGACTATGGCTGAAGTACCGGAAGGATCTATCTCCTCACCGGTAACCCTGAACTTAATAAGAGAATCCTTTCTGTTTGTGGCAAGGAACCTCATAAAATCCATTTTTATACGCCTTTTATCATAATCATCCCCTACCTCATACTCCTTGCTGAATGCAGGATAGGAGCGGATAAACTTTTCAATATCTACATATTTCAGAGCCCTCTTCCAGTTCCCGTCCAGCTCTGAATTGAGAAGAAGCACAACAATTTCCGATGGCACTAGCCCGTATGATTCTTTTGGTTTTACAGATTCTTCAAGATATCTCTTCTGAAATTTATGGACAAAAACAACCTCATTGCTGCTTAATACTATTCCTTCCTTCTCCTCTCCAAGATAGGGAAAGAAATTAAGCTTCACCCTGTATTCCTTTTCAGGTTCAAGCCTGTAGATTCTGTTTAGGGACTGTGTATGGGAAAAGGTTTCGCCGGGCCCCAGAACTATCACTCTTTTGTTCATCCATTTAAGCTGATCTGCAAGCTTCTCAGACCTGACAACATAGGGCACAATAACTTCTGCATTTCTCCCCTCCATGTCATATACAACCGGCCTGAATGTTGTAAAGTCAACATTGTCGCCCCTTGAGATCCGGTAAATATCCTCTCTGCCGGAACCGTCATAGACATTAAATGATATATTGTCCCTGGAAATATTTCTTATGAGTACATGGAGGCGTACATCTTCTCCTGAATAGAAGTTTCTCCTGTCAATGTTTACGAATACCCTGATCCCGTCGATTTCAGCAGAAAAAGACGTCTCACTCAAGAAAGCCCCGCAGAAAATTATTATCATTATGAACAGTTTCTTCATATTTTTACCGGTATATCTGTAAATATAGGTATTTTATCGGCAGAATAACCCAATATTAATAAAAATATTAAGTCACATTAAAGGGTTTTATTCCATTGATTCCCAGACAATCTCGGCAATATCCGCCACGGTAAAATTATCAATTCGCTCTGACCTGATTCCGTCCTCAAGGCCGTTAAGACAGTGCGGGCAGGCAGTACATATCCTCTCGCCTCCGCTGCCTCTGAGCTCCCTTGCCCTGAATCCGGAAATTGAAATTCCTGTCTCCTCCCCGAAAAGAACCCTTCCGCCGCCGGAACCGCAGCAGAGGCTGTTTTCTCCATGCCGGCTTGTTTCGAGAAGCGTCTTACCGGGAAGATTTCCTATAATGTTGCGCGGCACTTCATAGATCCCGTTATATCTACCGAGGAAACATGGATCGTGGAATGTAATTTTCTCCGCAGTCTCACGGGAAACGGTAATTTTACCATCTGCAATGAGGCTTCCGATCATTTCACTGTGATGGAGAAGTTCAAACCCCTCTCCTTCAAAAAACCTGCTGTATTCCTTTTTCATGACATTATAGCCGTGGGGGCACATTGTTACTATCTTTTTCACGCCGTATTTTCTGAAGCTTTCAATATTTTTCAGGGCAAGGGTTCTGAAGAGTTCAACATTTCCGCTTCTCAGGGCAAAGTCACCGCAGCATGACTCCTCTTCCCACAGCATGCCCGCGGTGAGCCCCGCAGAAGAACAGATATTAATAAAGGCCTTTGCGCTGCGGGCGGATCTCTCATTATAGGAAACAGAACATCCCGCAAAGAAAAGAAAATCCGTTTCGCTGTTTTCAGAAAGTTTACTTATTCCGGAAAGCCCCTGAGCCCATGCACCCCTTTCAGAAAGAGGAAATCCATTTGCATTTTTATAGAATGCCATATTTTCAAAGGGCTTTTTAAGAATATCTGCGGAAGGAGATGATGCACTTACAAGCCCCCTCCTCATATCGTTAATCATGGGCATCTGTTCTATGCCGATGGGGCAGGCATCAACACATGCCCCGCAGTTTGTACATGCCCAGATTTCATCAGGCCGGACAGATCCCACTTCTCCGGAAGCGTTGCTCACAAGGGGAGTCCCGGAAATATTTATACCGTTTCTGCTGTTTGAAAATTTCTCCTGCATATTCTCTGCCACGGCCTGAACAATTTTTTTTGGGGAGAGCGGTTTCTCTGTTAAAAATGCCGGACACACATCCTGACATCTCCCACACCCGATACAGGCATCTGCATCCATGAGATTCTTCCATGTAAACTGTTCAACGCCGCATACCCCCTTTTCATTGAGGTTTGCTGTTCTGTTCTTTGTGACACTGGACTCATTTTCGAGATTTCCGAAATATATATTAAGAAATGATATTACAATATGACCGGTTTTGCCAACGGCAAGGTGAGCAATAAATGTAAAGGCAAGGGCCAGGTGCAGAAACCAGTTATAGTAATGGAGGTTCATCAGAGTCTTGTCTTCAAAAAAGGCAAAGAGGTATGCAAGCCTGTACCCAACCGGAGAGGCCAGTGATTCAAATTCCGGAAATCCCGTAAGGGCAATCCTCATTGCCTCACTGAAAAATCCGGAAAGAATAACCGCCAGAAGAAGGAGCAGAAACGAACCGTTTCCCCTGTCGTTATCCATACCGGTTGGCTTTGAAACATATCTCCTGTATGAAGCCATGAAGAGCCCCAGAATAATCGCAACACCTGCCATATCCGCTGCCAGGGACATTATTATATAAAAATTTCCATTTATAAAGGTATGTCTGAACAGAAGCTTTGTAAAATCTTCCTGCACGAAGATAAGGGTTGTAACAAGAAACAGAATAATAAAACCGGCAAAAACAGAAAGATGCATTACCCCTGCAAACCTGTTTTTCAGAATTCTGCGCTGCATGAAAACATATTTCACCACCATGGCGATTCTCTTTTCCGGGTAATCATTCCTTGCTTCCGGCATGCCCATTTTCCAGACACGGACCCGTTTGACCAATGAAGAAATAAAATAGATAAACGCAGCGAACGCAATGAGGAAGACCCCTGCTCTCATAAAACTGTGGTCACCGCCTATATTAAAGAAGAATTCCCTTGTTGCTTCCTTATTAGGCAGTAGTCCTGAATCAAATAGAGACATTGAAATCCTCCTGAATTTGGGCATTTAATTGAGGGGTAATATTTTTTTGTTAACGCCTGACAGTGAAATTGTCAACTAGATTTAAAGGCTTCAATTATTTTAAAAATAACAGCACCGCACCCTTAACTTCTTGACTTCACGGTAAAAATCGGTATAAGGGAACTTCCAAAATCACATTATGGATATTCCCTTGTGGAGCCAGATTAACAAAGAACCGGTGCCGGCAATATAAAACAAGCAGCTGGGTTTTTTGGCGTAACCATGAGAATCCAAATTTCACGAAAAGGAGTGTTAAAATGTCCAAGAAGATTGGAGTTGTACTATCCGGTTCCGGAGTGTACGACGGATCTGAACTTCACGAAGCTGTCTGTGCGCTGCTGTCACTCGCAAGGGAGGGCCTAAAGGCAATCTGTATCGCACCGGATGTGGATCAGATGCATGTAGTGGACCACATAAACGGCGAAACCACGGAAGAAAGAAGAAACGTATTAAGGGAATCTGCCCGAATTGCAAGGGGTGAGATCAAGGCCATTGAGGATATAAACCCCACAAACCTTGACGCTCTGTTTTTCCCGGGAGGATTCGGCGCGGCAAAGAACCTGTGCAACTTTGCGGTAAAGGGATCAGAATGTGACGTAAACCCGGAAGTTGAATCTCTTGTAAATGCCATGCTTGACAGCGGAAAACCCATCGCAGCAGTATGCATAGCGCCTGCACTCATAGCAAGAATCGCCGGTAAAAGGGGGATCCGTACGGAAGTAACCATAGGCAATGACCCCGACGCAGCCGATGCCATTGAAAAAATGGGGGCCAGACACATAAACTGCGCCATAAACGAAATCGCCGTGGACAGCAAGAACAGAATAATTACAGGGCCGGCATACATGATGACTTCATCCATAACAGAGGTGGCTGCAAATATTGAACAGGTTGTAGTTCGCCTGAAAGAAATGCTCTGATAATTCCTTCATATATATAGTTCATGGTTCTGCCATGAACTATAATTTATTTAAAATCTTAATTTCATTGACATTTGACAATTCCGGGTAAAGTATAATAAAGGTTGTAATTACAAATCCCCTTTTTACCAGGAGTCATGTCTATGGATAACCACGAATTAACACCAAAATCTGAAATCGACGCAAGAATCCGGAATCTTCAGAAAGCACTCAATGAAGCTTCTATTGACGGCGCCGTAATTACACAGTTTGTAGACCTGTTTTATTTCACGGGCACGTCCCAGAGCGGCCACCTCTTCGTACCGGCCCATGGCAGCCCTGTTCTCCTCATACGGAAGAGCTACACAAGAGCACTGAAAGAATCATCAATTGAAAATATAGTTGAAATGAAATCCATGAAAGAAGTACCCGCAGCCGCATACGCCGCCGGAAAAATGGCAAAACTGGGTTTTGAACTTGATGTCATACCATACAATACATATAAATTTTACGCAAAACTATTCGGAGAATCCGAGATAACTGATATTTCTCCCATTATAAAAAACATAAGGGCAATAAAGAGCCCCTACGAGATCGGCATGATGAAAAAATCCGCCGCAGTCCTTGATGCCGCTTTTTCCGAAGTACCTGCAATGATAAAGACAGGCATGAAGGAGATCGAACTGGCCAGCCGCTTCGAGGCTACTCTTCGAAGCAGAGGCTACGGAGGAGGCGCAAGGATGAGAGCCTTCAACCAGGATTTCTTCTACGGAAACGTAAACACAGGTGCAAGCGGATCAGTACCCACATACTTCGACGGACCTGTGGGGGGCCCGGGCCTATCTCCTGCCAACAACCCCGGAGGTGCTGGATGGAAAGAAATCGGTAAAGACGAAGTAGTCTATATCGACTACACCTGTGTAATTTCCGGATATACCACAGACTGCGCAAGAATCTTTGCCACAGGAAAGCTCACAGACAGACTCATTGAGGCACACAGGATTTCCCTGGAGATTCAGAATGAAACAACCTCAATGATGAAACCGGGCATAAACTGCATGGACGTATACGATAAATCGGTCGAGATAGCAAAGAAATACGGCCTTGAAAACAACTACATGGGCATAGGCCCGGACAGGGTAAAATTTCTGGGGCACGGCGTGGGACTTGAACTTGACGAGTTCCCCATATTTGCAAAGGGACTTGAACTTGAACTGAAACCCGGAATGACCTTTGCCATGGAACCGAAATTCGTATTTGAAGAGGGGGCAATCGGAACAGAAAATACTTTTGTCATGACAGAAACCGGCCCAGAAGCCCTGACTCTTTCCACTGAAGATATTACATATATATAAGGATTAAGGCAATGTTAACAACAGCACATATCATAAGCATGTTTATTACTTTGGCGGTCGTTGCAGGAATAGGAGTATTTTCAATGAGACGCGTAAAGAGCGCCTCAGACTTCTCCGTCGGGAAAAAATCGGTAAGCGCAACTCTAATTACGGGAACACTGGTTGGAACACTTGTGGGAGGAGCATCAACAATCGGAACTGCCCAGCTTGCATTTAACTTCGGTTTCAGCGCCTGGTGGTTCACTCTGGGAGCAGGATCATCCTGCATCCTCATGGGGCTATTCATGGCCGGGCCTCTTCACAGAACAGATGCCTCCACTGCGCCGGAACTTCTTTCGAAAAGTCACGGAAGCGCTGCTGGCCTCTTTGCCAGCATATTCTCATCAGCGGGCATATTTCTGAATATCATTGCACAGGTTCTTGCGGCAGTGGCGCTGCTTGTTTCAATGTTCCATATGGACTCGTTCATAGCTGCACTGATTGCTGTTTCCTTCATTATAATCTATGTAATTTTCGGCGGAGTCTGGGGGACAGGAATGGTCGGCATATTCAAGATATTCCTGCTCTATGCCACAATGATAACAATCGGCGGACTGGCCTACTCCATGAGCGGCGGAATTGAGGGCTACACATCTAAATTTGAATCATACCCATGGTTTTCACTCTTCGGAAGGGGTGTCAGCACAGACATGGCTGCGGCGTTTTCAATGCTTGTGGGAATATTCTCAACCCAGACATACATTCAGGCCATGTTTTCAGGGAAGAACGTTAACTCTTCAAGAAAGGGAGCTATTATATCGGGTCTCATAATACCACCAATCGGGATAGCCGGAATACTTGTGGGACTTTACATGCGCGCACACTTCCCTGAGCTCAATGCCAAGGCCGCAATGCCAGCCTTCATTCTCCAGTACATACCTCCGTGGGCTGGCGGAATTTTCCTGGCCGGACTTTTCATCTCCATAATCGGAACCGGTGCAGGTCTGGTGCTGGGAGTGAGTACGATGATAAGCCAGGATATCTTCAAGAAGCTGATAAACAAGGATGCAAGCGACAGGACTGTTCTTGTTTTCCTGAGATTCTCCGTGGCATTTGTCAGCGGGATCACACTTCTCTTTGTTGCGGGCAACATGAATTCAATGATTCTGAAATGGAGCTTCCTTTCAATGGGCCTACGGGGATCTGTAATATTTTTTCCTCTCCTTGCAACGCTCTTTTTTAACAAATTTATATCATCAAGGGCTGTTATATATGCCCTGGCATCAGGTCCCATGTCCACTATTCTCTGGGGTATAACCATGCCCGTTAAAATCAACCCACTCTATGTGGGCATGACAGTGAGCCTCCTGACACTTCTCATTTTCTCACTCATGGGCAAAAGCCTGGGGGAGCCCGTGCCGGTAAAAGTCCGGATAAATAACAGATAGCCTCACTACAGAGCAGACAAAATGCAGATTAGACGAAAAACAACAAGAACAGTAAATGCCGGGAGCGTGCCCATTGGAGGAACCTCCCCGGTGGTTCTTCAGTCAATGACAAACACGCCAATTGACGACACTGAAGCCACCATGACCCAGATTGAAAGACTGAAGAATGCAGGAGCACAGATAGTGCGTCTGGCAGTAAAGAACAGGAATTCAATACCCCATCTCAGAGAAATAATAAAACAGGCAAAGCTGCCCCTTGTTGCGGACATACATTTTGATTACACTCTGGCCCTTGAGGCAATCGATGCTGGAATTTCGAAGATACGAATAAATCCGGGAAACATAGGTGAAGAGTGGAAAGTAAAGGAGGTTGTCACCGCTGCAAAACAGAACAGAATCCCCATAAGAATCGGCGTTAACGGAGGGTCCATTGACAGGAAGAAGTACGACCACCCGACTCCTGAAAATCTTGTGAAATCCGCCATTGACCACATAGAAATACTTGAGAGACTGGACTTCGACGATATAGTGATTTCCATTAAATCCTCAGACATTTTTGATACCATAGAGGCAAACAGGCTCATGTCGGAGAGGAGAGACTATCCGATTCACCTTGGACTTACTGAAGCCGGCTATGGTCTGAACTCAATTGTACAGAGCTCAATTGCCATCGGAAACCTGCTTCTAGACGGAATAGGTGATACAATCCGTGTATCCATGACAGGTGACCCGGTCGATGAGATACATGCAGGTAAAAAAATTCTGGAATCACTGAACCTGAGATACAATCCCGTTAAGATAATATCGTGCCCAACATGCGGGCGGACATCTCCTAAACTTGACATACTCTCCCTCGCAATGGAAACAGAAGCGGCAGTACTTGAAAAATTCCAGGCATCCCTGGAAAGCAGGAACCGAAAAATTGTCATTGCCGTAATGGGATGTGAAGTTAACGGCCCCGGAGAGGCATCGGAAGCGGATTTCGGACTCGCCGGATGCCAGAACGGGAAGGTAATGATTTTTGCAAAGGGTACAAAAATTGAAACAGTTGAGTACGGCGAAGCAATGCCGACTCTCCTGCAGCTTATTGAAAACACCCTCAGTGGTGATGATTAAACACAACAAATGATCTGGGATTGAGGGATCTTCCGTTTTTCCGTATCTCAAAGTGAAGGTGCGGCCCCGTTGACCTGCCCGTGTTCCCGGACTTGCCTATGAGCTGCAATGAATTGATGGGGTCATCTTTTTTCACGAGGATCCTGCTCAGATGGCCGTAATAGGTTCTGTAACCATACTCGTGTTCAATGACTACCACCTTGCCGTAACCTCCCTGATATCCTGCAAATACAACCCGCCCTGCCCTTGCCGCAAAGATATCCGTATTCATGGGGCACCCGATATCCACTCCACGGTGGAACTCACTCTTCCGTGCATCAAATGGGTTACGCCTTGTGCCGAAACCCGATGTGAGAATCCCTTTTTTTATGGGTTTGAGAAATGCAGAGCCCAGAAACAGGGACCTTTCAATTTTAGTCACCTTTCCGCACGGCACAAAGAGAAACATCTTTGTGACGTTTTTAATGTTGTTTACTTTAAGGATATACCTGATATCTATCTTTTCACTGACCATTACATTTTTAAGTGCCACAAGATTATTGCCTGCCACGATTACTCCCCTCATATTGGGAATAAAAACCGTGCTGCCCGGCCCGACCTGTGCGGGACTCGAGAGGTCGTTAACAGACATGAGAGTGTCCATGTCAAGCGCACACTTTGAAAGTACGTTCCAGAAATTATCCCCTGCCCTCATTTTATATTTATAGAACTTCAGGTCAGGAAGATTTGATTCAGGACGCCTGCTCTTTATGGTATAGATAGATTTATTTATATCCTGACGTATTGATTTCAGCGCAGAATTTTTGTAATCAAGATTCTCAAGCTGTATTATTTCCCCTGAAAACAGATATCCCTGGAAAAGAAAAATAAAAACAACCGATACAATAAACCGTTTAAATGTAGAAAACTGTCCCATGCTGATATTTTCGGAAGGAATTAAAAAAAGATTAACAAATTATGTCTCATTATAGATTATTAAGCATATACAGAAACATCCCAGACTAACAGTTTTATGGGTTTTTAATCATAATAAATGACATTTTTTATAAAAATGAAGGAAAATATATTATTTTCAGCTTATTACATATCACTATTCGCCAAATAAAATTCAGAGGATTTTATAAAATGAATAAAAAAGAATCTGAAAGTAATTCAAAATCAACCGGTTATGCGGCCAGACCATCAATCAAAAAATTTTTGTTTTTAAAAGGTCTTACCCTCTTAATCCTATGTTCAGCTGTTTTTTTCATATCCAGAAAACTTGATCTTCTGGAAGCATTTGTGAAATTTGCCCATAATCATGAAGAGTATGAACTTGATGAACTGATTATAGTTTCAATATTTCTGATGTTTTACTTCGCATTTTTCTTTGTAAGGAGATGGAACGAAACAAACAGGCTGAATTTCATTTTAAAGAAAAAAAACACAGAACTTCAGGAAACAATAGAAGAACTGAACCAGCTTAGAGGAATAATCCCCATATGCTCGTCATGCATGAAAATAAGAGACGACAGAGGCTACTGGGAAAGGGTGGATAAATACATTGCATCAAAATCGAAGGTTCTGTTTTCACACAGCCTGTGCCCGGACTGCATAAAAAAACTCTACCCTGACACTCTCAGGAAACCTTAACAAGTACCGGGAAACAGTCCCCGGGAACAGCACAATAATCTCCGGGTCTACGCCTATGAAACACATGACAGCAATTCACGTTTCTTCACTTTGGGAAGCTACACTTCCACAAACCTTGTGAGTCTGATAGTCTCCCCCACTTTTTTCTTACTAATTTATACTACTGCTGCAGCTAATATCTTTATTATTACTAATTATGCTTCAAAAACACCCCCCTTCTGTAATAACCCCCAGCCCGATACAGATGACTAAAATGGCCGGGCAATGGATAAACTCAACGCAAGGGCTGGCTGTTTCACACCTCTCATTTTTCTTTTGGGGTCTCCCTCGGTTGCGTTATCAGATTTCACTTTTATTCCCACTAAAAAAATGTTGCTTTACTTTATATCCATACAAAAATGCATCCTGATATATAATTTGCATGAAGGAATAAATGCACCTGCAAAATTCTGAAAAACAACAGAAGGTACGTCCTTAAAACGGCTGAAAATAATCTCGAACTGGACTTGATTCACAGCATCATTCATTTATAAAATACAAAGTTAAAACAGATTCAGATGGCAATCAGGCAATAAATTCATTGCTCTTTGCCGACTAATACAAATCAAAGAGTTCTGATATCATTCTTCCTGCAGAGAGCAAAATAACCGGCATGAATGAATTCAACAAGTAATACCGTAGTTGATGATTACATGGATGCCGGGCTGGATCTGGAATCATAAAGCTTTACAGGGACAGGGCAGAGGAATTATTTACATAGAAATTCAGAGGCAGAGATCTCTATCTTTACAGAATAAAGTGCATCAATTCACAGAATGGATCATGCCTCAGACGAAAAAAGGGATCACTGGCATTTGTATTAAAAAGAATATAACATCTTGCTGAAATTAAATACTCATATTTTACACTGACACTCATTAAGTTACACAAATATATAGCTTGCTATATTACTGATTCTGACTGCAAAATATAAATTCTACCATCAAGAGGACTAAAATGAGATTTACATTTATTATGATACTTGCGCTGAGTTCTGCACTCTTTGCTGAAAATAGGGTAAAACATGCCATTGACATTGAACTCAATAAGTGTCTTTCAATTGAATCAAACATGACCACTGCCGGAATGACGGGATGCGCCTCTGCGGCATATAAACAGTGGGACAGGGAACTGAATATCATATATAAAAAACTCAGCAGCAGACTGGAAGTACAGCAAAGAATCAGACTCAAACTATCCCAGAAGGCATGGATCAAGTACCGTGACCTTGAATTTAAATCCATAGATTCGATCTATGACAAACTTGAAGGAACAGTATACATACCAATGAGAGTTAGCGAAAAAATAAAAATAGTCAGAAACCGTGTACTTGAATTATCAGGACATCTGTCCTTACTGAATCAATAGAAACAGAACTGAACGGAATATTTAATGGCAGGAGAGATGCCCCCCATTACAGCTTTTGTACTATAAGCTTAACAAGATGGTACATCCCTTATTGATGATTCCAAACCCCAAACCATGGAGATAATCTATGACCACTCAAAATCATTACAATAAACATCTGGCTTCTTTTTATACATGGATGACAGGAGGGATTGATGAAAGTATAAAAAAAAATTCAGCCTTCTTCACATCCCATGGAATAAGCCCTGTTTCATCGGGTACAGCCATAGACCTCGGTGCAGGATCCGGCATTCAGTCAATTCCTCTGTCCATGGCAGGTTTTAATGTTGTTGCAGTAGACTTCTGCAGGTCACTGCTGAATGAAATTGACCACACCAGATACAACATAAAAATTATTGAAGACGACATCCTTAACTTTGAAGCCTACGCCGGACTGAAGCCTGAACTGATAGTATGCATGGGAGATACTCTAACACATTTACCTGATCTTGAGTCAGTCAAGAAACTGGTTTCCAACTCCTATCATGAACTAACCGCAGATGGAAAACTGATCCTCACCTTCAGAGACCTGACGTTTGCACTGGAAGGAGAAAAAAGGTTCATTCCTGTTAAAAGTGATGCAGAGAGAATATTCACATGTTTCCTGGAACATCATGGAGATTATATAGATGTCTATGATATTGTACATGAGAAGGAAGAAGACAGCTGGATTCAAAAAACGGGAACATACAGAAAAACTGTAATACCTGAAAAAACTATCAAAGAAATTCTATCCAGCTGCGGCTTTAATATAAGTTTCTGCAATAATGAAAACGGATTGATCACTCTTATGGGATTAAAAAATTAACCCACGGGCCTGCGCATAATAATCCATTAAACCTGCAATATTCAGATTTCTTCAACTAATTCATCCGCCCTTTGAACTACGGCCATACCTGAAATATTCGCCGTAATCTTATTTCGTGTGGGTCAGAATTCATGACTGAATTATCGCAGCACCTGTAAAAACTAAAAATAGCAGTAAATATCATGGTCCGAACGCATAATTCAGAATGACCATCCCATACTTCATTTCTGATATTCTGAAGGAGATCTGCCTTTCTAAATAACACAAAATATAAATTGTGTCATGTTTTCATATGCAGAAAAGGTTCTTTTTTCAAAAAAAACACTTTTTACAATAAAAAAAAGCCCGCATGGGCTTTTTTTTATTGACGATTCCCCTGCTCTATTTTATTAGTATAATTACTTAATTAGAGTCCAACAAGTCCCATAGCACGGAGGCTGCCCATGAAAACATTCAGATTATTATTCCTCACTGCAATTTCACTGCAGATGATTGCCACAATTGCATGCTCCGGAGGAGGAAGCAGTTCAGGCTCCACAACATATGATGGAACCGTTTCATCAACTACGGTGACAAATGACAGCGGCGGAAGCACTGACGGATCAGGAGTTTCCAGCAACAGCAGCATATCCGTAGTAAACGGCAACATTTCCATCAGCACTAACGACGGGAACATTACAATTAACGGAAGTGAACTGAATCTGACCACACAGAACGAAGAAGGAACATGGTCCCTTGCCAATAATGTAGAAATAACACTTACTGATAACTCCGGAAATGAAATTTCAGGCACCATAGTAGTAAACTCATCCACAGGTGTAATAACCTTTATACCCGATACCTCTCTTGACGTAAATGAAACCTATACAATCAGCATTGAAGTTGACGGAACCCAATATGAGGCAACTGTAATTGTTGCAGTTGATGACACAAACACCGAAGAGTCACTCTTTGCAGGTGTTGATTATCTTTCCGCAGGCACCTACAGCATACAGGATCTTATAGTTGACGGCAGGGCAATATTCGGATGGGAATTCGGAGAAAATCCCACATCCTTTACAATAAGCCTGAAGAATATTGATGCAGGCGCCACAGTTTATCTCACAGCATACGGAACCTATAATATTGATGGCCACGAGACAGAAACATACTACCAGAAATGGGAAAGTACAGGTGAACCTGTAAAGGATTATGTATGGAACGGTTCAACGATTTCAATAAACGAAGAAGATTCATCTCTTGACGGAGAAACAGACTACTCCTTCTGGAGCACATATATTGAACTGAAAGTCATAAGCAGTGAGGGTGTAGACATTACTGCGGATTCTCAGGTTCAGCTTGTAGTAAAGACAAATTAAATCGGCTTCCTTTCCTGCCACTGTTTATAATACTTCCAGAAACGGATACAATCCGTGTATAAATAATACAGTGGCAGGACTTTTTCCAAAACCATGGGCTGGCTTCCTGCCAGCCTCCAGACCTCTCCTGCATAAAAATTATTTATTCTTTACTCTGTAAAAAGAGACAGCACATAACGTGCAAGTTTCTGAGGTTCCATACTGATCGGGTCAATGGCTTCTATAAGGCCTGAACTTATAAAAATAATCTGTGTGATACGGGCAAGAAATTCAAGGTCAAATTCCTTCCTGTCTATTTTAGGAAGATCTGTCTTTGCCTGTTCAATGATCTGCTTGTACATTTCAAGATGTTTTCTGAAAAAATCCTTCATGGGGGCCATGAATCCGGGAACCTCCAGACTGTAGAGGATCAGATTCACAAAGACTTTAATGTTTTTCTTGTTGAGGACAAAACTTTCAATATTGAGAAGTGTTGAAATTACGGCCCTGTCCCCTTTCTCCTCCAGCATACTGAGCATCTGCAGATGTCCTGTCTCAATGTCATAAAAAAAATCTTCAAGAAGGCCCCTGAAAAGGGACTCCTTGGTTGGAAAATGATAGCGAAGCCCTCCCTTGGAAATGCCCGCCTCATCGGCAACATCCTGCATGGATATGTATGAATAGGAGTGTCTGTCCAGAAGCCTTGTCAGGGCATTTAGAATATCCTTTCGTTTCTGAATCATCAGTTCTTTTTTAGCCAATTTCAAACTCCCTTTCAGACAATGCCTTCAATTTTTCAATCAAACAGGTTATAGAATATTATTAATTATAACCGTAATTTCATGGTCAAGAAGTTTATAGGGGCCGCGGAACACAAAAAAATGTTGACTTAAATAGTTTATGGGACATAATTTTGGAAAAATAAGCAAAATACTATGAACATTAACATTATCAAAGAAAAAAATACTACCATACTGAATATCTCAGGATCAGTTGACGCAACACAAATTAAAGAGTTTACAGGTATTATCGAAGAGATATGTTCCAGTGCTGATAGGGACATAGAGATGAATCTTGAAAAAGTTGAATACATGGATTCCACAGGGATAAGCCTGCTTCTGAAAATTCATAAATGCTGCAAACAGTCAGGAAACAGCTTTTCCATATCCGGAGTTTCTGAAAAGATAGAATCACTCCTGAGTTTATGTTCACTCAACGAAACTCTCCTGAAATAATTTTTTCCAAAAACTTCCCTGATCAGGCAGAACAGATAACAGCAAGGCTATCTTAACT
The DNA here is from genome assembly GCA_003246895.1 of Spirochaetota bacterium. Lineage (GTDB taxonomy): Bacteria > Spirochaetota > UBA4802 > UBA4802 > UBA5550 > SZUA-423. The sequence continues at coordinate 174,039 of QKCL01000036.1, read as the reverse complement.
GACCTTTGTCTACTAATATTGAAATACCCTTTCCAGTCAGGGATAAAACAACCCAGTCTTTACCCGGCGTTATGGCGATCTTTTCCCATCCCTTAATGTTTAAAACCTGTTTATTTGAAAGAATATTTTTCCGGTCAAGTTTTACCAGGTAATCTATAATATCCAGGGTGTGCACCTTTTCACTGTTTCCGTATTTTATTCCATAGAGGCCGTTGTCAATAAATCGATAGGTAATTTCAGAAGGCTCTCCGGATTCAACGATGACTTTGTATTCATGTGCCCCTTCAACTATTGAACTGACATCAGCTCTCGAAAAACTTACCTCAACCTGTCTTCCTGACCTGTCCACGATGATAAATTTTCCGGCCTTTGTACCATGGGGGAAAGCCAGCATCGCAACAAGGATAAATTCTGACAGAAGTTTATTAACAATAAATGGTATTGCCATTGGATCTGACCTCTCATGATGATATTGTTGTAGCACTGAAACACATTTTTATAAAAATAATTTTCTAATATGTCAATGGTTTTTGAAAAAAACCTCATAACAGCACTAGAACTGCCGCCATTTTATTTCAACGCCATAATTAAATATAAACTTTTCAATAAAAATACGTGACATAAAAAACCAGTGAAATATAATATTTTTTGGCTTTTAAAAAAGGATTGAATTAAAATCCGGTCCTGAGCCCAAAATCTTAAATGCGTCCGGAGACTTTCCATGAAAAAAATACTTTTTGCTGCACTTCTTGCCCTGATATTTTCAGCAGGATGTGGTACATCCTCAATCAAAACAGGCGACACCGGAAACTGGAAAGAATACAGTTCAGCCGGGAATGGATTCACCATAAAATATCCTGAAAATTTCCAGGTTATAACAGACAACAAAAAAGCAAATGCCATGAATTATCTCCCCCTCATAAGCAAATCCACTGTGGTTACAATAAGCAGAAACATATCAACTGCAAAAAAGACCAATCTAAGCGGTGCTGCCGTTACAGTGGGCATACTGAAGAAGTTCAGGCCAGCTTCCATTAATGATGAGATAGAGAAAACAGATGACATTAAAATTAACGATGTCACATTCAGCGGAGGCAAAGGATCGGATGCAGGAGCAGGCAACTATGCCTATTATGAAACATACAGTGCATATATTAACAAAAAATGGTACATAGTATCTTTCTACATCTCTTCAACAAATATCCACAACTATGACCCCGGGACTGTTCATGAGTTCGACAGAGACAGCATCATGCAAGAGCTGAAATCAATAATGGGTACTTTCAGTATAATCCGGGCAAAAAAATAATTATCATTATCCCAGACATACAGAATAGAAATTTGTCTTAAAGACATTACAGGACTGATAATATTCACATCCCTGGGAGTATTGCGGTATGGCTTTTGCATAAAAATTCAGACCGCAATACTCTGCCAATAAATAGATTTTCCTTTGTTCCAGAATCTCCATACATTCAGACAACTGAGTAGAAATTAATATTGAAGAAGATTTATAAAACACCGAAATTCTGCACATCAGCAGAAAACAGTCAGCCCCTGTACTCTCCTGACTGAATCACCTGAATCTCAACTGGCTTCATTTTGGCAAGGTCATAAACAACAAACACTTCAAGGCGTCTGCATGCAATTGGAACATCGTAGACAGTAAAGCTGCCGGCACTAATCCCGGCCATCATGGCATTCATATCAATCGCAACAACTTCCTGACTACTTTCATATGGTGATAAATCCAGATCTTTATCCTTAATGTATCTTTCATCAAATTCATGAAAATAATTACTCTTTTTCAAACGGTTGAGACGGATTGAAGGCCTGACTCTTTCCGCCAGACTCACAGATTCCTTCAGTGCCCTGTTTATTTTAGAAGCTATCTCCGGCACATCCATGAAAGACTCAATGACAATGCGAGCGTCTTCGTTTTTCAGATTGATTATCTTCGCACTGATCTTGCCCCACCTGCTGCTTCTGTCCGAAAAATAACGGTCATAAGCAAGAAACCCCTGCGCATAGAACCTTCTATTTTTATATTTGTAAAAATACACTGCATTCAAATGACCCGAATCGAATATCTTCCCAAAACTTAAATCATATCTCTTTATTCTTTTAGCATTGTCATACTCACGCTCGACAAGTCCAAGCCAGGGAGTAAAACACACGGGGACACTGCTCTGCACTACCGATTCTTTCTGAGCGGATGAACATCCAAAAATCATGAACAGCAACAAAATCATCCGGCATACCATACGCCATCCTCAAAATACGTTATTCAGGTAAATACTCATATAAAAAGTGCAGATTTTCCGAACCGAAAACCGCACCTTCCCAGACAGAACCATGCAGATGTCTGATACTAAACTATAAAATACTTATTCACAGATAATACCACCATATCGAAGATAACCTGCTGCCAAAAAAAATCCAACCTTCCAGTGTTAAAACAACCAACCAGTTTTCACTGCGTAAGCGCTTCCCTCACCTTCACAGCCAGATGCTGCCGTGAAAACGGTTTCTGAACAAACTGCACCCCATCATCAAGCACACCATGATGTCCGATCACATCTGCCGTGTATCCCGACATGAAAAGCACCTTTATTTCAGGACAAACATCACGCATCTTCTCTGCCAGCACTCTGCCGTTCATGCCTGGCATTATGACATCAGTAATAAGCAGATTAATCATGCCTTTCATTTTCCCGGCAATTTCAATTGCCTGTTCAGGTTTATCTGCAGTGACAACCGTATACCCCAGTTCCTGAAGCATGGTAGTGGTCATCAGGAGCATTGCTGCTTCATCCTCTACCAGAAGCACAGTTTCATTACCTTCCGCATGGGGTGTCAGGAAATCCCCAGTCTGTTTCTGAAGTGATTTCGTATTTTTAAATGCCGGAAAATATACATAGAATAAGGCACCCTCTCCAGGACTGCTCCTTCCATAAATGTGCCCATTGTTCTGCTTTATTATTCCATATACAGTAGCAAGACCGAGACCGGTTCCTCTATTCTGGCCCTTGGTTGTAAAAAACGGTTCAAAAATATTTGCAAGAACATCTTCGGCCATACCCGATCCTGTGTCTTCAAAAACAAGGAGAACATATTCACCCGGAGATATGCTGCCGTCTCCATAGTCATATTCCTGTTCAAGGACTACGTTCTCTGTAGATATTGTAACAGTACCCGTATCTGCAATGGCATCTCTTGCATTGACACTTAGATTTGCAAGTATCTGGTTCACCTGGGAAGGGTCGATGCTCACATTCCACAGATTTTCACCGGGCTTCCACTTAAGCAGAACATCTTCCCCTATAAGCCTCTGAAGCATTTTCAGCATACTTTCAATGGTTTCATTGAAATCCAGTATGGCCGGAGCCACGGTCTGTCTTCTTGCGAAGGCAAGGAGCTGTCTTGTTATCTCCATTGATCTGTGTGCAGCGTTAAAAATCTCATGCAGATAACCTGTAACGGGACCATTCTCATCAACCTTTGCCAGTGCAAGTTCTGAAAAACCTATAATAACTCCCAGCATATTATTGAAATCATGGGCTACTCCGCCTGCGAGCCTTCCTATGGCTTCCATTTTCTGTGACTGCACGAGCTGATCCTGCAGTTTATTGCGCTCATCCTCGGCGGTTTTCTGCTGGGTTATATCCCGGAACTCCACGACTCTGATTTGTTTTCCCTTATAGGGGATATTCTTCGCCTCAAGCCTTAATGGATACTCCTCTCCATTTTTTCTGATACCGTATGCCTCGTAGGGTTCTTCATATCCCCTTAGAATATTCCCCATTACCTTATCCCGGGAGCCTTCTGTTATAAGGAGAAGTCCATCCATGCCCACAAGTTCATCAATTGAAAATCCTGAAATTTCAGAGAGCCCCATGTTGCAGTCGAGAATAACCCCCTTGTCATGTATGGCAATTCCGCCGAAAGATGCATTATGGAGAATTTTAAAACGCTCTTCACTCTCAATGAGGGACTCCTCAGTCTGTTTTCTTGCTGTTATATCATGAAAATTTCCAATTACCCCTTTCGAATAATTGTCCAGCAGCATATACTTGCCCCTGAATTCAATCCACTTATAGTCACCACTTTTTATCATGTACCTGCATTCAAATGATCTCAATACCCCCGGATTTCTGGAAAGCTCAGAATGAAACTCCCTTGCCCTCTGAATGTCATCAGAATATATTTTCTCCCAGAAACATCTTCCGAGAAGCTCAACGGGGTTCCATCCAAAAATATTTTCTATATTGGGGCTTATATAATGATTCAGTTCATTCTCATCAATAACCAAAATAACATCACTGGTATTGGAAATGATCATCTGCAGAAACGATATTTCACTTCTAAGGTCTGTTATATCTGACATTACAAAACAGAAAGCAGAAGGATCTTCTCCTTCCATAAGAGGAAATTTCTTTACTTTATAGATCCGTTCCCCCTGGGGAGTATCAATTAGTGTCTCCCATTCCTCTATAAGGCCATCGCGGATATAGGATTTCTTTTCAAAACTCAACGGATTAATCGCTTCCGAGGAGAAAAGTTCATAATCTTCTTTGCCCAATGCCGTGGGAAAATCTATCGTTGTGAGTTCTTCCCACATTCTGTTTACAAACAGATACCTGGAACCCGAATCCTTCACAAAGAACACATATCCTGAACCATCCGCAATACCCCTGACAGGTTCTTCATTAAAAAAATTCTTCATAGTCCCGCCGAATGGAAATTTATCGCCGCTCTGGGGACCGTTTTTTATGGACATGCATTTACCCCACAATAAACTATATACTCAGTTTATAAAATAATATCAATTGAGCTGCAATGTCAAAAATTAAAGGGAATGAATATCATTTAACTGGCATGCAGGAATCAGATTTGTAGACGCATATTTATGTTATATAATCTGATTCACCTGAAAAACAGAAAATAATATTGCCCTGAAAGATTATCTTTATTACTCTATATAAAAGAGGATATTATGGTATTTCGTCTGATATTGTCTCTGTTTGCTTTTTCCCTGCTTTTAAACGTACACCCGGCCGGGGCTGCACAACATTCTGAACATAAAGTTCGCCTGAAAAAAAACATCAGCATTCTCTTTGTATCATCCTTTACAAAGGACCTCCCGGCACAAGTTCAGTTTGAGAAAGGGCTTAAGACTGAACTGAATTCTGGGAACAAAAAGTATGAAATATACTTTGAGTTCATGGAGTCCCCGAAAATACCCGACAAAAACATCAGACAGTGCTTCAAAAACTACCTCGGGAAAAAATACAAAGGCATAAAACTTGACTATATCATCTTGTGGGCCCCTGTGGCGGATAGTTTTTTCAAAAGTCATGGAGACATATTTCCAGATGCTCATCGCATATACATTGAACCGGGAATACACTCTCCTAAAAACATTTCCCCCGGCAAAGAAACAGAAATCGGAATTAAGATGGATTATCAGGGCACCATCGAAAGAGTTATACGGTTGCATAACCCTGATCTCTTCTATCTTATCGGAACTACAGATTCCGATAACGCAAGAGAGAGAATTGAACGGTTTGAGGAGTCAATAAAATCAGTCGCCCCGGGAAAGGAAATAATATATATTATTGATAAGACCATCGATGAAATTACTGAAATTCTATCCTCTCCTGCAAAAAAGAACAGTGCTGCATTCTACCTGCTCATGTTTTCCGACGGCAAGGGCACTCCCCAAACCCCCTTTGAAGTGGCCGCGATACTGACGCAAAAGTCTAAAATCCCGGTTTTCTCATTCTGGGAGAGCCTAATGGGAAGCGGAATTACCGGAGGATATCTTCTGAGCCTGAACGAAATCGGCAGACAGATCGGAATAATTATTCTTTCAAATCAAACAAAAGGTTCAGTTGAAAACATTACTGCGATGAGGGAAGTCTACGACTGGAGGAGCCTGAAAAAATGGAACATCAACACCGGAAAAATTCCTTCCAATGCATTAATAATAAACAGGCCGGAAAATATTCTGAGTACACACAGATGGGGAATACTATCTGTTTTTGCAGCAATGACAATACTGATATTACTAGTTGCCGCCCTTAACAGGGCACTGAGACTTAAAAGAAAAGCCTTCCATGAACTTGATATTGAACGTCAGCACCTTGAAAAAAAAGTTGAAGAAAGGACATGGGAGCTATCCAGGGCGAATGAGGAACTTACTCTCAGCCATGAAAGATACAGATCACTCTCCGATGCAGCACTTGAAGGGATATTTCTGATCAAAGACGGCAGAATTGTTGATGCAAACAACAGGGCATGCATCATGTTCGGTTATGACCTTGCCGAACTCATGGGCCTGAAAGTCATTGAATTCATAGACATGTCACACAGGAACACCGTGAATGAAAAAATTCAGGAGGGAGTTGAAGGATCCTATGAGGCCATGGGCCTGAAAAAAAACGGAACATCATTCGCCATAGAAGTAAGTGCAAGAGTTTTCGAATACAAAAATGAAAGGATTAGGGTTACTGCCATAAGAGACCTCACCTCACAGAAGGAATCTGAAAGAAAAATCATGACACTGCAGAATATACTCCCAATGTGTTCCTCCTGCAAAAAAATTCGTGACGAATCCGGAACATGGAGATCCCTTGAGGAATACATGGAAGAAAACACAGCAACACAGATAAGTCACGGGCTCTGCCCAAGCTGCGAAAAAAAACTCTACCATGATCTTGAAAAATAAGTACAGTTGAACTTCCAAAAACAGCATCTCATGGAAACTGCACTTACTTGTGCGGCACACCTTGACAACTTTTTTCACATGAACAAATCAAATCCATAAATGATTCGAAAAAATCTTGATTAAATTCTCAAAAACATCACTTAATCTCTGTTATAAGATTGTACTCTGAACATATCAATCGGGAGGCAGGTCAATGAAAAACTTTGATTTTGACGGAGATCTTTATTTAAAGGCATCAAAGCATCAGAAAGAATGGGGCCTCAAACTTATCGGTGAACTCAGCATTCAAAAAGATGACCGCATACTTGATCTGGGATGCGGCGACGGGATGATAACAAGAATGATAAAGGATACTGCATCTGATGGATTTGTAATGGGCATTGATGCATCACAGGGCATGATATCAAAGGCAATGGATTTTGCCGTTCCGGGACTTGAATACAGAGTTATGGATATTGATGACATGAATTTTGAAGGAGAATTTGACCTGATAATTTCAAATGCCGCACTGCACTGGGTAAAGGACCACAGAAAACTCATGAACAACTGCCGCAAGGCACTGAAAGAAGGAGGTGTTCTACGCTTTAACTTCGCTGGCCACGGCAACTGCTCAAACTTCTACAGTACAGTGAAAGCAGCCATGAAGAGCGGCACCTACCGTCCGTTCTTTGAAAATTTCCTTTGGCCATGGTATATGCCCTCTGAAGAGGAGTACAGGCTTCTTCTCTCGGATGAAGACTTCAACGAATTCCGCATCTGGAAGGAAAATGCGGACAGATACTTTGCCAATGAAGAGGAGATGATCCGCTGGATCGATCAGCCATCCATAGTTCCATTCCTAAGCGTAATTAATGACGAAGATGTAAAATCAGAGTTCAGAAAAGATGTAATCGAGGATATGATAAAACTTACAAGAGGAGCAGACGGCAGATGTTTTGAGACATTCAGAAGAATAAACCTATTTGCAAAAAAATAGATTCCAGTATACTTTTTTATAAGTTAATCAAAACAGGGACAATCCATGTTTCAATTGTGTATACACTCTTAGCGGCGTTGGAATAACAGATGACTTGATTAAAAAATTGAACATAGCACTCGGAGAATATCCCGTAAAAAAACACTTTCCCAAAAGATAGTTTTTCATATTAAATAGATTTATCAGCTTTTAAACTAAAACTCAAAAAACCTATTACACGATCAGAACTATCTGCATATGGCTTTAAATAAGTCATGACCAATATTAAAAAGACGCTATAGTGATTTTCGTATATAAATAATATCTACACTGTTACCGGTTCTTTCAACCGGGCATTCCCCGTAAATTGACATAACGGTAAACACCCATTGTCTCTTGAGTCTTTCATTCAGGGGCACTTCATGAAGCGACTGGACGGAATATTCTTCTGCAGGATCTCCCCAGAAACCTTCAACCCAGACAGTGCATTTTTTTATACTTCTCCGGTCAATGGACTGAAGTCTTTTAATCATTGAAACTTCATCCATACCATACCTCAGGTCAAGCTTTATCCGGGACAATCCCCTGAATCCGCCGAATCCGAGAACAGATTTGGAAATTCTCTGACGGGATGAATCCTCAAAATATATGGTAACAGGAACAAGAAATGTTTTTACTGTCACAGGCCCTATCACCAGAGACATGAGCCTGTCAAGAACAGCTTCAGGATTGCAGTCAGGAACCAGAAGCGGCTCATAATGAAATCTTTCTCTCACGTTCAGGCTCCAGAGCCGATCCGGAACAGTCAGGTAAACTGCTATGAGAAACATGAAAATATAGACTACTTCTCTCATCAACACACCCCCATTGACATAAAAGCAGATCTTAGACACTGCCCGTGGTTATGCTCAAAAAAAAAGAAATACTGCCTGTTCTAAATTATGACCTGTCAAGAAATTGAATTGCGGATAGCACTTTCATACAGCAAAGTTACTGTACTGAGTTATTATAAAATTTTCAATAAATAAATCCGGATTCAACAAAAATGTAACGAAATTCTTTTTCATAATAACCTCATCGAGAATGCATAACCTCTGTTCATTTTAAATTACCAACACTAATATATCGGTTTTAACTGACGATAAATACAGCTTAACAGCCCCCTTTCCTTGACAATACTATAAAAATAAGTCTTAATTACATTTAATCGGGAGGTGCAATGAAAAAGTTCAAAATCGCAATAATCGGCAGCGGTGCTACTGGATCCGCAATGGCATACTCCCTGTTTTTGAGGTGCCCGGATATTGAAATTGCAATGATCAACCGGGATGAACGGAAATCCTGGGCCAAGTCCTTTGATATTTCTCACTGTTCTCCTGAACTTCCTGACAGAAAAATCTATCATGCAGATGCTTCACAGTGCAGCGGTTTCCAGATAATAATAATGACTGCCGGAGCACTGCCAAGGGAAAATGGGACCCGCGCAGAAGTAATAAAAGATAATGTTGAAATATTCCGAAACCTGATCCCAATACTGGCCCGGAACAATCCTGATGCGGTAATTGTAAATATAACCAATCCCTCCGATGCCATGGCCTACTGCGCATGGAAACTTTCCGGATTTCCGTCACAGAGAATTATCAGTACAGGTACGGAACTTGATTCCATGCGGATCATGACACTCACGGCAAAAAACCTTAATGCAGACCCGGCTAAGTTCAGGATAGAAATTATCGGAGAACATGGAGAAACCATGGTTCCTCTCTGGAGCAGAGCCGCATATGCAGGCAGCCCCATCTGCGAAGTTTTTCCTGAACTTGATGACAATATGAAAAATGACCTCATTCACAGAACCCGGAGAGCCGGATGGGATATCCGCCAGGCAGGAGAGCACAGTATTTTTGCAATATCCTTCAGCGCCACAAGAATTATTGAAGCCATAATGGGTCTCTCCAGTAAACCGGTACTTGTTTCCACAGAAATCCGCGGAGAATTCGGCATCTCCGGCCCGTACCTGAGCCTTCCATCCAGACTTTCAGAAAAAGGAGTAACAGACAGAATCATTCCGGAAATTTCTGAAAAAGAGACCCGTGACTTTGAGATGTCATCTAAAGCTGTTAAAAAACAGATGGAAGAGGTTGACCGGTTTCTCTGAAAAATCAGTTCCCTGTTTTTACTTTCAGTTACCTCAAGCTTTTCCTATAAAATCTCCTTCAAAAAAAAGCAAAATTTTTTTCAAAAAATTTCAGTCTGATCTTGACGATTTAAATTTTTTTCAGTATTTATATTAATAGAATTAGCACTCACTAAATACAAGTGCTAACAACTTTAAGGAGGTTTTCCATGAAATGGGGAATTAAAAAACGTGATGAAAACAGCAAACGCTCACTTTCTTCTTTTCACAGGGAAATGGACAGGGTTTTTGATGATTTCTTCTCACTTAAACCGGGAACACTCTTTGAATCCGAATGGATACCGAAAATTGATGTGGAAGAGACAGAAAAGGCATTTCTGGTATCGGCAGAGCTGCCGGGCATGGAGGAGAAGGACATCAATGTGACCCTTGAAAAAAACATTCTCACAATATCCGGTGAGAAAAAAGAGGAAAAAGAAGAAAAGGATGAGAAGAAAAACCGCTATTATACAGAGCGGCACTACGGATCTTTCAGGCGTTCCGTTACACTGCCGGAGGAAATCCGCACAGATAACATTAAGGCGAATTTCAAAAAGGGAGTACTCACAATAGATATCCCGAAAGATGAAAAAGCGCCCGGAAAAAAAATTTCCATAGAAGTAAAATAACACAGGGAGGAATAGCCATGATTACAACTTTTGATATTTTCGATGATGTTCTGAAACTGAGAGATATGGTTGACACTTTCTTCAGAGATACACCCTCAGCAGGAAACAGACCATACGATTTTCCATATGTAAATATATTTGAAAAGGATGACAAACTTGACCTAAGGGCTGTTCTGCCGGGTATAAAAAAAGAGGATCTTAAAATAGAACTTAACGACAGGACCCTGACAATTTCAGGCGAACGGAAAAATACCTGCACAGACAGGCCTTGCATCCGCAGGGAGAGATCATTCGGTTCTTTCAGCAGGACATTCCGCCTGCCCTATTCCGTTAAGGGCGAGTCAATTTCGGCACAACTTAAAAACGGAATACTGACTATCTCTCTGGAGAAGAGCGATGAAGCGAAACCGAAAAGAATAGAAATCAGGTAACAGGAGGAAAGCCATGTCAAAGGAACTTAAAACCGGCAGAGAAGAAAAAAAAACAAAATACACAGCGCCCATTGCAGACATATACGAAACAGAGAGCGAATACATTATCACAATGGATATGCCCGGAGTGGACAAAAACGGCATTGAAATTACTCTGGACAACAATGAACTTTCAATAATGGGCACACTTGAAAATCCCATGGAAACAGAGAACCTTAAGCACGCCGAATACAGGCTCTATGACTACAGAAGGACTTTCAGGGTTGGAGATGACATAAACGGAAACAGCATAAATGCAGTAATGGAGGATGGAGTATTGACATTAAACCTTCCCAAAAAGGATGAAGTGAAGCCCCGTAAAATTGAAATTACTGTTGCATAAATTCTGCAGAACTCAAAGGGGGCAATGTTATTGCCCCCTCTTCCAACTCGCAAAAGTTAATATCATCAACCATACGCCAATATCTTCAATACTGACTCCGGTGCCGGCAAAAAAGTCATACGACTGTATTGAAAACTGAATAAAATTAGCTATATTTGTTCTACTGAATTTCAGAAACTTCAGCAAAGGAGCCTGAAAATGAAAGCTAAAAATTTAACGGTCCTTGCGGCCGTATTATCAATAACAGTTCATGCGTTTTCCGCAGAAAAAGTCAGCAGCAAGATAGTTAGCAGGAATATAACCTATACGGTGGACGGCCAGAAACTGATCGGGACCATTTCATACGATAAATCGATCAAGGGCAAACGCCCGGGAATTCTCGTTGTTCACGAATGGCAGGGAATAAACAAATATGCCAAACAACGGTCTAGAGATCTTGCAAAGGAAGGATATATAGCATTCGCCCTGGACATGTATGGCGACGGGAAAGAGATACCTCGGTCTGAAGCAAAGGCAATGTCCGGAAAGATAGGAACAGACTTCCCTCTTATAAAAAAGAGATTCAATGCAGCACTGGCCATTCTAAAGAAACAAAAAAATGTTGATGCAAAGAACATAGGAGCAATCGGCTATTGTTTCGGTGGAGGAATTGTACTCAACATGGCCAGAATGGGTACAGATATAAAAGGTGTAGTCGGGTTTCACTCATCAATCAATACAGGGCTCACTGCCAAAAAGGGCGATATTAAAACCCGAATACTTGCCATTCAGGGTGACGGAGATCCTGCCGCACCAGTTGAAAAACAGCAGGCATTTCTAAAGGAAATGAAAGAGAACGGTGCAGACTTTTCATATATCATTTTCGGGAATCTGCCGGCACACAATTTTACAAACCCTGAAAGCAAAACATATCACAGGAACGAAGCCCAAATGGCCTGGGCATCGATGATTGTTTTTTTCAGATCTGTTTTTAAATAACAATACGGAGCGGAACATTTTTCAGTGTTCCGCTCCTCAATAAAAAAATTCTCTTCAAAAAAATAATTGCATTCCGCACACCCGGATCTAATCTCAGTCCGCTGACTTAAACCAGCCATGACAGAAATTAACTTCATGATCTCAATACACTTCACAGAGGAATTATGAACAAGTACTTCCTTACAGTGGGCCTGCTTTGCCTGAGCAACATATTCATGACTTTTGCATGGTACGGCCACCTCAAAAACCTCAACAACAGGCCGATCCTCTTTGCTGTCATATTCAGCTGGGGAATAGCTTTTTTTGAATACCTAATACAGGTGCCGGCCAACAGGATAGGCCACCAGGTCATGAACATAGGGCAGCTGAAGATTATTCAGGAAGTTGTCACCCTGACTATTTTCTTTCCATTTTCCTTTTTTTACATGAAGGAGAAACCGTCCATGGACTACCTATTCGCAGGGATCTGCATACTCATGGCGGTTTTCTTCATATTCAGAAGCAAACTCAACATGTAAGTCACGGGGCACAGATTAAAAAACCGGGGTATAAAATCCCCGGTTTCAAACTGTATATATTTTATATTTTCACACAAACCCATAAACAGAGAATCAGACAAAATTCCATTATCTAAAACGATCATCTACGTAATGCCTGTCTCCACCGCCACTTGAGTTATGATGAGGCCCGGGCAGACATCCCATGGAAAAGATTGAGATTAACATGTGAAAAGTATTCTTTTCATAACTGCCTCCTGATATTGTTGAAGATCCACATTGGTTGTTCCCGCTAAACATCAACCGCAATCAATTAATCTATATTCAAAAAAATTTCGGCCAGTGAAAAAATTGTATTAAAAATTATCAGAAACTGCATTAGATGAAACCGGACATATACAATTCTGGTTTTCAGCATTTTTTCTGCTGATAAGCTTTCAAGGAGGAAGTGCAAATTGTTACCACAGGTCTTGACAAGGGGATTTTACACCGGGCTTATTCTGCAGTTTGCACCGGGGCCTGTACTTTTTTTCCTCACTGCCATAACTCTCGAAAGGGGACTGACTGAAGGTCTTATGGCCGCACTTGCAGTGACAATAGTTGATTTCACATACATTGTTCTCGCGCTAAAGGGGACTGTCTCTGTATTCAAAAACAGATACATTCAAAAAATTTCAGGAGCCGCAGGGGCATTTATTATAGCTGCCTTTGGAGTCTTCATGATATTCAAAACCGTAACTCTCCTGAAAAACACAGATATTCAACCTGCAGGAGATTTCAGAAACATCCCGGCATTCATGGCAGCCCTGATTATAACCGGAACAAGCCCTGTTACTGCACTTTTCTGGACCGGTGTCTTCTCCTCAAGGGCTTCCGCAAAAGGTTACAGCAAACGGGAACTATACATCTTCGGAACAGGTGCCGGTCTCGCCACGCCGGTTTTTCTTGGAACTGCAGTTTCCCTCATTTTTCTTTTCAGGCTTTCAATACCCTCAAATGCAGCAGCGGTTCTAAACGGAGCAATAGGCTTCATACTTTTTGTGTACGGAATATCAGGACTTTTCAGGACATTTAAAAAATCTCCCTCACAAGAAGACTGAATTAAAAGAGAAAATCCCGTCATGCAACGCCATATGACACAATAAAACATGATCTTTTTACATCTTGCTTTTATCACATATGTATATTAGACTTATCTGCCTTGAATATTCGGTAAAAATGGAGGTGCAGCGTGAAAGAATACAGCGTAATAATAATCGGGTCAGGCCCCGCTGGCCTGGGCGCAGCATTCCATCTTGCAGGAGCGGGGGTCAGAAACATCCTTCTTATTGAAAAGCTTTCCATAAGCTCCGGAGGGCTCAGAAACGACTGCAAACAAAACTACACCTTTCCTGTTGGATTCCCGGTAAAGCACTGGACCGAGGAGGAATCCACTCCTCTCCTGGATGAAGTCGCATCAATTCTCAAACCTGAAATTCAGAAAAAACAGAATATAGACAAATACATGAAACGTTCCGAACGACTGGGAGTGAAACTGCTGGACATCAGGCAGGCCCATGTGGGCACGGACAAGTCAGTGCCCCTCATAAACAGTCTCACGGACAGGCTTCGTTCCATGGGTGTTGAAATCAGGTTCTCGGCAACCGCCGCAGAGATAAAACATGAGGAACATATAGTAACCACAGACAAAGACGGGGACCTCCGCTACAAAAACCTCATAATTGCCCCGGGCAGAAGCGGATATTCATGGCTTCAGGGAGTAATGAAAGCTAACGGAATCTCCTTCATAGACAACATTGTTGACATTGGAATACGCGTCGAGGCAAGGGAGGAGAATTACAGGATAGTGAATGACTACTACGACCCGAAATTCATCTTCCCCGAGGACGTAAGAACCTTCTGCACAAATTCCGGATCTGCCCACATAGTGAAGGAGAAATACGAAAACTATTATTCCGTAAACGGCCACTCCTTTTCCACTGACCGGAAACCCAACGGCCTTGTAAATTTTGCACTTTTAAAAACAATACGCCTCACAGACCCGGTTGTGAGCGGCGCACAGTTTGCCGAAATACTGGGCCAGATGGCCATGCGCCTTTCAGGCGGAGAACCCATGATGCAGAGAATAGGGGATTTCAGACTGGGACGAAGGTCAAAGGACAGCAGTTTCAATGATGACCTATACGACTTCGAACCTACACTGAAAAGCGCCACACCCGGAGACATATCACTTGCCATGCCCGGAAAAATCCTGCGCCACATATGGTGTTCTCTGAAACTCCTTGATACAATTGTTCCGGGCATAATGCACCCGTCCACGATAATGTACTATCCCGAGATAAAGGCATACAGCAACCAGCCCGAATTCATTAACCACTATTTCGAGGTCAGGGAACATCTTTTCATGTGCGGAGACGGTGCAGGCACAAGCCGCGGAATCACGGCCGCATGGGCATCGGGGATAAGATCCGCCTTGGGCGTACTGAAAAGGCTGGAAAAGTAATTAATATATTTTTTACAATTAAACAACAATTTGGGATTGATTTTTCAGGCATATTCCGCTTTATACCATCAGATTTCAAAGGAGGAAATATGCTGATCAAAAAACTTACGAAAAACAACGAGTTCGGCATTTACACAACTGAGTTCATTCCTCAGGGTACTCTTCTTTTTACTCATGATGAGTGGATTGAAGATGAAAAGGAAGGGTGGCAGATTCTAAGCCTAAACGAAATCAATGAACTTAGTCAGGAACAGAAAGACCTCTTTCTCCGCTACAGTTACGACATTGATTTCGGCCTTTCCATCGGCACATTCGACTGGAAATATGCACGCCATATCTCCAATTTCATGAACCATTCATGCGATCCGAATATGCACTACGATGAAAACGACACCATAATCGCGCGGCGTGACATCAAGACAGATGAAGAACTGACAATCGACTACGGTACATTTGTAGTCAACTTCGATCAGGACTTCAAATGCAACTGCGGTTCAGAAAACTGCAGAGGAATCATAGGCAAAGATGACTGGATCAGACTTCGTGATAACTACGGTGAACATTTTGCAGGTTTTATATGCAATCACCTACCGCAGGCCTGCGGATGCGAAGATTCTCCGGTTTCCCGGAATGACCGCCTGAAGGAAAAAGTGCCATTTAATACCAGAGTTATGGAGGCAAAGACTATGCATGCGGGATAATTAAACTCTTAATTATATTTCTACCCTATGCATATACCGGAGTCTGAGGAGGCATTATCCGGCGGTCCGGTATGGCATCTATTTATCAAAAAGAACTTGATCATTTCACTTTACCTGCCATCATAAAAAATACAGTTTACCCTTTTCAACAATCAATACAAACTAGCGGTAATTTTACGCACTGAAGGCATTCATATTAAATGAAAGACAGAGATATCTCCCGGAACTCATACAGCGTAATAGAAACACCTGCCGGGCCGCTCCATGTATCAGCAACGGATTCATGCATCATATTCTGCCATTTTTCCATGCCCGACCCCTATCTTGTTAGAAGCGGCATACCGGAGTCGAAAGCTGCAGCGGAACTCGAAGGATTCATTCTCTCCTACTTCAAAAAAAACCCAATAGAACTCACCCTGAACATGACTGCACCCACTGAGACAGAACAGGTTAAAATATTTTTTTTTAAAGATTCTGCAGGAGAGGCGGAAAATTTCACACTGACTATAGACATGGGATATTGCAGCGAAAAAGAATTTGCCGTTTACAGGGCTCTCTCCTCCATGCGGGGATGTGATCTCCTACGGTGAACTTGCCATGCTTGCGGGGATACCCAGAGGGGGCCGTTTCGTGGGAAACACCATGGCAAAGAACAGGTTCCCGGTAATTATTCCATGCCACAGGGTCATAAAATCCGACGGCACCCCCGGCACATACACATCCGGGCCCGAACGTAAAATTTTTCTCCTCAATCACGAAAGCACAGAAAAAATATGGAGAACATAAAATATCCCGGCTTTTTCGATATTCCTGAAACGGATTATCTCCTTCAAAAATCTCTTTTTAATAAACAGTAAGACTTCACAATTTAATAAATCTTAATCAATGAAATTCTTGAATAATTAACGGGCACCGGGTAATATGTCCATGTATCATTACAAGACCAGAAACGGAGCAATAATATGTCAGACATGAATAAAAATAAAATCTTACTCTCCCTTCCAAAGGGCGAAAAAGTGGGCATTGCATTTTCAGGCGGACTCGACACCTCTGCGGCAATTGCCTGGATGCGACACAACGGGGCAGTGCCCTATGCATACACAGCAGACCTTGCCCAGCCCGATGAAAAGGACTACAATGACATCACAAGAAAAGCAGACCTATACGGAGCGGAAAAGGCAAGGCTCATCGACTGCCGGGAAATTCTTGTGCACGAGGGTTTTGTGGCAATTCAGTGCGGAGCTTTTCACATCACCTCGGGGGGCAAAACATACTTCAACACCACACCTCTGGGCCGTGCAGTAACAGGAACACGCCTTGTCCAGGCAATGGAAGAGGACGGTGTTTCAATCTGGGGAGACGGTTCCACATACAAGGGGAACGACATAGAACGATTCTACAGATACGGCCTCATGGCAAACCCCAATCTTCAGATATACAAACCATGGCTTGACCAGACCTTTGTAAACGAGCTCGGCGGAAGAAAGGAGATGAGCCAGTGGCTCACGGAGCACGGTTTCGATTACAAAATGAGCGCTGAAAAGGCATACTCAACAGATTCAAACATCCTGGGAGCCACTCACGAGGCAAAGGACCTTGAGTTTCTCAATAACGGACTGAATATAGTCGAGCCCATAATGTCAGTAAAAAGCTGGGACCCGTCAGTTGAAGTCAAGGCAGAAGATGTCACTGTTGAGTTCTTCGAGGGGATGCCGGTCCGCATAAACGGAAAGGAATTCTCCTCAAAGACAGAACTCATGCTCGAGGCAAACAGGGTGGGCGGACGGCACGGCCTTGGCATCTCCGACCAGATTGAAAACCGTATAATTGAGGCAAAGAGCCGGGGCATATACGAAGCGCCAGGAATGGCTCTCCTGCATATAACATATGAAAGGCTTCTAAACGGAATACACAACGAAGGCACAATAGACAACTACCGCACGCTGGGCAGAAAACTGGGACGCCAGCTCTATGAAGGCAGATGGTTTGACCCGCAGTCACTGATGCTCAGAGACACACTCATGAAATGGGTTGGAAGAGCCGTTTCCGGTACTGTTACGCTTCAGCTCAGAAGGGGTGATGACTACACCATTATGAATACAGAGAGTGCAAACCTCACATATCATCCTGAAAGGCTATCCATGGAAAGGGTTGAAGGAGAGGCATTCTCTCCGCTTGACAGAATAGGACAGCTTCACATGAGAAACCTTGACATTACGGATTCAAGGGACAAACTCGGACTATATTCAAGCACCGGTGTTATTCCTCACGGCGGAATGAAGGCACTTCTGGAAGATAAAAAATAACAGATCAAGGCCTGAGCCGCAAGAGGTTCAGGCCGAAATACTAATCCGTTCCATAAATACTTCAGAATAAGGTCTTTCAAATTCTCATCTGTATCTTCTTTTATACGTCTTTCTGCAGTGCGTCCTTCGCTATCTATTACGAGAATCTGTTCCTGCCTGCATTTTATCACAATCCGTTAGTAAAGGAAAACAGAAACAATATCAAATAAAGTGAAAAACCCAATCCAGAAGCATATACACCATCATCAATCACATCAATTGAGCAAATTGTGTACCATGTTCCCCAGCTCCCAACGTCTGAAGGGTTTTTCCAGAAAGCCGCTGAATCCGGATTCGCGAAAAAACTGAAGAGAAGAATCCCTCACAGAACCTGAACAGACTAGTATTCTCACATCAGGATCTATCTTCTTCATTTCCCTGAAGCACTCACTTCCATCCATTCCACCCATGACCATATCAAGTATTACAAGATCAATATTTTCATAATTCTCTCTGAATATTTCTATACATTCCTGTCCCCCTTCGGCTAGAACAACTTCATAACCGATTTCTGACAGTATCTCATACCCTATTGTCCTTACCATTTCGTCATCGTCACAGATAAGAACCCTTCCGTAGCCCATTTCAACGGTTTCTTTTTTTTCTGAATCCATGAGTTCAGAATTTTTGTTAAAGGGGAGATATATATTAAAAACAGTACCCTTCCCAACCTCGCTGTGAACCGTTACGACTCCATGATGTTCCTTAACTGTTCCGTAAACTGCTGCCAGGCCGAGACCTGTCCCCTTCCCAGGATCCTTTGTTGTAAAAAAAGGATCAAAAATTTTATTCTGCGTATCACTGCTCATTCCTATGCCGGTGTCCCTTACTGAAATTCTTGCAAAATATCCAGGAACTATATCAAAAGAACACATTCTGGAGAATGCTTCGTCCAATGCTGAAACTCCCGCCTCTATCGTTATTGTCCCGCCGTCCGGCATGGCATCTCGGGCGTTTAGCCCGAGATTCAAAACTGCATTTTCAACTTTAGAAATATCACATGAAAGCACTACATCCCCCGCCGTATAATTCTCTATTATTTCAATACTTCTGTCCGTGGAATGTCTTATTAGTTCAACAGAGATTTTCATTATTTCTTTAAGGCTGTGTGTGCTGAAGTTGAGTTCACTCTTACGGGCAAATGTCAGAAGATCTTCCGTAAGCGATGCTGCATTTCCTGCAATTTTCACAATCATATCAATATACCTTCTGCACTTTTCATCTGGCCCATGTGCAAGCAGGAGATCGGTAAAACCGAAGATTCCGGTTATCATATTATTAAAGTCATGTGCGACTCCCCCGGCAAGGTTCCCCATTGCCTCCATCTTCTGTTTCTGAAGCAGCATCTCCTTCATCATATGCTTCTCTGTAATATCCTTGAATACTATTATTACACCAATACATAATCCCTTACTCCCGAAAATTGGTGCGGCACTGTCTTCGATATAAAATACTTCACCGGACTTGTTTTTCAGTACAATATTATCAGTAAGATGAATAACTTCTTTTTTATCAATGATTCTGTGTAATGGAAACTCTATCTTCTCACTAGTGCCGGAATCTGTAATTACAAAAATTTCATGAAGTTTAAGCCCCATGGCTTCTTCCAGCTTCCATCCGGTGAGTTTCGCTGCAACAGGATTCATTCTGGTAATATTTCCGTTAACATCCAATGCTATTACAGCATCACCGATCGAATCCAGAGTGACCCTGAGATTCTCTTTTTCTCTCTCTTTCTCCCTGTTTGCAGCCTTTAGCCTGATTATCCATAAACCAAGAAGAACACCGCTGGTACCTCCGAAAAAGACAGGCACAAGATAACCCTTGAGTATAAAAACCGGAGCACCTATGAGAATCTTCTGAATCATGGACAGCACTACAAGAAGACACCCACCCGCAGCAAAAGAAAAAACAAGCATAATTATTCTTTTAAGGAGATAACTTCTTACCAACGGTTGAACGGGCATATCACCTATTCCTTTCTGCCTTGAATAAAATATTAATTTAAAATACCTCATCTCTGGTTCAATTGCAAATATTATTGAGTTTCCCTGATTTTGATATACAGGCGTTCTTTTTTCCTTGCATAGAAGGCCGTAATTACTACTATTGTTACATACTATTCCGGAGAAAATCACATGCAGCTTTTCAACAAACTCTTCACACTCTGGGCAATTGCAGGAGCAGTTGCAGCCTATATAAACCCCGGCCTTTTCACAGGCCTCAAGCCATATATTGTTCCGGGCCTAGCACTGATAATGTTCGGCATGGGAATAACACTGAGCTGGGAAAGTTTCAGGGAAATCCTGAAAAAACCGGCAGTAGTGGGCCTGGGAGTTATTCTTCAATTCGGAGTCATGCCGTTTGCAGCATTTATCATATCAAAAATACTCGGCCTTTCAACTGCACAGACAGTGGGCATGGTTCTTGTGGGCAGCTGCCCCGGCGGAACAGCATCAAATGTTATCTGCTATCTCGCCGGAGCGAACGTGGCACTTTCCATTACCATGACATCTGTATCCACACTGCTTGCAGTTTTTGCCACCCCCTTTCTGACATTTCTCTATGTAAATCAGGCTGTAGATGTACCAATCATAAACATGCTCATCAGTGTATTTAAAATTGTAATAGTTCCTGTAATTCTCGGCGCGGTTATAAACACATTCTTCAGTAAAAAGATCAGGGCTCTGAAGGAGATTTTTCCGTCTGTATCAGTAATAATTATTGTACTAATCATTGCAACTGTAGTTGCCCTGAACAAAAAGAACCTTGCCGGTGTCAGCGGCATACTGCTTCTTGCGGTGGTTCTTCACAACACCACAGGCCTCTTCGCAGGATACTACATTCCAAGAATGCTCGGATATTCCAGGGATATATGCAGAACAGTGAGCATTGAAGTCGGTATGCAGAACAGCGGGCTGAGTGTTGCACTTGCGGCAAAACACTTTGCGGACATGATCGTGGCGACTCTGCCCGGCGCCATATTCAGCGTATGGCACAACATATCCGGTTCTCTGCTTGCGTCATTCTGGTGTTTCAAAGACAACAGAAAAACAGGCAGTTCATGTTTCTGTGAAAAATAAACAGTATGCCCGGTGCAGCAGCCGGGTATTATACAATAATAAGTATTTGTATGCCGCCCGCTGTCAGAGTACAGTAGACAAACCGGCAAAGCAGTTTATTGTCGAGAGGACATTCCTATGAATGAAGACAGGCTTTTTTTTCTTCACCACAAGGAAACCCGGCACGGCATTTACTTCTTTACAATTGAGAAAAGAAATTCCGGGTCCCAGGAATTTCAGTACTGTCCCGAAACCAGGAGTATCTCCTTTGAAAACGCCCACTCTTTTTTTATTGAAACACTTGTTTCCAACAGCACAAACATAATAAAAATAATTAATTCAGGACTTTCATCGGGTGAATGGAACAGCTCCCCTCTCCCGGTCTATTTCCCGGAAAGGAAATATTCAGACGAAGAGATCCCTTCTGATATTCCAAAAATTTACTGCGACGGCAGCCTTTCAAATTCAGGCACAGGAGGGTGGGCCTGCACAATAATAGACGGAGATAAAATTTCTTCACACTCGGGAAGTGATAAAACTACCGACAGCTGCAGGATGGAACTCATGGCTGCGCTGAAGGGAATCCAGTCCTCCTCTTCTCCGGCTGTTGCAGTGTACACAGACAGCCTCTATGTAAAGAGAGGTGTCTGGATATGGCTTGCATCCTGGGAGGCAAACGGATACATCACAGCATCAGGGAAACCCGCAAAAAACAGCGATCTCTGGAAAATTATGTCACTGGAAATAAAAAGCAGAAAAATTTACTGGAAATGGATTAAATCCGGCGGAGGAGACCCCTATCACAGAACCTGCCATGACATGGCCAAAAATATGGCCCTGACCAGCAAGGATGAAAATCTGCCGAAAGCCTAGCTAGTTCCCATTACTTCGTTTATCTTTTCCGAAAGGCTCCGAAGCGTAAAGGGCTTCTGTATAAAGTTAATTCCTTCTGCAAGAATCCCCTTTGGCGCAAGTATGTCTGAACTGTACCCTGACATGAAAATAGTTTTTATTCCCGGCCTTATCTCCTCCACCCGTTTGGCAAGATCATACCCGTTCATCTCGGGCATTATCACATCTGTAATGACCATGTCCATGTCGCATGAAAGATCTCCGGCAAATCGAAGCGCTTCAGCAGCAGATACGGCCGTGAATACCGTGCAGCCCAGCTTCTCGAGAATAATCCTTGAAATGCCCAGAAGCCTGGGATCATCTTCCACAAGGAGAACCGTTTTTACCGATACGGGCTTTATTTCTTCCTGTATATCTTCACTCTTTACACTTCCTGCTTTTGAAGACCTGGGGAGGTATATTCTGAAAACAGTTCCCTGGTTCTTCTCACTATATACGTTTACAAAACCTCCGTTCTGTTTTACAATACCATATATTGTTGAAAGGCCAAGCCCTGTTCCCTTACCCAGCTTCTTTGTTGTGAAAAAGGGCTCGAATATATGCTTCTTTATATTCTCGTCCATTCCGGAACCGTTATCCTCCACAGAGATGCATACATACTCGCCCGGATCAAAATCCTCTTCGCCGCTGGCAATAACTGAATCTGCTTCTTCAACAATCCTGTTCTCTGTCCTTATTGTTATTATGCCGTTTCCTGTGATTGAATCCCTTGCATTTACACAGAGATTAGCGAGGATCTGCCCTGCCTGGTCCGGGTCCATGAATATTGCCCATACCCCCTCTCCCGGGACAAAGGAAAGCTTGATATCTTCACTTATGAGACGTTTTAATAATTTAAACATTCCCTTTATTGCGGCATTTATATCAATTATTTCAGGCGATACGGCCTGCTTTCTCGCGAATGCAAGGAGCTGACGCGTCAGGTTTACAGAATGCTCAGCCGCATCCTGTATTTCAATGAGAGTACTGTAATGCGGGTCTGCCCTGTTCATCGTGAGAAGCGCGATTTCAACTCTGCCCAGTATGACTGCAAGCATATTATTAAAGTCATGGGCAACACCTCCTGCGAGTTGTCCCACAGCCTCAAGTTTCTGAGCCTGAACAAGTTCCTGAAAGAGCCTTTCCCTCTCCTGCTCAATTTTTTTACGATAGCTTATATCTGAAACAAGAGCCTCAATTCTAACCGGAACCCCGCTGCGGTCTCTCACCAAAAATGCACTTATGGAAACCCAGATCTTTTCAGAATCAATGCAGACAAACATTATCTCTTCATGGTAAATTCTGCCTTCTTCACGCAGTTTGTCAAGTATCCCTCTCCTGTCTTCTGGATTGGCATAGAGCTGATTTTTGATATCCGTATATGTATTTACTATCTGATCTGCCGATTCTCCATGGAGCATGCGCACCATTGCCGGATTCACAATGAGCATTCTCCCTTCCATGGTGGTCTGAAGTATACCTTCAACGGAATTTTCAAATATCCCCCTGTAATTGTCTTCACTGTTTCTCAGACGGGTCATTAACTCATTCAGGTCTGCCTTCATAATGTTAAAAGATTCAGAAAGCGTTCCAATTTCATCATTTGACTCAACCGGCAGATCTTCACCCATAAAATTTCCCAAGGATATCTCCCCGGTCTTTTTCACCAGAACCTGCAGAGGTTTCACAAGTCTGCCCATGGCGTAATAAATTGAAATACCTGTTACAATACATGTAAAAGCAATTATAATCATAAGAATTCTGATCATATCAGTGGCAGGATGAAAAAGCTCCATGGCGGAGATGGCCGACGCGACAACCCATCCGGTTACAGGAATTTTTTTGTAAAAAATCACCATGTCCATGCCGTTATGCATATATCTGAAAGTGCCCTGTTTGCCGGTAGTGAGCCTTTCTCCAAGTGATCTGTCAGAAAAAAATTCCTTTTCGTAAATGCTTCTACCAGTAACAGAATCCTGCGTTGAATGTGAAACAAATGTTCCATCTTCAGTAATAATAAAACCATACCCTGACTTTCCCGTGCCGAGCTCCCTCACAACCTGCTGAATATATTTAAGAGAAAGCCCGGCCCCGACCAGGCCAGCAGGCCTGTTGTTTTTATCCGTTATGGGAGCTACAATAAAGACCGTGGGAACTCCGGTAGTTCTTGAAACAAGCGGAGGGGTTATCTGAGTTGGGCCACCCTTCATGATGGATATAAAATAGTGTCTGCTTGCAATATCTCCTTCATGAAATATCAGCTTCTTTCCTGATTTAAAAACTGTATGATATATACCATTGCGGTTTGCCCCGTAGATGTCCTGAAAAATATCCGGATACTTGCCGTGAAGCGCTTTAAACCTGTTCCGATTCTGCAGGTCGAACTCTCTGAAATTTCTGTTTATATTTTTTGCAGCGGATGTTACAGCAATCGCTTCCGGTTCCAGCATCATTGTATTCAGCCATCTGTTAATGCTGTCTGCACTTTTTCCAACTGAACTGAACATGCTTTCGGCAAGTTCACCCTCTATAATTGTAGTGATATACCTGAATGCCACGAAACTCATAATCAACATGCCCAGCATAACAATAGGCAATACCCAGAAAAGAATTTTTATTCTCAGGGAAAATGATCCGTTTTTCAAGAGAAATTATCCTCATCGATACTGTTAAATATTTTTCACAAGTAATCTGAATTCATCTTTCTGTTCAGAGAAATCCCCCTATCAGAATTTCATTAAAAACTGCTTGTGACTGTACTTATATATAATAATGACATTACCGGTAAAACAAAATTATTAATGGATAATCCAAGGACTCACAGCGAAACTGTCATAACAAATATCGAATGAATTCATAGCACAAAAAAATTACAGAAAGAATACCGGTACTGCACCGCATAATCGGCTTTCAGTACCGGCTGTAATAATGCAGACTACCGGATACTGAAATTTCCGCCTTCGGTAAATTTCAGATCCAGGGGCTCTTTGAAATACTTCACAGGAAGCTGCAGCTTGGTGACTCCCTGCACACTAAAGTCACCTTTGCCTTTTTTGAAGAGTTCATAGATGGATTTAGAAAGACTCTTTGAACTGAACCTGTTGCCTATTGAAATTACAGAAACATCTCCTTTCTGCACTATCTTTTTAGTCAGTCCGCCCACAAGTTTGTTGCTGCCGACATAAAAATTGTAGTTCAGATTATTAAAGAGAAGCTTTGCCCTGGCCTCATTCTTTAAATGAATATCGAAGTTAACATCAATAGGCACATCAATGGAAGTCGGATCTATTATATTCTTTGCCGACTTTCCGGAAAGTATGTTTGAAAACATTTTGGCGACACTCTTTGCATCTACACTCTTTTTCTTCTCCTTAAGCTGCCTAAGGATATCTGAATAGGACGGCATGTTTACCTTGAAATTTACCACATTAATTTTCGGCTTCACTGCAGGAAGAGTTGTGTCATGCTTAAAATTAAATGCAATACTCTTTCCAAGGGCCTTGTGTACACTCTCAGGAAGCCACAGTTCAAGACGTACCCTGCTCTGGCAGTTCAGGACCTCCCTGTTTTTGTAATCTTTTACAATATTCATGATATCTGCATATTTCAGATTAACACTAAAAACATTCATTGCCTTCTTCTTTGCCTTTATGCTCAGTGGTTTTTCAGTTTTTGTTTTTAAAAACTGCTTACCCTCCACCATAAATGTGTACCCCACCTCCCTCAGTTTCAGGCTCACGGGATATGGATTATATATCTCAACGTGAAAAAGGAGATCAATATCACGGAGACTGATGGATTTTATTGATACTTTTTTCAGTTCAGCGGTAGGTTTTGGTATGACATTTTTAATTTTTTTTAAAGCCCCGGGTATTTCAAATGCGGACAACGGAGCAGCAAGACCTAGGATCAGCATGGCGGCAAATATTCTTTTCATTTTTCTTCCCCGATAGTATATAGAGCAACAGTTTTGATTAACTCAGCACACTATTAACACACTATTATCTCATCAATTTCAAGAATTTTATTAATGTTTTATTCAAAAACTAAATTGAATGTACCTGAATATCATTGGTGCAGGGAAAAGAAGATTGTTCAAGCCCTTGACTGAACCTGTTAACAAAGCAGTATCATTACTTTAAATAATGATACTGCCGATCAGAGACAGAATGAAAATTACTTTAATTAAAAAACTTGAGGGAAACACTCCGACTACTTTCCAGTTTTAACTCTAAATTCATAAAGTCTCATGCAATAGTCAGATTAAGCCTTTTTTTTCTTATCATTCCCTTGATAATATAATTTGCACTTTCACGGGAAATTTTAAACCGCAATGCCACATCGGGTGCCGATATCCAGGTCCTGCCTTCAGCATAGCTGATAATATCATCCTCAAGATCATTAATCCAGTCCCTGAAAATAACAACGAGTTCTTCCGGTGCATATCTGAATGCCTCAAACAGATTCCCTTCGTTTCTGGTCATCTCACCCATCATGGCAACATTACCTTCAAATTCATGTCTGCCGATAAAACCCATATTTTCCATAAAATTTTCAATTGGATCAATTCTATACTTCATAGATGGCCTCCAATATGCATTTATATGTCTGAATATAATATAATTATCGAAAAATGTCAGTTTTTACTGTTTCATGCAGGTTAAATAACCCGATTTAAATTAGTAAAGAAGGGAGAGGAAAGCTTACATCTTTAATTTCCATAAGTCAATGTCAGCAGCTTCTCCTTCAGGTAATTGTCTCATACACAACTCATAATTCAGGAAATATACAATTAAAAGAAATGACCCTAAGATTTCTCTGCGGAACAAGTATAACCTTCAACTCACGTACATTATTACCCAGACGTTCGATAAAAAATTTTCTGATTTTTTATCGAACGTTATAATACCATTTCAATTTAATCGGAGTGGCCTTTATCGTCTACAGTTTTAGGATAAACCAAGTTTCTCAGCAACTTCATTGCCTGGAACAACTCCCCATATTGCAGGACGGATAGCCATTGTAGGACATTTTGCAAGGCATACAGGGTCAGAACATTTCTCCTTACAAATTGAGCTGTCTACTACGGCAAGAAAATTCTCAACCATAACCGCACCATGCGGGCACTCTTTAGCACAGATGCCGCAGCCGATACAGCCCATTTTACAGTTTTTCCTGACAAATGCCCCTTTATCTTTAGAATTACAGTTTATCTTGACCTTAATTTCAGGTGAAACCAGTGTTATTATTGATCTTGGGCATACAGTGGCACATTTGCCACATCCAGTACATTTATCAGGATTCACTACAGGTATACCTTCCGGGCTCATTTTAAGAGCATCAAACATACATACCTTTGCACATGTACCATAACCCAGACAACCGTATGTGCACCCCTTATCTCCGCCATGAAGCATACCGGCAGATACACAGTCAGAGATACCTTTATAAAGAGAAGTTCTCACCGCTTTTTCGTAAGTACCGGCACACCTTACAAAGGCTATTTTAGGCTCCATCGCTTCGGCCTTTTTACCGGTAATTTCAGCAACCTTCTGGGCAACAGCGTCTTTACCAGGTGCGCATAGATTGGGTGGTACATCAGCGTTGGTTACTACTGCTTCAGCATAAGCCATACACCCGGGATAACCGCAGGCACCACACTGACCTTTCGGCAGCGCGTCCTCAACCTCATGTATTCTTGGGTCAATTTCAACTGCCCATTTTTTATTTGCGAATGATATGAAAAAGCCGAAAAAGAGTCCAAGGCCCACCATCGCCAATACTGCATAAATTGCTGTAATCATAATTGCTCCTTTATAACATTATAGCGGGATCATACCGCTGAATCCCTGAAAAGCAAGAGCCAGCATCCCCGCCAGTATAAAAGCTATACCAAGACCTTCAAGACTCTTCGGTACATCAGAAAACTGAAGTTTCTCCCTTAAACTTGCGAAAAGAATCAGCGCAATTGCAAAACCTGTACCTGAACCAAGAGCGTTAACAGTACTTTTAATAAAGTTGAAATGCTCCTCGGAGTTAATAATAGGCACACCGAGAATAACGCAGTTTGTTGCAACAAGGAGAAGATATATACCCCATATATTGTAAAGAGTAGGCATGAATTTTTTTATAACCATCTCAAGCAGCTGAACAAATACGGCGATAACGACAACAAAAACGATCATTCTTAAAAAATATAAACCAAGAGGTATAAGAATAAAATGTTCAATTACCCATGTGAGCATTGAGCTCATGGTGATAATTGAAATAATCGCAAGCCCCATACTTGTTGAAGCATGAAAATTCTTTGATACCCCGAAAAAAATACAGAGTCCCAGATAGCGTGATAAAACAAAGTTATTAACTATCGCAGCACTTAAAAACAGCAGAAAATACTCAGTCATATTTTACCTCCAGCCGTTGTTCTCTCCATCTTGCGCTTTTCATAGAGATTGAGCGCACCTATAATAAATCCAATTACAATAAACCCCCCCGGAGCAAGAATTACGATAAGTGGAGGGTGATACCAGCTTCCTAATAACTGGTACCCGAAAAAAGAACCATTTCCGATTATCTCTCTGATCCCTCCGATAGATACCATACCTATAGTAAAACCTGCCCCCATACCGAGACCATCCACCATGGCTGGAATAACTTTATTCTTAGCGGCAAAGACCTCTGCCCGTGCAAGAATTATGGCGAATACAACAACAAGTGAAAGATATATCCCCAGCTCTTTGAAAAGTATCGGGAGAAAAGCCTCAAGAACGAGCATCGCAACAGTTACAATTGTCGCAATTGATATGATATAAACAGGCACCCTCACCTTCGGGTGGATAACCTTTCTGAATATGGAAACAGAAATATTATTACATGTTATAACAAACATTACAGTAAGCCCCATCCCGAGCGCGTTATAAACATTTGATGTTACTGCAAGCGCTGGGCAGAGGCTCAATGCCAATCTGAAAATCGGATTTTCAGCAATTAAACCTTTGGTAAATTCCTTCCACAGATTCATCTGCACCTCTTATTTATTTTCATTTAAATATTTTTCAAGCTCAACAAGGGAACGCCTGACTCCATTTGTCACCGCGCGTGATGTAATAGTAGCACCGGTAATAGCTGTAATCTTGCCCTCCTCCTGGATTTTAACAAGTTCAAGCTGCTGATACCTCTTGCCTTTAAACTGATCGGCAAATTTTGGTTTGAACGCCTGATCTCCTAAACCGGGAGTCTCCTTGTGAGAAAGAACCTTATAGCCGATCACCTCCTGATCCAGATTAACACCAACCAACAACTTCACGTGACCGTCAAACCCCTTCTCGCTGGCAAGTAAGATATACGCCAGAAGCTTGCCGTCTTTTTCAGCCCTATACCACTCCTCTTTACCCTTGATCGGTGCAAATGAAGTCGCATCGGGAATCAGCTCTTTCATAGACTGTTCCTTCATTTTTACTCTCTGAATCTCTGCTATCGGAGCGGTGAAATAATAAACAACAGCAATAATCAAACCGGATAAAAATGCCGCCATAGTCAGATTCAGAGTAATTTTGAACATGCTATCATTTACGTGTTCTGGATTAGCCATCTCTATCTCCTTGCCGGTTCAGGTATCGAACCAAATTTTTTCGGGAAAATATATCTGTCGATAAGTGGCGTAAACGCGTTCATCAGCAGTATTGAGTAACAAACACCTTCAGGATATCCCCCGTAAAGCCTTATCAGCACTGTAATTACACCGCATCCTGCGGCAAATAGTATCTGCCCTTTTGTCGTCATGGGAGTTGTTACCATGTCGGTAGCCATAAAGAAAGCTCCGATAATAAGACCCCCTGATATCATATGTAAAATCGGATCTCCGGTAAAGAGAACAACCTTGCCGTCTACCTTTCCTCCAAGTATCCATGTGAGAAGGCCCACTGTGCCAATCATGACAACAGGCACCTGCCACTTGATGTATTTCTTGGCTATGAGAACAAACCCTCCCAGCAAAAGGAGTATAGCCGAAGTTTCGCCGAGACTCCCGCCCCTGTTCCCGATAAGGAGGGATTTATACATAGCAGCCTGTCCTCCGAAAGAATCAACGAGTGCCCGGTAACCTTGCTGTTTCAGAATGCCCAGCGGGGTTGCCCCGGTTACAGCATCGAGGCTGGAAATTTTACTCATTGCACCGGCAAAATCACCCTTCATACCGATGCGTGTAACAGCCCATGTTGTCATTGCAACAGGATAGCTCGCCATGACAAATGCACGTCCTATATGAGCCGGGTTAAACACGTTGTGCCCCAGACCGCCCATAGTATGCTTAGCTATGCCAATCGCGGCAAAAGAACCAATAAGCGGTATATACCATGGAATACCAGCTGGAAGACACATGGCCAGGAGGAGACCTGTGAGAACTGCGCTGCCATCCCTCACGGTGATCTCTTTCTTCCGCCAGTACTGTACCGCGGCTTCGCAAG
Source organism: Spirochaetota bacterium (assembly GCA_003246895.1). GTDB lineage: Bacteria > Spirochaetota > UBA4802 > UBA4802 > UBA5550 > SZUA-423. The sequence goes on along the minus strand of QKCL01000036.1, from coordinate 143,297 downwards.
CGACAGAGCCGATAATACAGATAAGCATAGTGATAAGCGCCGGCAGACCGAAATTTATTACTGAAAAAATCACAGCGGGAAGTAGTGCAAGATTTACAATCCACATGATCTTTGTGACACTTTCCGTGTCATGAACGTGCGGAGATGATGTAACTATTAATCTTTCCGGTGTCTGCTTATTGACTGAATTATCTTTTGGATCCATCACTTACTCCCTGTTTTTGATGCAGCTCTCAGCATTGAATTCTTTGCCTTGGACTGCCTGATATAATGAACGATAGTTCTTCTTGCAGGACATACATAATAACAGCATCCACACTCAACACAATCCATGAGATCATAGTCCGTCTGGGCTGTCTGATGTTGTCCCTTCTCACTTAATATGCTCAAGATGTTTGGCCTGAGCCCCATTGTGCAGGCCTCAACGCAGCGCCCGCACCTTATGCAGGCCCGTTCAGTCTGGTAGTCAACATCATCTTCAGCTATAGCCACTATCCCGGACGCTGCTTTAATAACAGCTGAATCAACGTTAACCTGAGCCATCCCCATCATGGGACCGCCCATGATAATTTTCCCGTTTTTACCTGAAAAACCGCCGCAGTATTCAAACATATCCTTAAAAGTCGACCCGATTCTCACCATGAGGTTTTTAGGGCTCTGAACGGTTTTACCGGCCACTGTAACAACTCTTTCAATGAGAGGGATGTTTTTTTCTACCGCGTCTGTTACAGCTTTAAGTGTACTTACGTTCTGTACAACGCAGCCCACATCCATGGGGAGTTTCCCTGATGGGACCTCTCTCCCGGTGATGACCTTGATCATCATCTTCTCCGCACCCTGCGGGTACCTTGTTTCAAGTTCAGCAACCTGTATAGGTGTACCTTTGCATTTTTCAGTCATCAGCCTGATAGCCTCTGGCTTGTTGTCTTCAATTCCGATAAAGCATTTATTAATATTAAGGATTTTCATGACAATCAGTATCCCCTTTATTATCTCATCAGGGAATTCAATCATCATTCTGTAGTCAGATGTAAGGTATGGCTCACACTCAGCTCCATTGACAATAAGCATGTCAATTTTTTTATCCTTTGGAGGAGAAAGCTTAATATGTGTAGGAAAAGCCGCTCCCCCCATACCAACGATTCCGTTTTTGAAGATAATATCGATCAGTTCCGGAACATTGATATTCTCGTAACTCCTTTCCGTCAGGAGATTCTCCTGCCATTCGTCCAGTCCGTCTGATTCTATAACAATGCATGGAGACAACCCGTATATGGGATGCATGCAGTTGCCTGTCTCTGCAACCTTTCCGGACGTTGAACTGTGAACAGGTGTGCCTCTCCCGTCAGGTGATTCAGCAATCATCTGCCCCTTTTTAACAATATCTCCGACCTTGACAACAGGAACAGCAGGTTCTCCAATATGCTGCCTCAATGGGATAAAGAGTCTGGAAGGAACTGGAAGAAACTCAATTTTCTTCCCCGCTGTACTCTTTTTTTCATCCTGCGGATGTACTCCGCCTTTTTTTATTTTGAGCATAGTTACCTCATTTACTTAATTACTTCGATTACTTGAGGAAAATTTGATTTATTAAGCCTGTATTTTTTATCATAAGAATATATTATAAATATTGCAATCATAAGGAACAGCAGACCTCCGACTATTGAAACCGCTGTACTGCTGAAATTAAAAGCTGAAGCAAAAGATGAACCTGCATATATACCTAAAAAAATGAAAATCAGAGGAAGGATAAATATCATAAAAGCAATCTTATTCATGCTGTCATGAACCATGGTAAATCTGATTTTTTCCCCTATCTTTGCGTTTACTGCATTATACGCAATAATCTCCATATGTACAACATTACACTGTCCACAGTTATCACATTCTGCATTAGCAGCCACCCTGACTTTAGCAAGGTCTCCATCAATGCTCAAAATTATTCCTCGCTGTATTTCATCCTGCAAATATACATTATCATGCATATGCTTTCCTCCAGATCAATATGGCAAATTTCAAGTTAGTTCGATGAATTTGAATTACTATTTTCTGTTTACTACATAAATATTTTATCGGGAATGATTGATTCATTCCCCATTTAGCGGACAAATAATTAAACAGTTTTTCCTTCGAAGCAGGCGTTTAAGTCCAAACGAATAATCAGGTCTAAATTTATTATAGAATAAATAGATATATTAAAATATCAAGTTTTTTACTTTACTTCGATATAAAATTAGCGATACGAGTCATAAAAAAAATTTTCTTCTGAAGAAAAGAGATACATTCACAAGGCTGATAAGCACAGGTACTTCAACCAGAGGCCCTACAACCGTTGCAAATGCCACCGGAGACCCTATTCCGAATACTGCAATTGCAACCGCAATGGCCAGCTCAAAATTATTACCCGATGCAGTAAATGCCAGAGTAGCACTCCTCTCATAATCTGCTCCAAGCTTCAAAGCCATGTAAAAACTAACGAGAAACATTATTATGAAATAAAGACTCAGCGGGACAGCTATCCATAATACATCAAGTGGGCGGTAAATTATCTGATTTCCCTGAGTGCTGAACATTACGACTATTGTAAAAAGAAGAGCTATCAGTGTCATGGGTGAAATTCTGGGGATAAAAATATTATCATACCATTCATTGCCCTTTAATCGGACCAGGACCAGACGGCTGAGAACACCGGCTCCGAAAGGTATGCCGAGATAAATTATGACACTGACAAAAATATCATACATGGTCACATTAACTACAGCTCCCGAAAGGCCGAAATAGGGAGGCAAAACACTTACAAAAAACCAGGCATAGATACTGAAGGTCAGAATCTGAAAAATACTGTTCATGGCAACCAGACCTGCCCCATACTCGCTGCTTCCCCCGGCAAGCTGATTCCACACAAGAACCATGGCTATACATCTTGCTATACCAACAAGAATAAGCCCGCTCATGTATTGTCCCCAGTGGTGGCCGGGACCAAAAACTGCCGGAGCGATGAAACCGAAAAAGAGAATTGAAAGCAGAAACATTAAAACAGGGCCAACAACCCAGTTCTGAATCAGGGATAATCCGAGAATTTTTTTATCTGAAAAGACACTGGGCAGGAGGTCGTATTTAACCTTTGCCAGGGGAGGATACATCATAAGTATGAGGCCGACTGCAATAAGCAGATTTGTGTGTTTCCCCACAGTGAACTGTTTATTGAAAGATACAACCTCTTCATTAAAAACATACCCCATGAGAACTCCTGTCCCCATGGCGATAAAAATCCATAATGTCAGATAACGGTCAAGAAATGATAATTTTTTAGATAGCGATTCTGTCATGATTACCCTCAAATTTTAGCCATAAATGTAGCAGTAAAATATATACCAACGCCTATAAATATAATCCCTGTAACCCTTCTCGCCCACCATTCTATCTGGGTTATTTTATTAAAAACAGTGCCCACATAATTCGCTCCGGTAGCTATTAAAATAGCAAAGGCGATAACCGGAAGGGCCGTACCCACCCCATAGAGCGACGGGATAAGAATTGTTGACTTAAGTTTCAGGGCAATCGGCAGCATGCTCCCGAAAAACAAAGCCGCTGAAACAGGACAGAAAGCCAGAGCAAAAAGAGCACCTATCAGAACTGAACTGAGCAGAGATCCTTTTTTTGCCAGCCTTTCAGCTTTCTCTGAATGTCTATTGTTTCCGAAACTCAGCCTGACTATATTCAGTAGGATCAGGCCGGTTACGAGAAGCAATGGACCAAGTACAAGATTAACTTTTGTCTGCAGAAACATCGACAGGGCAGGCACCTGAGCAAAGGCTCCAACAACTGCGATAGAAATGCCCATATAGACTATGACTCTCCCAACAGCATAAAATATGCCGGAAAGAAGCGATGTTGTCTTTGTTTCAATATTCTTTCCGATGTATGAGACAGCCGCGATATTAGCAGCAAGTGGGCATGGGCTTATTGAAGTGAGGATACCAAACCACAATGCCGAACCAAGAGAAACAATATATGTACTGTCCATTATTTAATCCTCAGATTTGATTATTTACAAAGGCGGTTACTTCATCTTCAATATATTTCTCAAAAATACCTGGATTTCCAAGATATGACCATGTCTGATCAAGCCGCTTCCAGTTTTTATTTTTCCCTTTAATTGAATCAACCAGCACCACTGATTTTGTAAAGAGCTGATAATCCTGAACAAAATGCTTATTTTCTGTATTTTCAACGTTAACGGCTTTAAATACAATCCTTCCGGACTTCAGCTGTTTAATAAAATTATGCACCAAAGCCTGCTTTGTGAGTTCTTCAATTTTTTTACACGAATAACACCGGTAACTTGTATGAAAATAATATACGGTAATTGTCCGGTCACTGGCAACAGAAAACACTGACTTCTTTTGGAATTTTTCCGATTCAGAGGCATTAGACGCCTCTCCCTTACAGGAGAGAATTGCCGAAGATAAAAGCAACAGAACATAGACCCCACTTCTAAGCGAACTAAACCTTTTCATGCGTATATCCTTTATAAACTTGATTTTTCTTTAATTGCAGACACTGCCTTTTCTATGGCAGACTCATCAACAACGCAGGCCCCCTTCTGAAATCCAGAATCGCCAAGCATGATTGAAACAGGTGTTATTCCTATTCGCTCCAGGTTTTTCTTCGCACAGAGCAATGGACATCCGTCAACCGTAATATTTATATCCGCTCCCTCTGCGGATTTTATAAAACCGCTCAGATCAGCACCTACACCCGCAAGACAGCTCTTCTGGGCAAAACCTTCTTTCCATAAAACCCTTACAGCTCTGTCAGCAAGCTCCCCCACATCAGAAGCACCTGAACAGGTGTAAAGTAACCGTATACCACTCTCACAGGAACATGAACAATTTCCAGCCATAGTTAAGCCTCCATTTTATCCTAACATTTTTTTTAATTCTTCAAGCGAAGGGACCTTTCCTGCAACCTTGACTTCTCCATCAACTACAAGTGCAGGTGTGGTCATAACACCGAATTCCATAATTTTGTTTATGTCTTTAACCTTTTCAACAGTGAATTCAATACCGTTTTCTTCAGCCGCTTTTCTTGACATCTCTTCAAGTTTGTTGCACTTTGGGCAGCCTGTACCAAGAATTTTGATATCTTTCATTATTATTCTCCTATTTTATATTCTGAAACAGTGCTCCATAAAGAAGCCCTGAAATTGTTGACATTATAACAACAAGTGAAACATATACAATGGTTTTCTTTGTGCCCATGACACTTCTGATGACAAGCATATTGGGAAGAGACAGTGCCGGGCCCGCAAGAAGCAGGGCAAGAGCCGGTCCATTCCCCATACCGTTGTCCATGAGTCCCTTAATTATGGGAATCTCCGTAAGTGTTGCAAAATACATAAAAGCTCCTGCGACAGAGGCAAAAAGATTTGCCCCCATACTGTTTCCTCCCACGGAACTGCTCACCCATTGAGATGGAATCAACCCCTCACTTCCAGGCCTACCAAGCATTAGACCTGCAGTGAGCACCCCGAAAAGCAGTAGAGGGAGAATCTGTTTTGCAAATCCCCAGGACTGTGTGAACCAGTCTTCCATCTCTCCCTTTGAGGTACTGATAAAATATGAGAAAGAAACAATGGCCACAGAAAAAGGGATTAGTATGCGGATACCGTCATGGAAAAACCATGCTGTAACAGCCGAAGGCAGGGCTATTAAAAGAATCTTCCACCACTGCATATTGAACCACATAACAAGAATCAGCCCCAGAAGAGCCGCGAAAGCGCTGGTAATAAACCACTTGTAATGATAAAGGAAAAACCACGCCCCCGAAGTTTCTTCAGTTTTCCCCCAGTTTGCGAAGACAAGGATAGCTACCATCATAAAGAAATATACTGCGTTCTGCCAAAGTGGTCGTTCAACCTCAGGTTCCGGCATATGCATCATTGCCTTTGCCTTCTCCTTCTCTTCACTGCGGTAAATAAAATGCATCAGCAGGCCAATTACTACACTGAACATCACAGCTCCCACTGCTCTGGCGACACCAAGCTGAAACCCGAGAACCTTCGCAGACAGAATGATCGCCAGAACATTTATGGCAGGGCCCGAATAAAGAAATGCCGTTGCAGGCCCCAGGCCGGCACCCATCCTGTATATGCCGGCGAATAGCGGAAGAACAGTGCAGGAACAAACAGCCAAAATTGAACCGGAAACAGAAGAAACTCCATATGCAATGACTTTGTTTGCATTGGGCCCCAGATATTTCATAACTGAAGCCTCACTTATAAATACTGAGATTGCTCCGGCAATAAAAAATGCCGGGACAAGACAGAGAATTACATGTTCCTGGGCATACCATTTGGCAAGACTCAATGCCTCCATAACGGCATTTTCAAACCTATCCAAACCGACAGGTAAAAAAAACAAAATGAGAAACAGACTCAAAATATATACCAGAGGTTTCCATTCATCTTTCCAGTTCATTTTTCATCTCCCTATTTATTGCTATTTGGCAAAATTGCCATTTATATACCAAAAAAATTATCTAACTCTGCATTTAGAAACCATTTCAACGTGTTCCTGTGTTTTAATTTCCAGAACCTCTTCGATACATCCGATAAAATTCAGAATACAGGGGCATTTAAGATGATAAAGAATAGTTGTTCCCTGCCTTTCATCAAAAACGAGGCCTTCAGTTTTCAGTATGCTAAGGTGTTTGGAGATAGTAGATTGATCGGCCCCGACCATCTCAGCAAGCTCACCGACACTTCTCTCCCCCTTATACAGTTCTTCAAGTATAAAGAGCCTGCTTGGATGGGCCATGGCCTTTATTATTCTTGCCCGTGCTTCATATTGTGAAGGAAGTTTTTTATTCATATTTTAACCCTGATTATATGGCAATATAGCCATATATATATTTTCTGTCAAATAATAATTCTGAAACAGATAAAAATAGCACAATTAATGACAGCAGGAATCTTCATGAATTCAGATAGGCGCCACTCCCATATGCAATATGTTTCTAGAATCCTCTCCTGTAGTTTCCATAGGTAAGGGGAGGGAGCTTCTCCTTGATGGGGCCCTCTTTCAGCCCGTTATTTCCTTTTGCTGTTTCCCTGAAAAAATTAACCAGTTCCATTTTTGTTTCCCGGCTGAGCGAATAAAAGGGCATGCCCCTCAGATCAAGCAGAAAGTAGTCAACGTCCAGATCCTTCACAGCCTGAGGCAGAAACAGAAGCGAGTCATTATAGATTCTGTTCAGAAATCCTCTGTTCTTCACAACATGAAAGGGGACATTCTTCTCATCATAAAAGGTTGAATAGTTTTCGCAGAAGGCCCTGCATTTGCCGTCCTTTGCCGCCCTACCCTGCCTGCACAGGCCCGGTTTCAGAAAAAAACACTGACGGCTCGTCATCATGAGGACAGGCCCGAAAACTGTATAGAATGAAAGAACCCCATCCCTTCCCGGAATTTCACTGAGCTGATGCTTATTGAGTTCAGGGGAATAGAATCCTCCTGCAGCTCCCGCCTCCTTTTCCAGGGCATTCATTGCCATGGAATTGCATATATTCAGCTGGGGGCCGCCGATCCAGGATACACCCTCTCCTGCACACCAGAGGCCCAGGCCGCTGTTGTCTGAAACAACGAGTTCAGGTTTTACACACTTAATGAGGCTTCTGTAATGGTCAACCTCTCCATCCAGGATAAACTGCGGAAGCCAGAGATTTGTCTTCTCACTTATCCGTTCCGGGTCTGTAGCCATGCCTGCCTCAAGGAAAACCGGCCCGTCGAAACCCTTTCCAAGCCAGGATTCATAATCCGCATCGTTCACAAGAATGGCTATCTTTTTCAATGGCTTGCGGGAGGGTGAACTAACAGGTGAAATATTCAGATCCTTGAGAGGCTTAAATGCGTCAAGAGCATCTCTTCTCATTCTGTTCAGTTCTTTAAGTGGGAGAAAGAGGCCCGGCTCAAGCCCGGTGCAGTCTATTTTCCCGAGAAAAATAAGCGGATCGTCAAGCCGCCTGAACTGTTCCCTGAGAATGTCCTCTCCCAGAGAAAGTTTCTGTGACTTCTGAAGAGGGACAGAACTGGTCACCGCAGCAGCCTTTCCGTCCAGTAAAAACTCGGCACAGAGGGGTTCGCCCTCCTTTCCGGAGACGGAAACTGTGAGCTCATGGGGTTCCGGTTCAAGCCCCCTTATGCGTTCAAGCAGGGACAGACTCTGATTCTGCAGAGGGAGAGCCATGACAAGCTGTCCCTTCTCTATTTTTCCCCTGAGCTTGTTTTCAATTTTTATACTGCAACGTCCGGCGGAGAAAACACTCTCGACAATGAGGGTACAGATAAATTCATTTTCAGCAGTGTAAATACTCAGACGGTCACCTTCACTTATGCCGCCCCTCTCCCTGAAAAGAAGTTCCCGTTTATCTGCACTGTAGCTCTCCACAATCCCCTTGGGTACAAGGGACTGGTCAAGGGGAGAGTTTACAAACATGTCTCCGGATATTTCCCCTTCGAAATATCCGGTACTGAAATCCCTGTTGAAAACGTTCGCAACATCGGCCGGCTTTCCGTCCTGCATTTCAATTCCGGAAATTCGGTTCACCTCCTGCCTCCAGGCCCTGGTTACCTCGTAGACATAGTTATACCCCTTGATGCGCCCCTCAATTTTGAGGCAGTCCGCACCGATATCGACCAGTGCGGAGGCAAAATTCAGGGCATTGTTGTCTTTCAGGCTCAGGAGATAGTCCCTGTTACTGTTTTTCTTTATGCTGTATTTCCGTCTGCAGGGCTGAAGACATGCCCCCCTGTTGCCTGACTGGGCGTGCATGAAAGAACTCATGTAGCACACACCGGAACATGACACACAGTAGGCTCCGTGAACGAATATTTCGCTTTTCATTCCCCGGTCATGGACATGACTGTTCAGAACAGATAACTCATGTTCCGAAAGTTCACGTGAAAGATTGACCTGAACCATTCCAAGCCTGTTAATAAAATCTGTCTGGAGACAGTTCAGTGTCGTCATCTGTGTGGATGCGTGGATCTCCCCTTCGGGAAAATTCTGTTTCAGGACCCAGGCAAGGCCCATATCCTGAACGATGAGAGCATCAGCTCCTGCCGTGAAAAGTCTGTTTGCAAGTTCAAGGGCCTCGGGAACCTCCTGCTCAGTGAGCAGAATATTGAGAGTTACATAGACCCTTACCCCACTGTCATGGGCCAGGCGGAGAATTGACGGCAGGGACTTTTCAGATATATTTTCAGCCCTCACCCGGGCGTTGAACTTTTCAACGCCCATGTATATGGCATCGGCTCCCGCCAGAATCGCGGCCTTTGCCGCATCCATGTCACCAGCTGGAGAAAGAATTTCAGTTATATGTTTCATTTTTTACCTGTCTAAATTTTTACTGCTGGAGCAGTCATCTCCATTTGAAGAGGGAGCCGGCACCTGTCAATTCCACTTTATCAAAGATTAAGCAAAGAATAAACTTTTATTTTACAGAATATCCATCAATTTTTTGGCACTTTTGTATGAAAAGCACAATTCATTAATATCATTGCTCCTCATTACCTCCTAATCCGGCAAACAGGTACTCTCGTAAACAAAAATGAAAGTAATTATAGAATTGACTTTTCATATATACCGGCACAAAATATGTCACTTTTAATGCAGAACTTCAAGTTGTCCGTGTCCGGTTTTATGACAAAGACTTATGGAAACAAAAGGAGAATTTCATGAAAAAACTTTTTATCTGCCTCGTTCTTTTATTCACCTTCACCAGCCTCTTTGCTGAATTCACCTATGAAGAAGACGTCGAATTTAACGGCATGCGCCTTGTAATAGAAGGGGATAAAATGAAAGTCATAACGATGTCCAAAAAAGATAAAACCCTCAGCAAGAATGTATATAGTTTTTCGTACTCACAGTTTAAGGAAAAATTCGGCAAAGACCCCAGGGAGATAAAGGGCATAAACCAGGTGTTCAGCATACACATAAGCAGAAATGGAGGGAATACAGTCTTCTACATTCAAGGGGATAATTCAAGAATAAGGAGAATGGACTGTGATGCGACACTGCTCTATGTAATTGATGCAAACGAGCGTATCCGGAGAAGTCATATCCTGAACACACATAAACTTATGAATGTTGAGCCCAGGAACCTGCAGGAAGGAAAAGGCGCAGATTACATTGTATATAAGGAAACTGAATCAAACCAGTACGGTAATATTCTCATAAGCATAGAAAGAAACTATAACATGAACAAAGCGCTGTTTATTCGGGACTTTGGAACAGTTGAAACTATCAAAAAGAACGGAAAAGCTGTCAAGGTTTTGTTTAATATTGATTTCAGGAAGCAGGACATAAAGGTATCTGATACTCCCTGCGATAAGAAAACCGGCGCAACAATCTGTAAAAAAGTCAATGCCAATTACTATGGGTCGCCTTCCAGACATGACCCCACTGGAGGACGGGGAGGGCGCTGATAGACAGGTTCACAGAAAATGTCAGGTATGAATCCATACAATTTCCTTTCCGGAGTTTCAAGCAGGTCTGGCTCTCAGTTAGAATCCGGTCATTTACTGCATTTAAGCAGTTTCAAGGGCAGATCAAATTTCAGGTTTATGGTATGCGGAATCTTATAGCCTACATGACATTCCGCAGGACTTTTATATCCCCTGGGCGCGCGACAGTAGGGGTTCCCGGAATTAAATGATTCAAAACCTTCAATATGCAGGTTCATTTCTCCCTTGAGCCTGCCGTTTTTATAAACCAGATACTCCATATCTTTTCCTGATACCTCTATATCACCGAAAGGATAAATGATTTTCCACCCCTTTGCCTGAAGTATTTTCGGGTACCCGGGAGAAACAGAAAACCTGAAAATTTTTTTTACTGAATCTGCATCATTTTTAATATTAATAACGTCTTTATCAAAGGCGACAGCAATAGTCAGGTCATCCTGTTTATAAAGATAGCTTATCTTCATATCAGGTTCTTTGCAATAGTTCCAGAATATTTTGAACCCGCCTGCAGTGTCTGGCCCGGCAGTTATATGTCTGGTATAACCCTTGCGTCTGTATACTAAATTGTATAGCTTTTTCACATGTTCCATTGAAGCATAGTCTTTTGAGGGAACGTTCTTGATTCCGACAATTTTTTCATAGGGTAAGTCTCCGGGAAGATAATCCCAAAGGGTTACAACAGAGGGGCCAAGAGCTGCGAAACTTGTACGACAGCTGTACTTCACCTTAATAATATCGCCGGGTTTGAAGAAATTTATCCAGTGTCTGCGTTCAAGCCTGAGGTTGATGGTTTCTATTTTACCTTTTAATGGCAGGGATTTACAATCTTCGAGAACCGAACCTCTTCTCTCTATCATTTTCAGCAGTTTCAGTTTTACAGGAACAGAATGCACTGCCGAGTCACCCTTGCCTGATAAAGTGACATCCCCTGTAATCCCAACCACTTCTGCTTCCCAGTTTTCTACAAATCCTTCGATGACATTGCTGGCATTGACGGAAGTCCCTCCAGCCAGAATTACAGAAAAAACAAAACATATAATACTTATTTTAACAGATACATTATACTTTTTCATATTGACTCCTCTATTTGCACCGGCTTTATTTTTACTCTTTACGTTCTATTTTAAACTCTGCTTCCAGGAAAATAGAAATATTACTTTTTAAATAATCCCGCAATTGTTTTAACACAACTAATTTTCTGTTTTTCAGAATTTTCTACAGAAGATGTAACCACGTCTTTGGCTTCATTCAACCAGAAGTTAAAAAAAACATGCAACCTGCATTCTATATTAATCTTTTCCAACTCCTGCTTCGTATACATAAAAGAAGGAAAAGCCACGGCCAGTGTCCTCCTCCCCTGCTTTTTCTACTGCCTATCCTGACTGCCCCTTCGATGCCTCTCCGTTGGTGATAGGTTACATCCGGGGCAGACCCGGTATATATCAGGCTGGGGATCTCCAATCTTCAGGGCAACAGGCCCGAGAGGTTAAAGATAGAAAGAAAATGAAAAAGTATTTGCCTTTACCTCTAAAAGCTGCTGTAACAGGACAACACACCCCAAAGGCTAGGTATCATAGGCAGAGAAAATGACTGAGCGGCAGTTTACGGGCAGTTTATCAGCAGTGTCAATGAAACAAAATTAAACTGGTGGCATGGTGTCTGTCTGACGGTATTCTTTCTGCTGTTTGTCTTAATCACCACATGCCTGCGGCGGGCGCTGACAGAATTAATGAAGGAGATAAAAATGGATAGACAGGAACTGGTACGGCTCGCTTCTGAATTCACTGAAAATTCAGAACACAATTATATTGCCGCAGATGCCGCGCTCACGGAAAACCTATCGTCCATGAAAATTTTCAGCAACCCCGTCTTTGCATTCGGGGATGCCGGAGATGAACTCTTTCAGGGGCTTAAAGCCCCCTCGGCAATAGGTGAACATTTCATGACTCCATCAGAATGGCTGCCGGAGGCACGGACAGTCATCTCCTTCTTTATGCCATTTACCGAAAGGGTCAAAGAAAGCAACGCGGCGGACATGGAATACCCCTCGCCGGAATGGCTCCACGGAAGAATTGAGGCGCAGGCATTCATCAGGGAGCTCTGCACATATTTAAGTGCACACCTCTCCAACGCAGGGATAAAAAATAGAGTACCCGCCCTTGACAGCAGGTTCATGTTCATCAGTGAAAATACAGGATGCCCTGATCCGGAGACGGCATTTACAAGCAACTGGTCAGAGAGGCACGCTGCTTTCATATGCGGCCTTGGAACCTTCGGCCTTTCAAAGGGGATTATTACACGGAAAGGCATGGCCGGAAGGTTGGGCAGCATCATAACAACCGGTTTTTTTGAGAGGGATAGGAGAGAATACACGGAACTCTATGAATACTGCACCATGTGCGGCGCATGCGTCAAGAACTGCCCGGCAAAGGCCATATCCATGGAAGAGGGAAAACTGCATGTTCCATGCTCACGCTTTCTCGACATCATAAAGGAGAAGTTCAGGCCCAGATACGGATGCGGCAAGTGTCAGGTAAAGGTGCCATGCGAAAGCAGCATACCCCAGTCACGCAAACGTTAAACGGAACACGCCATGTATTCGGCAGGAATAAACTGGTTTATGATATCCTTAAGATAAGGCCATTTATGAAAATTTTTTGTTCTCCAGTTTTTCTATGGCAGCGCGGATTGATTCAGGCATGGGATGCTTGGACTTGCTGTTGTAGTCAAATATTACAGTAACGCTTGTGCCCAGGGCTGCGGTTTCACCATCCTGACCGGAAAGGACAAATTCCATAGAGAAGGAAGATGTTCTGATGCCGGAACATCTTGCCTTTACAGTGACTGTATCGGGGTAGGTAACTGATTTTACAAATGAACAGGACGTCTCCTTAAGAATGGACCCTATACCTTCCATTCTCTGCATCTCAAGCAGGCCGATTTTCTCAAAATAAATAACCCTTACCGCTTCAAAAAACCTGAAATAATTAACATTGTTAAGATGATAGTGCGGGTCAAGATCACCCCAGACAAGGGACATTTCGATTTTTACAGGGTAATTGCTGTTTTTCATATGCATTCTACCGTCCTTTTTACCAGAGAACTTTTCGCTGCACCTTAATTGAACCGGCACTCTTTCCGGGCCGGATATGTCCTAGAATCGAATAAGTTTAGATTAATAATATAATTTCACTTATTCAGGTACAGTAAAATTTTTAATTGTGCCGATAAAGTCACGTTTCCTGTCTCTGTTTGCATTAAAATAAAGAGCCCCCTTATATATATCGAGGGATTCCATTTCAAAGACCCTGTACTTTTTGCTTATAATTCTGAACGACAGATCCCTGCTTATACTCAGGACTTTAGAAACTGCGGTTTTATTCATTTGCCTGTCTCCAGCCTGTTCCCTGATCAGGGAGGCGCAGTCCATTTTCACTGGCAAAATAATGCTCACATTTACCGCCTTTCCATTCCCGTCAAATTTCGAAACAACGGTATATAAACAGCCCCTGTAATATGCCATGCCCTGATGTCTGTAAGTCTTCTCCTTCAATTCCCTCTGCAGATCCAGTTTTTCACCCTTTATCTGCAGGTCACTGTAATTAAGTGTAAATTTTGCCCGGCACGTAAAAACAGCGTCTCCATCATCAAAATCTCCTACAAAATAGTTATTTCCGGACCTGATTATAAACTTCTTCATTCTTTCATCATAGGCAATACCCGATGCTGAAATTTCTTTTCCTCTGTATACAATCCTGTAGGTTCCGGTTATTCTGAAGGTATCATTTACGGTGTCCACCCGCACCTTTACAATGCGCTTTTTATATTTTCCGGTTTTCATAACAGCCGCATATATGCTCGCGAACCGGCCGCCTTTCTCCGCAATAACAGTTATATCATTTGCATGGCCCAGATCCAGGTCAAACAAACCTGTATCTGAATTTTTAAGTTCCTGCAGTACCGGCGTTTTCCCAGTTCCGCTTTTCTTTAATGAAACTGCGGTCAGTCTGGTTCTGACATCGTTCAGGTTGCGCTGGTTTATTTTTGCCGTATAGAGAACACCGTTGTTCCGGTCAATGCACATCCCCTGTACCGCGGTAAAGTCACCGTAATCAGGGAGCCCGCAGTAATCGGAATAGGAACTATAGTACTCCGGCTCCTGTGCATTTACCCTCCATGATCCAATGAATAAAACAAATGAAATTACCATTAAAAACAGATTAGTCTTCATTTTTTAGTTTGCCTCTCTCCACAATATGAATGAATCAAAACAATACATTTTACAAAAGCAGACACCGCAGATCAACCAAATATCAATAATAAATATGGAAGGAGATATTTATATTTCTCATAAGTCTTTTCAGATTTTTCTCAATCCATCCAGGTTACTTTGGCCCGGTTCCGCGGCGGAATTGTCATATATTTCTCATCTGAATACCCCGCCATCAAACAACCGGTGAATACGAAGTGGTCAGGAATATTGAGCATCTTTCTGATCTGTTCAGAGCCGGATGCTGCAATCATAAAAAAACCTGCCCAGCAGCAGCCGATATTCAGCGAAGCAGCAGCAAGGTCCAGGTATGAAAGGGCAATGGTACTGTCAACTGCTCCAAGGCCGTATTCAGCTGGAGCGCAGGTTATGATAAGTGCCGGAGCACCACGAAACATGAAATCATGGCCTTCCTCATAATAAGCTATCATCTTCTCAAAGGGATATCGCTGTGTTACGGGATGTTTTTCCACAATGAGATTTTTAAAATGTTCAACTGCAGCGTCACCGATCTTTTTCACCAGATCACGCGAATTCACCGCTATCCAGTTCACAAGCTGACTGTTCCCACCGGTGGGAGCATATCTTGCAATGTCAAAGAGCTTTTCAAAATCGCGTTTTTCAATCTTTGTCTGTTTGAACTTTCGTATTGATCGTCTGGATTTTATCAATTGCTCAACATGTTCTGTTTTGAGAACCAGGGATTCATTAACTGCTTTAAATTCGGATTCATCATATTTTGCAAGAGCCAGAGCTCCATTAGGGCAGACAGATACACAATGTCCGCATGATACGCACGTTCCTTCAGCGCCCTCACGCTCCTGTGGGTATCTGCTATCATCAAAAGAGATAAGTCCCATTGGGCAGGTTTCGCCGCACAATCCGCATGATACACACTTTTCTTCTTTCACTGAAATTAAACTCATATTCTCCTCTTTTAGTATTTATTTAGCCTTCTAAAAACCGGCTATACAGCCATATGGAATATCAGAGACCGGCTGCCGTCACCTCAGTCTCCTTCACATCCTTAAAATACTCTCTGCCGTCAGACAGGGAGTATCAGGAATCTGTTTATTCTGAACGGGAAAGCATTTCCCCTATTGTACGGGCAGATTCAATATCCTTTGGAAATTCCTCTTCCCGCCTTTTCATCTTGTGCTGCGAATCAAAGGCTGTTACGCCGTATTTATCATAATCATCAAACTGACATGTATCTGTAGAATGGAGAGAATGAAAATTATTCATACCCAGTGTCCGTTTCAGGGCATATTCTGTCATTTCCATGGGAGCCCGGTACCCATACTCTGACATGGCTGTTTCTGAAACGTTCATTGTATAGATGAATGCACCATCGAGTTTTTTCGGAGCAAGGGATGTGTATTCCCTGTCATATACAAGATACTGAAAAAGCAGACGTTCAATAAAAGAACGCATTTCTCCTGTGATTGAACCAAAATAAATGGGCGAGCCAAGAATCAGAGCATCTGCCGAGGCAATATCCTCAAGGACTGGGCTCAGATCATCTTTCAGGGCACACTTTCCATGGCTATTTCCTCTGGGCATTTTACATGCAAAACAGCTTATGCAGCCGCGGAAATTGAGATCATAAAGATTGTAAATCCCGGCCTCAGCACCATTTGATTTTGCACCCTCTAATGCAGATTCAAGGAGCCGATGAGTATTCCACCCCTTTCGCGGACTTCCGTTGACAGCTACTACTTTCATTTTATACCTCTATGTTTAAAATTTTTGATTTATAAAACCATTTCCATCAAGCTGTATCATTTCATGAATAGTTCCCGGAACCTATGATTTTCTGTGTTCCACATATTCAAGAACAGTGTTATCTTTATGCCACACCAGCATGTTCCATCCGGTTGGGACATGCTTAATCTCCTCCTGAATTACCGCACCATTCCGGATAAGAAAGTCCCTGTACTGCTCTACCGAATCAACAAGCACAGTGGCATCCGTCCCTTTGAAATAGCGCAGAGTTTCTTCTGAGCCTGAAATAATCAAAAAATCACCGACAACTGCCAGCTCCAGGCCTGCTTCGCCATAGTCAAAACGGCTTGCACATTTTAATGATGTCAGTTTTTCATAGAACAGGATACTTTGCTCAATATCCTCTGTATAGATACGGCATAGTGTTTTTAAAATTTTCACTCATCTTCTCCTGGAAAAAGTTGAAAGCATAAATGTAACTGTAATTAATACAGTTACATTTAAAGACAAAAAAATATCAGCTTGTCATATTCATTACACGTTCAATTGTATATTCCGACAGCCTCTTCTGTACATCTGAATCAACTTCTGAAAAAATCCCGTTAAGCACTGCCTTGATATTCTTTCCGATCTGGCAGCCTCCGGTACAGTCATGGCATTTTGGTTCGAGTACATTCCTCTGGGTTATCTGATAAATATCATTTAACGTGACGGCTGCCGGATCAAAACATACCGTAAACCCGCCGGAAACTCCCTCTTTTGAATTAACCAGATTATTCTGCCTTAACAATGACAGAATTTTTCTGATCCGGGCAGAATGAACCCCCAGCAGTTCCGAAAGACGTTTGCTGGTAAAAAGCGTTTCCGGAAAATATGTCATTATCAACACAAGATGAAGCGCCAAAGCGAACTCACTATTCATCTCTCACCTTACCAATTTTATAAATGTAATCGCATTAATTACAGTTATTTGTCAAGAAAATAATTCTTAATTTCCAACAGGGTCATGTCTGTCATTCTCAATGCCCCGGAGATTTACCTTTTAACAACATACAAATAAACAGACTCTTTCCTGAGACTCATTCATTTTTCTATTTAAGAGAGTCCATGAGGCTGTAAAAGTATTTTGAATCCTTTGTTTCATAGAGGCGGTACCATGCCTCAAGAATATCTTCTTCCATGACATTTAACGTTCTGAAAACTTCACGGAAAAACTCCAGAGGGGCAAGCCCTGTAGCAGTAATCAGGTTTTCATCAACAACAACCGGTTCCTCAACATATAGTGAAGCGCCGCTATATCCGGAACAGACCATTTCAAGGAATCCTTTGTCATTACTGGTATGCTTTCTGTTATTCAGCAAACCTCTTTGCCGCTGCGGCAGTAAGGAACAGGACTCATGGTAAAGTAAGATCACTTAAACTCACTTATTACAGGAATAAGTATTTCAAACATCATGTCTATTTCTTCCCTGCTTACAGTAAGGGCCGGCATGAGTCGGATTGCCCCGGGCTGGGGTGCATTCAGTATCAACCCTTTTTCAAGACAGGCATCCACTACTCTTTTTGAATCGCCGCTTTTAAGATTAAAAGCAAGGAGAAGGCCCTTGCCGCGTATGTTCTCTATATTGAGCTCAGACTCAAGTTTCTGCAGCCTGCCCTTAATGTACTTTTCCATTTCCACAACGTGTTCAAGAAAACCCGGCTTCACTATTTCTTCAAGAACAGCCAGGCCCGCAGCCATGGCAAGAGGCTGCCCAGAATAGGTTCCGCCCTGGTCGCCGGGTTCGAAAATATTCAGTTCCTCCCTGCAGAGCATTGCAGAGACCGGGAATCCGCCGCCCAGCCCCTTTGCCAGCGTTACAATATCCGGAACCACGCCGTAGTGTTCAAAACCGAAGAGCGTTCCTGTTCTACCTATGCCGGTCTGGACTTCATCAAAGATCAGAAGAAGTCCGTTTTCATGGGCCAGTTTTTCTGCAGCATTAACATATTCCTGTGAGACCGGGTTTACTCCCCCCTCTCCCTGAATGGACTCAATCATTACGGCACAGGTATTTTCACTGACTGAACGCTTCAGCATTTCGACATCATTCAGTGGGACCTTCACGAAACCCGGAACTTTAGGT
Source organism: Spirochaetota bacterium (assembly GCA_003246895.1). GTDB lineage: Bacteria > Spirochaetota > UBA4802 > UBA4802 > UBA5550 > SZUA-423. The sequence goes on along the minus strand of QKCL01000036.1, from coordinate 124,650 downwards.
TCAAAGAGGTTTTCAAAAGCAGCCTTGCCCGAGGCAGACATTGTGGCAAGGGTTCTTCCATGGAAACTTCCCTGATTTGTTATTATTTCAAAGGCGCCGTTTTTCATTTTCTGCCCATACTTTCTGGAAAGCTTGATCGCGCTTTCATTGGCCTCTGACCCGCTGCAGACAAAAAAAGCCCGGGAAAGGCCTGAAATTTCTGCAAGCTTTCCGGCCAATTTCAGCATTGCATCATTATAAAAAGAGGGGCTGGCATTTATCAGCCTTTCGGCCTGATCCCTAATTGCATCAACAAGTACCTGCGGGGAATGCCCGAGACAGTTTACAGCCCAGCCGCCGATAAAATCCAGATACTTTTTGCCGGCACTGTCCCAGAGAAACATGCCTGATCCGCGGGTCATTACCACATCAGGTCTCACTGTCACAGTTAAAAGATTATCTTTGCCTTCCATTTTGCCCTCCATGCGAAAATGCTAGACTAAAACGGAGGCGCATTTTATCAAGATTTATTTTTGAAGATTACAGCACAGAATTTTCACGCGATGTTAATACAAATTTTTAAGCAACTTAACTGCAACGGGTATTATATAACTTATAAATAAGAAAAAGAATGTAATTATAAGTTTTAGGCGGAGAGCCTTCCCTTTATCTGCCAGAGACCCCTCCACAGGCAGAATCCCAATGACAAACCGTTACATTGACTCAACTCATGGGTATATACAACTGAAAGCATACCAATCATCAGAAAAATCAAAGGCAATGCGATATGAATGGTATGAAATATTTTATTATTGGGATAGCCGATTTTTTCATATGCATCTTCCCACTTAAATAATTTGTAAAATTGTGAATGAAATAATGCCAGGAGTATCGTTAAGATTCCGCCTAAATAAACTGCTGTTAAACTGATCATTTGCCTGTCTCCTCTGGTTGAGTTATAATAGTTAAATCCCTGAAACGCTTTGGGGCATCAGATTTACACACCGAAAACGCCTGCCCAAAAAAACTGTTCGTCAGTTATTCTTTATTCTGAGGCAGAGCCCTGCAGTCCTGGCCAGGCGCAACCTTTAACTCCTGTCACTTGATATTCCTTTTCCCCAGATCAAATGCCCTTTCCATAAACTTATTCAGATCTCTCTCTCCTGAATTTTTAATGGGCCCGAAACAACTGGTTTTGACCGGCTTGATGCCGACAAATTTCAGTATGTGTTTCTTCATAACTTTAATGCCGGGCTCGCGAAGAAAGAGTTTATAGTACCAGATGGGAGTATCCATTGTCATCATGATATGTGAAGTTTTACCGGAGAGTTTTTTTGTTACTCTATATGAATTTCTATTTGCCACAAAGGCAGTGCCGGGAAGGAACAGCCTGTCAATGAAGCCCTTCATTACTGCAGGCATGAATCCCCACCACATTGGGTAGATCCAGACAATATGATCAGACCACAATATCTTGTCCCATGCATCGAGTAAATCAGGTTCGAGGTCCATTCTTTCCTGATAACCATGTTTCAGATTGGGATTAAAATCCAGTCCCCCTATGCTGAGAACTTTCACAGACTTCCCTGATTCAATTGCACCCCTTCTGTATGCATCAAGCAGTGCTGAATTGAAGCTGCTTTCATCGGGATGTCCGTTTATGAGTAATATTTTTTTCATTCATTTCTCCTGTTTTTATTCTGCCGGGAGAAATGCTAAACTATGACCTAAGGGGCAGAGTCAATAGGTGAATCACATTTTTTTTCAATTTTCCTTAAAAATTTTTTCAGCTCGTTATTCCGGGCACTTACAGTTTCCATTAACTCATTGTTCTCCCTTATTTTCCCGTTTATCATATCAATAACCCTTTCCCATGGAAAATCGGAACAGATACTGGAATGATAAAATAACCCCTTCAGTTCGGATAACTTAAAACCAAGTTCCTTGGCCTGCTTAACAAGGTTTATCTGCTGAATATGACCATCATTATAGACCCTGTATTTATTCAGTCTTTCTGGCGGAGAGATCAAACCCAGCTCTTCATAGAACCTTATTGTCTTACATGACACACCTGTTTTTACTGAAATCTGGCCGATATAATAAATTTCTTTACTGCGCATATCACCTCTCAATTGAAAAAAATCAAATAACCTTCAATCTAACCTGCTCAGATCCGGCTGGTGCAGTTTACTTTTTGCCCTCTCTGTAACCATTTTAATATACTCCCCTTTCCCATCGGTATAGGCTTCCCTGTCATTTTCATACTTTAAGGCAAGATTCATTTTCAGCTTTTCATAATTACCTGCTTCCTCAGGGTTTTCTATGAGATAATCACGGAAAAAGATTCTGTCCCAAAGCCAGCTCAGGGATAAGGGCCCCATGTGTACATGGAAGGACTCCTCCGCAAGGCCTGTTGATGTGTAGCCTTTTACAAACATCAGATGTTCTGTCTGCTCCTTCATGAAAATATAACTGTTTTCTTCCATCTTTTTTATAATATCTGTTTTACTCAATGCAACGGGAAGTTCCATGAGGATATCAATTGTGGGCTTGGCAGAGAGCCCCTTCACTGCGGTGCTCCCTATATGTTCAATTCTCAACTCTATTCCAAAAAGATTCTTCAGATGTGCCATTTCCCTGTTAAAAAGGATTGGCCATTTCTCATTATAGGGCTCCAGTTTTACAGGGTAGAGTTTTCCAAGTTCCTCTTTTGTTAATATTTCTTCAGGCTTGTTTTCACCGGATAGTTCCATCTCCTGCTTCCCCATATGACGTTTTTTCATTGGAGTTATCCCCTATAACTTTTGTAATACATACTATTACAGTTTCATTATTTTTGCAAAGGCATTTCAATTTTAACGGATAATATTAACACCTTAAAAACCTGATATTCATTACACCCTCACTGCATCCTGACCGGTTCACCGCAGCGGCAATTTTTTTTACCCTTCGTTATTATTCAGTGGAAAATCCTGAAAAAACATGAACAGGTATTGTAATAATATATTGAACATGAGGTTTTCCATGAAATCGAAAGGGCTTTTTATTTTTATCGGCAGTTTTATGGCAGCTGCTGCTGTCATGTATTACAGAGGTGTGGATCCGCGGATTATTATGGCCTTCACTGGCGCGGCAATCATTATTACAGGCATAGCTGTCCTCTTCATGGAGATGAAATGGAGGAGAAATTCTGACACTGCCGCCGGAAAGGTAACCGGGTATCAGGAACATTTTGAGACAGGTGACAGTACTGCAAGTGTTCTGCTCTATACAATGGAAGTTGAGTATACCACCAGAGACGGCAAAACATTAGTCAGCAGGGAGCAGCTCAACAGTTCACGCCGTAAATATCCCCTGGGCACTGCCCTTAAGGTGCGGTACAGCTATGAAGACCCCGACCTCTTCATTGTTGAAGGAGATAACTCAAGAATATACGCCATGATTGGAATAATCCTTTTCGGCATTGCAGTCGTGGCACTTTCGTGTCACATGATAAGAAACAACATACAGCCCTGACAGATCCTTTTTAACAGCAGGGATAATTCCGCATCAGGAGATTACCCCTTTCTGTTCTGACACTTAATCCGGTTTCCATGTCAGAAAAACTTTTTAAACAGCGTGACTACCCCCATGACAGGAGCAATGATAAAAAAAGCCGCAGCAAAGACAATAACAGATATGACCAATCCTTCAATGCTGTCTATTCCCACACCGATGTATCCGGGAACTTTTATGACAATAGACCATGTGGCTTTTGCACCGAAAATGGCCAGTACAAAGAGCATAAATAAAACAATCTGAATAAAAGATACGTCCATTTTTATTTTCCTCTCTCATGATAATTAGGTTTTCAGCAACCTGCAGCTCATCGGAATTTTTTCAATAAAACACAGAGAATGTCAATGAAGTAATATAATACCGGAGCGGATAGAACAATCCATCAGGATTATTGATCTTTCCGGGCCCATACCCTGAATGGGGTGTTGGTACGCAGATAATCACATGAAGCAGCCACAAACAGTTTATCCTCAGCCACATCCCTGCGGGGATATTCATTAAATACCCGGACCGCCTTAACTGCAAAGAGGGTTGAATATCCCTGATAACCGAAATAAAGCTCTCCTCCCCTGATTTCAACGATAACCATCTCATCTTCACGGTGTGCAGAAACAGGCCAAATATCCCTTTTCATGGTTTCTTCCATATTATATTCATTCCATCTGGACTCCTCTATCCGGCCGGCAAAGAGGCTGCCCCGGGCTGTCAGTGTTAACTCGATTGAATGGCAGTCACCATCACCCCTGGGTGCGCATTCGTGGAAAAACCATACCCCCTCATAGTCCGGGGTTTCCCCGGCCAAACGGTATAGTACCATTGTTTCCCCATTGCTGTCACGTTCAACCACCCAGCACATTCCGCACCGGGGGCAGGAAACCTCATTGGCATCGGAATTGTCCGGTGAAAATATTTGAAGAAACTCCAGTCGGGAAATCCTGGGCTGATAGTATTCGGAATACTTTCCCTTTTGGCAGGCCGGACATCCCATAACTTCATCTGTTGAGGGGGTCATATTTATTCCTCTTCTTAAAGAATTACTGAAACCTGTTCAATAACAAAATCTGCATTCTTCCGGACCCTTTTTAAAAAATAAACATTGCTGGTGATTATTTTTTTCTTTCCGGATGTGTCACTTCCCTGAATGATTTTGAAACAGCCAGTGCTATTTTGTTATACTTCTTTTTCGCGCTCACATTGTATTCAATGAGCAGATTTATGAATCTGTTTTCTTCTGAAACATATACAGATTTGGCATAAAATATTTTATCATTTCTGATTCCCGAAATCACATACCGGTCTGATCTGCATGCTTTATACCTGATATTTCCGGTTTTATATTCAGCAATGGCAGACCTGAATTTTGCCTTTAAAGTTTCAGACAGCGCATTGTTGCTGCCCCAAACGGTTAAGATGAAATCTTTCTGTTCTGATTCAAATACCCGTCCATCATCATTGGCCGGCGGAGATTGTGGGATCAATGTTTTAGGGAAAACCACTCTGAATTCAAATCTGGGATTTACATAGATGTTATGGTTGTCATCGAATTTAGAAATATTTTTCTCCCGGGAAAAACATAAAGAAGAAAGAACCATAACCAGAAAAGCAGTACATACAAAGGAATTTTTCATAGATACATCCTGTAAATAATAATCTTAAAATAAAACTGAGTCCGGGAACGTCCACCAGAACCGGCACTGCATTCCGTCTCCAACGAAAAAACAAACTGTCATTCCCTGCTATATGATAATAATTGGTCATCTGCTACTGCACATAATCAAAGTAGACCCAGCCTTTTACGCCTGTGCTGTCCTTAACAAAACACCAGTAGGGAACCGCTGTATCATCAACAGGTTCTGTCACCTCCAGCACCTCCACCTTATCCCCGGTTTTTAGTTTTTTTATTCTCTTACTTTTCTCATCTGGCTTTACATGGATGCCGCAGTTCTTTACTATCTCCCAGATCATAAAAGCGCCGAAAACATACCCTTCATTTGAAGTACCGTTTTTTTCAAAACTAACATGCCACCAGGGGTGTGTTCCGTATGGGACTATCTTTTCAGTTTTGGGTTTTACATGATAACTGTCGTTGGTCAGAGAAACCTTGTCGCCTCTTGACAACTGAACCCCTGTTTTCTTTGCCTTAAGAGACGGCACGGAACGGACGTTTATTTTATCTCCCGTAACAGTGGCTGAATAGGAAACCTGGGTAAAAGATAAAACGGCAATCAGTACTAAATATTTCATAACTTTCTCCATTAGATTTCTATAACCCTTTTTCCAGAGCATTTTTAACTACAGGTGCAACCGTATTTTTATTTATATTCTTTTCTATACAGTACTTTGAATTTATCCAGTATGATAATTTCTTTGTACCTTTGCTGGAATTACATGAAGAACAACATCTTGCAATATTTTCTTTTGTAACAATAGTTCCGTCATTAATTATGTGCTCCCAGGTTGCTGCATACTTCCTTGACTGCCCTTGGGGAACCTTTTCAATCATTTCAATCCCGCAATATATACAAAACCTGTCCCGTTCAATTATTTCCTTTTCCATTTCTTCAGGGATATTCCATCTATTCATGAAAAATTACTCCGAGATAATCTTCTAATCCGGTTCTGTGCAGCCCGGTATCTGCATCTTTACCGGCTTTTTTTGCAAGATCAGATGTTTCACGCAAGAATCCCCATTTATTCATAATTAAAAATTTCTTCTTTCTCAGATTTAATGTTAATCTCAAATTTCTTCTAAAAGACATAATAAGATACTGGCCATTTTATACAACGTTCTGCATGCATCTGCTCAATATCTTTATTCATGCCATTGAGCAGAATGGTAGATTGAGTTTGTATGAAAATCAACTCTTTTTAGAACACTAATTGGTTCAGGAAAAACCATAAAGAATCTTTGCCTTATTGATGGAGATTGCAGAACCGGTATTTGCGGGTATTCTTTTTAAAAAGGGAATCCTGAAGATATAATGACTGGTAAATTATTATAACGGTTCCGGTTACTGAACATGAACTTTATTATGCTTATTCAACAGATTCATTTCACAGCAACTGTCTCGGTCTACGGATGAAAGATGTTATTACGGACGGCGGGATTTCCCCCGTCCCCGGAAAGGCTCAGAGCCTGTCCGGGGACGGGGGGTATAATACTCACTAATCTATTTACTCTTTTTATTTAAAATGTACTCTGTACCGTTCAGGTTCAGTTTGGTTTTTTTAACGCTCCATGCGAATACTCTATCTGGACTGAAGAATGAGTTTGTTTTCAGAACCAGCCACTGTTCCCTGAATGAATAAGTTCCCTTATTACCCAGCTGTTTAGCCCTGTTCTTATAAGTATCTGCAAGGTACTTCTGCTGTGCTTTCGGAACCTGCTTCAGCATCTTTGCAGTAGGTTTAATTTCATAGGTCCATGTATTATCACTTTTAAAAATAAAACGATGAAGGTCATATGGATTGGAGTTCTGAAACCCTTCCCAGATACCGATTACTGCTTTACCCGATTCATCCTTCTTTTCGGCGGAGTCTGTCTTACCCCCCTTTGCCTTTAGAATTGCCACAATTTTCTTATGCCCGTTTTTTGTTGCCAGCGACAGTGCTGTACTTTTATTCTTGTCCTTGGCGTTGATATTGGCTCCTTTATCAAGGAGGAGTTTTACAAGTTCAGGGAAGTCGCTGTTGTTGTCTTTCAGGTCAATCGTTGCCGCTGATGCGTTCATTAGGGCAGTGCGGCCGTTCGAATCCTTAATTTCAAGATCAGCGCCCTTCTCAATCAGCAGTTTCGCTATCTCAACATAACCCCTGTTTGCGGCCATCATCAGGGCTGTTTCGCCTTTCCTGTTCTTCAGGTTTACCTTTGCCCCTTTATCAAGAAGTATCCTTGCCCTTTCAGGATTTCTGGTTACAATTCCCCATCCCGATGCGTACATCAGGGCTGTATTCCCCTGGGGCCCCTGGAAGTTTATATTAATTCCCTTATCAATGAGAAGGTTCATCATTCTTATACTGTCTTTCTCTTTGTCCTTTCGGCCCTGATTGATTGCATACATAAGTGCATTAGCCCCTAAGGGTTTAACATAGGCGTTAACATTGGCTTTTCTTTCAAGGAGGAGAGAAGCTGTATTATACAGAAGGCCTGACGCAGTCAGAAGAAGCGAGTTGGTTCCCAGTACATCGGCCGATTCAATATCCGCCCCTCTGTCAAGAAGAAGCCTCACCATTTCTGTTTTATCAGCTCCTGCAGCGGCCATGATCGGTGTAGCTTTAGCAGTGTAGTGCTGAAACCCGATTTTCGCACCTCCGTCGATCAGGAGCTTTGCCCCTTCAACAAATCCATTCTTCGCAGTATAGTAAAGGGCGGTTACACCTCCTCCACCCCTGACAATGACTTTCGGATTAATTGCGGCAGTTGTCCCCTTGGGGAGATCTACTTTAAGATACTTTGTATTGGGAGAGAATGGGCAGTTATCCACTTTCGCCCCTTTCTTCAGAAGAAGCGAAATAACTTTGCAGGCGTTCTCCTTCTCTGCTTCCTTTGATCTGTCGGAAATTTTCATCACTGCCGCTATGAGCGGGGTTATCCCTGTGGAATTAAGCTGTTCTATTTTCGCGCCGTTATTAATAAGCAGTTCCGCGATTTCATAGAATCCATTTTCAGCCGCGTAATGAAGTGCCGTGTTCAAAGGCTGAGGGCCGATAATACTGGAGACAGGTAAATGCTGGTCAGTGAGGTTGACCTTTGCCCCCTTTTTAAGAAGGAGCTTTACCACTTCAATTCTTCCCGTGCAGACAGCGGCAATGAGCGGAGTGCGGTACCAGCTGAAGGCTCCCATGGGGCGTGTGCTGTATTTATTTACATTGATTTTTTTTGCATTGATAAGCATCTTGACAATTTCAATATCAAAGCCCTTTGGGATTGCATCAATTGCATCGACCAGTGCAGTATCCTGATGCTTCATGTTGACATCCACTCCCTGACGTATGAGGAGGGCGACTTTATTTCTGTCCTTTTTATGAATTGCATCCATGAAGGGATGCACAGTAGCTGCAGACAGACTTTGAGAAAAAATAACAAGGGATAACATAAGTATTCCCGCGGTAAATATTCTTTTCATAAATTCTCCTGTATATATTTCAGTTTAAAAACGTCTGCCCTGAGTTATATCATTTAATGGCTGATATGAAACAGGGCTGTTATTACGAAGAGCCTTTCAACTGGCCCATAAATATGACAGCGGCAGATATCAGCCTGCACACATAAGAGAGGCTTCCCGATTCTTTTTATCCCCTATTATGTTCCACCCTTTTTTTAATGATGCGGCTTTACCGTCTATTGTTCCCCTGACATTTTTATCTGAATAAATAATCCTGAAAGCAATTCCTCCCCTGCCGTCGGCTTTTACTTCTGAGGTACTGCTGTTTGCGAAGGATATAATTGAAAACAGGTATACTTTGGCATTTCCGAAACTCAGTTCGGCCATCTGGGACTGCTGACTTAATCCGAATTCATCACCAAAAACAGGATTTACAGGTACAGCCAGATCAAACCTGCCGCCTTTAACAGGAAGAGCGACCCCCTTCAGGCCGGGAATAGTTACCGAACCATTATCTTTTACTTCTTTACCGCACCAGGTGAGCTGCAGTCCCTTGACCAGAACTACTGTGGCGTTTTTTTTACTCTTCTTTTTCTCTTTGCCTGTTATTTTATCTTTCGCATTTTTGATGAATTTTGGAACGGCTGAGCCTGTAGATGCGAAAGAAATCGAAACTATTGCGATGAGTACCAGGATAGTGCTTTTCTTCATATGTTTCCTCATTTAAAATTTTAAGAATAAAAAATCTGAATGTCGGTCTGCGTATGTGCTGGTGAGTATTCAATAAACTTTAAGGCCAATGATGTTTCATCCCTTTCACAGGGACCGCATCCATGGCCTGGAAAGAATTTCTCCGGCATTCATTTTTTTATAGATTTTATAGATTATATCACAAATATTCCCTGTCAATAAATGAATCACGGCAGAACCTGCACTATCCTTAATTCTTACTTAATTTTTGATTAAATTCAGCAAGTATCATTGACAAAAACACTGTTGTAATGCAATAAATTGCGAATGGAATATAAACCTGTTATTTTGATTGTAGATGACCAGGATGCTGACCGGGAATCTCTTGCTGTAATTCTCAAGAATGAGGGATACAACTATATCGAGGCATCTGCGGCATTACCTGCCATTGAGGCTGTCAAATCAGGTAAAATATCACTTATTCTTCTGGATCTGGACCTTCCCGATATAAACGGACGGTTCATCATATCCCAGCTTCTGGAGATTGACCCTGAACTCTGTATAATCATAGTATCCACCACACTGGACATGCAGGAACGCCTTGAATGTTTCAAACTTGGAGCGGAAGACTTCATAACAAAGCCCTATCACGCCGGTGAGACACTTGCGCGCATTAAACGTTCTCTGCGCAAGTTTGAATCATGCAAATCGAAGCAGATTCACTGCGGCAATCTCATACTTGACCCCAATACCCGCCAGATACTTTCCGGAGACCAGGTCTTTGACCTTGGCGGCAAAACATTTGATATAATCTACCTTCTTGCTCAAAATCCGGGAAAGGTCTACAGTAAAGAAAAAATAGGACAGATTATCTGGCAGGGATTTTATGTAAGCGATAACTCCATATGGGTACATATAAACAAAGTAAAAAATCTCCTTACAAATCATGGAGACTGTGCAGGAAGGATTGAAACTCACCGAGGCACAGGTTACTGTTATATCCCGGACTGAGCTGTCTTCAGTTCAAGCATCCATACCGCCCCTGAATGGCCCTCTGAATCTTCAGAAAGTACTAATCTGATACCGCATGCATCGGCAAGCTGCTTTGTGATATAGAGGCCAAGACCCGTTGAACGTTCCCCTCCGGTGGGCTTGGTGCTCAGTTTTTTAAATTTTAGAAACATGTCCTTCCTTTCTTCGGGAAGAAAACCGGAACCGGAATCGCTTATTGTGATTAAAAGAATGTCTCCATCTATGCGGCAGTCAAGTTTCACCTCTCCATTACGGGGGGCAAATTTTATGGCGTTTGAAACAAGGTTTTCAAGAATCTGATAGACCATCTCTTCATCATTATTGATTATGCAGTGAACATCAGGGGAAACAGAAAATGTCTGCCCCTTGTTTACAGACAACTGCCTGAAACTGCCTGCCAGTTTCTTCCACTGCCATGAAAAATCATAATTCTTGAATACGATGAGATTCTTACTCTCATCCAGCCGTGCAGCATTAACTGCATTCTGTATCATGAGGGACATTTCATTGAAACGCAGATTCAGCCCGGAAGAGACTTCAGGGGGTAATGCTTCCATGTTTTTCTGAAGCGCCAGGATTTCACTCCCTATACCATGGGTAATAATAAACAGCAGGTCTTCAAATTTTGATTTGCCCTTATTAAGGCTCATGGCATGGGATTTAAGCTTTTGAGAATAGAGCATCATGTTTATGAGCATTCCCCCTATGAAGATGGAGAACGAGCCGAACAGAACAATAAGATCTTTTATTAATCTATTCCTTTCTTTCTGGAGAAATTGATCAGAATCCAGGATGGTAAAGACTGATATCTCTCCGTTAAACAAAGAGGTTTTATTGTAAAAAATATTTTCATAGGCAGCATCAAGATAAACATTGTCATGAGTCTGTGACAGGATCTTTTTTATTAAGGGGTCACTCGTTTTTTTTATATTTTGGTCTATGCCGGATTTGGAAAATCCGAAACTCTTTACTTTGTCCCCGATTTCATTGCGGGAAAGATCGATGAGGATATTATCTTTTCCATCAAGAATGAAAATCCGTTCATTTCCGGAGATTATTTCCAGCAGCTGTTCCTTGAACCTGTTAAGGGAAATCTGTGCTGCAACGCTTCCGATTGGACGCCCCTTTCTGCTGCGTATTAACCGGTCAAGATATAGCTGATAGCCCTTTGCCGAGTCTTCTGAATAGAGGGTATATGTCCAGTCCGGTATTTTATCTCTTTTCCAGAAATCAAAAAACCACCCGTCACGCGGATTTTCAGGATCAAGGGCAATGGGATCATCTGACCAGTAATCCCAGACGATTTTTCTGTCCCTGTCTGAAACCCCGACCGAGGTTACACCAAGTTTCTCAGCCCATTTTTTCATGTCAGACTTCAGGCGGCCGTGGCCCGATGCCGCATTCCGCATAACAGTGTTCCAGTCAAGTGTTTCGGAGAGGAGAGACAGCCCTGTGGTTATGGGCCTGAAAAAAAGTTCGGTCCTGGCATCAACTTTTTCTTTCAGTTCAGGAAAAACAATATCCTCAAATTTTTTTTTCTGACGGTCAATGCCGTAAAAATATGAAACCAGAAGAAAACAGAAATAAACAAGAAAACAGAGACACCCCGACAGGATGATGTATCTTGAAATTCTGATGATATTTTTAGAATTGCTCATTATTTAAAGAGTTCTCAAGGTCATTTTTTGTCAATGTAAATTAAGGGACAATTAAGGAACAGTTAAGGTGCAAATATTCAATTGCTATTGACACCCTCCTTTTCTTCAATTATGAATACCGGGTTAAATCCGGAGGCGTGGTGAGTATAAACCGGTTTAAAAACATAAGGGTTTGTTCCAATGATAATCTTCCCATGCCGACGTGACCTTAATAAATTGAGTGAATAGTACATGGATCACACTATTCCTTAATACAAAATCAAAGGAGACTCAAATGAAGAAATACTTACTGGCTTTACTCGCTTTTCTTGTACTTGTTTCACCACTTTCAGCTGAAATGGTAAAACAGGGGAAGGTATTGTCATGGTCAACAAGTGCCGGACAGAATGGAACACTGACAATCCTTACAGTAAAAGGAAATTACTTTGAAGCTGCTCAGAAAAACAGCAGAAATACCTCGGCAGGCACTGTTAAACTTTACGGCGCGCTGGTAGAAAACGGCAGCAAAATGGTACTGATAAATACAGGGCAATGGAAAGAAATCTGGGAAGGGGACATTTCATCAAACAGTGTTTCCGGAAAACTTGCAGCCGGTTCAGCAAAATATACTTTCAAAATAACAGATTCAGTATCAGTATCAACATCTTCCACTGAACCCTTTGTAAAGGGTAAAACCCTGAAATGGTCAACAAGCGCAGGGCAGAACGGCACATTTCTGGTAACAGGAGTATCGGGAGCAAAATTTACAATTGATCAGGTTAATTTCAGAAATAAAGCTGCAGGAACAACAAAACTTGAAGGCGAAGTTAAAAGCGGCACAATCTACATCTACAATAAAAAATGGAATGAAACCTGGACCGGAACCTACAGCAATGGAAAAACTACCGGTAAAATAAACAACAGATACAGCTTCACAATTACCAACTAGGGACAAAATAATCAGTATGATGCAAACTGCATCATACTGATCTGTACCAAAATAGCATAAATTTTGCAGTAAATAAAACCATGATGAATATGAGATAGATTGCGATACTTCCATAACCGCAGAATTATGTTTCATATAGGTGGACCAGAAATTATTAATCGCACCGGCGATTTAAATGATACAAAATCCCCTGCATCATGTATTTACAGAATAAAACAAAAATAACCAGACGAGAGGTATTAACATGAAGATGTTTATTAAATCTGTAATTTCCGGAATATTGGTGATGTCCGTGGCGGTCGCTCTATCTGCCGCACCTGGAAGAGCACAAAGATCATGCGATACCGAATTTGCAAAATGCAAAAAGAGTGTGAATGCAGCTGTCAGGTGCACGCCCAGTAAGGAACTTAAGCGGGGAGAGTCACCAGCAAGTTGTCAAAACAGACTCAATTTGCCTTGCGATCAGGCAAAAAAGAAGTGCTATGCAAAATTCGGTCTGAAGTAAAATAAAAGTAAGCAGGATCGAATATTAAAGTTTAGTACCGGACAGGCGGCGGCACATTGGATTCATGATCTGCCGATCACTCTAAAGCGCAAGCCGCCTTTCCGTAACTTCTCAATTTTTGTCATCTACGGCCTGACCGGGAATCCATGTTCATGGAACATCACTCTGTTTATTGCGGGTTCCCGTTTTCACGGGAATGACGAAGCGGAATCTTTACCGGAGTCCCGAGAATCAATAAATTCAGATTCAAAATCCCATTAACCGGCGTATTTTATCTGCATTCTCTCCGGAGGTAAGTAATTCAAGCAGCAGAAGAGCCACATCCATGGCTGTTGAGGGATTCCATGAGGTTATTATATTATCATCAGCCACAATGGGCTGATTCACCACATTAACACCAAAGCTTTCCAGTGCATTGCGCCTTGTCGGGCTATTGAAAGTTGTTCCCTTTCTGTTTTTTAAAATACCGCTCCTGCCCAAAGGCAAAGCCCCAACGCATATGGAAGCGATTATTTTGTTTCTGTCTCGAAACAGTCTTATGAGATCAAGGAACTTTTCATCATAGGCATCATTATAGAATCCGTATTCTTCAAATCCGCCGGGAACAGCCAGCGCATCAAAAGAGTCGGGGTCAATATCATCAACGAGGTAATCAGCAATAAACCTCTGATCAAAGGAGGTTTTAATTTCTTTTTTTAAAGCGCATGTTTTCAGTTCAGTTGACCCGTCACCATCGATCAGGTTCCATCCCATTACATCAATGAAGACACTGGCTTCAAAAGTTTCAAAACCCTCTGCCAATAGTAATAGAACTCTTTTCATGATTACCTCTTAAAATTATGATTTGCCTAGGGTGGCAGATTTTGTTGAGTATGGCGCTATGTCCATAACTGCAACGGATATTTTTTCAGCATTGAGTGAATAGTAGATTAAATTTACATGAGAATCAACTCTTTTCAGGCTACTTCATTTTAGGAAATCGAGAAGTTTTCCGGTAGTTGGGAACAGTTATAAGGCGGCAGCAGAATTCGGCATAAACTTGAAACAAGGCATCAACGACTTCTACACCTTGAGGAACATCATAGGGGTAAAAACAGCTCTTACAGACGAAAAGGTAAATCTGCCTGAGAAAGTTCAGCCATGAATTCAGGGAGAAACACATAGCCACTGCAGCTTGACATAGAGGGTGTGTGCAGCGGTTGGCATAAACATCTTCACTGAAGGGAATTGACAGGAAATCAAAAATATACCCATTTTCTCTGGGTGAGCAGAAAACGAGTATATTTCACATATTTCCGAAATTTAATTTACCTGGGGATGAATCAGTCAACTTTAACGCCAATTCCCAACGATAGTGCAATTTCTGCCATTCGATGACGTATAGAAATACTTGATTGTTTTAGTCTTTCTTTCCTCGATTGCCCATCCACTACTCTCAACTTTGAGACCATTTAGCCAATGCGCCTCAGAATAGCGTACCACATTATTCTCCTTCGGCCCAAGAAATTTTCCCTTATAAAGTGTTAGAATTGGACAGCTGCCACCCCCCACTCTGACAAATCGATACGCCTTCCCTTTAATACCACCGGAACCCATTACATCCCATAACTGGACTGTTTGCTTAAGATCAATCCAATGCGCATTTCTACAGCCTGGATCGCATACGGTTACTCTGTAAAAAGTGTAATTCCATGGTAATCTTTTAACCATACTATCGGCAAACACACTGGAGAATATCCCCATAATCATTAAGAGAAATACAGTAATTCTTTTAGCTTTTTTCATAAAATCTCCTTAAATTTGTACAAATTTTTATTTAAATAAAAAACACTCTTTCAGGATTTCCATCAAAAAGTGATTCAATTTCGCTTAGATTAAACTGCTGAACTATCTTTAAACTGAAAGATTCAAAATCTTTATATCCTTTGATTTACCATCAAATAGATATAGAGTAAACTACTGGAACTTCAACTCTTTTTTTGACGATTTAAGATTTCATGCTGAACCTTTTCTGCAACCTGAAGATATTGAGCATAGAACAACTAAAGGCAGAAAACCTCAAAGTAATGGGTATGTTGAACGACTTAACAGAACTCTACTTGATGAGCACTTCAGAATTAAAGGGCGTAAAAAATTCCACGAGTCTATTTCTGAAATGCAGGAAGACCTTGAAATTTATTTCGAATTTTATAACAACAAAAGATCTTGTCAGGGCAGAAATATGCATGGCAAAACGCCGATCCAGGCTTTTACAAAAGGAAAAAAAATACATCAAAAGGTAAACCAGCCGCATAGAAGCGCTGATGGAATTTCAGGGGAGTCTCAGAGAAATACCATCACTGTACATTTAATATCATCAATGAGGTAATCAGCCCGAATTCAATATTATTCCCGTAAACATATCAAATTCTTTTTGAGGACAATCTTCAATCCTCAACTTCTATATATTGCGGCATTCAATGGCTTATTGCATACAACTACTTCGTACCCTCCTCTTGGATATGATCCCAGACAGGTACAAATGCGCTTTCCGGTTAAGAACTTTCATGCCCAGCAATTCCCGCTATACACCTGAAATTCAAAAAGTCAAGGAATCTTTCCCGGAACCCCGAGAATCAATAAATTCAGTTCACTTAAAAAACCCCTGCCCTGAACTTCCTCTCCTCCCGGCACACCCTCGGGCCGCGTCTCTTCGATGCAGTGAATCGTCTATTCAACACAAGGCCGCGTTAAATCAACTCTCCAGAGTATTAAAACGACACTCGGGAGTATTAAATCGACTCTCGGGACCATGAATCTGATGCTCCGGACCATGAATCTGATGCTCTCGACCATGAATCTGATGCTCTCGACCATGAATCTGATGCTCTCGACCATGAATCTGATGCTCTCGACCATGAATCTGATGCTCTCGACCATGAATCTGATGCTCTCGACCATGAATCTTATACTCCCGACCATGAATCTGATGCTCAAGATCATAAAATTTATACTCTCGACCATGGTTTTTATACTCACGATCATAATTTTTATGGTCTTGACCTTAAAGTTTATACTCACGACTATAAACTTTATTCAATTTTATTCAACAGCCAATATGCGCCATGTAATGGCTTTCGCCGGCCTTTGATGGCCTTCAGCTGGTCTTCAGCTGGCCTTCAGCTGGTCATGGGAATATGGGATTATAGTGAGTTTCATGTCTACACATGGTTTTTCCCGGGATTTTAAAGGACTACCACCCGCTTCGATAGATATACACAGATTTAAAAAGAAGATGAACACAGATGGTTCTCTGTCAGTTTGTTTAAAAAAATATATTTTATACCATCACTATTTTCATAATAAAATCGATATTCCGGATATATCCTGAATCGATTGAAAAATCTATCTGTGAAAATCCGATCCTTTATCTGTGTCTATCTGTGGTCAGCCTTTTACAGGAAATTTAAAAAGATCCCCACCCGCTTCGCTTGTTATAGTAATATATGATAACTTCTTTTTTATTCCTTTACCCAATTCTCTATTTTGATTCCTTCTACTCTTTCGAATTCTTTTATATTATTGGTAACAAGAATCAGCTTTTTTGCTTTTGCCTGGCCTGCAATTAATAAATCCATTGGGCCGATTATTTTACCTTTCCTTTCCAGATCTGTTTTTATTATTCCAAACTCAGCAGCATCAGTATCATCAAAAGGCAGGAGATTGAAGATTGATAAAAATTCAATGAGAGCTATCTTATTTTTTTCAGGATATTGACTCTTTGCGACTCCATATTCCAATTCAGCAATCGTTATTGATGAAATATATATATCTTTCTTTAATTTTGTTTTTAATGTTTTTAAAACATCAACCGGCTTCTTCCTGATGATATAAATGCAGATATTTGTATCAAGCAGATACATCAGAAATCTTCTCTTTTTTGATTTTCACCCTGATCACGGCCTTCGTCAAGAAAATCATCGGTGAAATTGTTTAAGCCATTAAGAAACACTTCCCATGATTTATCATGGGGGAGAAGAATTACGGCATCTCCAACTTTATGAATAAGCACATCACTGCCGGAAAATTGAAATTCCTTAGGCAGGCGGACTGCCTGGCTTCTGCCGTTTATAAAAAGTTTTGCACTTTGCATGATAATCACCTCACACTTATAATATATATCAGGATATATATCCAGTCAAGTCTATTAAAACACGATTCTTTATTAAGATCCAATCCTTTATCTGTGTCTATGTGTGGTCAGCCTTTTACCGTAAATCTCCATCCGCTTCGTTAGATGCATATCATGCCCTTTGGGTACACAGATTTCAAAAGAAGATGAACACAGATGGTTTTTGGTCAGTTTGTTTAAAAAAAATATTTTATACCATCACTATTTCCACAATAAAACCATTATTCCGGATATCTGCTGAATCGTTTGAAAAATCTATCTGTGAAAATCCGATCCTTTATCTGTGTCTATCTGTGGTCAGCCTTTTACAGGGAAGAATCAATACTCCAGATACAAACACAACTACACTTTCCTGATCTCTTTCCTGCGGCACCGGCTGCAGCCCCTTGCAAAACTCAGGGAAGAGTACAGGGCCCTTGAAAGCCCCCTGCCGGCATTGGTCTTCAGCATCCACCTGAATGGCTTCATCTGGGGCACCATTAAAAGAATCTGCTGAACAACATCTCCGCCCACAAGGCATTCCCCGTTCCTGCCCAGCATGTGTACATCCTCCATGAGGTCATGGTAACTCACAGCCGCCTCATCTGATATTTCATAATCCTGAAGCGGTATTATGGAGATCTCCCCGTGCCTGTCAAATTTCCTCAACTGCGCGGCAAACCTCGTGCACAGGGGGCATTCACCGTCATAGAGAAGTTCCCAGTAGTTTTCTGTTTTTTGATTTTCAGGCATATTCAGATTTTCCATTTTCACAACACAGATATATATAAAGCTATATAATCTATCGGCACAGGCCGGCCCGTCAATGACCCCTGCGCGATACATTTCTCCTTTTCCGGAAACCATGTCCCCGGGCCTTCACGGCATAACCATATCCGGAAAGATATCAAATACCCCTGCATTTACTTTGTATAGGTTTTATCCTTGGGGGAGATTATTCCGCTTTCAAGGTCTATAACAAACCTGTCTTTTCTTTCATTCACAACATGGAGCATGCCCTTTCTGACATGAATCTTCGTTATAAAAATATCCTGCACATCCGATTCCAGGGACTCGCTGTAACTGATTTTATATACCTGAAAGAGCCGGAGCCTCTTTCCTGTCTTCATGTCCCGGGCCTCAATAAACCCGCCCCTCTGATCTGTACCATCAGGGAAATGCACAACAATATATTTTACGCCCTTATATACTGCAGGTTTAACCTCTTTGGGCCCCGACCTTTTGGCTGATATAAATGGTGCGTTCAGAATTATAACAGCCAGTACTATTAACAGTCTCTTCATAAATGATATCCGTAATTTTATATCAAGATAAACCTGCTGAACTCTGCCTGCAGCAGATGTAAAAACCTTACCGTGAAATAATATACCGGGCCGGCCCTGTTGAATACAACTTTTTTTGAATGGTTTGTCAGTCATGGAGTTCTGTTCCCTGAAGAATACAACAGGCATTCAGGTGAATGAATATGTTTCTATTTCTCTATTCTGTTTCTTCCGCTTCCCTTTGCATGGTAAAGCAGGGAGTCTGCTCTTTTTATCATGCGCGTGAGGTCCTCTCCGCAGTTTTCCACAACTCCTCCGCTTATGGTTACCCGGAAACCGTCGCAGAAATCCCACATCATCTTTTCAACGGTTTCCCTGATGCGGTTTGAAATTATATATGCGCCGGCAAGTTCTGTTTCGGGAAAGATAATCAGGAACTCCTCTCCTCCATACCTTCCCATATAATCCGATTCCCTGAGGACATCACCCACGGCCCCGGAGATATCAACCAGAACCTTGTCCCCGGCGATGTGACCGTATGTGTCATTGACCTGTTTAAAAAAGTCCACGTCAAATAGCAGTATGGATAGCTTTTTGCCGTACCGTATTGACCGTGAAATTTCCTTTTCAAGAGTATCTGTAATATTTTTTCTGTTGGATATCTGTGTGAGCCCGTCGGTTACTGCCATGCAGTGCAGGGATTCCAGAGCCTCTTCAGCAGCCTCCTCCTTTGCCTTGAGGTCGTCTATCATGGTATTGAAGTAGCCTGTGAGTTCACCGATTTCAGTTCCGTACTCCACATCTATCTTCTGTGCTGTTTTGATGTTTCTGCTTTCTATTATTTTTCTAACAGAACTTGAAAGTTCAAGTATGCTTGAACTTGCTCCGTGTTCGGCTATGTTCAGACCGATCTCCTCATATGCCCGTGAAACCCTCATGGGAGAGAACCGGTTGATTATCTTCATGAGTATAAATGACATGCCCAGAGCCCAGGCAAGGGCTGTGAATGACCCCAGGGCCTGAACAAGTATCTGATGGCTCCGGGTGGTCCCCATTTCAACGAGGAAGCTCTCCCTGATAAAAATGCCCGTGGCGATTGTGCCCCATACGCCCGTAAATCCATGGACAGGGATTGCGCCCACTGCATCATCGAGTCTGAGTTTTTCCAGTAAATGTGTGCCGGAGAACACTATGAATCCTGAAACAATGCCGATGATAAGAGCGCCCGCTTCCCCCACATAGTAGCACCCGGCGGTTATTCCCACCAGTCCGCCGAGTATTCCGTTTATTATCATTTCAGGTTCAGGGAGATGGTTATCACTAAAGAGCCAGCTTACAAATAATGTTGTCAGGCCGCCGAAGGATGCGGAAATGATGGTGTTTGCCAGTATGTTTGCCACTTTTGGGGATGCGGCAAGTGTGCTCCCTGCATTGAACCCGAACCATGCGAAGAACAGGATGCAGACCCCAAGGTATGCAAAGACCAGGTTATGGCCCCTTATTTTGTTTACCCTGCCGTCTTCGGTGAACCTTCCGATTCTGGGGCCGATAATGATTACGCCCGAAAGGGCGACCCATGCCCCGATTGAGTGAACCACAGAGGAACCTGCAAAATCAAGGAACCCCAGTTTCTGGAGCCAGCCCTGATTCTCCGGATAGAAGAGCCCTCCCCATGCCCAGTGACCGAAAACCGGGTAGATAAAGGCCGATGTAATAAAGGACATTATGAGGTATGTGCTGAACTTTGCCCTTTCCGCAACCGCCCCTGAATCTATTGTTGCCGCAGTACCTGCAAATACCGCCTGAAACACAAAGAAGGCCGCTTTCCAGTTATCAACGTCAAAGTTTACAAAAAAGTCGGTAACCCCTGTTATGCCGTAAAGTGTTTTCCCGAACATGATCCCGAAGCCTATGAACCAGAAGGCGGCAACAGACACTATAAAATCGGACATGTTTTTTATGGCCACATTTATCGAGTTCTTTGCCCGGGTCAGTCCCGTCTCCAGAGCCATGAAACCCGGCTGCATTAGAAATACAAGCATTGCCGAGATAATGACCCATAAATGATCCGCGATGTCTTTCATATCTGTAGTCCCTGTAAAAAAATTAACA
This sequence comes from Spirochaetota bacterium, assembly GCA_003246895.1. GTDB lineage: Bacteria > Spirochaetota > UBA4802 > UBA4802 > UBA5550 > SZUA-423. Next base: position 103,650 of record QKCL01000036.1, on the reverse strand, counting down.
CACCATTAGACCCGATGTATTGACCTGCTCTCTGTATTAATAATATAACTGCCTTTCAGGCTGTTTCCCTCTTTTATGCAGGAGATCAGTAATCAGCAATAGTGCTGTATTTCCCGGCATAAACATAGCCTGTCACAGTTTCATCATTTCCTGTCATCAATTTTTATCCGGTGCCTTCATAAATTTACGGAATGGAAAAGAATTGACCGGCCGGGGCAGATGCACTATAATTACATATACGCTGCAGTTACAGCAGGAGAATGGAAATGAAAAGGTACATCCCAGTTTTTTTAATGCTTCTAATGGTCACAGGATGCTGCATGGGCACAATTATTCCCGAGGTAAAACAGGAAGGGTGGAAGGTCGGTGGAATATATCTCCTCCATGATAATCCCAAAGCCGGAGACTTTGCAGAATACCGCATTATCGGAAGAACCGTTGTGGGAGGCACAGTTGAGGTAAACTGCTACTGGGAAGGAAAGAAGATTGTTGATATATATTCCGTAAACAACGGCACCATTCTTGTCAGGGAATACTATACAACAGACAGAGTTGTGAAGGAGGGAGGGTCATCCCTCATGCAGGTTTCTCCATCCCCTCCAATAACACGCTACATCACAATGAAACCCGATGGAAGGATAACAGGAATCAATGACAACGGCGTAAAGAAACAGATTGCCCTGAAAGGCGAGAACGGCTACATGGAGTACAATGACCTTGGAAAATCAACAGTTGCCGAGGTTGATGCCGGCAAATTTACCGTAAGGCCCGCATACTCCAGGGCAAAAAGAGGTTACTCCGTGAAGAGCCTTTTTGTTAACCAGAACAATATCTATGATGAAATTTCCATAAAGTATGTCAGCGACAGGGCCATGTTCAGGACTGTAATGGAACAGATGCTCATAAGCGGAAAAATGAACACAGCTGTCCGCACATCGGAAATGGCGCAGATGGTTTTCACGAGCCTTACCTTTACGCCTTTTTTCACCAATCCGGCTTCGCTCATAACAGGCCCGGCAAAGGGGAATCTCAAGGAATACATAACAGGCTCAGTGGTTCCCGGGAAAAAAGAGGCCGCGGAAAAGGTAACCAGAAACCTTCTGGATATTACCGTAAATTCACCGTTCAGCAATTCCGGCGTGGCATACCTCGTAAAGCAGGGGAACCGGTACAGCAGAAATTAGAAAAATGTTCAGCAGTGGCGGCATAAGTCCCGGGAAATTTCAGTTTTTTCTGTACATTAACCGGTTCCGGTACAGAAAGAAAATCTCCTGCACAAATGCCTTTAAATATAAACCGCCGGAATCATTTTTTTTTCAGCACCAGAGCCCGTTGTGCCGGTATTTTTTTTGCAAAAAAATGAGAACTTTTTATGTTGTACCTGCGTCAATTACAACAAACTCTCATAATATTGTTTCACAGGAGTAGAATATGCTTAATATTAAAAGACTTTTCATTCTGTTTCTCATATCATTCACATGTTTCCTGACCCAGTGCAACGGATGCCAGGACAACAAGAGCAACGTTCCCCTGAAATGGGGCAAACTGACTGTTTCCTGCGGCTTCCCTGCGCCCTATTTCGATTTTGAAATAAAGGAAACCCCTGAAGGGAAAGCCCTCTATTCAGCGGATTCATGGGAAAACATTAAATACGGAGCTCCCTTGAATATTGCCTTTATCTTTGCCCTGTCATGGCTTCTTGCATTTCTGAAAAACAGAAAGAAGACAGACCTGAGAAGGCTTGCTTTCATCGGCGTAATACTATCACTTCTCTTCAGCACTTCACTTCTGTACCCCTATTTCCCTGAAATATTAAGACAAATTGCCGTATATATTTATTTTTACCCCGTAGTCATTCTGGAAACACCCCTGAAGAATCTGCTCAGTGAAGGAGCAATCAGCAACGCAGGCCCCCGTATATACTTCGTTTTTATGACTGTTCTTGTTTACCTGCTTGTTTCGGCCTTCAAAGCCCTGAGGGCTAAAATAAAAGCACGGAAGGGGCTTCAGTAATCCCTGAGGCTCCCGGATTCAGGTTTAACAATTAATCATACAGGAGGAATGAAATGAAAAGAATACTTGCCGCATCACTTCTGCTTATTTTTTCCATGAGCCTCTATGCAGAGGACTGGGTAATAAAGGAAAAAAACGGCACCTGCAGGTTCAACTCTGAAAAGAAATATTTTGAATACTACAGCCTGAAGGGCAGAAAAATAGCCAACATATTCTTCTTTGACAACGGCCCTGACTACTACTCCGAAGGACTTCGAAGAATCGTGGAAAACGGCAAAATCGGATTCATTAACAGAAAGAACAGAATAGCGGTAAAGCCTCAGTTTGATTTTGCCTTTCCGTTCGGGGGCGGATTCAGTGTTGTCATAAAAGATCCGGTCTATGAAAAGATGGGAGAACACACTGCCGTGAAGGGCGGAAAATACGGGCTTGTTAACAGATACGGCAGGATCGTTGTGCCCATGAAATACGATTCCATTGCAGACTACTCAAAGGAATCCGGTACAGCCGTTGTCTATCTGGATAAAAAGAAAATTATACTTAAAATAAGGTAACCCCATGGGAAGAAGAATATCAGCGGCAAAAATAGCCCTTACTGTTTTCGGTATTATGTTCGCGGCCCTGCTGATCTTTACGATCCACTTCTGCTACGACTTCGGCAGGGGATTTGAACCACAGGTATTCAGAGGGGAAGAAGCCAGACACAGTCTCGAGGGCTTTTTCTCAATGAAACTCCCTCCATCTGCCCGGGACCTCTACTATAATGAAGAAGGCTTCATGGATTCCATATCCAATGTGGGAATTACAATACCTCCGGATGAGGCATGGCCCTTTATAAAAAAATACACCGGCAAATCAAGAAAGGATTTCAGGCCCCTGAAGAATACATATTCCTCTTCAGGTATTGAGAACGAAAAGCTCTGGGACCTGAAGTCCATGAAGAAACCCCTATATTATAGAAGGGTCAGGGGGGAGAACACCAATGCCAAAACTGTGACATCTGTCTATTACGATGAAGTTACAGGCAGGCTTCTCGTAGCCCGTATTGCCTACTGACATAAAAAACAAAGAAGAAATTTCTCAACCGTCACTCTGCCGTCTGCAGATGATGCAGCACGGCAGGACTTCTTTACTTCTCCGCAGCATTCTCCATGGCCGTGCTTACTATTTTTCTTACGTGAATGGTGACTGTATCAAGAACCTTCACATCAAAGTCATCATCCGAAACCATGAGGGGCAGTTCAGTACACCCCAGAATAATACCGTCCAGACTATTTTCACTGATTATCTCTGTACATAGTTCAATGAGCCTTGCCTTCTTTTCGGGAATTACTATACCGGCCTCAAGTTCCGGGAAAATTGTATCATGAATAACTTTCCGGGCATCCCGGTCAGGAACAATTATTTCAATCCCCCTGTCCATAAAGCTCTTTGAGTAAAAGTCATTTTCCATTGTAAAGGCTGTGCCTGTGAGAAGCAGTTTTCTGAGTCCCTTTGACTCCGCCTCCTGGGCTGCCGCTTCCACAATACTTAAAAGAGGAACCGGAACCCTGTCTTTTAACCGGTCAAATACGATGTGGGGAGTGTTGGAACAGACGGCGCAGATATCAGCTCCTGCTGCAATGAGCCTGTTTATTTCAGAGGCAAGATAATCTGCCAGTTCAGAAAACTTTTTTTTGCCGACCAGGTCAAGCATCCCCGTCATGTTAATACTGTTAATAAGTATATTTGGGTATTCGTCTTTCCCGGTTAGGGTTCTGTACAGGCCTATTATATCCCTGTAATAGTTTATTGTTGATTCAGGCCCGATCCCCCCGAGCAGTCCTAAGGTTTTCATAAAATCTCCCCCCATATCTATAAACAGCATATAACGCAGTACCGCGATCTGCACCGGAAATTGATAAAACATTCCCGGGGAATATCAACACTTTTTCAGGAACAGCTGTTCTGTAGAAACTTTAATTTCCCGCAATGACACGCCCGGGACTGCATAAACTACATTTACATTCCCGTAAGATCACCATCTCCGCGGATGTCTCGAAGCCTCATCACCTGGAAGAAGCGAACAAACAGATCTGCACTGCTTCAAAATCCATCCGGTTTGAGCCAATAAATTATTAATTTTTATTTACTTTTTTTCATCATTGCGTACCTGTGATAATAAGTAATCTTAAAAAATCATACGGAGAAATATCAATGCAGAAACCAAGCGAATCCGCCGCGAGGCTCATGGAAATGATCAAAAAGGCCATGGACGACGGCCAGATAACAACACTTGAATATGACAAAATACTGATGATTGCCGATGAAGACGGCCATATTGACCAGCAGGAGAGAAGCCTTCTTTCCCAGCTTCAGGAGATGATTTCAAACGGTTCAATAAAAAGAGTAGGTTAAGATGTTTTAACAGGTCCCCGGTTTAACATCGGGGACATTCCGCCTCACTGTCATTCCCTGCCCCGGAATTGTATATATCTCCTGAGATATATTAAGTCCATGTAAATTTACATTTCACCGATGCCGCATATGTCAGCCAGCCGACAGACAGATCCGGCCCTTTCCTGTATGGTAAGCTCATATCCGGGACAATACATTGAAATATGTCCGGTCAGCCATAGAGCATCTTCCCGGCAACTTCGCCGGGGAAAAGCAGGAGAGAAAACATGAACAGAGATATAGACTTTACCGATGTTTCAGACAGCAGTAACACAGAAGGCTGCGCCATCATTGACGGAGTGAACTTTCTGAACTATAAAGATGACGCCCTGGAGACATGCACAGAATCCGCAGATCTGTTCTTTAAGTCGCTTCAGCTGGGGCGTATCCGCGGAATAGTCACCATTGCCGGCTCCACAGGCAGCAGTGACGGGGACCACATAGAGCTGCTGAAGGAACTGATCAAAGACGACATGTTCGTAATAACATACGGTTACCCTGTTGAGGAAATAGAAAAAGCGGGGCTGGCCGGGTCAGGTGCATTCAAATGGACCGGAGACGGATTGTCTGAATTCTGCAGTTTTCTGAACATAGCTCCGGTCATACATACAAAGGGTATGAAAAACCCGGCCATAGCTGATTTCTGCAGTTCCCTGGCAGTCCATGTCTCCGGTGATGCTGCAGTTCTGCCTTTAGCTGTAATTAAATCTCATGATCAGCAGAATGACACAGCAGTTCCGGGTGCAGTCTTTTCAATGGCAGGAGATCCCGTGAAAACAGCAGACCAGGCCCATGAACATATACATAATAAACGGCTGGAACTCGGCTGGAGTGACCGCTGCGGAACCCGTTTCTCCCCCTTTTCATAGGAGATCAGGTTCGGGTCAGGGCCTTACGGATTAGACAGAACTGTCATCATTCGCTGCTTCCAGAGCGGCAGCATCGGTGACAAGAAACCTGCCCCGTTCAAGCCTTTTAACCAGTCCCTCACGGGAGAAGTCATTGAGAAGGGTGGATACGGTCTGCCGCGTGGAACCGACAAGATTGGCAATCTGTTCCACGGAAAGATCAATCCGGACAATAATGCCTTCTTCTGAGGAGATACCGTGCCTTCTGGCCTCTCCTGCCAACAGCGCCGCAAGACGGCTCTTTACATCTTTGAAAACCAGGCCCTCAATTATAGTGAATGAAGTTTTGAGCATGCTGCCCAGGACCACGACCATGGCCTTTGCCACTTCCGGGTCATCCAGCATTTTCTGCCTGAATGTTTCAGTATCGGCAATGAGAACTTCAATCTCCTCCAGAGACTGAACGAATGCCCGTGTATGGGTAGAATAGATATCCCCCCTGGACAGAATTCCAAGATTAAACTCCTTGTCTTCATATCCCAGATAGACCCTGGCCCGCCCCCTGGCCACAATGAAGACACGATTCTCTTCGTCCCCGGGCCGGCACACAAAGGCCCCTTTGGGATAACTGCGCCTTGTCAGGGAAGCGTAGAGTTCAGCGAATTCATTACGCTGCAGGTGATCCAGAAGGTTTTCTTCAACAAATTTCACTATTCACCTTTACCGCTGCTTTATTTTGCCCCAGATAAATTGACTTTAAAAATTAAATCAACAGAAGTTATGGGTCTGCTGATGATCTTATGTATTATTCATGTAAAATTTTGGTCAATAAGCCCATACGGCGGCATATTTCACCTTCAATAAGCCCTTTTCTGCTTGATATGTACGGTCTTAGGCAGAAATTTTACCCTGTTCATGCAGTACCTTCCCAGGGAAAACTCCTGTGAAGATATCTGTGTGGACCTGTACTAAATAAGGGAAAAGATTTACTATGAAATATCTGGATTCAGCAGTTGCACTGAGCGCCTTAATCAGGCAGACAAACACAGCCATGCTTCTAAAAACAGAAGAGTTTCTTAAAAGCCCCAACCGGATGCTGGTAGAAACAGATAAAGGGAGCACACAGGAAATCATGATGGATACCTTCAGTAATGATTTCGTCAATACCGCACTGAAAGACCTGGCCATGCCGAAGGCATTTGTAATGACTGATCTGGCATCAATGATTATCGAGGGGAAGGAGATTGATTATATCCTCTATAAGGGATATCATTCCGCCGTTGACAAGGGAATGGTCTTTTACCAGGTCATCGAGAAGGAAACTCCTGCACCTGTGGGGCCCCTTCATTTCAGCAACCTGGAGGAAAACATTTTCTACACAGTTGATGCTCCCCAGGCGGAAGAGAGTTCCTGCAATGCCATGGAGACAGATGAGGTAATTGAAAAGGGAAAGGAAATTGTATTCTTCATGGGCCATATGGATGAGGAACGGCTGCTGTATGATATTCAGCGCCTGATCTTTGACACGGTAAATAATGTGACCAGGCATCCGAAAATGCAGTTTAATTTTATTATTCACATCTCCCGTTACGGGGGAAGTCCGTCACCTGAACTTAAAGAAAAGGTCAGGGAAATTGAAGCATTCACTGAAAAACATATTTATCCGGAATACCCAAATGCAGTCTTCAGGTTCGCCTATGAAGAAGACTCATCCCTGAAGTCTCATGCCCAATAATACAGGGAACATGTTCCCTACCTGAAGAGGTCGCATGGGTTACCCCAGATCGCTATCTGAGTCAAATCCTTACTGAAGCTGTAAGTGGAATCATTGATCTTCCTGATGTTTTCATTCCACATTCCGCCTTCGGGTTTAACAAAGAGTGCTGTAAAATCGCATGGTTTGCAGAATTTCTGCTTTTTGTCAAATGCAATGGTTATTAGGCCCTTAGTCACACTCCACTTGCCGCTCATTATTATGACAGGGGTCTTCTTCTCTTCCATAATTTCAAGGTACAGGTCAAAGCGCCCGTTATGATATAAACTCAAATATGAAACAGCAAAATTATTCGGCCCTGTCACATAGGTATATTCCGTTTCAGCATCACCCGGCACCGGACGGGACAGGTATTTTCCGAAAACCCATCCTTCATTGTCACCGAGCTTAACTTTATACCAGTAATCTTCACTGTCCTTTATTTTTTCCTTAGGGCCCTTTTCCAGGACCAGTACATTTGTTTTGTTGATTAGCGTGAACATTCGTTGAGATTTCACACGCGCCTCTCTGCGCAGAACGAGCCCTCCGGGAGTGTTCACAGAGGCAAAGGCCCTGCCTGAATCAGTTTTTGATGAATCGCTCACAGTATTTCGGGATGCGCATCCGGAAAACAGCATCGCCATGAGTATTGCCGCCATATAAACATTGTGTCGGAACTTAAACATTTAATAACCTCGTTGTGTGTTTTTCATTTTTCCATTCTCATGCAAAGATATACCGCCCCGGAAATGCATTGATACACTTCCTGTCAGAACATAGAGCACGATTTTAAGCAGCCATGCATGCCAATGCTATTATGATGAATCTGCGCAAAATACAATTCTTTTTTGGATACATCACGTTTATTGTGCAGCGAATCTGCAACGGCAGGGGGCAGCGTATAGTTAATTAAAATGTCGTTCCGAACCCCATGGGGGTGAAGAATCTTACAGGAATGATAAAGATTCCTCACATCTGTCCGGAATAACAGGTGAGCAGGCACCTCTTTTAACGTCACGGTCAGGGTTGATTCAGGTATTTATGAATTTTATCTTTCAGCAAGGAGATGCCTAACCGCAGCAAACAGGATTTTATAAAAGAAAAAGATATGGCATTATAGATTTCAGATTACAGAACCAGCTATTTACTCAATGACGCGGCCCTGTTTATCTATGATCAACTTCCCCTTTGTCTTTGAATAGACTACTGCCTTTCCGTTTTTAAATGGAGTTACTTTATAATACAGGGCCGGTATGACCATCTCCCCCTTTTTATTTACAAACCCCCATTTCATGTAATCACTCTCTGAATAAACTCCCCTGTTGCTGAAACCGTTTGATGATGTATATGTACATACTCCTGCCAGACCCTCTGAAAATTGCAAAGCATCGAAATATTGAGCCTTAATGACGATCTCTCCTTTATTATTTATAAAACCTGTTTTCAATATGGAATAATCAATATATCGTGACAGGCCTTGAGAGAATCCATCGGGATTATAATTTACAGGATAGGGGCGAACCAGCTTCTGGCCGTAGACATTGATGTAATAGTAGAACTGGTTGTCAATTACCAGGGCAATTCCGGTTTCGCTGAAATCTCCTGCCTTACTATAAAAGGGGTGCACAATGATGTTACCGCTTTTATCCTTATATCCGTACCTGATACCGGAAGGTGTGCTCTCCTCAAAGGAAACCGGTTTATTTTTCATCAGGTCTACTCTCTCCCGCATCAACACCCAGACTGTGCTGCTATAGGAGTTTCCGCTGCGGCCTTTGCCTGAAGATTTACGCATACTGAGAATAACGGGGCTGTTCTTTTTAACAAGCCCGGCCTTTGATTTATCCTTTATGATGACCTCAATGGTTCTGGTTCCCTGAAGATACTTTTTAAAATATGCAGAACTCTCTTTCAGACCCTCGTGAAAAATCAGTTTATCGACATTAACCCTGACAGTGGCGTAATACCTTTCTTTATTCAATTTCACAGGTTTTACAATTTCCTGAACAGTTGCTTCCACATCACAGATAATATAAGATGATGCATGTACCCGTGAAACCGTGATAAGTAATAACGTTATAAAAATCAGAACAGCTGTTTTTTTCATAAGCCCCCCTGTGTTATTCAATAATTTCACCGTACCTGTTTATGACAGCCTGCTGTCCTTCCTTTGTGTACACAACGGCACGTCCGTTTTTGAAGGCAGATACTTTTACAAAATATGGTTTTATCACCATAATACCCTTTTTATCTATGTAACCCCATCTGCTGCGTTCACCGAGTTCCCCTCCATGACTTTCAACAAGGACTGCCGCAAGGCCTTCTGAAAAGGGGTATGCGTTTTTGTATCCGGCCTTAATGACAGCCTCCCCCTTCTGATTCATAAAACCAATAAGAGTAGTGGGGCTATGGATATTGCCAAACTGTACCTGATAACGGGCAAGACCTTCTTTAAAAGCATCGGGCCTGCCGTTTTCCACATGTGGAGTGATTATACTTTTGCCGAAATAATTTATATATTCCCATCCGTAATTTCCTTTAACTGCTGCAATGCCTGTATCAAGGAATGGATGTGCATCCTTATAACCAGGGCCTATTACGATATTGCCCATGTGATCCTTATAGCCATAGAGCGATTTATCTTTAAAAAGAACAGGCTTGTGTTTTGCATAATCAACGATCACTCTATTTATCTGGCAGTGCCAACTGGAAGGATCAAGCAGAATAAATGAATAGCCACATTGATTTACTGAGACATAGACATTATTACCCCTTCGTATTGCCTGCTTTAATGATTCGTATTGGAGTTCAAATGTGCTCTCCACTGTCTTATTCAGCAGACTCTTAAAAAATTGATACGATTCATTTTTATGGATTTTTTTGATCTTTACCTTCAGCTTGCATGGGTAATTAGATTTATTTTCCTGGGGGGGTGTGATTATATCGATTATTTCCATATCCATATATGCCTGCTCACAGCCCGATGCCCGGCTCTCTTTAATGCCGAAAAGAGTGATGAAACATAAAAGACAAGCAAAATATTTTTTCATTTCTTTCTCCACTTTATACATGAGGCGCTGATGTTTAATTATGAAAATCAGACTATCCATGATGGAATATTGTTCTCAAAAAAATATAGTATTTTTTTATGAACCCCAGACTGTACGCCTCCTTCCTTAGACCTTTATTGCCAAATCCATCCCGCGCGTCGAAACGGACAAATACTTTTCGTATCCGCATCTTTTTCGATATTCCTGTTAAACGAAAAAACATCCTTCAATCCCTTTAACAGAGATCGATACTTTCCCAAGTTTACACCAAGTGCATAAATTACAGTACCTGAAATAACAATGAGAATACTATCGGGATTTATAAATGTACTGACATCTCCGGCAAGGAAAGCCGAAAGCAGCAGCAACCCCGTAATCATGGAGAATGTTATAAATATCACAGGAACTCTCCCATTCTGTATTTTATGTTTCGTAAAGTTTGATTAAATCCGGATTCTCAGAGGCCATCAATGTACCTTTGCCAATTACTGAGAATCCGGAGTTTCAGCCCTTGCCATACCTCTATGACAAAGGCTGAAGATAATTGTCAGTTTACTCTTCAAAATCAGCATTTAAAAAACTTTCCAGTTTGGGCTTAACCCTGAATTCCCTGCTGATTTTACAATAGTCCTCAAGAAGCTGATTATTGATCACATTGGAATTTTTTTGAGCCCTCAGCATTGTATTCTTATCGGTGTATCTTGATGAAGTAAATTCAAAAATATCCGCCTTGTAGCCGTTCATTTCAAGCAGCAGTGCCCTCAATGAATCACCGACCATGTAAACCAGTTTCTCCTTAAAGACACTGTGTCTTGTGATTCCCCTGTATTGAGAATTTCTGAATTTCTTTCTAATGGAAAACTGGCAGCATGAAACAGACAAAACAGTCTTAACATTGTGTTTAATTCCGAAGTATAGTGTAGCATCCGTTGCAGTATCACATGCGTGCAAAGAGTATACTATATCCACTCTTTCACCGGTAGTATATTCATCAATTCTGCATCTATGAAAATAGATATTATCAAAACCCAGATCAGCGGCCAGCCCTTCACACTTATCCATGAGCCTGCTGTTATGATCCACGCAGTGAACCTCTACGCCGCGTTTTTCTACAAAGGTAAAGTAATAATAAGCCAGAAAACTCAGATAACAGTTGCCGCAGCAGGAATCAACAAGAACCAGTGCCCTTTTCCGTGACAGTTTTCTGCAGTTTGAAGCCAGTACTTCAAGATATGATAGAATCTGATTGATCTTTGCACCGCTTTTCTTCCCCTGTTTCTGTGTTAAACGCAGTTTTTCGAAAAGCTGATTTAATTCATTTCTCTGTTCAAAAGAGATTAGCATATTGCCTCCATGTTACTGAAAAGAGGCGGAATGTCGGGAATTCAATAGAACCATGGCTGGGAAAAACTTATACTATAGAAAATGCCGGAAAACATAACTCACCCCCTTTCAATTTTAAAAATAGTTGAATTTTATTATTGAAAAAGATATTTAGTGAATCAGTTATTTTCGGTTCCGGGCCGTCTTTATGGGATAAAGAGCCGGGTCGGCATCTCCTTGCTGTTGTATTATCCAGTATTTTCCTTATAACAGAATGAACTGTCAAGAAATAATAATATGGTAATTGATATTTTCCGTACTGTTGTTATGCGGTTATAATACTGTTCCTATGATTTTGCAGCAAGCGCGTCATGGACAGCATGGCTCAGATCTGTAAGTCTGAAGGGCTTCTGAATAAATCCAAGCAGGCCGTCAGTTTTCATCTCCTTTATATCATCCTCTTTTAAAAACCCCGATGCCACAATGGCCCTGACATGTGGATCCATATCCCTGAGTCTGTAGAAGAACTCTTTCCCGTTCATTACCGGCATGATCATATCAATTATAACAAGATCGTAACGACCCGTGTCCTTTTGAAATTCCCCAAGAGCCTCCAGAGGAGAATCTGCTGCAGTTACCGTATACCCCAGACGTTCAAGCATGGACCTGCCTGTTGAACGGATTACCTCTTCATCATCAATAAGGAGAATATGCCCCTCTCCCTTAACAGGTACTTCACTTTCCCTGACCTCGGGAGCAGCAGATTCAGACAGGGGAAGCTGTATATGAAAACTCGTTCCATTACCCGGTTCACTGTATGCAGTGATGGTTCCCTTATGCTCCTGAACAGTGCCGTAGACCGCGGACAGTCCCATCCCTGTTCCGCGCCCCTTTTCCTTTGTGGTAAAGAAGGGATCAAATATATATGGCAGAAATTTAGGATCAATACCCTCCCCCTCGTCCCGGACTTCTATATACAGATAGTTCCCCGGCTTCAGTTCAAAGGGGCAGGAGTCACAGTACATCCGGTCAAGTTCAACATTTGCTGTTAAAATATAAAGTGTACCGCCCTCTTTCATTGCATGGGAGGCATTTATGCCAAGGTTCAGCAGAGCACTTTGAAGCTGGGCACTGTCACCGTTTACGATATCCGGCTGCGCTTCCAGATTCATCTCTATTTTTATCCTTCGGTCTATTGTGCTTTTCAGAATTGATACAGTTCTGTGAACGCATTCATGAAAACTTACGGGCCCCATGGACCGTATCTGTTTTCTGGAGAATGAAAGCAGATTTGAAGTCAGTTCAGCGGCCTGCCTTGCAGCATTCCTGATGATCCCGTAATATTTCATCGCCTCAGAATTTTCCGAAATAAAACTTTCGAGCAGCTCTGCACCGCCGACAATACCTCCGAGCATATTGTTAAAATCATGGGCCACACCTCCTGCCAGTCTGCCGATTGCTTCCAGTTTCTGACTCTGTCTGAGCTCCTCCCTGAGAATTATCTCTCTTGAAATATCCCGGAAAACAATGACAACACCTGTCATTTCCCCATGACGGGTGAGTATCGGTGCGGCACTGTCTGCGATACGGAAATCCTTTCCATTTCTTGAGATCAATGTCAGGTTACCCGACAGATACTGTATTTCGCCTGTGGAGAGAACTTTCCGGACAGGGCCGTCAACTGCATCTCCTGTGTCGGCATCAACAATCCGCATCACCTCAGAATATGCCAGCCCCTGAGCCTCGGCAGTACTCCAGCCCGTCAACTGTTCAGCAGAAGGATTCATCTGGAGAATTTTTCCTTCCACATCGGTTGCGACAACTGCATCGCCTATGGAATTAAGTACTGTACGCAGCCACTCTTCCCTTTCAAGAGTCTTCTGCTCCGCCCTTTTCATTCTGGTAATATCATGGGCAGTACCCTTAATGTATTCCAGGGAGCCGTCTTCATTAAATATGGGCTCGAAGTTCGACTCATACCACCGTTCCTCACCGTCGGGGCGGAATATACGCATCTCATACAAGCCGGGCTGACGTTTATCAACGGATCTCTGTATCAGTTCCTGTCCGATACCCCTGTCCTCCTCCTTCGAAAAACTTAATACTCCTTCTATGTCAGGAGTGAAATTTTCTTTTGTTACTCCGAATATATTATAGACCTCATCGGACCATGTAACATTCCCGCTTGGAACATGCCAGTCCCAGTACCCGAAATGGGCAATTCTCTGGGCCTGGGCCTGCCTGGCGTTGATCTGTTCAAGTTTATATGCCCTGTTTATTCTGATAACGACTGCACTTTCCCCTGAAACAGCAACAGCCTGCAGCCTAGCGTGAAACCACTGAGTGCTGCCCGAGCTGTCCTGAATCAGAAGTTCAGGAGTGGTGAATTCACCTTCGGCATCATCCATAGACAGAAGACCCTCATAGTGCGGGCAGCTGCTCTGTAAAAAAACTGTACGCCATGCACCTGGTTCTGTTTTGCGGGATTCATCTATATGTGAAAAAAAAGAATCCCACGCCTGATTCGTATTGGTGATGAGGTTATCCTCAACCAGTGCCGCAGCCTCTTCCGATGAAGAGTAAAAGATGTTCATATATTCTTTAAGGTTCACAGCCCATCCTTCAGATTCTTATAATAGTATTTTACTACAATCTGTATGATAAATAAAGTAATATTTTGATTTGGCATATTGGAGGAGATGTCCTTCTCTTCTTCCCTGTTACGGGTACATATTGTGATGAAATATGCACCCGGCTTTTCCATAAGCCCGGCCCTTCAACCGGGCTAAAACCCTCAGTCATTAATACAATTTATGCTATTTTTCATTTCTTCTGAATATTTTCCGTGAAGCCAGTGCTATGATCAAGGGCCACAGTATCCAGTGAAGGCCCATGACAATGTTCGCATAATCTTCCGCGGAAACAGGGGCATAAAAAGTTTTTTCTGTTTTCTCCTTTCCGCTTTTAAAAAGCAGGAGATTTCTGCTGCCTGAAGGCTTCCACTGCTGATTTGCAGCAATTGTTACGACTGGAACATGGCATTGCAGAGACAGCCAGAAGCTTGAGAGTCCCTTCCACTGCCCTTTGCCCGGAGTCTGGTGCGGCTTCAGTTCAGCTCCGTAGGTCTGGATAGCTTCAGATGAAGGTTCTATGTTCTCGGGTTTGCTGAAGAAAAATACGGAAACAGTCAGCCAGACCGCGACAATGGCCAGAAGATAGTTTGGTGTTGTCATGGAACCGGTGACGCTGTCTAGAAACCAGAGCGATACTTTTCGAACCAGATGAGGTACAATAAAGAACTTGTCCATGACAGGATTTGCATGCCTGGTTCTTTTCTGTTTACGGAGCCATTTCCGCATCTGCTTGTGCACTGCATCAGCTGCCTCTTCATTACCCTGATCAATCAGATTTTTCTCTATTGAACGGAAGGTATGCCTTTGGGGATTCGGATCGCAGGCAAGCATTTTGATAAAATCTTCAGTATATCCGCTGTGCACTCCATCTTTTGTTATAAAACTCCACCATTTAATCTCGGCAAATCTCAGGTCCAGCGGCCTGGGGTACTCATTCCGGTAAAGTATGGTTGTCAATTTGTTCACTGTTGCCTGATTCAGGATGATACCGTTTCTGGAAGCTGCCGCTGCAGGGCCCGTCTGTTCTTTTCCGGCTTCTTCAGAAAGGGCAAGTCCCTCCTCCGCAGCGCATTCATGGACTTCGAAGATCCTGTTGGAAATAGAAAGCTCGAAGATTTCGCTTCCTGAGAGGTCCAGGAACTGAAATATCCTGCAGCATACTTCCTCCTTTGATTCATCAATAATTTGAGCAACTATCAGGGACTTCAGAAACCTGCTGTGCTGTGCGGAGATACCGTTACAGCATTCACAACCCGGGGCTATCTCCAACCCGGTGAAAACTGCATTACCCTCACAGACAGAGTTATTCATGGTTAAATAACCGGCCCTTGCAGCCCCATCCTGATCCATATGAACAATTTTCAAATCATGAGATACGAGGATATCGTCGAGATTAATACCTCCCATACTGCACTGAACACCTGTCAGATCAGCTT
Source organism: Spirochaetota bacterium (assembly GCA_003246895.1). Taxonomy (GTDB): domain Bacteria; phylum Spirochaetota; class UBA4802; order UBA4802; family UBA5550; genus SZUA-423. The sequence goes on along the minus strand of QKCL01000036.1, from coordinate 88,158 downwards.
CTCCTCCGATCTTGGCCTTGCTCAAATCAATGCCTCCCGCAAAACTGGAGGTGCAGGGGGTATCCACTTTGATGATATATCCATTTTGACCAAGCCATTCTTTCGATGCAAAGAGCCTGAGGTCATTGTTTATTTCAGTGTTCTGAAGGATTAGTGATGCCCTGTCACAGGAGTTGCCGGCATCAGGTTCAACAACGACATCAAAGAGGTAAAGGTTGTTTTCTATTTTTGAGCAGGAGATATCTATACAGTCAGACACTGTGAAGGGGCCCTGATTCTCTGCGTCGCCCCCTGATTCATTCCTGAGAAACCTTGAACTGGACACCCGTATATTTCTGGCCCTGGAGTAACTTAAATCAACTTTTTTCCCCACCTTGATGTTTTCCAGAAAAATAGAACTCCCTGACTCTGCTCCGGAGAGTGAGAGCTCTCCACCCACTCTGCCCTGCCCCTTAGAGGAAACAATCTGTATATTTTGAAGTGTCTTGATACCGTCAATACCAAGATCTCCGGTTATGATAAAATGCTCATAGATTCCCAGGGGTCCCTGACTAACAGCATTCCCCCACAATGCACAATCTCCATCGATAGCTATGTTATTTATCGAACAAAATTTCAACATCACTGACCGATACATATAGAGTGAATCCTGCAGGGAAAGTCCATAAATGAAACAGCTGTCTGCACTGAGGTTCGACATATCAAGAGGGCCATTGTAACATAAACCATCGATTTCTATATTTTTACATGAGAGGTTCTGCATTTCGAGATTACTGCAGCTATGAGAATAGTTGCGGAGGACAAGACATTCCCTGATAATCATATCTCCACTTAGTGAGCTGTTGTTAATGGAAAAGCCGTTTTCAAAAATACAGTTAATTATTTCCAGTCCCGTTTCACTGTTAAGCCCGCTGAAGTCAACTTCCCCCCTGAATCGGCAGTTTTTAATTGTCTTTAATGTCAGGGTTTCGGGCTTCAGATTTCCCAGAATGATTTTATTCTCCAGAGCTGAGCTTTCCATGGAGTCTGCTTCACAGATGCCGAGATCGGTGTTCCTGAGCAGTAACTGGAACTGCTCAGGTCTCTCCGGCATGGACCACCCCTTTCTTATTGCAAGGGGGGCATCGTCTGTCATTTCAACCATGCCGTTTCCAGTCACAGCAAATTTCACGCTGAACAGAGCATTGCCGTATGCTATAATTGCTGACAGTTCCCGTGTATTTTCTTCCGGTTCGCCTTCATCTTTAAGCGGTGCAACAGCATTCAGCACATCTTCTGCTGAAGTGAATTTTTCTTCATGCCACTCATCCAACCCGTCCTGAAAGAAAGGGTCTTCCGAACTTTCAACAATATGAAAGGGGCCCTCTTCTCCCCAGACATATTCACAGAAAAACCGGCAGTACTCGGCAACCTCTTCGAAGGTACCGAATAGTCTTTCACGGTCAAGCATAGGAAATATAGACTCATTTAATTCGTGTATCGGGGCTGAGGAACCGTCCAGGCATATTGCTATTCCCGGCTTCCAGAGCAGGCAAATTACCGCTTCCCGGCAATCGACCTGTGCTGAAATTTCCAGAAGGTCCATTTCATATATTGAGAGATACCTTCTCTGAAACCTGGCCGCCTTGCTTATGAGGGGCCTTAAATTGCGTCCGACATCATCGAGAATACATGTCTGCTCAAAAATACGAACAGATTCAAACCCTCTGTCACCATCAATATTATCTACAGCCTCATCAGTCCAGTACAGTCCCGGGGCAGGGTGCCTTGATACTATGTAGTTATCCGGTATCCCCCGGACAGGCGTTTTAACCGTTTCGACATACTCGATCTGGCCTTTAATTTTGGGATTTTCAGCCCCCAGAGAAGCGGCCTGGTTCTCCTTAAAAACCTGATACCTGATAACATCAAGACTGTTATGCTCGAGGATACAGGATTCTATGATGAAAGAATCCGGAGTCTCTTCAACAATCCGAAGTATATTTTGTTCCAATGCTTTTTCAATCTTCTCTATCTCTTCTTCCAGCAGCGGCGTATAAAAATTAATCTTTTTCTCAAAACCCTCTTTCTGTTCAAAGTTCTCTTTAGGGCTATAGGTTGAAATATCGCTTATTGACTCAACCAGAAGTGCCGGTGAGATCAATGCGGGCAGAAAATATCTGAAATATTCAATAACCGTCTCATTGTCTATTTTCAGCAAAGGAGTCTGAAACTCTTTCATTGGCAGAAAAGGTGTTTCAAACTCCCTCTCTGCAGCTGAAAAAGCTGTATAAGACCTCTGATCAAAAACAGAAATATGATAATCAGAGCACGGGCCGCTTTCGTCTTCATCTAACCGGGGTTTTTCTGTACAGAGCAGGGTATCGGTAAAAACTTTCTCCTCAGTTTTCAGCCTTACAAAAAGCAGTATGCTTTTTGTAAGCAGAAAATCCGGCTGCAGGGCCTGGATAATTTCCGCCTTTACTTCTCCTCCATAGCTCTTACTGACTGCTTCACTGGATTCAATAAGGCCGGTAATCTGTTCTATCAGCGGTTGAGATAGTGTAATCTGATTTTCCATTATTGCTTCACCCATCTATTTATATTCTGGTCATCATTCTGCGATTTCACATGAAGTGGATAGAGACTGCAGCTTCTTTCTATGGAGAAAAGATGTTCATATTTTCTTTAAGGTTCACAGCCCATCCTTCAGATTCTTATAATAGTATTACTACAATCTGTATAATAAATAAAGTAATATTTTCGTTTGGTATATTGGAGGAGATGTCTTACACCCTCTTCAGTACCATGTGCAGCAACGGGGAAGGCAGAGGTCAAGACTCTTTTTATGCACAGACAATGGTTCAATTTGCCCTGTAAACGCGCAACATACTGAACATTTACAGGGATAACATTATGTTCCTGCATATTTAGAAGGGTTATTGCGGATATAACATGATATTTTTCTGAACGTTTTTTCATCACGGATTATGTGGTCGTAATAACGTGCCTGCCATGCGAAATCGGATTTGATTTTACGGGAATGAATCGTTACGGCCGATTTATATCCACGGATTATTGATGCAATGTTTTTCGATTGCGGTCCGAAACGACCGACGTTTGCGTCGGCACGGGTAGAGACGCAATGCATTGCGTCTCTACCCGTGCCGGTTCGGGAATTATAACGATTTTCACCAATGATTATGATCCCATGAACATGGTTCGGCATTACAATAAATTCCCCTAATGTCAAATTCATATCGGAACGAATATCCGGTGTTTTAAACCATTCGCGGTTTGCGATTTTACCCACATCGGACAAAACCATGTTACCATCTTCTATACTGCCAAAATAATTTTCCATATCCCGGGTACAAATAGTTATAAAATATGCACCACATCGACTGTAATCCCAGCCCTTTAACCGGACTGATTCTATCCTGTATCTTTTTCTGAATTTCTCTGCCATGTTATACATACGAAACAGGCTTCTATTTTTTTAAATTATTTATTATCCTGAAACAGTTCATCTCCTGAACCGACCTCTCCGTATACAATACAGGTTTCATTCCCCCTGCCTGGCGCAGATGTTTTTAATGTCCATGCGAAGGACAGTTGCTGCGCCCATGCGGCCGGCACTGGCCATTACTTTTTGGATCATCACATCGGGGTTCTCTTCAAGGTGCCTTATTATTGTGTCGATTGCTTTCGCTTTTTCATCTTCCTCTGTGACAAAGGAGACTTCACCGTAGAAGACCAGAGTTCTGTATCTGTGCTTGCAGTTCTCCTGAACATAGCCGTGGTCTTCGACAATTGTTCCGCAGACAGTTTTATTGTTTTTAATGAAATCTATCTTTTGCCCTCTTTGGCGCAGTGCATGTAGAGGCAGTTACCTGCCCTGTCAAAGCCGTAGCTCAGAGTAACAGCGTAGGGCATGTTTTCATTTGCAAGGGCCAGAGTGACGAATCTGCCTTTTTCAAGAATGGATCTTATTTCCTCTTCGTCTTTTATTTCCCTGTCCGATCTTCTGATGTGATATCTTTCCAATTGTTTTCTCCTGTCGTTGATACGTTGCATGCAACGTATGTACTGTAGGTGCAAGGTCCATACTGTAAGTGCAAGGTCTCTGCTTATGAGCCGGATGATACAAACAATCTTTGAGTATAGTAGAGTACAAGATTGATCATGGTTGTCTCTTTTAATCTTTTTTGAAGAACCAGGTTACTACATTCCTTTTCTTTACACTCAATAGTTGAAATTTTGATTCTGCTTTAATCAAAGTTGAGGCATTGATATCTTTATCTGTTGATATCGTCCAAAATAACGGGCCGTTTTGCTCATTATTTTCCGGATAATAGTTTAGATATACATATCCCAAACTTTCTGTTTTGGGTGACCAGTAAAATTTAAATGAGCCAAACTCAACAGGTGTCAGCCTGCCCTTTGAAACGTCATCGCCGGTTACCCCATGACCATAAGTACATGACGATTTATCCTCTAACCGAATAATCTTATTTTTACTTAATATCCAACTGTAATTTGCTCTCTGAGGGCTTAGTGTCTGATTTTCAAATTTCAGTATTCCATAATAATCATTACGCTTTAATATAATTAATTCATTGTCCCTGACCTTAACTGTTTTGTAATCCCTGTATTCTTTATTCAACCGATTATCAAGAGCAAAACAAGCAGTGACGATCAGAATCAGTCCAATATATACATGTTTTCTTTTTATTATCATAAGTTAAAAGTTAACATTATCCTTTCTTTTAATTATGCCATGCGGTTTCCATAGCCAAAGCTGCATGGGCATCATAGGCAATTACTGATGCTTTCTGCAAATACAGAAGGCCTGTTCAACAAAGTCTTAGCATAGTTGTTTATGAACAAGATAAAGATATTCACCTTTAAAAAAATAAACCACTGAGTAACATCAGCGGTATTTTTTTGGACAACTACGTCAAGACTTCTATTAGTTGTATGATGCGGACATATTTACAATAAGTTTTCACCGTTTTGAGACATGGATGTCGAAAAACGGGAAGTGTTTAGTAAATTATGATACTCTGTTTTTTCCCATTTTTTTTGATTTATAAAGAGAATCATCAGCTTTTTTTATTAACGATTCTATTGTTTTTCCGTTTTCAGGACAATTTGATATTCCTATGCTGGCAGTTAAATTATCATTTTTGAATTTATCAATTATTAATAATCTGAGTCTTTCAGCAATTTTGTATGATTCACTTCTATCTGTATGAGGTAAAATAATAATAAATTCTTCTCCGCCATATCTCGCACAAATATCTAATTCTCGTTTTGATGCATCTAAAATATTACCAAACTCAGATAATATTTCATCACCTTTTTGATGCCCAAAAGAATCATTAATAACTTTGAAATTATCTAAATCAATCATTAAAACAGAAAAAGTAGTTTCATATCTTGAATATCTATTTATTTCTTCTTTCAATTTTAAAAATAAATACTGCCTATTGTATAGTTTTGTTAATGGATCTATAGAGGCAATTTCAGCAATTTTTCCAATAAAAGCCTCTCCAATCAATTTTGGATTTTTTATTTCTTTCTTGATATTAGTTAAGTAATCTAAAGTAGCAACAGAAATTTCGACATTTCTATTTAGAATTTCAGAAATTTTATTCTTATGTTCTAAAATATCATTCCATAACAACTTGGAATTTTTCTCAGAGAATATTTGATGTGTAATATAGAAAAGTAGTTTAACGTATAAATCATCGCCTGATTCATTTAATAATTTATCATAAATAAGTTTTTCATTATCTGTTAAAATGCGATCTCCCGCAATACCAGAAATAAATTCATATGTAAATAATTCATTGTTTAATATATCGAATAATTTGTTTTCATTATTGTCTTTCAATATATATCCTCCATCTAAGCCGGGCAGGATGCCCGTTCAAAGCCAATATGACCGTTTCACACAACATGACGCTCTGCAACTGCCGTGGGCATCTTCTCGCCCATTGAGCTGATGATAAAATAAATTCAGGGAATATCAATACTTTTTTGGTAATCTAATCTTTCTGGGGCATTTAAGAATTTTGAGTTAGTTAAGAATTGGTGGATGCCATGGCGATGCAAATAGAATAAGTCAGCAAAATACATGGTTAAATTTACAAGCCTCTACTATTCACAGTGATATTCCCACCTACCCTTTTTGATACCTTTGACCTGACCCCTGTTTTCGCCCACTTTTAATTAGAGAATTATTGCATTATTCATTTCGTATTTTAATTTTTCAGCATATTCAAAGGGAGTTAGATTTCCCAATGAGCTATGAGGTCGTTCTGTATTATATTCGTGACGCCATAGATCAATTTTTCTTTTAGCATCATCTATGCTGCTGAACCAATGCTCATTTAAACATTCATCCCTAAATTTACCATTAAAACTTTCGATAAAAGCATTCTCAACTGGCTTTCCAGGAGTAATAAATTGAAGTTTAATTTTCTCTTTATAAGCCCACTGATCCATGGAAATACTTGTAAATTCAGGACCATTATCACACATAATATATTTCGATTTCCCTCTGAGATATATTAATTTATCCAAAACTCTGGATACTCTTTTTCCTTAAATCGAAGTATCCACCTCAATATCAAGGCATTCACGGCTTTTTATATCAATAATATTAAGAGTTCTGAATCTCCTGCCATTATAAAGACTGTCAGATACAAAATCCATAGCCCAAATCTCATTTATATTTTTGGGTTGGGACAGGGATATTCTCAACGAACATTTAAAACGTTTCTTGCTGCGTTTTTTAATAGATAAATCTTCTTCTTTGTATATTCTTTCAGTTCTTTTTTGATTACATACAAGACCTTCTCTTTTTAATAAAATATGAATTCTTCTATATCCGAATCTTTTATTCTTTTGGGAAATTTCCTTCATCCTTGCCCGCAAGACATTATCATCTTTCTCCCTGGGATGATATCTAAAAGTTGAACGGCTAAAACTGACAAGAGAACATGCTCGTCGCTGACTTAACCCGAAACGATCTATCAAATATAATACAGATTCCCGTTTCGTTTCAGGCGTCAGTACTTTTTTATTACGGATTTTAGGGCATCGATATCAAGAACCTGATCTGCTACGATTTTCTTTAATCTTAAATTTTCTTCTTCAAGTTCTTTAAGACGTTTCATATCAGATATTTCCATACCGCCATACTTGGAACGCCAGTTATAAAAAGTAGCATCACTTATTCCATGTTTACGACATAGATCTTGAACTTTAATTCCTGATTCAGCTTCTTTAAGGATTGTAAAAATTTGATTCTCTGTAAATCGTTTGCGTTTCATTGCAACCTCCAGGACTTATTATATTCATTAAGTCTCTAATTGCAAGTGGATTAGTTTTTGGGGGTCAGGTCATTTTGCTTATGCGAAGTCGCGGCAGCCTCACCGCCGCGATTTGGCGTAGCCCGAACGAGCGACAGCGAGTGAAGCGCATAAGCTTTGTTATGTGTAGTTGCCACTTTTTAATAAAAATGAACCGATTATTAATACTATTTACTTATTCTTTTAAATCAAAATCAGGATAATTTTTCTTTAAACAATCTGGGCATATGCTATGACTAAAATCTGCATCAGTATGATTATGAATGTATACTTCAATTTGTTCCCAATAACCTTTGTCATTTCTTATTTTTTTGCAAAAAGAACAAATTGGCAAAATGCCTCTTAACTCTTTTATTTCTGACAATGCGATTTCTAGCTCTTTATTTTTTAATTTTAATTCATTTTCATAAGTTATACGCGTAGTGACATCTTCAATAGCTAAAAGAATTATTTTGCTATTATTAATCCTTCTAGCATTTAGATGCATAATTCTTTTTCCTATATAATTAAAGTCATGTTGTACTTCAAAATCATTAAAGATCATATTATTTGGAATAATTTTTTCAAGCAATTCTCTCAACTCTGGTATATCCCATTGATTATTACCAAGACTATATAATAATTCTCCTTCAGTTTCTTCTTTAGAAACATTAAATTTTTTATAAAATGAACTGTTTGCGAAAATCACCCGCAATTCTAAATTCAATACTACTAATGGTTCACGTATAGTTTCAATAATATGTTCAGCAAATTCTTTTGCATCTCTGAGTGTATTAATGATTTCATCTTTGTCATTAAAAAAATTTTTCATTTGCACACCTCCTATTTATTAAAATAAATTGATGTACAGTAAAAACAAATTTTATAATAAATAGTAAATTAAGTGTTAGCTATGTCGTGACGTTATTTCGTTACCGATGTCCCCGGCATTCAAGTGGCAATTACACATAACGTACAAGCATACCCGAAGTGCGGCCCAGCCGCATTTGCCGAGCGCCCGAAATGAGCGGCGCGAATGGAACCGTCCCCAAGTCCCGCGCCGCGAATGAGGAAAGCGCGAGTGCCGAGCACCGCAGGCGCCTTTAGGCACCGAGGAGCGGAGCGGGTATGCTTAGTTATATGAAGTAGCGCGACAAATACAATATTTATTTATTCAATAATGAAAATCTTCTCTCAATTTTCTGAAGCCATTTCTTGCGTTTTTTATCTGAGGACATTTTAACCATTGCCATATTTATCCAATTATTTTTTTTATATCCCATTTTCCAGAAAGTACCAATTAATAATGCTTTTTGTATTGCATTTGCAAAAATAAAACGGTACAAAATCTTAGGTGTATTCATCGTTGTAATAACCGTTACACCATTTAATTTTTTAAATAATGGAACCATCCCTATTCCATTAGAAGTATAATCGTATGCAACACCAGGGAAGATAACTTTATCGATGAATCCCTTTGTTAAAGCTGGCATGACTTCCCACCAAATAGGAAAGATGAAAATAAGATGATTTGCTTCATTCAATCTATTCTTATACTCAATTACTTTTGGATCAATTGGCTTTTTTTCAACAAAGGCCTTTAAATCTTCTTTTGTCATAACTGGATTGAAATTTTCTTTATCTAAATGAATAAGGTCAATTTCATGATTAGCTTTCTGAAGGCCAAGTATTACTGCCTGTAAAATAGCATTACAGAAACTTCCTTCATAGGGATGATTAAATACAATTACTGTTTTCATTATTACCTCTGAATAATTAAAATATTGGCAAAAGTGTATACCTATACATTATACTAAGAGATAATTAATGATTTGTAATTATCTTTTGTTAATTTGTTGTAATCTAGCTCTGATCCTTGATAAAGAAACAGGTGTAATACCAAGATATGAAGCAATATATTGCTGAGGTATTCGTGAAATTATCCCTGGATTTTCCTTGATCAATTTAATGTACCTTTTTTCAGGTTTATCAAGAATAAAGGATTCTCTGTTATGCATGTAATAAATAAGACGAGACACCAAATATTCATTGATATATTTATTAGCGGTGTCGGATTCATTCATAAGCTTAGTAATATTATCAAAATTTATAATTCCTATGATAGAGTCTTCAATAGTATCAATATATTGTCTACTTGGCGTTTTGGTAAGTGCACTTTCAAAGGAAGCTACCATATGATTTTCAATGAAAAATTGCGATGTAATTTCATTGCCATTATCTTTGATAAAATATGTACGCAAACAACCTTTCAAGACTAAAAATAAGTTGATAGCAATATCACCTTCAAATAACAGTATTTTCTTTGATGGAATTTCTATAATTCGAATTGATTCTAATATTTGGTTTTTTATTTTTTCATTATGAAATGGTAAAATATCTAAAATCTGATTTTTATATTTTTTTTCCATTATATTTCATCCAAAGATTATGTGAATTCGAGTTAAACCATGTCGCGCTATTTTGCATAACGTCTTGGGTAAACGACGTTGCATGTCCGCTTCAGCGGTTGGCGCGTTTTTTGCGCATGCAAAAAGCGTGACAAAATGCAATGTGCCCGCAGGGCCGAGGACGCACCGCAGCTTGCGAGGAGCGCCCGGAGCGTTTACCCTTTGTTGTGCGCAGATTTATTAAAACAATAATTCGTTCAAACTGTTAAATCGTATCAAACGCTCTTTTTTGTTGTTAACTCCTTCTTTAGCTGCTTGCCTATATTCATCTGGTAAATTTTTTTCAAATTCTTCAAGTTTTGATTTCATGTTTGATAATTCGTTTTGCTGAATACTGTCAATATTTCTAAAAAATAAGATAATAATAGTAAACAAATTTGCTTTATTGTACCAATAGGAAGATTTTTTAAATTTCATTTTTAAAATAAAATTAGCCGTCTTTTCTATTGATTCAAGTATTTGATCTTTATCATCGAAGGTTTCTGCTAAATCATCCAAATATCTTTCTAAAAACTCATTTCTATTATAGAAATCACTTTTTATTGTCGTAACAAGGTTTAGAGTAAACATTAAATGAACTTGCCGTGATATTTCATAAGGAGTAAAAATACCTTCATTTAATATAAGCCTATTAAAATATTTAATCTCTTTGTCTTTTGACCAATCAATAAAAGAATCCGGAATCAATGGATCAACCTGTAAAGGTGTATCATAATCTATAAGCAAATCTGTTTCGGGTGTAATTTCATTAATTAAAAGTTTAGATAATAACATCAACTCGGAAGGAGCGTACTCTGTTGATAATTTTTCAATCGTTGTCAAAGAGTAAAAAGTTCTATTTAGTCGTTTGAAAATTTCCTTAACTTGAGGATCATTATTATCAATATCTAAATCAATAATTGGAATTTGATATTTTAAAAATTTTTCTTTTATCAAGGGATCTAAATCTGAAAAAGAAACATTATCAACTTTATATTCACCTGAAATATATTCCATGATTGAATTTAAACGTTGTTGTCCATCAACAATACAGGAAGTATTTAGCATTTTATCTAAATCAATAGAACCTTTTGCAATAAATATTTGAGGTATTGGATATTCCATCAAGATTGTTTTAATAAAATCAATCTTGTGGATTTGACGCCATACTAGATTTCTTTGAAAATAAGGTGACATCACCAATCTTTTACTTTTTATTTCATTTACGATATCTAATAATTCTTTAGATCGAACCACATATTTTATCATATTTTTCCTCATCACTTAGATACTTATCAATATTATCTTTTTGTTTGAATTCATAGAAATATTCTGATGAATATATACATCCAGTTATACTTTTAAATGTTGAAATATATTTATTTGACAATGAATTGAAATAATCGATCCATTTTGATTTTAATTCACATTTCGGCATAAAAAAAACCTTTTAAAAAATTCCATTTGAACTGTTTATCTGTTCGATTTCCCCTATACAAAGGAAAACAAGATAAATCGCTATAACCTTTTGATATCTCATTTGCTGATTCAGCAAACTTATTAAATAGTTCCAGAGATATTACTGCAATGTCCAAATCAGACTCGCAAGTAATAAATTTTTTTTCTTTATGGAAGCTTAAACCTGTTTTTGCTGAACCACAAACCTGTACCGAAGAAAATGGTACATTAAAATATTTTGAAATAGAATTTATGATATAAAATTCTATTTCTTCATCATCCCTAAAGACCTCAGTTTTATATGATAAATAAATTTTTCTGGATATATCCAATAAAGGGTCTTTTTTATCTCGACTTGATTTTATACCATTTAATGATTGCATAAAATATCCTTAATAAATTTGCGCACAACTAGTTCATAAGCGCAATGCGGATATGAACCTTAAAAGGGTACAAATACGCATTGCGCTTATGTGACTCCCTCAGAATAGAGCACAATCTCATCAAAAGTCAACACTCTTTTAATCCCCTTAACCCGCCCATCCACTCCCAATCTCCCTTAAAAATCCGTGTCCATCTGTGTTACCTTCAACCATCATCGCCCATAACCTCCTGACCCGGAGGCCGCGGAACATCATCCACCAACCCCCCTCTCCTCTCACCAAAAAAATCCTCACAATCTCTATTTTTTACTTCACTTTCCACTCCAATATATCGTATATACAGAAAAAGGAGGCCGCCATGGCAAACGTTGAACTAAACCCCATAGCGAGAAGCTTTAAAGGAAGAGTGGGAAACCTTGTTGTCTACAAGGTAAAAGACAAAACCTATGTCAGAAATTATGTTGTTCCCCGCAACCCGGACACTGAAAAGCAGAGAGAAAACCGTTTTCTCTTTAAAGATGCCGTTAAGGCATGGCAGGCCCTTTCAATAGAAGAAAAGACAACTTATAACTCTCTGGCAATTCGCAGAGGCAGGGGAAGGGGCTACAACCTCTTTCTGTCACTTTACATGAAGGGAGAAACCGGAAATTTTGGGAATCACGCAGATACGCAATGCATTGCACATATTCAGAAAGCCCTTTCCCGGCCTTTATCCGGTCTTAATAAAGCCATCCCCTCCGTTGCCACGCCGTTGCCGCTTCTGTACAGCATCTGTTCACCTTCTTTTTCTGCAGATACCTGACAGCAACCGCCTGTTTCACTATGGGCTTAAAAGAAATTAACAGATTCTGCCCCACTTCAGGGTAATAAAATAACGGGCCCGGGCTCCTTTAATGTCTCATATTTCGGCTTTTCTTTTAAACAGTCAGGCGGTAGATAAAGAACCCTGTTGAACAGACCCCGGTGACTATTGTAACCGGAGTAAAGGGGGGCTCGAATTCTACCCATATGCGGAAAGGGAGATAACCCGCTGCGGTAAGTACGATGATACTCTCCAGGCCCGATGAGATTTTCATGGACAGGGAAAGAACCTCCATATAGAATCCCAGCACTGTCACCAGTATCAGGGAAAGGGCAAAGTCCCTGATAACGGGAAAATGTTTCACAGGAAAGGATGTCTCCTTCAGGCCCGAAAGCAGTTTCCCTGAAAGCGCCTCCATAATAATCATTGAAGTAACTGAAACGGCAAAGACTATGACTCCTGCCGCAGCAGAGAGGACGTCCAGTGCAATTGCCATTATTCCGGCATAGCCGCACAGTATCCCCGCTATCCATATGGTAAACCTGAATGCTGTTTTTGCCTGAGGCAACAGGTCCCGGGAAAGCCGCTGTTTATAGAGGTAATCTCCTCCGAATCCCCCTGATGTCATTGCAAAGACTGTGCTGAAAATCATCGGAGTCACCACCAGGCCCGAACTTTCCAGCTTATAGATTCCCATTGTGCTGAAGCCCGCAACAAAAACAAAAAACATCATAAGGTAAAAGAAGAAACCCATGGCAGACTGAAGCACCCCGCCCAAGGGTTTTTCATAATAGGGTTCATATGCTGCCCTGATTTTTCCCATGTAGAGCGGAAAAACCGTCTCCATAAGAAAGACCAGCACAATGCCTCCAAGGGCTGAACTGCTTTTTACAATGCCGTCCTTTCCCGCAAAAATTCCGTAAAGCATGAACCGGGCATATATTATTATTCCCAGGTCAATGGTTAAAGAGGTAATATTTATTCTGAGCCATTTTTTCATTCTTCACCTCGGAAGGTATTCCCCATAAATATATATATTCCCCTGTCTTATTCAAGTCCGCAGGAGCCCGGGTCTCCTTCAACTTTCACCGTTCAACCTTCATCTTAATCTATCTGTTATATGCCTTTTATCAGTCCCGGGCCTTTTTCTTGAAACAGACGCAATCCCGTACTATGTTTAATGGATGAAAAACCCTGTTACCGGCATAAAAAGATATTTCAACATCAATGAACTGGTATTTGATCTGGCAGTGCTCATTGTTCTGGGGTACGGCATTGACTATATTCTGCCCGGCGGGAGAAGTCTCATTGAACTTTACAGCCCCGGAGCCCTCTACGGCATTGTCCTCATATCAATCTTTTTCCTCATGCTTTTTTTGGCTGATATATATAAGGCCTATACCGGCAATACCGGTAACTCTTTCCTCATGGTACTGATAAAAATCATATTCTTTCTTTCAGTAACCGCGATTTATCTTGTGACCCTGACTTTCTACAGTTCCCTTCACATTCTGCCATGGAACATGCCGGTACACCGCGAAATGGACATGATATTTTTACTCATTCCGGTCTACCCCATTGTATGGGGGCTCACGGTGGGATTTGCAGGCGACATCAGGGAGGTAAAGTACACACTCTATGTTCCCGGTATGATGTCCTTTGCCATGATTCCGGTTTATTCAGCCATAGTGGGTTACCATATAAGCTGGTGGCTTGCGCTGCCTGTCTTTATCATACTCATTGTTCTTTTAACAGGGCCGGGCTATGCAGCGGGACGAATAAGCAGAAGTGTGTCCGGGGCACTGAGCAGTAACAGCGGTTTAAGGGTACTTAAAACCGCATGGGGAAGTTTCATGTTTCCTGTATTTACCGCCCTTGGAATCATACTGTGGCAGAAAATAACCGTAGAGATGTTCTATCAGGCCTATGCCAACTGGAAACAGCCGCCCGACATGGGTGTGATCTTCCGGGCCCTTATCTGGAGCGGCATAGTACCGGTCAGGATTCTTTCGGCAATGGCTCCGCCATGGAAACTGACAAATACACTTATAGGCGCATGTGCCGTGGCATATTACATTTTTTATCTCTATAAAAACTTTCATCATTAAGCGATGCAGCCGTTCCGGTTCAGGGAGGAGAAATGATCTTCAGTTACAGCAACATACTCCGGTTTCTGGCGGAAATGCCCGGCAGCCTCATAAATGCCCTGAGGCATCCTTCGCCGTATCTGGCATTTGACCTTGCCGTAATAATTACCGAAATACTGTTTTTCGGTATTCTCACAGAAAACTATCAGACATACTGGCTGGACACATACATTTTTGTTTATATCATTTTCTGCCTGTCCATATTTCTCAAGCGCTATGACCCTGTATATCTTTCAGGCATAGAATGGATAAAACAGAAGAAAGCCCGTGAGGGCACCTGGTTCAGCATCCTGATCCCGGTTTTTGTATATTTTTTAAGCCCGGTACTGGGTGGTTTTGCTCTGGGGAGCCTGCTCCATTTACTGAAGATTCAGGGGACAATGCCTGCCGCCATTGGCGTCCCTGCCATACTCGTCCTCATTCCGCTCTATCCCATGACATTCTATTTTTTCACATGGAGAGGCGCAGGCCCCGAACGCATAAAAAAACTTGCTGAGAATAAAACAGCTGTCGTCCTTGTGAGGTCACTCTCAGGATTTGGAATTTTTCTCATGTCCATGTACATGCTGACATTTGTCTACTACAACATAAACAGGCTGGAGAATGAAGGGGCCATGGACTGGTACCTGAGGCCCTTCGTTGTTCTTGCAGCCATGATGCTCATTGTACTGATATACATGCCCGCAAGGATACACTATTTCATTGACAGTCCCGGCGACAGAAGCAACAGGGCCTGGTTTTTCTTTACCGTTTTCTCACTGGCAGTTCTCTCGGCCACGGGAATTCACCTGTTCTGATGCCTATGATCCGGTACATATACCTCACCATTAATGTATTGACCTAAAATCTCACCTCTTTAAAAAAAGACGAATCCACTCTTCAGGGAGACCAAGAATGTCAGGCAATAACAGAGATAACCCCTCAGGGAAAACCATAAATACCCCGAAGGGCAAAATGAAGATAAAGCAGGCAAACAACGGCCTTGTTCCCACAAGCACCGGAGGTGTACAGCTCCAGAGCAGACTCAATGCCGATGACTGGCCCGCATGGCAGAATCACGGCAAAAACTTCAGGCAGCCGGAAATAAATAAAGACCCTGCAGCTGAACTGAAAAAGATCCGGGAGAAGGTAAAACTGATGCAGACAGAACTTGCCGGGCTCATGGAAAGAATGGACCTGCTCGAATCGGAGATAAATGATTAACATCCCCTGCGCCAGATGAACATGGAAAGTCCGCTTTCATTCACGACCCCGATCGGGAATCTCTTAAGGGGCTTTTTGCCTGAATGAGATTCCCATTTTCATGGGAATGACAAAGTCCTGTTCCTGAACCCACACCGGGGGTGGCGGGTTTCTCATTAACTAAAAACTGCAGATGTCTCGCGCCGGGGGCTTCCCCCATCTGTGGTGATCCTCTTCCACTTTCAACCTGCTTAATTATTTTTTTACTTTGACCAGTTATTTAACTATTTTTTGATTGTCAAAATGCCGGTTTTGCCAAAAATGCAACATCTAAGTAAAGATATATTTTAAGTATTTGCAGGTACCGCCAATGATTAAACCTGAAGTTCTCAACCGATGGACCGTTGAAAATTCAGAGGAGCTCTACGGAATTAAAAACTGGAGTTCCGGATACTTTAATATCAACAAAAAGGGCGAGGTAACAATCAGCCCATACTCTAACAATGAGAAGGCCCAGGTCAGTATCATGGACGTGATTTCAGGCATAAAGGAACGCGGCATGGACATGCCGGTTCTCCTCAGGGTTGAAAACCTTCTGGATTCACAGATCTCCTCCATAAACAACGCCTTTAACAAGGCCATCACTGAACTTGGGTACAAGGGAAAGTTCCGGGGAGTCTACCCAATCAAGGTAAACCAGCAGCAGCAGGTAATTGAAGAGGTGGCAAAATTCGGCCAGAGATACCATCACGGACTTGAAGTGGGCAGCAAAGCTGAACTCATCGCGGCCCTTTCCATACTGAAGGACAAGGAAGCGTGCCTCATCTGCAACGGATACAAGGACGAGGAGTTCATTGACCTTGGCCTCAATGCCCTGAAAATGGGATTCCAGTGCTTCTTCGTAATAGAGATGCCCGGCGAGCTTGACCTCATTCTGCGCAGGGCCGAAATACATGAAATTGAACCAAATATCGGAGTCCGGATAAAACTTTCCTCCAAGGCCGGAGGCCACTGGACTGAATCGGGCGGAGACAGAAGCATCTTCGGTCTCAACACATCCCAGCTAATTGAAGTGGTTGACCAGCTCAAGAAAAGCGACAGGCTCCACGTTCTGAAGCTTCTCCACTACCATCTCGGTTCACAGATCCCCAATATCAGGGACATACGTTCAGCCGTTGTTGAGGCTTCACGCGTATATTCTGAACTTGTCAAGGAAGGTGCAAAGATGGGCTACCTTGACCTTGGCGGCGGACTCGCCGTTGACTATGACGGTTCAAAGACAAACTTCCAGTCAAGCCGGAACTACACCACAGACGAGTACTGCTCGGACATAGTGGAGGTTGTACAGTCGGTTATGGATGAATCTTCAATTGAGCACCCAACCATAATTACCGAATCGGGAAGATCAACAGTTGCTTACTACTCTGTGCTTCTTTTCAATGTTCTGGATGTGGCAAAATTCGACACAATGTCGGATGCACAGGCTCCGAAAGAGGATTCACACGACCTCATAAAGAATCTGGACGAGGTTCTCAAGACCCTTTCCACAAAGAAGATTCAGGAGTGCTACAATGACGCACTCTACTACAGGGACGAGGTGAGGGAACTTTTCAGGCACGGGAAGATCTCCCTTAGAGAAAGGTCCCAGGCCGAGGCGATCTTCTGGAAGATAATGAGCAACATAGTCCACTGCAAGAGTTCTCTGAAACAGTCTCCCCCTGAACTGGACGAGATTGAATCGGCAATTTCAGATATATACTACTCGAACTTTTCACTGTTCCAGTCTGTACCTGACAGCTGGGCAATTGACCAGCTCTTTCCGATAATGCCCATACACAGGCTTAAGGAATGCCCAAACAGAATGGGCGTAATTGCAGACATAACATGCGACTGCGACGGAAAGATAGACAAATTCATAGACCTCCACGACGTGAGAACATCACTGCGTCTCCATGAGCTGACTACCCGTGAAGACTACTATCTGGGTGTTTTCCTTGTGGGAGCATATCAGGAGACACTTGGAGATCTCCATAACCTTTTCGGTGACACCAATGTTGTTTCAATCCGCATACACCCAGACGGAGGATACGACTTTGTCCGTGAAATAGAGGGGGACACTGTGGCGGACGTTCTCTCATACGTTGAATACGACCCAAGACAGATGCTCACAAGCTTCCGTGAAACAGCCGAAGAGGCAATCCGGGAGAAGAGAATCACAGTTAAAGAAAGAACAGAGATAGTAAAGGCCTACAGTCAGGGCCTGAGCGGTTATACATATTTCGAAGAATAGGAGAATTCAATGGGTAAAGTACTTATAATTGGTGCAGGCGGAGTGGGACAGGTTGTGGCACATAAATGTGCGCAGGTTCCTGAAGTTTTCAGTGAAATCTGTCTGGCAAGCCGTACTGTTTCCAAATGCGAAAAGATAGCCTCACAGATAAAGAGGCCCATAAGAACAGCAGCCGTTGACGCGGATAATGTACCTGAACTGGTCAGGCTCATTAACGACTTTAAGCCTGAACTTGTCATAAACGTTGCACTCCCCTATCAGGATCTCCATATAATGGATGCATGCCTTGAAACAGGCGTAAACTACCTTGACACCGCAAATTACGAACCTCTTGACGAGGCCAGATTCTGCTACAAATGGCAGTGGGACTATCAGAAGAAATTCGAAGAGGCAGGTCTCATGGCCCTTCTTGGATCTGGATTTGACCCGGGTGTTACGAATATCTTCACCGCATACCAGCTGAAGCACCACTTCGATGAGATTACCGAACTCGATATCATAGACGTAAACGGCGGCGACCACGGACAGGCCTTTGCAACAAACTTCAACCCCGAGATAAACATCAGGGAGGTCACAGCCCCCTGCCGCCACTGGGAAAACGGTGATTTTGTTGAAACCGACGCCATGTCCATGAACAGAAAGTTCGAATGCCCTGAAAATGTGGGCACATACAACATATACAGAATGTACCATGAGGAGCTTGAGTCTCTGGTAAAACATATCCCTTCAATAAAAAAGGCACAGTTCTGGATGAGCTTCTCTGACAATTACCTGAAACACCTTGAGGTTCTCCAGAACGTGGGAATGACAAGGATCGACCCTGTCATGTATCAGGGTATTGAAATTGTCCCTCTCCAGTTTCTCAAGGCGGTTCTGCCTGAACCTGCATCTCTCGGGGCAACAACAAAGGGCAGAACATGCATAGGCTGCGTCTGCAAGGGGACAAAGGACGGAAAGGAAATCACACGCTACATTTACAATATATGCGATCACGAAGAGGCATACAGAGAGGTTCAGTCACAGGCAATCTCCTACACAACAGGTGTGCCTGCAATGATCGGCGCCAAGATGATGATGACAGGCAAATGGACAGGAAAGGGCGTATTCAACATGGAACAGATGGACCCTGACCCCTTCATGGAAGCACTGAACATTCACGGACTCCCATGGAAGGAGACCGCACTTTGACACAGCCTGTTCTTGATTCTAAAAAGACCCCCTTCTTCGCAGTGGACAGGGTGCTTCTTCAGAAAAACATGGATGTGGTCAGATACATAAAGCAGAATTCCGGGGCCAGGGTTCTTCTGGCTCTCAAGGGTTTTGCCATGTTCTCCACTTTTCCATTTTTAAGGGAAACACTGGACGGCAGCTGCGCCAGTTCACCTCACGAGGCAAGGCTTTCGAAAGAAGATTTTGCAGGAGAGGTCCACAGCTATGCCGCGGCTTTCAGCATGGCAGACATGGAGGAGATAGTTACTCTTTCTGACCATGTTTCGCTGAACTCAATTTCACAGTACGAAAGGTTTCTGCCACTCATAAAACAGTCCCAGGGCAGAGTGAGTTTCGGACTGAGAATAAATCCCGGACACAGCGAAAGCGACACCGAAATATATGACCCATGCGCCCCCAATTCAAGACTGGGAATTACTCTATCAAACTTTCCAGAAAGACTGCCCGGGTACATAGAGGGCCTGCACTTTCACAGCCTCTGCGAGAAAAATTCAGACTCCCTTGAAAGAACACTTGCAGCGGTTGAGAAAAATTTCGGACACCTTCTCGGTAACTGCAAATGGATGAACTTCGGCGGAGGCCACCATATCAGCCGGGAGGACTACGACCTTGACCTCCTCTGCTCGCTTATTAACAGATTCATGGAAAAATATGACCTTCAGGTATACATTGAACCGGGGGAAGGAATTGCACTGAACACAGGTTTTCTCCACGCAACGGTTCTTGATGTAATAAACAACGGAATGAATATCGCCATACTCGATACATCGGCTGCCACACACATGCCCGATGTCCTTGAGATGCCGTACAGGCCATACATCATCGGCTCAGGCAAACCGGGTGAATTAAACCATACATACCGTCTGGGCGGGCCCTCATGCCTAGCCGGGGATATAATCGGAGACTACTCCTTCACCGAGGAACTGAAAGTCGGGGACAGGCTCACGTTCACAGACATGGCCCACTATTCCATGGTCAAGACAAACACCTTCAACGGCATACAGCTTCCTTCAATATATTTCTATGATTCAAAGGAGAATGTTATTCTTCACGAAAAGACATTCGGCTACGGGGACTTCAGGGGCAGGCTATCCTGAGAAAGGATTACCTCCCTCCTCTGCTGAAAAGCACCAGGGGGAACTGCACACCTGCACCCGCCATTAACACGGCTTCTCCGGCACTTTAACACAATAATACAATCCCGCCGGGGCCCCTTTTTCATTTCTCATATTTTTTTGTTTCACTGCCGATATGGATAAATGCCGCCATATAAAACTAATTGACAATTTTTATATGGCGGTAAATCCTATTTCAAGTTTCCATTATTTATAACGAGGTTCCCATGGCTATACAGAAAATAACAGGTGATAATTCATTAAACACCATTGGCGAAAATTCTTTCTTTACCGGCACATTCAACATAAACGGGTCCCTGAGAATTGACGGACGCTTTGAAGGAAAGTCATTGAAAGCTGAACAGCTTTACGTTGGTGTGGGCGGCAAGGTTAAGACAAACATAGATGCAGTTTCTGTAATAGTTGAAGGCCTCATAGTAGGCAATATAAACTCCACAAGCCGCGTTCTGCTCATGCCAACTGCAAAGGTATTCGGCGATATAAGAACCCCGGAACTGATAATTCAGAACGGAGTACTTCTTGAGGGCAGATGCACAATCGCCAATGACCTGCGCACATCTGCTGGTGATGTCATAAAGGCTGAATACGAGAAGAACAAGATTGATCCGGAAATGCTTTTTAACAGCGCGGCAAAGAAAGCAGTCGTAAAAAAAGCCTAATCTGACAGAACCCTGTTTATCTTTTCACCGAGATTTTTAAGGAGTTCAGCCGAATCCCGGCCTTTTACTTCAATAAATTCAGTATTTTCAAGGCTGCCGTTTTTCACCAGAAGAACAGCAGCCTTCAGGGAACCGCTGTAGAGCTTTGTACTGAACCCCTTTTCCGGATTCATAATAATTCTCTCCTTGCCGCCTGTAAAACTGTAGGGTTTAATGACAATTTCATAACTGCTGGCTGGGTCCTTTCTGTATTTCAGCTCTATTTCTTCAAATTCCTTCTCACTGTGACCTATTGATTCCGGTACTTCAAAACGAACAGACCTGTAGCTCATTTCACTGTATCTGATATTTCTCCCTGTACACGATACAGCAAGGCATATCATTAGAGCCAATACGGGCACCGTTATATTTCTTTTTTTCATATCGTTCATATTTTAGTAAGGTTGAATTTAATTTTTTTCGATAATAAATTGAATAATCATACACAGTTAAACGGATTTAAATATGGATACAAGCATTTTAATGATAAAATCTACTTTTCTTATTTTCTGTCTATGGGCCATTGCAATTATCATGCTCTGGTTCAGGCCGAGAATTGAAATCTTCTGGAAGATAATAGCAACAGTTATCTTTGCATTCTATGTATGGTTTTTCCATGAAGAGCTTGTTAAAGGATACGGACAGTTCATTGCCCAGTGGTACACAGCCGTCCTGGCCTTTCTGAAGGAACTGCTGAGCATAGTCTTTGTTACAATGTTCATAATATGGCCCGTTTCCCTTGTACTTATTTTTTACAAGGCAAACGATATGGGAGCGGAAAGGCTTCTGAAATTTCTCTGCATTCTCACATTGGTCTTATGGATAGTATTCATTATCTATTATTTCTTCAGTGAAGGGATTGATTCATTCCTCTATGAAGACCTGAAGAAACTCATTCCAAAGGCCAAATGAAACAAAAGTTTGCATCGCTGTTTCTTGTATCTGCCGCCATGCTTCTGTGTCTCAATCATCCCTGCACGGCAGAAAATTCTACGGAACTCTACAACAAGGGAAGAGAGAGTTTCAGGGCCGGCAATATGGCCGATGCCGAATCCTATTTTAAACAGTCTGTTGCGGCAAATCAGTACTACTGCCTGGCACACTACGGGCTGGGACGGGTCTACCTGTCCTCACGGGGAAAAATAAACGATTCCATTATTCATCTAAAAAAATCAGTCCACCTTGACCAGTCATTCGGAAAGGGTTACTTTTATCTTGGAATGGCCCAGCTGTTCAGCGGTGATCATATCGGCGCACTTCACTCGTTTGAAAAGGCCTACAGCACTGATTCCACCCTCACCGAATCCCTCTACAACATGGGTGTCATTCACGAATACCTTTTAAAGGACTACAGGGCATTTACCTACTACAGGGCATATTTCAAAGCCATCGGAAAGAAGAAAGAAACTGAATTCTGAAATCCTTCACCTTTAAGTTTCCTGATAATAATTTTTTGCCGGATGAATCCACAGCGATAAGTAAAAGCTCATGGATCCCTCATTTCAGTCTGAATGCATAATCTCTGTACCGGAAAGACACTACAGCACCCGCATAAGCTAAACCTGAAAGTTATACATTAAAGAGGTTTTCCGCCTTCTTCTTGCCGGTAATCCTTATATAATCATCATAATCAACAAATACCAGATCAGGCAGTTTTTTCCTGGTTCTCATAACAACATCGGACTTTCCCCCTGAGGCATCCTTTGATGTGACATACCTGAACTCCCTGCCGCATCCCGGGCACTTGTCAAGTTCAGTGAGTTTTATTCCGATCTGCCTGCATCCCGGGCAGTGCCCGAACTTGTCCTCCACCATGATAATATGATCCTGTACTTCCCTGACATCCATTTCGGTCCAGACTCTTATATAATCCATATTACATCTCCGGAATTTTTATTATCCTCTCATGGGGATTTCTATTCAGATATTCTTCGATAATCTTAATCATTTCCGGAATCCTGTCAACATTTCTTATGTTTCTGAAAAGTTCATGGTCGAATTTGAAATTTTTACTGTAATAGAAACAGAATCTGTGGGCCCTGCTTTTATGAAGCTCAGGTGGGAGAAAATCTTCGAGCCCGCACAGAACATCCGCCGCAGTTTCAAGGAGATCTATGTCAGAAACATCTCCTCCCCTGCCCAGTGCATGATCGGCCAGGACGAAAATCCAGGGTGATTTCATGGCCTCACGGCCGATCATTATCCCGTCGCATCCCGTACTCTCAAAATGATGAAGTATCTGACCGGCATTCTCCACATCACCATTGCCCACGACAGGAACAGGCAGGGACTCCTTCAGGAGTTTAACCATTTTCCAGTCAGCCTTTCTCTTGAAGGCAAGCTTTGCAAAGCGGCCGTGAAGGATAATGAAGTCAACGCCTTCAGAAACAAGCATACGGCAGAAATCAAGGAGAAACTCCTCATCGTGTTTCTCGAAACCTGTTCTTAGTTTTACGGAAAGATTTCCGCCGTATGCCTCCCTGCACCGGGCAACAATTTCCCTGGACAGTTCAAACTCCTTCAGAAGCCTTGCACCGCGTACCTGCTTCATAATTGTCGGGGATGAGCATCCCATGTTTATGTTTACTCCGGAACAGCCCCTGTCTCCGAGTATTCTGCAGGCCCGGGACATGGATTCCGGATCTCCTCCCAGAATCTGAAACACAAATGGCTCATCATCAATGTTTTTGACCATAAATGGTTCATTATAAAGAGCTCCCCCCACAACGGCCGGCGAGCTGAGCATTTCGGAAAACAGAACCGCTGATTTTGAAAATTTCCTTACCACTCTCCGGAAAGGTGGTGTAGTAAGCTCGGCCATGGGAGCAAGCATCAGAACCCTCCCTTCATTAAAAAAATCAACCCTGCCCATAGTCCCCTTCAACATCAGTACCGTAATCTTTTTATGAACACAGAACTGCGTAATGTTATTTTTCCTAAATTTAACTTTAATGAAATGTTATATAATTGACATCTCAGATTTAATTCAAATAAATTAATCATCGTTGTTTTATCAATAATTTATTTTACAAGTCACTCAGGTGACAATAAGGAGTGAAGAGATGAAGCGTTTTACACTACTAATCATGTCTGTCTCCCTCTTATTTGCATTCTCTTGCGGAAAGAGCGGCGATAAGCTTAAACCCGGAGACACAATCAAGATCGGTTTCCTCGGACCAATGACAGGTGATGCAGGAAACTACGGAAAACTCATGAGCCAGGCTGTTAAAATTGCAGTGGAAGAGCAGAATGCTGCCGGCGGTATTGAGGGACACAAAATTCAACTTATTGTTGAAGACACAGAGGGCAAGGTAGAGAAAGCCAACCCTGCAATCGAAAAACTTGCCGGTGTTGACAAGGTATTCGGAATTGTAGGATCTGTTTTCAGTTCCTGTTCACTTGCAGTAGCGCCCAAGGCAGAGGCATCCAAAATAGTGATGATCTCTCCATCATCAACTCACAAGGATCTTCCCGGAAAAGGAAAATACATTTTCAGGGATGTAATGAGTGATGCACTGCAGTCAACTGTATTCGGCAAATATCTTGCCCAGGTTGAAAAAGTAAAAAAAGTTGCCATACTATATGTTAAAAATGACTACAGTCAGGGTCTTGCCCTTGACTTCAAAACCGAGTTTGAAAAAAACGGCGGTACTGTTGTGGCTGTTGAAACAGCGCTTCAGGGAGACAAAGACTTCAAGACACAGCTTACAAAAATCAAAGGAACAAATCCTGAAGCCCTTTATGTTCCAAACTATGTTGCTGAAATAGCCCAGATACTTGAGCAGGCGAAACAGCTTGGAATAAAAGTAAAGATATACAGTGCTGACGGTTTCTCAAATCCGCAGATATTCGAACTTGCAGGAGACCTTGCAAACGGTGTAATATACACAAATGCGGCTGAAAGAAAGGCAAGCAAAGGGAAAGTGGAGTTTATGAAAAAATACTCCTCCAAATGGAAAGAAAATCCTGATGCATTCAGCCTTAACGCATACGACGGCGCAAAACTTATCCTTGCAGCCATCAAAAAATCTGTAAAAAAAGAGTCTGACGGCTCACTTTCCATTGACAGAGCTGCGATTCAGAAAGCTGTTGCAGTTACAAAGGATTATGACGGAGTTTCCGGAAACATCACCTTCACTGCTGAAGGAGACCTTGTTGCAAACATCGGAATCTATACTGTTGAAAACAAAAAATACAAACAGATTAAGACATTTAAACTCGATGGAGAAAAACTCGTAGAGATTAAATAATAAAGGTGAAGCCGCAGAAGTGTTCTGCGGCTTCCTGTTTAAGGACTAACTAAAATGGATTTATTTAACATACCTGCGAATGAATTGATACAGCACCTCATTAATGGACTCACCCTCGGGGCAATATACTCTCTCATAGCCCTTGGATACACAATGGTATACGGAATTTTAAAATTTATAAACTTCGCCCATGGCGAAATACTCATGCTCGGAACATATTCCGGGTACTTTCTCTACTACATGCTTTGCGACCCAACAAAGGGAGGGTCATATGTAATCATAGCGTTTGCTGTTTCACTTCTCTTTGCAATGATAATCAGTGCAATTCTCGGAATTACAATCGAACGAATCGCCTACAAGCCCCTCAGAAAAGCGCCGAGACTGGCTCCCCTTCTGAGCGCCATAGGTGTTTCCATAATACTCATGAATCTTGCATCTCTCATGTTCGGCACAAAATCAAAAAAATTCGACTACCCCTTTGACAACACACCAATACACTTCGGAGATGCCAGCATCACCCCAAATCAGATCATGATTCTTGTTGTCGGGCTTATAATGATGGTTTCACTGAAACTGTTTGTCGATAGATCAAGGCTTGGAAAGGCAATGCGCGCCACAAGTGAAAATCAGGCTGTTGCCGCACTCATGGGAATTAACGTCAACTCCATAATATCCCTTACATTTGCCATAGGGTCAGCACTTGCAGCTGTCGCAGGAATTCTTATTGCCATGGAATTCAAGGTCTACCCCACCATGGGACAGCTCGCTGGGCTTAAAGCCTTCATCGCTGCCGTAGTGGGAGGCATAGGCAATATAACCGGCGCAATGGTTGGAGGAATACTCCTTGGACTCCTTGAAACCTTCGGTGTGGTCATAATCGGCATACCCCAGGGGCTCAAGGACACAATTGCATTCTCCGTGCTCATAATAATTCTTCTGGTGAAACCCAGCGGACTTCTAATCAAGAACAGAAGGGAGAAAGTATAATGTTAGATTTTATTCTGCTCATAGTCATATACATAATAATATATTCAATTTCCTCACTGGGACTGAACCTCATCGTGGGATACACAGGGATGCTTTCCCTCTGTCAGGCCGCATTCATGGGCATCGGCGCCTACAGCACAGCAGTTCTAATGACAGCGGGCCACATGGATTTCTGGCTTGCCCTTCTTTCATCCGGCGCCATAGCCGCCCTATGCGGAATTCTAATAGGAATACCTACCCTGAGACTCAGGGGAGATTATCTGGCAATTGCCACACTTGGATTCGGGGAGATCGTAAAAAATGTAATACTCAACTGGGACAGCGTCACTAAGGGACCAATGGGAATAAACGGGATACCGGGCCCGTCACTTTTCGGGTACACGTTTACGTCCATGGAAAAACTGCCATGGCTTTTTCTCCTGCTTTTTTTCCTGGCAGCAACATACATGCTCATACGCGTTATGATAAGGTCCAGAGTGGGAAGAGCTCTTGAGGCCATTCGGGAGGATGAAATCGCCGCATCTGCCATGGGAATAAATATCGCCAAATACAAAGTCGGAGTATTTACAACGGGCGCATTCTGCGGAGGTCTTGCCGGCAGCTTTTTTGCAGCATACAGCCAGTCGGTTGCTCCCCTCACATTTGACTTCATGATGTCCATCATGATTCTCTGCATGGTCGTTCTCGGAGGCCTTGGAAACAGCTTTGCAACTGTAATAGGAACTGTACTGATAGTAATAGCCTCGGAACTTCCAAGGCTTCTTGGAATATCACATATAATACCAGCCCAGATGAACCAGATTCTCTTCGGATTTATTCTGGTTTTCATGATGATTTACAGGCCCCAGGGGATTATCGGCCGTATAAAACTTAATTACGGCAAGATGATGAAAGACGAAATTCTACACATGGAGAGATAAAGTGCCGCTATTATATACAAAAAATCTCAGACGGGAGTTCGGCGGAGTAATAGCAGTTTCAGATGTTAACTTCGAGGTAATGAAGAACTCCATCACAGGCCTCATCGGCCCCAACGGAGCAGGAAAGACAACGCTCTTCAATAACATTACAGGCTTGGATTTCCCCACAAAGGGAAATGTGTTCTTCAAGGGTGAAGACATTACGGAACTTCCGGCATATAAAATCACAAGAATCGGAATCGCAAGGACATTTCAGAACATACGCCTTTTCAGGGAAATGACAGTATTTGAAAATGTAATGATCGGAAGGCACTTCAGAGGCAACCACCCGAAGCTGTCACGGAACCGGCTTGTGAATTTTGCACTTGGCATGGTTAATCTTAAAATGGAGGAGAAGGACATATACGAGAATTCCATAAAATGGCTCGACTTCTTCAACCTTCTCCCATTCAGGGACGAATACGCAAAGAACCTGCCCTACGGAAGGCAGCGTGAACTTGAAATAGCCAGGGCACTGGCAACTGAACCGGACCTGCTCTTTCTAGATGAACCCGCGGCAGGAATGAACCCACAGGAGACTGAAGAACTAATGGCGACCATTCGCAAGATACGCGACCTGGGTGTCACAGTTGTACTCATCGAACATGACATGAAGCTTGTCATGAACATATGCGATACAATAACCGTGCTTAACTACGGGCAGAAAATTGCAGAGGGGACACCCGGACAGATACAGAACAACAAGGATGTAATTGAAGCATACCTGGGGAAGAGCGATGACTAAGATACTTGAAATAAACAATATACATGTAAGCTACGGAAATATAGAAGCACTTAAAGGTGTAAGCCTCTCGGTTAATGAAGGAGAGATAGTTTCCCTGATCGGAGCAAACGGCGCAGGAAAGTCCACCCTCCTCAAGGCCATCGTGGGTCTTGAACCGCTAAAGGGCGGATCAATAAAATATGCAGGAGAGGAGATACTCTCCGCAACAGGTTCCGGAAAGGCATCAAAGAAAAACCTCCGGCCCGATGTCATAATGACAAAGGGAATTTCAATGGCCCCTGAAGGGAGGGGAATCTTTGCGGAAATGACTGTTCTGGAAAACCTGGAAATGGGTGCATTCATTATAAGGGATAAGAATCTCATAAACAGGAACATCGAGGAAAAGTACGAAATGTTCCCGATTCTCAGGGACAGGCGCAAACAGCTTGCAGGTTCACTTTCCGGCGGAGAGCAGCAGATGCTTTCGATTGCAAGGGCCCTCATGAGCAAACCGAAACTTCTCCTCCTTGACGAGCCCGCACTTGGACTGGCGCCCATTATAATACAGAATATTTTCGATATTGTTGTAAAAATCAGCAAAGAGGAGAATGTAACCATTTTTCTTGTTGAACAGAATGCAAAAATGGCATTAAGTATATCCAATAAGGGGTATGTACTCGAGACCGGAAAAATAATACTGGAAAATGACAGTGACAAACTCCTTTCAGACCCTAAAGTAAAGGCAGCATATCTTGGAGAATAGCAACGATTACAAAAAATTCATCCTCAACCAGGACGATATTGGTTTTTTAAAAAAACTGATCAAACATGCGGGTCTACGTGCCCTTGAGTTCCAGCAGAAGGGCATGGACCTTGATATTTCGCGGAAAGAGGATTCGTCAATTGTGACAGAAGCTGACCTCTGGGTGCAGAACTACCTCGTTGAAAATATCGCAAAGAAGTATCCAACCTTCAACTTCATCTATGAAGAAAATTTTGACAGGTCTTCTGTAACTGCAGATGAAAACGGAGTAAATGTAATCATAGATCCAATTGACGGAACAGCGATGTTCAGCATGGGGCTTCCCATATGGTGCATATCCATTGGTATTTTTGACGGATACAAGCCGGTTTACGGTTTTGTTTATTCTCCTGCATCGGACCTTTTCTTCTACAACGACAACGATTCATCATATCTCAATGAAAAACCTGTCGCAACAGATCCTGAAATGAAACTGGATAGTGAATCAAACATCTTCCACTCATCCGAACTCAAGGGAAAGATCGATATAAACTTTCAGGGCAAGGCGAGAAACCTGGGCTCAACAGCGCTTCATGCGGCACTGGTTACAGATAATGTCAGAAACAGGGTTCTGGCATTTGCAGGTCAGTCCTATCTGTGGGACTGGGCCGGAGCGATACCGGTAATAGAAAAAGCAGGCGGCATTGTGAGATATATTGACGGTTCAGAAATCGATTACAGAGAAATAATTGAAAACCGTTATGCAATGAAAAACTTTATAGTTGCCACAAGCAGAAAAGATTTTTCATTAATGAGGGAGATCTTCATACCGCTGGCATAGGGGGCATTTCCCGCTCCCTGTTCCTGTTACTTCCCTATACAGAACCTGCAGAATATTGATCCCAGGATATCATCAGGAGAAATTTCTCCTGTAATGCCGGAGAGGGTCTCAATGAGTTCATTGAGTTCAAAGGCGGCTATCTCTGGAGGCTCGTCCATCTTAAAAATACTTTCAACTCTCACTGCTGTTTCAACAGATCTTTCAAGAATATCGAGTATTCTCTGGTCTGCGATGAATGAATTATCATAGTCCACAAATTCAGCTGAAATAACAGCTGCAATCCTCTCCTCCAGTTCCCTGAAGCCGTCACCGCTTTTTGCAGAAATATGTACAAAGTTGAAGCCGCTTGAATTTTCAATTTTCTCAATTTCATCGGGACTCACAAGATCCTTCTTGTTAAGGATAAAAATTCTTTTTTTATCCGCTGTCTTTTCTATAATCTCAGAATCCTCTTCAGTTATCCCTGCTACTGCATCAATAACAACAAGCACAAGAGATGACTCGGCAATACTCTTTCTGCTCCTCTCAATTCCCATTCTTTCAATTTCATCACCGGTAATACCGATTCCGGCTGTATCTGTAAGGTTAATCCGCACACCGCCTATCTGTACAGTTTCACGTATCAGATCCCTTGTTGTTCCGGCAATATCAGATACAATTGCCCGTTCCTCGTTGAGTATGAGATTAAGAAGGCTTGACTTGCCCACATTGGGCCTGCCTGCAAGGGTTACATTTATACCCTGTGACACCCTTGCCCCCACAGAACATCGCCTGAGAATACTCTCTATTCCCTGGCGTACAGACTTCAGTTTCTCCAGAGCCTGTTCATATGAAATAAAAACAATATCCTGATCGGTGAAATCAATTCCAGCCTCAATATCAGCCTTAAGCAGAATGAGGTCATCCTTGAGACTGTCAATCGCAGTTTTCAGTGAACCGTGCATCTGTTTGATTGAAGCGTCAATCTCCCAGTCGCTTCCTGCATTTATGAGGGTATTAATTGCCTCCGCTTCGGTCAGGTCCATTTTACCGTTAAGAAAGGCCCTTTTGGAGAACTCTCCAGGTTCGGCCATTCTCACTCCAAGTTTGAAGAGCACCCTGATTATTCTGCTCACAATGAGCGGATTGCCATGGCAGAAAATTTCAACCATCTCCTCGCCGGTGAAACTCGCCGGTGATTGATAATAAACAAGTACCACATCATCAACCACTTTCCCTTCATAGACTATTGATCCGTAGGCGGCATGCCGGTCTTTTATCGTCCCGGGACGTGAAAAAACAGAAAAAGCGGTTTCCCTTGAAAGGGGACCGCTTATTCTTATAATCGAAAGTGAAGCGTTCACCGGCGCAGTGGCCGGTGCACATATTGTATCTTCAAGCATGATCAGCGTTTTCCTGATGATTTTCCAGCCGGAGAGATCTTTATCTTGCGGTAAATTCCCTGGCCTTCACTCTTTGTTGTTACCCTTCTGTCGTTCTGAAGGGTAAGGTGTATGAGTCTTCTCTCAAATGGGTTCATGGGCTCCAGAGTGAGAGGTCTTCCGGAACGTATAACCTTATGAGCAAGATCCCTGGACATCTTCCTGAGTATCTTTTCCCTCTTCTCGCGGTAGGATTCGATATCCAGAATTATCTTCTTCTCGCTTCCTGTGGTGTTGTTTATCATAAGATTTATCATGAACTGCAGAGCCTCAAGGGTCTTGCCCTTTTTCCCGATAATCAGTCCCGAGCTGGAGCTCACAAGTTCTACATAGACCTTTGCCTCTCCTTCCTTTAGATCCTGTATCTGGCCGTCTATTCCCATTTTTTCAAGAAGCCCGGTGAGAAGCTCTTTAACCTTATCACCGACATCTTCATTATTCTCATTATAGTAAATTCTTACCTTGGCAGGCCTTGAAACTCCGAAACCGAAAATTCCGCTTTTACCTGCGTCCATTACTTCTATATTGACAACCGATGCATCCCTTATGCCAAGCTCGGCAAGAGCCTTCTTTTTTGCATCATCGGCTGTTCTTCCTTCTGCTTCTATTACCTTCATAGTGCGCCTCCTGTGTTTTCATTATTCACCATCAAGCAGCTGCTTTCTGTTTTCTGTTGTCCATATGGTTAACAACATACTGATTAAGGATCTGATAAAGGTTCTGGAGGAACCAGTAGAGAACCAGACCTGACGGCATATTCCAGAATATGAGAAGCATTAAAAACGGCATCATATACATCATTATTTTCTGCTGCTGGCTTCCAACATCAGACATGGTCTGTTTCTGCTGAACAAACATGGATATGGCCATGAGCACAGGAAGTACATGTATACTGTGACCTGCTATTGTTGCCACATGGTCAGGCATGGAAAGATCTTTCATCCACAGCATGAAAGGTGCATTCCATAGATGTATTGAATTAATCAATGCACTATATAATCCGAAGAAGAACGGCATCTGCAGAATCATTGGAAGGCACCCTCCCATTGGATTCACATTGTTCTCCTTATACATTTTCATTGTTTCTCTCTGAAGCACATCAGGTTTATCCTTGTACTTCGCCTGAAGTTTTTTCAGCTCAGGCCCGATTTCCTGCAGTTTCTTCATTGATTCTGTTGACTTCTTTGTGAGCGGCATGAATACAATCTTGGTCAGTATAGAGAACACAACCAGAGCCCATCCCAGATTTCCAAAAAGGCCGTATATTTTAAGAAGTGCCCACATTACAAAATATCTTATCGGTTCTATGAGTGTACTGACATCTGATGCATCCTTCAGGATTGGATCAACTGCACCGAGAAAATCCTTATTCTTTTCTCCAAGATAAACCTTGAAAGACTTTACTGTCACTGATCCCTTTGCCAGTTTGCCGACTTTAACAGACAGACCTGTTCTGAATGCACTGGTTTTTCTGTTGTCAAAATAGGCCTTTGTCCCGCTAAACCCGTCCGGTTTCATTAGCAGGAGAAAATATCTGCTCATTATTCCGGCATAATCAATATTTCCGGGCTCAACAATAAGTTCCCCATTGTCTCCGAAGAAACTTCCGCCCTTTGACGCAAGTTTATGACTGCCGTCTATAGAATAGACCCCTTTCAAAATGTTGTATGTGTTTGTATAATCAAGTTTCGGCCCAAGAGTCTGCCCGGGAGATACTATAATCTCATCATTTGCAAGTGAGATTTCACCCTTGCCGCGGTTTATAAACCTGTACTCAACCCTGAAATCATAGCCATTTTCAGTAAATTTATAAACCTTTTCAATACGAAGATCATTGCCCTTTACATTTACATCTGTATAGAATCTCACAGTTTTAGGATCATCTTTCGCAACTGCCCAGTTTAGATCCTGAAGATCATTGCCCTTAAAAAATTCATCACCCGAAAAATGAACTGCAAAATCAAAATAACCATTGCTGTTATAAAGTTTACTGTCGAAGATAAGTTCCGCATCGTCACGTTCAATATATTTTGCGTCCCTGATAACCGCTCCCTTATTGCTTAAAACAAAACGAAACTTCTTTGTATCGACAGATATTTCCTCTGATTTTATTTTCCCTGAAATTTTTGTGTATTTCCCGGAAAACTTCTTTTCCGAACCGGCCTGTTCATTCTTTACATCTTTAATCTTTTTGGATTCATCCTGTGATACAACCTTTTTAGAATCCTGATTTTCCGGCGCCGGTTTTGGAGGATAGAGCCAGAACCACCCCACCCAGACTCCAAGAGTCAGTATAATTGCCAAAAGAGTTCTCTTTTCCATTTTTTCTTTTACCTTAAATAGTTAATTTTCCAATAAATGAACGTCTCAAATGCGGGTGCAATTAAACAACACGTGGAGGATATTACATCTGGATAAAGTAAGATTAATCTTCTTTTTTAAAAAAACTGAAACTTTCGGGAACAGGATCAATGCCGCCCTTTCCCAGCGGATTACATGAAAGAATTCTCCTGACAGAAAGGAAGCCCCCTCTGATAATTCCAAATCTTTTTATCGCCTCTGCCGAATAAACAGAGCATGTCGGATAATACCTGCATGCCCTGGGCATCATGGGCGAAATAACCCACTTATATATATTTATTAACTGAACAGCCAGAAGTCCCGGAATACGGAATATCTGACTGATAATTCTTTTATAGATTCTCATTGCATCAAACCGGCCTTCCTGAATACTGAACGAATATCATCCTTCAGATCGGTAAAGGTTACATCCTTCACTGAAGGACCGGGATTTATTATAATTCTTGAGCCGCCATGCATGGATGATAAAAGCTCCCCGCAGACAGCCCTTATTCTTCGCTTTATAAGATTTCTGTAATGTGCTTTTCCGAGTTTCTTTCCCACTGTAATTCCGATTTTAACATCACTTTTTCCCGATTTTTCCCCGGCTTCTTCCTGATCTTTCCTAGCTTCTGCCGTAAGCACATAAACGGCAACAAATCTTCCTCTGTTCCTCTTCCCTTTAGAATAGATTTCTTTAAATGACTTCTTACCTTTTAATGAATATATCCTTTTCACACCCGTCTGTAACTGCTAAATCCTACTTTGGAAGTCTTTTTTCATCTGATACAGTAAGTTTTCTTCTTCCCTTTCTTCTTCTTCTCTGAAGTACTTTTCTTCCTTCTTCTGAACTCATTCTCGCTCTGAATCCGTGCTTTCTGTTCCTCTTAAGCTTGCTTGGCTGAAATGTTCTTTTCATTTAGGTTACCTCTTACTCTTTTATATATAATTCTTAGTACTTGATTTTCTTAAACAATCGGGAATATTAAAACTGCATCCGCATGACTATCCATAATACAGATATCAATCCTTTAATTCCCTTATAAGGATTAGGGGTGTATCGTAAAAATATGCCTCATTTTGTCAATATTAATTTTAAGCTTTGCTTCTAATATATAATTAGAGCAGACTATTCAGGGCGCTGTCAAGATTTCCATACCTGAACCTGTACCCCAGCTCTTTAAGTTTCACCGGAACCGCTCTCTGTCCCTTAACAAGATATGACCCGAACTCTCCCAGCACGATTCTCAGGACAAATCCCGGCACAAAGGGCAAAAATGAAATACGGCCAATATTTTTTCTCAAGGTTCTGGTAAATTCCGCATTGGTAACGGTTTCAGGAGACACACAATTATATGGTCCCGACATATCAGATCTGAGCATGGAGATAAAAATAATCCCTAGCAGATCTTCAATATGAATCCAGGGAAACCACTGCCTTCCTGACCCGAGTTTAGCTCCCATAAATCTTTTGAATGTTCTTTTAAGTTCAGGGAATGCACCTCCATCCTTTCCAAGCACAGAACCGAATCTTAGCACGATGACCCGGACTCCAGAACCGGTTGCCCTTTCAGCCTCATTTTCCCAGTTTTTGCAGACATAAGAGAGAAAATCATCTCCTCCCGATGCAGTCTCATCAATTTCCTCATCCTTTCTGAAGCCGTAATATCCAACTGCAGATGCATTTATGAGCAGTTTGCACTGATTATCATCCTGAGCCAGGGCTGATACAATGTTGGACGTGGACAGAACCCTGCTCTCGTAAATCTCCTTTTTACGGGCATCATTCCATCTCTGAAAAATATTTACACCTGCAAGATTGATTATGGCATCCTGTTTGCATATAAAATTCTGCCATGACCCGGGAACCCTCAAGTCGGATTTGACATAACAGGCGCCCTCATAATTAAAAGTGCTCTCATCAGAATTATCAAAAACAGTAACATCATGTCCCTCCTTGATGAGACGGGGGATAAGACTCCTGCCCACAAAACCAAGCCCCCCGGTTACTGCAATTCTCATTATCTTTCTCCAATTATTATTATTGACTTTTTAATCCGTTTCAGATTAAAAAAATTTGATTAGGTTTCTTTTATAAGATAAACTTGAAACAAATACAATAACTATTTCTTAAAATATATTTTTTGTTGTCCTCGGAAGAGACAAAGGAGAATGACATGGCTGCAGATACAAACCTAACCGCCTATGAATCCATATCATCACAGCAGTTTGTTACTTTTTTAATAAACAATGAGACCTACGGCATAGATGTATTGAGAATAAAAGAAATTGTCGGAATGACAAATATAACATCCGTTCCAAACAGTGAAAAGTATATGAAAGGTGTAATAAACCTGAGAGGTATTGTTGTACCAGTAGTTGACCTTAGACTAAAATTCAATCTCCCTGAAAAGGAATATGACGCCTTTACGGTTATTCTTATAGTTGAACTCAACAGTTCTCTCGTGGGGATAATTGTTGATTCCGTTTCAGATGTAATCAGTGCTCCTGAGAAACTGCAGGAAGTCCCCAATTTCAATGTCAGCATAAACAGGGAAGTCATAAAGGGTGTTCTAAACAAGGATGACAATCTCATAATAATACTCAATCCGGATATAATGCTTACAATAAAAGACTATGAAACCCTCTCCGAGGCAGACATTAAAGAGGAGTCACTTCAAACTGTCTGATCAGGAAATGCATACTGCTCCTTCAGCATAAACAGAAAATGACGATTCTTTCAGCCTGCCCACAACGGAAACCCTGCTTCTTCTGCACATTTCAACAGCCATGGCAGTAGGAGCAGATACGCCGGCAACAAGCAGCGCACCTGCATTTATTACTTTCCCTGCCATTTCCACACTCAGTCTTGACGTGGTAAAATAAAAACATGCCTCATTCAGCATCTTCCTCATGAGGAGACTTCCGATGACTCCATCAAGGGCATTATGCCTTCCCATGTCTTCCACAAAAGACAGACATCTGCAATTTGCATCAAAGGCTGCCACACCATGGCTTGCACCGGTAATGCTGTAGAGTGCCTGCTGCTCTTCAAGCAATGTTCTCATATTGAAAATATCTGCTGCATGCAGCACATGATCTTCATCACTGCAATCACCAGGCTCAGTGATTCCGGAACTTACCGGGCCGCAGGAAGAGGAAACAAAAATCACTTTTTCATTGAAATCAATTCCCGGAATATGATAATTGATTCTGCTATTTTCAGGGACAAGCCCGTTAAAATTAAAGGATTCATCCAAATATCCCGCTGAAAAAAGGAGTCCGGCTGATATTTCTGCTTCATTACCAGGCGTTGCCATGACTTCATAGGCTTTTCTTCCATTAATAAAGATTTCAAAGGGTTTTTCACTGAGCAGATGAACTGAGCAATCTCTGAATCCGTGAATATCATAATGTTTTATTGAAAGAGGCCTGGTTCTGTCAGTCAAAGTTCATCTCCAGCTTTTTAATGTCTTCCAGCGCCATTTCATCATCCACAACAAGCCTGTAGGCACCGAAGAAGGTTCTCATCTCCTCCATGAAAACATCTGAAAAAACCGGAACGGAACCACCCGGCTGAACTTCAACCGAGAAATATTCCCTGTACTTCTCTCCGACTTCAGGTGACAGATCAAGACCGTCGATCCCGGACAGATAACAGAAATAGATAAAAACCGGATCAAAGATCCGGAGCGCTTTTTCAACATTACTCTTTATGGGACACGGCAAATTAAGACAGAGAGTAAAATAATCATGAAAAAGGATCTGATAGACCCGTGGAGAAATTCCAAAAAAGGGCCTGCCCAATTGCTCCATGTATTCCATGGACCTTCTTCGGGACTCCCTCTCATCAAATACTGCAGAGGTAAAGAGCCTGCCGTCAGATTCAACACTGTCTGATTCATGGAGCCTCACAGAATCAATGAGAGACGGCACAGACCCCTTTCTAACCGGAACGATTCTTGATTTATAGAAGATTCTGTCTGTTTTGTAGGCAGGGTAATAATCAGTCGTCCCCCTGGTCAGCATTTCCCCTGATCCGGAAGAGAACCTGAAATCAAGCCTGACAACATGCACATAGTCAGCAGCATACCCGACAAGAGCCTTGGCAAAATGCAGAGAATGCTCTTCACTTGCAGGCCTGCGCTCCCTCATGAGCTCATGACCTTTCAGAAAACATGCCAGTTTCTCAATTACCTCAGGTGCGAACTCCGAAGCTAGCCCGAAATCAAGGGATTTAACAGGGATTTCCGGCACCATAATCGGTGAATCGAGCTTCCAGAATTCCCTCTGTGATGCAGTATAAAAAGAATCAGGACACAACTCTTTGCCGCGGGTCTCAAGACCAGCAAGCGCAGAATTGATTCCGGTGATGCCGTTTTTATTCATAATTTTCATAAAATTAAAATAACAACTATTGTGCCATTGTAAAGAAAAACATTTTATTTGCTATAAATCTTGACAAATTCAAAACAGGGGGTTAACATTTAAAAACACCAAGAAATCTTTTATGAGAATGGAAATTATGAACGAAACACTTATTAATGTCGGCGTAGCCCAGGTCAAACTGGGAAGCAACCCAACAGTTCTGAGAACAATCCTTGGAAGCTGTGTGGGAATATGCATTTATGACAGAATAAAAAAAATAGGCGGCCTGGCCCATGTTCTCCTTCCGAAGGATACCACTTCAGGCCAGGCACCTGAAAAATATGCGGATACAGCGATACCCTTTCTCCTTCAGAGACTGCTGAAAGAGGGGGCAAAAAAAGAAAACCTCTCGGCCAAGATTGCAGGAGGCGCATCGATGTTTAAGTTTGGCGCCAATGTTTCATTGGGGCAGATTGGAGATAAAAATGTAGCTGAAACTAAAAGAGTTCTCGAAGAACTTAATATTCCCCTTCTGGAAGAGGATACTGGAGGCAATGCCGGACGTGTCATAGACTTCTTCCTTAATGATGGTCACCTGAAAGTCAAGGCTGCAGGTGAGGAAAAAAACTATTACAAGATATAAGTCCGGAGAAATGAAATGCACGCACATATAAAACAAAGAATAGAAGCTACAATCAACAACATAGCAGCACTTCCAACCATTCCGGAGGTGGCAAGCAAAGTACTGAACATGGTAAATGATCCTGAAGTCTCCTTCAAGGCTGTGGGAGAGGAGATATCCAAGGACCAGGCCATGACCACCAACATCCTGAAACTATGCAACTCAGCTTACTTCAGCAAAGGCAAGGAGATTACTTCAATAGACAGGGCAATTGTTACCCTCGGAATAAAAGAAGTAACAAATATCGTAATGGTCGTTGCCACAAAACCGGTTCTCGATAAATTTGTAATAGGATATGACCTTGCGAAGGGGGAGCTCTGGAAACAGGGGCTTCTGGTGGGAATAGTATCCAAATGTCTGGCCATGAATATAAAAAGAAAGGACATTGCGGACACAGTCTTTACCGGAGGAATAATTCACAATGTGGGAAAAACAATTCTGGCAATATATGTTCAGAACACTTTCAAAGATATACTGAAAGAGGTTACCACAAACAACAGGACATTCAACGAGGCCGAAAGACTCATTATGGGATACAGTCATCAGGAGATAAGCGCCAAGATTCTGGAAAAATGGAATTTCCCAGAAGTTCTAAGGGCCATTGTAACCTACTACTCGGATCCTGAAAATGCCCCTGAAAAATACAGGATGGAAGTCTCATTAGTACATATAGCCAATGTTCTGAGCCTCATGGCAGGAATAGGTGTCGGAGCCGATGGTCTATACCACCAGATAAGCGACAAGGCACTTGAAACAGTGGGAATATCCAATGAAGAGCTTGAAGCAGTATTCAACCGTATACCTGAAATGATAAAACAGGTCAGAGAAATAGCCTGATAAAGAAGCACAATGAAATATATCAAAAACTGTCCGGAGTGCGGCAAAGCACTCCGATTTCCAATTGACCGCGGGAAAATCAAAATCAGATGTACCTGCGGTTATACGGAAATTGTGGACCCAGACTCAAAGGTTCTCTACAGGGAAGGCAAATTTGATTTAGGCCACGAAGACAGGCAATCCACATTTACAGGTCTCAAGGAAAGACTTTCCAGAATAACATTAAAGAAAATGATAAATCAACTACTGGACTTCAAGTACAGACTACAGAACTACAGATACATGGTTGATGACGAAAGAATAAAGGTAAGAAACAGCCTTCTCCTGATCCTGACAGTTGCTGTTGCTGCACTGTCACTGGTTTGGATCTTTAAATAAATCCGTTTCATACAGCGTCATATATAGACATGAATCAAAAGTATTTCCAGAAGAACTCATAAAAAAAGCGGTATCCCTACCGCTTTATTCAATTTCACTGTTCACACATCCTTTCACAAAGATATGTAAAATATCAGGCTTATGCCTGTATATATTTATCAGGTATACTTTTTCAGATCCCTCTGCATATCCCTCTTCATGTCACGGTCCTGGATGGTTTTTCTCTTGTCATAGACATTTTTTCCACGCCCAAGGCCCAGTTCAATTTTCACCTTACCCTTTTTTATGTACATCCTGATAGGTACCAGTGTATATCCTTTCTCCTTGAGTTTTCCGATAAGTCTCTTTATTTCATGCTTATGAAGGAGAAGTTTCCTGTCCCTCTGCGGTTCATGATTAAATCTGTTACCCATTTCGTATACAGAGATATTAAGGCCGACTATGAAAACCTCACCGTTTACCACCTTTGCATAGGACTCCTGAATACTTACCCTTTTCTGTCTGACTGATTTTACCTCTGTTCCCTTCAGTACAATACCCGCTTCAAATACTTCCAGTATTTCGTAGTTAAACCTGGCCTTCTTGTTTTTTATTATCTCAATTATTTCATCAGACATGATTGAATTCCTTTATTCCCGGCCATGGTTTCCATGGCCGGAACATTATCATATGGCCTTTGCCATTACCCTGTTCAGTCTTCCGACAAACTCAGTGGGATCTTTTATTTCCACGCCTTCAACAAGCATGGCCTGCTCCAGAAGCAGATTACTCACATCCTCAAGGAGTGAATCATCAGATGAACCTTCCAGCTTCTTTACTATTTCATGGTCAGGGTTTATCTCCAGGATAGGTTTAAAATCCGGGATATTGGCTCCCTGCCCCATGGCCTTCATTAGATTATGCATCTTCACTGTGGGATCATTTTCATCAGCAACGATACATGAAGGTGAATCGCTGAGCCTTGTACTGGCCACAACGTCTTTTACCCTGTCACCGAGTTTCTCTTTTATCTTCTTAACAAGGGGCTCCACATTTTTTTCCCTTTCCTTGTCATCTTCAGATTTCAGATCCTCTGCGGCATCTGACCTGTTCACAGATTTAAGGTCATAATCCTTGTATTTTGGAATTCCGCTTACTACTATCTCATCAATTTCATCATCGAGGATAAGGACTTCCACATCCTTTTTTCTGTACATTTCAAGAAGAGGTGAATTCCGGAGAACACTCTCCTTCTCCCCTGTTACATAATATATGGCATTCTGCCCCTCGCCCATTCTCTCAACATACTCGGCCAGAGTTGTATACCCTTCAGCCTTTGAAGACTTGTACATGACAAGCTCAAGGAGTTTCTCCCTGTTTTCAAAGTCCTGATAGAGTCCCTCTTTTACCGGGATACCGAACTCCTTCCAGAAGGAGTTATATTTTTCACGTTCCTTGTTTTTAAGTGTTTCAAGTTCACCCAGTATCTTCTTCACGGAAGAGGATTTGATCTTCGCCATGACCCTGTTCTGCTGCAGTATTTCACGGCTCACATTGAGCGGCAGATCCTCGGAATCAATAACACCCTTTACAAATCTCAGATAACTTGGGAGAAGTTCCTTTTCATCATCTGTAATAAATACCCTTTTCACATAGAGCTTGACACCTGGCCTGTAATCAGCACGGAACATGTCAAAGGGCGCCTTTCCGGGTATATAGAAAAGAGTGGAATAGTCAAGTGTGCCTTCTGCATTTGTGTGTATATAATGAAGAGGTTCATCAACTTCATGTGCAATCTGCCTGTAAAATTCCAGGTAATCCTCTTCCTTGAGGTCATTTTTGGACTGTTTCCATATGGCAGAAGCTGCATTTATCTGTTCTATTCTGTTTTCCCTGACCTCTTTCTTGTCATCACCCTCTCCTTCCATGTTAACTGCTTCATAGTGAAGGTATATTGGAAAGGAAACATGATTTGAATACTTCTTGATTATGCTTTCCACTGACCATCTGTTTGTGTACTCATGACCCTCTTCATTGAGATACATCTTTATTGTTGTTCCGTGGCCATCACGCTCCGCAGGCTCGATTTCAAACTCGCCCTTCCCGTCACTGGTCCACTTCCAGGCTTCGTTTTCGCCTGCTTTCTTTGTAGTAACTTCAATTTTATCAGCTACCATAAATGCTGAATAAAACCCCACACCGAACTGGCCGATAAGGTTTGAATCCTTCTTTGCATCACCGGTGAGGCTGTTGAGAAAACTCTTTGTTCCGGATTTGGCTATTGTTCCAAGGTTTTCTTCAAGATCTGTTTCATTCATGCCTATTCCGGAATCCGATACAGTGAGTATCCTTTCCTTTTCATCAAATTCGATATCGACTCTGGGATCAAAATCAACACCCTTGTAGCTTTCATCTGTAAGCGTCAGAAACTTGAGTTTGTCAAGGGCATCAGATGAGTTTGACACAAGCTCTCTAAGGAAAATCTCCTTATGTGAGTACAGTGAATGAATAATAAGATGTAATAACTGATTAACCTCTGTCTGAAACTGTTTTTTACTCATTAACTATTCTCCTTCAAAAAATATTTTATAAAATACCCGGAAACGGGTTTAATTGCTTTTATCCAATTATCTCTCTTTCAGGAAGAACTGAAGAGAAGAAAAAACCATAAACAGAACCGGTGCTGCGATATTAAAATAGAATCCTGTGG
Organism: Spirochaetota bacterium; assembly: GCA_003246895.1. GTDB lineage: Bacteria > Spirochaetota > UBA4802 > UBA4802 > UBA5550 > SZUA-423. Next base: position 45,827 of record QKCL01000036.1, on the reverse strand, counting down.
TCAGTTCATATGGAGCATGAGAAATTCCTCCGCTTGCCAGCAGAAATAGTATCCATGCAAGATACCAGAAATTAAGTACCATTCTGATAATATACCCATACAGGTTGGGCAGATAAATCGTGGCGATCATAACAAAGACAATTCCTATAAGGTATACTGCAACGGGATTGTTTATGACAAACCAAGATTCAAAAATATAATACTTTGCAACAGGCATTACTATGGCCAGAAATGCAACTGAAAAATTTATAACGATGAGCTTGTTGAAAATCGCAAGCCCCAGGAACCAGTCAAGCAGTCTCCTGATAAGCCCGGCAAACCAGGCACCAATGTCAAACATCAGCTCCTTTAATAAATTCATAATATCTCACCACTTTTTATTTTCTCTGTTAACAGCCGGGTTTCACATCTACAGTGAAGGCTGTAAAACTCAATTACTTTTTAATGCACCGCGAACTTTTGGGTCCATGGCAAAAAAGGGACACAAACATCACAGGGATTCCCCTTTCAGTTTTCTGGTACTTTCAACATCCTGCTGGTTTTCATCATCCCCCTTTCCCTTCACAAGAATAAATTCGACACGCCTGTTTCTGCGCCGGTTTTCCTCGGAAGTATTAGGATAAAATGGCATGCTTTCCCCCAGCCCCCTGTATGTAAGCCTGGATGTTGCTGTGCCTTTGTACTCCAGATACTTTTTAACAGAAAGAGCCCGGGCCTCGGAAAGTTTTATATTATAGGTTTCCTTACCCACATCGTCAGTATGCCCTTCTATTACTACATTATATGACCCGTATTTTTCAAGAATTGAATACACACGGTCAAGTATTCCGATACCCCGTTTCCTTATTCTTGATGACCCGAAGGGAAACTCAATATTGCTTATGCGCATTTTAAGTCCCCTCTCTGTGACAACGACCAGAACATCGACAGATAATCTGTCGCTGACAGTATCAGTTTTGTTACCGGAAAAATCCACAGCAGTAAATTCCATAATATAATCGGATGCCGACTCCACTAGTTCCCTGTTGTCGCCTACTCCGTCCCATTTGAGCATCGATGGGGGAGAGCCTTTCCCTGTGAAGGTTTTAAAAAGCACCCCGTTTTCACTGATTATCTTTAGTTCCCATTTTTCTATTCCGAATTTATCTCTCCCTGACATGTAAATATTGAGATAATCATTTTCACCGTCATCATCAGGAGAAAAAAGAGACGGATCATGCTTCAGGGTCAACTCAGGGGCAGTGCTGTCAACGGGAAGCCTCTTCAGAAAAGATCCGGGATTATTCCCGCTTGCATACCATACCCTGAGCCGGTAGCCGTATTCACCGTCATCGAGTTTTCTGTTTTTTTCATCAAGTCCGTTCCATGATATGACAGGCGGCACATCTCCGGACCCTGCAATGGTCCGGACAGGCTTGTCCTTACCTTCATATATAACAAACTCCCACTTCTCTATTCCTTCACGGCCTGAAACTTCAGTAAAAAATCTCACCGGTTTTGAATCATTTATTTTTCCGTAGGAAACGAATTCTTCGGAAGCTGTAACATCCACTGTTTCCATTGCCCGGACAAGGACAATCTCCTTCATCACCGCAGACGTCCTGTTCCCGGCTTTATCTGTACACTGAATTTCGTAGCTGTAGAGACCATCAGCCAGCTCCTTGCCGGAATCATTTTTTCCGTCCCAGACCATATAATCAGGCACATCAGTTCCGGCCCAGACCCAGGTTTTTACAACTTTTCCGGTTTCATCTTTCACGGCACCTGTCCACTGATCCTCGGGTGCGGTATCAACTTTCTGACGGATCTTCAGGATATCCCGGTTTCCGTCTCCGTTGGGCGAAAAAATGGCTCTCTTTTCTGCAAGCTCAACAGACGGGCCTTTGGTATCCACGAAAATAAAACCGGAACGGACCGGTGCGATATTATCCCTCAGGTCCCATGCAAAAAAATGGTAGGAGTATTTGCCATCAGGAACCTTTTCCCCGCGGCTGTCCTTTCCGTCCCACATTATCTTTTCCGGAACCACAATGGATTCACGGGTGCTGAAAACTCTCCTTATAAAAATTGAAGGAGACATGCCCTCGTCTATATCCCTGTCACTTATATGAAATTTCTTTACGGTTTCCCCGGAACCATTGACAATTTCGAGCTTCCAGCCCTTTACGGGACTCTGGTCCCTTACCTCAGTTGAAAATACCATATAATCCTGTATTCCGTCTTCGTTTGGCGAAATGAAAGAACGGTCTGTATTTATTCGTGTCAATGGTCCATCCCTGTCGAGACTGCCATACTCCACAGTAAGCCCCACGTAATGATCAACATGTCTTTTTTTCGAATAAGAGAGTGAATAATCAAAGGATATTCCGCCTCTCTCCCCCTTATAGCCCGCTGAAAATCCGCCGGTATAGGAAATGTAGTCATCTCCCTGGGGCAGTACTATTCCTGTTCTCAGGTCAAAAAACCGTCCCAAACCGAATTCAAGGCCGATCTTCACAGGTACAATCTCCCCCCCCCTGAACCAGGATATGTCATTATCCAGGGCCACGGTTAGATCATCCTGCCTATAAAATATAAAACTGTACCCTGCGGTCACTGATGTGTAGTCAAGGTCGCCATTCTCTGAATAACCTGCTGAGCCCGATATTCCGATGGCCGGATTCAGAATTACAAAACCCCGCCGCCCTGATGAAAGAGGAAGCGAATAGCGCACTCCAGTTCTTATTCCGAAATAGCTGTCAAGGGAACTCAAGGCTCCATCAACCCCTATTCCAAATGAAAGATTATCTGTAATATTTTTCCCCATTGCAAATGAAACAGAATTCACCGTTTCAGACTCATCATCCGCCACATCCAGCCTTGAAAATGAAATCCCGAAAACACCCCATGATGTGGGAATAAAAAGTGACCCAACAGGGTAATAAAAATCCGAGTCCAGTGACCCGTAATTGACAGTGAGCATATATCTCTCAATGGACGAGAGAGCCGCAGGATTCAGGAAAGAATACACACTCCCTGTTCCGGAGACTCCTGTCCCGGCCTTCCCGGTAGAACGGGCCGAGACTGCATAACTGCTTATCCCCACAGGCCCGGCCTTTAAATGGGGTTTCAATATACAAAGTGCGCAGAGCATTATAAACAAACCGGTAATTCTTGACATGAAAAACTCCCTAGAGCAGATCAAATTCTGCAGAATCCGAAAAATCATCCCTCACATTCATTTCAAAACGGGGCAGATCATCTTTTTTTATCTTCACTACAATTTCAACACCTTCGTCACTAAAAATCTCATCAGTCTTTAGTGCACCAAACCTCTTGAGTATGGAGTAAAACCTTCCTGTATACTCAAATTTCAGCATGACCTTTACCAGTGAATATTCCACTATCTCCTCTATATCAGCCTCTCCCAGGCACCTTGAGGCAACACCGGAATAGGCCCTGATGAGCCCTCCGGCCCCCAGCTTTATTCCGCCGAAATATCTGGTCACAAGTACTGCCACATGATCGATGCCTGAATACTCAATTGCAGAAAGAATGGGCCTCCCTGCGGTACCGGATGGTTCTCCGTCGTCAGAGCATCTTTTGCAGTTTCCGGATACAAATGCCCAGCAGTTATGGGTGGCCGCGGGATCACGGTATTTTTCAATCAGGTTCACTGCATCGTCAGAGGACTCTGCATACATGGCTCTTACCAGAAAACGGCTTTTCCTGATCTCCTCTTCATAACTGCAGAATTCATTTGCCAGAACCAGAGTCAATTATTCTCCTCCCAAAAAACTTATTTTCTTTCAGTGCCGGGGCCATTTCAAGAGTTAAATTCATGAATAATCAGCCATCAAGAAAAAATTACAATATCGAACACGTGAATTATAAAAAACTTGCATTATATAAAAGGGGAAATAAGATGCCACTGAATTATGTAAAATTCACCCTATCTGTATAAATTTATTTGTCTCTCATTTGCCTTAAAAACAGTTTATAAAAACTGGTATACTATATATAACTGAAAAAAAGAGGATAAAAATGAGTATATTCACTATTTGCCTTGCTGCTCTGGCGGCAGGAAGCTTACTCGCACTGGGCTATGCTGCCCTCAGATCCGCCTGGATTTTCAAGCAGCCCGTTGAAAACGAAGAACTTAAACGTATCAGCGGTTATGTTGCAGACGGTGCAATGGCTTTCCTTATGAGAGAGTACAAGGTTCTGATTCCATTCGTTGTGATTGCTGCGGTTTTCCTTGCAGTTGCAAATAACGGAATGTTAAAATTTCAGGCAGCTTCATTTACCTGCGGAGCGCTTACATCTGCACTTGCCGGCTTCATAGGAATGAAAGTTGCAACAGCCGCAAACTCAAGAACTACACAGGCTGCTACAAAAGGCATCAGCCATGCCCTGAAAGTTTCCTTTATTGGAGGAAGTGTAATGGGTATGAGCGTTGTAGGTCTTGCTGTACTGGGTATCGGAATGCTTCTTGCAATAGGAATCCAGTTCTATGGCTCAGGAGTTACTGAACTCTCCACTGTGGTATTTCCTGTAATTTCAGGTTTCAGCCTCGGGGCAAGTTCAATCGCACTTTTTGCCCGTGTCGGCGGTGGTATCTTTACCAAAGCTGCAGACGTAGGAGCTGACCTTGTAGGTAAGGTTGAAGCCGGAATTCCCGAAGACGACCCTAGAAACCCTGCTACAATCGCAGATAATGTTGGTGACAACGTTGGTGACGTTGCCGGTATGGGAGCGGACCTTTTCGAGTCTTATGTAGGTTCTATCGTAGGTAGTATGATTCTTGGTATTGCCTTTGCAGGAAGTGATGACCTCAAAATTATACTAGCACTATTCCCGTTAATTCTCGCTGCAGTGGGAATCCTTGCCGCATTCATGGGTATCTTTATCGTAAGAGTAAAAGAGGGACAGTCTCCAAGCCTTGCACTTAACAAGGGTACAATGGGAGCTGCTGTACTGGCTGCAATTTTTACATTCGGCCTCAGCTATTATTTCTTCGGAAACGGTAAATTTTCCGGATTTAACGAATACAGTGTTTTTGTACCTGCAGTTATGGGTATGATCGCCGGAACTCTTATAGGTATTCTTACAGAATACTACACAGGAACAGGGACAAAACCTGTAATGAAAATTGTTAAAGCATGCGAAACTGGCCCTGCGACTACACTTATTACAGGTATGGGAGTGGGGATGACATCATGTTTCCCTCCAATTATAATTATCGGAGCGGTAATGATCGCGAGTAACACAATGACAGGCCTTTACGGTGTCGGTATATCTGCACTTGGTATGCTAATGACACTGGGTGTTCAGCTTGCAGTAGATGCTTACGGCCCAATCGCCGATAATGCAGGCGGTCTTGCTGAAATGTCAGAATTTCCCCACGAAGTAAGGGAAATCACAGATAAACTTGACGCTGTTGGAAATACAACTGCAGCAATAGGAAAGGGCTTTGCCATAGGTTCAGCTGCACTTACAGCCATCATCCTGTTCTCTGCGTTCACAAAATCTGTTGGCCTTGAAACAATAGACCTCATGAACGTTTATGCCCTTACTGGAGTACTTGTGGGCGGATGTCTGCCATATCTCTTCTCATCAATGGCAATGACTGCTGTTGGAGAAGCAGCATTCTCAATGATTGAGGAAGTAAGAAGGCAGTTCAGGGAAAACCCGGGTATTCTTAAAAATGAAGTAGAGCCCGATTATAAGAAATGTGTTGATATTTCTACATCATCATCTCTCAAAAAAATGATAGCTCCTGGTCTTCTTGCCGCACTGACACCAATTGCCATCGGATTCATCGTGGGCGTTGAAATGCTTGCGGGTACACTTATCGGTGTTACAGTTTCAGGCGTTGTTCTTGCCATTTTCATGGCTAACTCAGGCGGAGCATGGGACAATGCAAAGAAAATGATTGAGGGAGGAGTAGCAGGCGGAAAAGGTTCTGATTCCCATAAAGCAGCAGTTGTTGGAGATACAGTTGGTGACCCTTTCAAGGATACTGCAGGACCTTCACTGAACATTCTAATAAAACTCATGGCTGTTGTGTCTCTTGTTATAGCTCCAATGCTTAAGAGCTTCTGGGGTCTGTAATCAAAACAGAAACAAACACAAATGTCAAAATATACAGAAAAAGCGTGGTCTTCCACGCTTTTTCTTTTTTAATCAGGATAAATTCCTCTAAACGTGGCCGAGCCTTTTTCTGAGCCTCTGGGATACGAGGAGAGCAATATTCTTATAGAGTTTTGCCTGTATTTTGGCAGACATGACATTTATCAGATTGGTGTCTATCTCAAGCATTATCACTGTACCGATGGCCTCGGCATTCGCCGAACGAGGAAGACTTGCAATGGCTCCCATCTCTCCCAGACATTCACCATCCCTGACAATATCTATTCTCCGGCCTTTTTTTGATACCACAATCGAACCGGATATGACAATAAAGAATGTACTTCCCTTGGCTCCTTCATTATAAATGGATTCCCCATCTTCAAAGGTTTTTGCACTGCAACCTTTCAGGAATTCCTCGATCTCTTCCTTGTCGAATCTGTCAAAAAAATCATTTGAATCCATTAATCTCTGTATAAGCTTTGTTATTTCCATAAAAGGCGTGCCCTTGATCCCACTATATTTTCAGTAACAATAACATATCATTGCCCAGCAGCAAGATGAAGTCAAACAGAAATCATGATTTCGAAAATACTAATTTTTTTTGTCTCAACTGGCTATTTGCGTTAAAATAGGATATATTCTCAGAAGACAGAGAAAATCAATGGGAAACAACATCAAAGAGATAAATTCCAAATATACCAAAAGCCGTATATTTATAAAAAGATATTTCTGGACCTCAATTCTGCTCTGGACAGTCCTGCTCACTGCATTCACGGTTTCCGATATATATTTCATATACAAATCCGAATTTGAAACAGTAAAAGAGATAGCCACCACACATCTTGAAAAGGATTATCTTTACAGGAGATGGCTTTCAAGCCAGGGAGGAATGTATCTTCCTGTAAGTGATAAAATAAAGCCAAACCCATATCTTATAAATGTTAAAGAAAAAAATATTACAACACCAGGCGGCCGAAAGTTAACACTTGTAAACCCGGCCTACATGACCAGGCTTGTTCATAATTTTTCACATGATAGATACAGGATCAAGGGGCACATTACAAGCCTGAAACCTATAAATCCATTAAATGCCCCTGATGAATGGGAGAAAAAAGCACTGGAGGAATTTCAAAACGGCAAAACAGTAGAGAAATACCACCTGCTTGAAAAAAACAACCAGACATTCTTTTTATACATACATGCGATGTATACCGAATCCAGCTGTATAAAATGTCATGGATACCAGAACAACAAGATAGGCTCCATAAGAGGCGCAATTTCTGTATCTGTTCCATGGGAAACATACAGAAAAAAAATCCATGACCAAAGTGCCACGGCTATTTCAATAAATGTCATCATCTGGATTCTGGGTGCCGTAAGTCTTATTCTGGGAACCAGAATCCAGAACGGCAACATCAGCAAAATACATCAATTCAGTTTAAAACTCACCGACAGAGAAGAGCAGTTTTCCTACATCTTTGAAAACACACACGAAGCTATAGTGTGGGTTGACTGGAATCAGGACAGGGCCATAAAATGCAACAGCGCATTTGAACAGCTTTTCAGGGTATCACGCAATGATCTCTTCCAGAAATCGGCATCGGATTTCCTACGAATAAAAAAATACGATAAAACTGTGATTGACAGTATCATAGCCGGAGACAACAGGATAGAAGAATTATCAGTCAAAAACGGCAAATGGCCTGACCTTATAATTGAAATATCAGCTACAAAGATACATGTGGACTCAAAAAATGCGATACAGTATATCATTAGGGATATTACACAGAGAAAAGAGTATGAACGGGAGATAGAAAATCAAAACAGGGAATTATCAAGCCAGAATGAAGAATTTGAAGTTCTCAATGAAGAACTTGTAGCAACAAACAATGAACTCCATGAAAGCGAGATGAACCTGACAAAACTGCTGGATGAAAAAAACACGCTTATCCGCGAGCTTTACCACAGAACTAAAAACACAATGCAGATAATCCGTGGAATGCTTGTGCTTCAGGGTGACAAGTTTGAAAACAATAAGGACATCCAGTATCTGGTTAATATTACAGATCAGAGGATCCAGGCGATTTCACTGGTTCATCAGATGCTTTACAGCACCAACGATCTTTCAAGAATTTCCATTCTTGAATATATTAACGAACTAACATCCCTCATCATGCGGGGATTCGGCCCTGAGAACAGTGAAAAGATTAAAACCGAACTGAATATTGAGGACTGCCGGCTGCTTCTTGACACTGCAATTCCCTTCGGGCTCATAATAAACGAACTGCTGACAAATTCACTTAAATATGCTTTTCCAGATGACATGTCCGGGGAAATAGAAATAACTCTTTCCGCAGTCAAGGACAATGTGCTGAATTTTACATACCGGGATAATGGCATCGGTGTCCCTGAAAATTTTGATTTCAGAAACCAGAACTCTCTCGGGCTTGACCTCATCTTCAGTATCGGTGAAGAGCAGATGTCAGGAACAATAACAATGGAAAACAGAAACGGAATATATTTCAGCTTCACATTCCCGGTTGACCTCTACGAAGAAAGGGTATAAATTCACCAGACACCCCGGATTTCATACCTTTATGCTCCAATACTCTTCTTTTTTGACAATCCCCATAAATTTCAGTATATTACTTTCAGTTATTATCTTTATTTAAGGAGGTTAATATGCTGCCACCTGGAAAAAAAACAAATCTGAACAAAACCTTCAGGGGCTTCTCCCCCAGAGATAATGCAGAACGGCTGAGAACAAGACTTGTTCTCACACGCAGAAAAGAGGCTAATGAACTTGAAAACAGTGATACTCTTGTCGAAACGTACAGGGTCAACGAAGAAATGGAAATTGAAAAAGAGGAATTCATAAGGGATACGCGATTAAACACACCTGTTCCCACTGAGAGAGAAGATCTTGTAAGGGACCGCAGAAAAATGGCCGGGGAGCCGTCACTTAGAGAAAAGCTGGTAACAGAAAAATTTAAAGTCCCTGACGAAAACCCGGAAAGGGATGACCTTGTAAAGACACGCAGAAAAGAGGAAAATTCTGAAAGCGACAGGGAAAGGGTAAACAAAGCAAAACGTCTGGATTCAGGGGAGATTCTAAGCTGAAACAAAGAACCCCCATAAAAACAGGCACTCGGTATCCTTGACCACAACAAGGATACCGATATGCAGTCTTGTGCAAGTTAACTCTTCCCATATACAGCTTCCAAAAGTTGATCATCAGCAAATAGGTTCCAGAATTATTGTTTCTCATAAAACTGATCCTGAAAAAATCATAAAACAATCAGTAGAGTTAAGGCTTTGCAATTAAAGAAAAAATTCGGTTATACTACAATACATGTTGACAATTCCCGCTATTTACACCACCTATCCTATAGGATAAATAATAATGAAAATAAACACAAAAACCCGATATGGAATCAGGACAATGATCGAGATCGCCCTTGCACCTGAAGGAGAGGGGGTATTCCAGAAGGTCATTGCATCAAGGCAGAACATCTCAGCCAAATACCTGGACCAGATAATAATGTCACTGAAAATCGCGGGTCTCATTGCAAATTCAAAAGGGAAAAAAAGCGGCTACATACTTTCAAGGCCAGCTTCTGAAATAACAGCCCTGGATATTGTAACAGCCTTTAACCCGGGAGAACTTATAACTGAATGCCTGTCAGCGGGCTCTGAATGCCCGGTTAGCGGAATGTGTGCGGCACAGCTTATATGGACAGGTCTTAATGGAGAAATCAGAAAATACCTTTCAGACTGGACCCTGAGCAGACTCAAAGAAGAGCACATGAAATTCAAAGAAAATGAGAATGGCTCAATGTATTATATTTAATAATCTGAAGGAGAAAACCATGGCAGGAATACTAAACAACATAACAGAAGCAATCGGAAACACACCGCTCATTGAACTTCAAAGACTCACAGAAGGACTCAATGCCAGAGTAATCGCAAAAGTTGAATCATTTAACCCCATGAGTTCAGTGAAAGACAGAATTGCAAAATCAATGATAGATGATGCAGAGAATAAAGGTCTCCTGAAGCCGGGAGCAACCATTATTGAACCTACAAGCGGAAATACTGGAATTGGTCTTGCCTTTATTGCCGCTGCCAGAGGTTATAAACTCATACTGACAATGCCCGACACGATGAGCGTGGAGAGAAGAAGCCTGCTCAGGGCTCTTGGAGCTGAAATTGTACTCACACCTGGTTCCGAAGGAATGCCTGGAGCGATCAAAAAGGCTGAAGAGATAAATAGGTATACTCCTGGTTCATTTATGCCTCAACAGTTTGAAAATTCCTCAAATCCTGAAGCACACAGAAGAACAACCGCACTGGAAATATGGAACGATGCCGGCGGAGACATTGACTTTTTTGTCGCAGGAGTAGGTACAGGCGGAACCATAACAGGCATTGGTGAAATCTTAAAATCAAAGAATCCGGATATAAAGATTGTTGCGGTTGAACCTGCAGATTCCCCTGTACTTTCCGGAGGAAAACCGGGCCCCCATAAAATCCAGGGTATTGGTGCAGGTTTCATCCCCTCGGTTTTAAACAGGGAAATTATTGATGAAATAATAAAAATTGAAAGTGACGATGCTGGAAAAACTGCAAGAGATATTGCGCGCAGGGAAGGCATCCTCGTTGGTATATCTGCCGGTGCGGCCCTCACGGCAGCACTTGAAATCGCCGCAAGAGAGGAAAACAGAGGGAAAACAGTTGCTGTGCTTTTGCCGGATTCAGGGGAAAGATACCTGTCCACATGGCTCTTTGAAGAATAAACAGGATAGGTGCAAATTTAAGCCGGCACAAAAATCACCGGTATATCATAACAGATTAAAAAGGACATTCCCATGAGGATAGCAATGGCAATGAGCGGCGGTGTCGACTCAACCACAGCGGCATTTTTACTTAAAAAACAGGGATATGAAGTAATAGGCATTACAGCACAGATGTTCGGCGATGAAGGCGTACAGGTTCTTGAAAAAGCAAAAATAACCGCAGACAGTCTCGGGATTGAACATCATGCAATCGACCTTACCGGTACATTCCGAAATGAGGTAATCAATCAGTTCTGCAGTGAATATCTTTCCGGCAGAACCCCCAGTCCCTGCATCAGATGCAACCGTTTTATCAAATTCGGAGCTCTTCTTGAATATGCAACAGATCTGGGCTGTGAAAAACTCGCCACCGGTCATTATGCCATGATAAAGGAACAAAACGGAAGGCATTTTATCTCTTCAGGAGCAGATAAAAAAAAGGATCAGTCATATTTCCTTTTTTTCCTCGAACAGGATCAGTTGAAAAGAATCCTTTTCCCTCTGGGAGAAATGACAAAGGAAGAAATACGAAAAGTTGCAATGGAGAATTATCTCCCCTCTGCATCAGCATCAGAAAGCCAGGAAATATGTTTTATTCCGGACAATGACTACAAAACATTTATAAGTAAAAATACAAAACTATCTCCCCCAGAACATGGTGACATTGTCGGTACAGACGGAACTTTTTTCAAAAAACATGATGGAATATACAGGTACACAATCGGACAGAGAAGAGGGCTTGGCATTTCATATTCAGAGCCGCTTTATGTGGTAGATATTGTACCGGATCAGAACCGTGTCATAGTCGGAACAAAGGAACATCTAAACAGGAAGGGACTCATAGCAGAAGAAATAATCCTCCAGAAAGCTGAAAATCTAAACGGCATTCGCGTTTACACAAAAATCAGGTCAACACACAGTGCAAAACCTTCGATAGTAGAGGTAATGGACGGAAACAGGGTAAGAGTAATTTTTGACGAACCCATTACGCAGGTTTCTCCCGGCCAGGCTGCAGTCTTCTACGACGGGGATATGGATGTACTCGGCGGGGGATGGATAAAGGAAAGTATCCCCTTCCAGGGGTCAACTATCGAAAGATGACCCAACGGGAAGAAGAGGACAGTCCAGGACAAAGTCATCCTCTCTTACCTTACAGGGAACAATGTTCCTGTATGTAATTTCATTGGCATAATATGAACACCTGACAGATTCACCGTTATGCCCTCTGTGAAACCTGCAAATCTGACATTCCTGAAGTAACATGATACAAATTTAACACTCCGGATGCTCCAGTAAAGCATTTTTGAGTTATCTGCAAATTTTTTATTGCTTGAAAAAATTTTTACCAGGGTTAAACATCTTTTAAAGAGATATCAGGAAGGCCAACTGCTTCCTCAAAATTTTATATCTGCAGGAACGAATGAAAACCGGGGAAAAAACAATTCTTCTCGTTGAAGATGAACAGATTATTGCATTGGAGGAGAAAAATACACTAACCGGCCATGGTTTTAATGTGATTATTGCTGGTTCCGGTGAAGAAGCAATCGAAACTTTCCGGTCGACTGATGATATCAGCATTATTCTCATGGATATAGATCTGGGATCCGGCATGGACGGAACCCAGGCTGCACAGATTATTCTGTCGGAGAGGCATATACCCATAATTTTTTTATCATCCCATACTGAACTGGAATTTGTTGAAAAAACTGAAGGAATTACTTCATACGGATATGTCGTTAAAGGTTGCAATGAAACTGTGCTTCTGGCTTCAATTTCAATGGCCTTCAGACTTTACAATGAAAAGATAAAAAGGAAGGAGAGCGAAACTGCCCTTGAAAGCGAAAAAATACGCTTTGAGAACATGGCAAAATCAGTACCGGGAGTTCTCTGCTCCATACTTGTGAACCCCTACGGTTATAAGGAATTTTATTATACCAGCCCACAGACAGAACATTTTTTCGGATTTACCTTTGAAGAACTTAAACGGGATTCATCCCTGTTTTTTGGAAGAATAGATTCAGACAACCTCAAAGTCCTTGATGAATCACTGCTCCAGTCCATGGAAAACATGACTCCGGTCAAGATACATCTTGTCTACAAGCATCCCGGGAATAGTGAAATATATCTTAAATGCAATTTCTCACCCACCATACATGATAAAAACAACATACTGTTTCATGGTTTCATAACCGATACCACTGACTCCAGAAAATCACAGATTGCGCTTGAAAGAAGTGAAGAGAACTACAGAAATTTAATCAACGGAATGAGTGAAACCATCTGGATACTGGATTTTGACGGAAATATAATCGATATAAATAATATGGTGCCGGAAGTAACCGGCATGACAAGAGAGGAATTCATTGGGCACAATATATCGGAGATAGATAAAAACTTTACAAAAAAAGAAATACTTAATCTCATAAAATACCTTCCGGAAGAGAAAGTGCAGATATTTGAAACATTCCATTCTCTTAAGAACGGAAAAGTAATCCCCGTTGAAATTTACAGCAGTCTCACTTACTACAACGGAGTACACTCAATATTAAGTATAGCAAGGGATATCTCCCGACGCAAGGATGCAGAGGAGAAACTGAAGGTTCAGATTGAAGAGAAAGAAGTGCTTCTCAAAACAGCACATCACAGAATCAAAAACAATCTGGCGGCAATCGCATCCCTCATTTCACTCCAGGCAAACAGCATAAACGACGAAAAATCAAAATCCATTCTGAAAGACGCACAGGGACGCATAAACTGCATACATGTACTTTATGACAGCCTTCTGCGAACGGGAAACTACATAAACCTTGAAATAGGGGATTACATCAGGAAAATATGCGAATCGGTAATTTCAATTTTCACTGAATACGATAAAATTTCATTTTCAATTGGAGGGAAAAGTTTTAAAGTCACCACAAAATCTCTTTTCCCACTTGGAGTTATTATTGAGGAGCTTATTACAAACATAATGAAATACGCCTTCGAAGATATAACACAGGGTAAAATTGAAATTTTCATTCAAAAAAACAATAATTTTGCAATTATACAGATAAAAGATAATGGCAGAGGCATTCCGGATAGTACCGTGAAAAAAGATCTCAGCGGCTTCGGGCTGACAATTGTTAATGTCATGACAAAACAGCTTGGCGGAGAGTTTGAGATTAAAAACATCAACGGCACGTTATGCACACTTAAATTTCCTGTCTCAAAGATCAGTGAAAAATAGCTAAACCTTTTGTTTTTTTGAAGCCCCGCAGCAGCTGTAAACAATCAATACAGACGGCATTAGAGATCACGGGGAAGTTCTACGGCATTCCTCGGACATGTCTCATAGCAGGAACCGCATTCTTCACATCTCTCTCCTGTTATTGAAAACGGATTGCCGATTCTGACTGCATCAAATGTACATATATCGTAGCATCTTCCGCAGGCAATGCAGTTTCCGTTTATCCTCATCCCCGGATCATTGTGAGAGAGGCCTCCGAATGAAAACCGCTTTCTCAGTATCTTATGACTTCTGAATTTTTTTTCAAAATCATAATCATAAATTTCACCTTTCCCTCTGTACAGGAGAAAGCATCTTGTTGCAGGATATTTTTTCATGTCATATACGGCAGTTTTAAATTTTTCACTGGAAGCATACTTCTCTTTTACTTCATCTGCAGTCAATTCTCTTGCATTTCCGTACATTCTGAAAGTATACCCCTGAGAAAACTCAGGCTCATGGGAGTAATTTTTTTCAGTCAACTGGCTCTGTGGGTATATTCCGCTTACCGTAACACTGCCGCTCTCCTTCAGCTCCCTGTAAAATGGTTTTACATACATTGTTCTGAAATAAAAACCATCATTGTCATATGCAAAAAAATGTGCAATTCTGGAATGGACAAACCCGTCTGACCCCTGTGTGGAAAAAGTCAGACATCCTATTCTCTCTATATAGTCGTATATTTGGTTTAAATTCATATAATACCCCTTAAAATACCCTGATCCGGATCCGGTTAACCTATAAAGGAAAAGAGGACACAGTATTCTCCTCCTCATCATCAAGATAGGCATTCTCAAGTATATCTGAAACCCAGTGGTGATCACAGGCAAGTTTTCTGAGTATTCGATGGGACATTATCTTTACAGGGAACACATCGCTCCATATCTTTTCCCCCAGAGAACGCCAGTGCTCAGCTTCCATTTTTTTAAAGTCAATTATCTGCTCCATACATACACTGCAGACAAAAATGGCCCATTGGGCCTCAGGTTCTACTGAAGACGGCGGAACCTCCAGAATATAAAGAGGAACACCGGACGCATCACAGAGCTCACATCTGGAGCCGGACCTTCTGGTAAGCGTTTTCCCGAGCCCTGCCAGCTCCTCCTGTCTTTTTTTGTTTATATCATATCCTTTTGCCATATCGCTGCCCCTTTACCCGTACTCTTTCAGTTATTGCTCTTTTTTTAAAACACTGCTCTGGGAACTTTCTCCGCCATTTCAGCAGGATACTCTCCTCCACCCTTATAGAGACTTAAAAAACAATTTTACCTGAAACCGGATTCACAAAATTCAGGTAAAAGACATTCATAAACACCGAACGTCAGTAAGGATAGCAATACCGTCACCGATTAGATTATATTTCAGATTGAACTTTTAAGGATAAAATTCATGACCGCAAATTTTCCGGTGCTGTAAATTTTAAGCCCCTTTATGAGATTTAGTATAGGAATATTTGCGCAGCCGGTCATAAAAACTGCGAATCAGACAGACCGTCAATATCAATCTGCTAATACTTAATTCTCCCAGGAACACAAAAGACTGCAGCATGAAGAGCACATGATCAGGATTTTTTCACAAAAGTCCATGAAGTTCCTAAAAACAGAAAGTCTGGAAAACGGCCAAACGGCCTGTTATACATGTAACGCTACAGCTATCTCCTGCCGCAAAAACCGCCTACGAGCCCCTCAGCGCTTTCAAACTCCTCAAGCATGACATTATATTTATGAAGAATATCTCTGTAGGTTATTATACCCTTGAATTTACCCTTCAGATCCTTTGAAATGACAGGAATATTTTCTATGTCAAGCTGCTCCAGTTTCTGTATGGCAAAGGAGAGAGGGTCATTCTCCCGAACAACAGGAACATTGACTGTCAGGTCATCTGCTATGAGAAGCCCGACCATGTCATTATCCATCATTGTCTGCCTCACATCCTTCAGGGTAATTGCACCTTTAAATTTCCCCTTTTCGTCCACGACATATACATCCCCGTACTTCGCATTAATAAGGATCTGCAGAAGTTTATCAAAGGGCATACGGTAATCAACAATATCCATATCCTTGCGCAGAATACTCTGAACCCTGACCTTTCCCAGAATGTCCATCTCCCCCCTTCTTGAAACATCAATGTTATCTTCAAGAAGAGCTATTGCATAAAGGTTACCCCTTTTCCTGTAAATCACAACAAGATAGGAAATTATTGAAGCAAACATCAGCGGAAGAATGAACTTGTAGTCGTTTGTAATCTCAAAAACCAGCAGAACAGATGTCAGTGGAATCGAATTCATTCCCGCAAGGACACCTCCCATGCCGACAAGAGCAAAGGCAGTAGTATCCAGCCCTGCGGAAAAAAGATAATTCATCGATGAGGAGAAAACAAATCCGGCAAAGGCTCCGATTGCCAGAGAGGGGGCAAAAGTACCTCCATAGGCTCCTGCCTGAATAAAAAGGGCAAGAAAAAATATCTTGAGTCCCAGAAGCGCTGCTGCAGTTGAGTATTCAAGCCTGCCGTTCAAAACAGAGTTTATGTTCTCATAGCCTATACCGTAAAGTTCAGGGAAAACCAGAAGTGTAATGCCGAAAATAAACGTCACAGGAATAAGTCTGGCAAATGGGTTAGTTACTTTCAGCTTCTCATTAATGAACAGGGCAAATACATCTGAAAGTTTAAAATATAAAAGAGCGGTTACCCCGCACAGTATGGCAAGACAGAAATAATAGGGATATGAATAAACATCACCCACCATGTATTTCGGAATAATAAAAATTTTCTCATCTCCCAGGAATGCCCTGGAAAGAATATCAGCAACCACTGATGATATAATGAGTGCACTGAGAGCCCTGTTTTTAAGATCATTCAGTAAAATAACCTCAATACCGAAGAAAACACCCGCGATGGGTGCATTGAAGACCGCAGATATTGCGGCACCTGCACCGGCAGTTGTGTACATTATCATGTCATTTCTGCTCAGCTTAAATACCTGTGAAAAGAAGGAACCTATACCGCTTCCTATTTTGGCAACCGGCCCCTCTGGCCCCAGAGGAGCACCTGTACCGATTGAAATAATCGGCGCAACAAGATGAAACACCGTCTCCTTTAATGGAATATAGGCCTTTCTGAGAATTATGGACTTGATTACACTAATAACCCCCCTTTCCCTTGAAATCGCGGGGAACAGATATGTCATTAAAGAAGTTATCAATCCGCCTATAACCGGTATGACGATGATATAGTATTCACTTAAATTAAGGAGATTTGGAGTATAATTACCTTCAAAAATATTTTTCATGCTCGACAGCATGAAGTGGAAAAAAATCGCCCCGAATCCGGCAAGAAAACCCAGCAGTATGGACATAAAAATATGAAGGATATATCTGAAAATATCTGATTCGATATAATTACGTTTAAATGCTCTTACAATGAATCCTGACAGTTTCAATCTATTACCTTTGATTTATGTAAACAGCGAAATATTACTGAAGCCTTAAGATGACTGTTAAATTGTCTATTCATATAACAGTATCGTCAAGATTTATTATGGGATATCTGAAAAAATAAAGATAATAAGTTATTTGGTCACCTGAGTTTGTCAAAGAGGTACTCAAGTCCGTTTGCCTTTATTTCATAAAGAATCGAGAGCATTACACCAAGTTCTCCGGGCGGGAAGCCCTTGTTCCTCAGCCAGACTACATAGGGTTCAGGCAGATCTATAAGAAGTCTGCCTTCATACTTTCCATAGGGCATTTTTGTACGGGAAAATTTCAGCAGATACTCCCTGTTAAAAATCTGATCCATGCTCATATCACAGCCTAATTTACCTTGAATGTAATACTGCTCTGCTCTCCGCTTAAACTCAGCGTTTTTCCATCGGTACTGACCTTTCCGGAATGCACATATCCTGTACCTGTACTGTAGACACCGTCTTTTACTGTCACCACCAGATCATATCTGCTGTTTTTGGTTATCTCACCCTTTGGGCCGTCTGTCTGTGTGACAGATTTAACATCAAGGGTTACGGTGTTGCCCTCGACTTTTTTAACCGTTGCAGTTCCGTTGGTTCTAAATACCAATCCTCCGGATGAAAAGGAAAAGGAGCTGTTCCTTTTAAAGAACACAGGTTCATCCGCCAGTTTTAATATTTTTTTCAGGTCATCGGGATCTCCGACATATGGAACGGCATTTATTGAAGAACCTGGAAGAACCCAGGCTTCGAACGGTTTTTTAAAATCATAAGTTTTCGAAATATATCTCTCCCACAAAGGCTTTTTAAAATCATCTGCTGACTTTATGTTAATGACATTTTTATGCTGAGGATCTATTGAATGCCATCTTCCGCCGATATTGACTGCAAGGACCCAGTGCTCCACATACCAGCTCATGTCATAATGAAATTTTGACACAAAAAATCTGTCCGAAGGCAGACCTGTCACATAGAGCAGGGTAGCCGCCACCTGGGAATTTGCAGTACAGTTCCCCACGGGAATGAACCCGAATTTTGAATAGGTATCTGCCATCTCCTGAAAAGACGGCCACCTCACTACCGGTGCTGAAGTATTTTTACGGCAGTTTCTAAACATATAGTCAGCTGCTTTTTTTGCCTCAATATCTTTTGCGTTCATTGAACTTCTCGTGCTCTTTTTAAAAAATTGAAGAACCGATTGCAGCTTCAAAGCAATATCATTGTCACCTGATACTTTTGAATTTCCGCCCAGGGCTATTAAGAGCTTATTTACATTGCTGTCTTTCATATTAATTCTGTCAATTTCAGGAAAGAAAAAATCGAACCGGCGTGTCACAATGCCGCCGTCACGGTAAAAATATCCATTCTCTTCATGATAATACTGTTTTCCCCTGTAAAGGGTGTCAACCAGTACATGACCCGAGTCATCATGCCTGCCTGCATTGAAACCGGGCAGCTCAGTTTTGCCGTTTGAAGGATAGATAACGGCATATGCCGAAGACAACCCCTCTCTCACGGAAAGCAGAAAAAGTGATTTCTCTTTTTTCAGGGACTCAGGAAGCTGAAATTTTCCGGTTTCGTCAGTTAATATTTCAGTCTTTTTTTTGTAGGGCTCTCTCCTGTCACTGCGGTCCATATACCATACTTCAATTCTGGTTACTCCGGGGTTTGTCTGCTTTTTTCCAGAGCTGTTATAAACAAAGGCACTCAGCTTCAGATCAGCCTTCTCTGCCGGTACATATACTTTCCCTGTTGCGCTGTTTACAAAAGTCCATTCAGTCCAGGAACCGTTATGGTCGTCCCAGGTGTGGACATTGGCACCATTCCTGTCACTTCGATTATCAAGACACAGAACCCGATTCCATGCTGTCAGGATTTTCCATCTGCCATTTCCAAGATATCTGAAACGGAATTTCTGTGCAGCACTGCGGTTCCCTGACCAGATCCGCACATTCACTCCATTGCCGTTCCTGCCGTCTGCTATATCAAGAAATCCCCCGTTGCCTGAATATATATAATACCATCCATTCCCGGCATTGAGAAACCTGAAGATCTGGTCCCGGCCTCCGTCTTTTGAGTGAACAGCAACATTAACTCCCTGTCTGAATCTGATCTGGCGGCCGGGCTGATCCCAGTATCCCCTGTTAATATTTCCTGATTGAACTGATTTTATATAATAAAATGAGTCTCCGGGTGGATTATCATATGCCAACAATCCGGAATTTCCATAAAAAATGAAAAAAAAGAGCATAAATACAATAACAGAGACAGACCTTATTTTTGAACACATAACAGACAACCCCTCTTGAATAACTTTTGTATATTACGAAAATAAATGATGGCAACAGTACCAAGTCAAGGGTTATTTAAAAACACTCATTCCATCATGTCAGGCAGGAGATCTGAAGTCTTTTTGACTTTCTGCAGTATGTTATCCATAAAATTGGTAAAACACACACCGGCAATTACCATTCCACCTCCAAGAAGCAGATATACTGTAACAGACTCACCTGCAGCGATCCAGGAGATCAGAATGGCGCTGACAGGAACAAAGTTAATGAATACCCCGGCCTTCATGGCTCCAATCTTTTCAATCCCCTGATAGTACCAGAAGAAACCGATGACTGTTCCGAAAACAGCAAGATATGATATACTGAACCAGTCAGAGAGCGTATATGCAGACACCTCAGTAAAATCCATATAAAAAAATGAAGCTGCCAGAAGAAAAACCATTCCGCTCAGAGACGAATATGTCACTGAAACAAGCGGTGACAGACTCCTCATGGCAATCTTGCCCACTATGGAATAGAGGACCCAGCTCACTACACAGCCGAAAATCATGACCTCCCCCTCTCCGACAGCTATTCCATTACCGCCCAGAACAGAACCATCGGATATAACGACCATTGCACCTGTCACCGAAAGAACTATCCCAAGGGCCTTGAAAAAACTGAAACTCTCCCGGAAAACAGCAACTGAAATCAGGCTTATAAAAACCGGATTGTTGGCGATTATAAGTGCAGCCTTCCCTGCTTCAATATGTCTGAGACCCGAGAAGAACAGAAAGTTATAGGAAAAAACTCCCGTAAGCCCCAGAAGAATAATAATGAAAGACTCTTTGAGATTGAGAGAAACAAGTTTTCCTTCAACCCTTAAAAGCACAGCAAGAAGAATAAAAGTTGAAATGACAAATCGCAGGAGAGCAGCACCGAGCGGATGAACATTATCTGAAAGGAGTCTGCCTGCAACGAATGTTCCTCCCCAGAAAATCGCCGTAAGCAGCAGCTTTACATATATCAATCCGGTTACCTCAAAAGACTACATGTCAGAACAGAAAGACCGGTTCCGCATGATTATAATGGAGAGCAGAAAAGGAATGTCAAGAAAAGAAAAAAAAGGAGAAAGTAAAATAAAGCAAAGACCCCGCTGTCAGCGGGGTCTGAATAAAATCAGATTTTTTTGAAGGACTTGGCCATTTCATAACTTACGTTATCATAAAGAGCGTCTGCTTGAGGAGAGCTGTACCAAACCCAGTTAACTGCATAGTTATGCGGAGAATTCGGATCGATCAGTCCAAGATAAACAAATTTTACAACACGGCCTTTCTGCATGCCCTTTCCAAAAATTGCATAGCCCTTTAGTCCCTGGCCTAAACTTACATTAGTTTTACGTGTAACATTTTTATCAAGTGTTGCAGTATTTCTCAAATAGCCCTGAAACGCAACCTGTGAAGCATTCAGATTTTTGTCCTGGAAAGGCTTAATTGAAAAGCCCATAGCTTTCCATGCACCTACAAACTCTGTTCCTGTATTCTTTGTAATTTTCATGGATACTGGAGTTTGAAAACTAATTCTGTTCTGTGTCCAGTTCCATCTTTTCATCTGCTCCCAGCCGAATACAGGAAGCATTACTGCCGCAATTAAAATGGCAGATAATAAAACCTTCTTTTTCATAAATTTCACCCCTGATTTTTATTAAAAATTTAATTCAAATATAACTATTTTCCCGGAAAATCAAATGAAAAAAAATTTTTTCCGTAAAAATAATTCTATACATAGAGTCAAGCGGTGGTGATAAAACCGGTTATAAATAAACTTTCTTCTATAAATATTGTATTTTATTATACAATATACACGGTAAAATAACGAAAGCCATGGCCATTCTTTAAAATTAACTGAACCAAAAACAGAAAAAGGCTCTTCAGGCATTATTCCACAGAGCCGGTGATCCTGTCAGAAATCAGACTTTTGCAAAGCATTCTATATTATTTTATCAATTCTCAACAGAACAAAACTGCCGGATTTCACAGTTGATACTTTAAAAGATATAACGCCATGGCCCGATTCCAGCGAAGCAGTGGTTTCAAAATGCCCGTTTCCAGTGCTGAACGTATCCATCACAAGCATCCTTATGGTACAATCCACACAGTGAACTGTACCTCCGCATCCGCCTGGAAGATCAGAATACCTGCATCTGAAAACCTCTCCCCCCTTTCTGTTTTCAATTTCTCCATGGGACTTTTCCAGTACTGACAATGCGCTGAAATTTGCGGTTTTAACAGTACCATCCTCATTAATCACAAGTACAGGAAGTTCCATTGCATTAATATAATCCAGAATCGGGATATCAAACCCTGACTCAGCAGCCCTCCTGCAGTCACTGCAGATATAATACTGAGAAATATCTGCATCATGGGAGTCATAAGACAGCTCACGTTTACACCAGGAACAAAATCCAGCCATCATCTTCCCTGATATTGCAATGTCTTTTGATAATTTTTGCTTTTCTGATTATAGAAACTCATTTGTTTAATTTACTGAAAAAAGAGGTAAGGGCAAAGCAGTTTATATTGCATCATTGTGAAAAAATAAAAAAACAACACAAAAAAAGGCCGCCCGTTTTCAGGACAGCCTTTCAATTATTACAGTATACCTTCCTTTTCCTTGTCCGGATGAAGATAGAGCACATCATTATAAAATACATCATTTGAAAGTGAAAGAAGCCTGTGATTTAGATTTGCCTGTTCAATTGCCATTTTAGTCATTTCATCAAAGATAGATACTATTTCATTGTACTTGTTAAGGAGAGACTCCCTTATTTCGTCATTAAGACTGTTATACTGCTCTGTTATGCTTTTTTTCACACTCAGGCTGTATTCCCTGATATTCTCAATGAGCCTCAATGTATAATCTTTTGAAATAAGATTTTTGAAATATGTCTCCATGGTGGAGGCTGACTCCTGTAAAATACTCTTGAACTGTTCAATCTGTAACTGCATGATTTTCTCCTGATTTAACTGTATATAATATTTTTACAACAGCTCAATGGCATAAAAGGTTGCAAATTTTTTAAAAAAATCATCCTGCACTTTCGCCTTCAGTAATAACATTTTTAAAATTTCATTACTCTTTTAAAAGGTTTACCTGATAATCATCCTTAAAAAAAGAAACTGCTTGAAATCCATTTAAGAAAATATTATTAATCTGCAGAGCAAGGCAGCAAAATAAAAAATTATGAAAAGATATAAACTTACATTTTCCGCGGTGCTGATATCAATTGTTCTCTCAGCATCATTTTGCCAGGGGAACACACACAAGAGCCTTTCCGACGCGGCCCTGTCACTCACAAAAGACAAAGTCACATATGATCCGGCATACTACAGAATTCCCTACCCCAACGGAGATGTACCCCGAGGGAGAGGCGTCTGCACAGATGTGGTAATAAGGGCCTACAGAAAACTGGGAATAGATCTTCAGGAACTGGTTCATGCTGACATGACCGGGAACTTCAGCCTCTATCCCCACATATGGGGGAGAAAATCACCGGACACAAATATAGACCACAGAAGAGTACCCAACCTCATGGTCTTCTTCAGAAGATTCGGAACAGTAAAAAAAATCACAGAAAAAAACAGCGACTACAAACCCGGTGACATAGTCTGCTGGTCCCTGAGCAACGGCCGTCCCCACATCGGCCTTGTGGTAAACCGCAGGTCAGCCGTATCAGGAAACTTCATGGTCGTCCACAATATTGGATATGGACAGGTTCTGGAAGACTGTCTCTTTGACTATAAAATAATCGGCCACTACCGCTACAGGCAGTAAAACGCAATTCTGCAAAAGGACATGTCTCTCAAAACGGGAACTCATCCCCCTGTTTTTGGTCTGATTTTTTCTCAGCAGGTTTCAGGGCTACCGTGTGTTTCAGCTCTCCTTCAACATGAATTGCCTTGACCGGCCTTACTGGACAGACATTCTCACACGCTCCGCAGCCGATGCATATTGACCGGTCTGTTGCCGGAATGACAAGTCCATTTTTGTATGGGACCATGTATACAGCCTTTGTGGGGCAGTGTTCCGAACATGCTCCGCATACTGTTTCCTGCTGGAATGTTATGCAGTTCTCCTTTATAAAAATTACTTTCCCGATTGACGTAACCCGTTTCTTCTCCACAGAGAGTTTTTTAATGGCCCCCGTGGGGCAGACACTGCCGCAGAGGGTACAGTCATAATTGCAGTACCCTGCGGAATAATCCATATAGGGCTGCATGATTCCACGCATGCCGTAGTGCATGACAGCAGGCTGAAGTACTCTGGTTGGACATTTTGTAATGCACAGTGAACAGGAAGTGCAGAGTTCATTGAATCTATCCCTTTCCACTGATCCCGGCGGAGATGAAACAGTCTTTCTTGTGAACTTGACAAGTTTCGATCCATCAGACATAAAGAGTTTTTTATTTTCAACTGCCAGCGCCGAAATCCAGGGCGGCATAACGAGCATTCCGGTAATAAATGAAAATCTCGAGATGGCCCCTTTTTCAGAAGGAGATGATTTTCTATTGGAATCATTCAGGGATTCTGCTTTCCCGTATCTCCTTTCAAAGGATATGCTTCCGTTTGGGCACATGGATACACAGTTAAAACATGAGACACACCGTGTAAAGTCAACAAGCCCTTCAGCGCTGTCTATGCAGGAGCTTTTACAGGACCTGTCACAGATCCCGCAGTGCAGGCATGTATCAGAATTGATTCCTATTTTAACAACCGAAAACCGGCTCACAATACCTAAAAACGTCCCCACAGGGCAGACTGTATTGCAGTAAAGTCTTCCATACCTTGAGGCCACTATAATAATCAGGAATACCGGTACAGCCGAAACAATAACTGAAAAAACAGTCCCCGGTGACCCGTTTACAGAGTAGAGTGAAAAAATGTTGTGGTTCAGAAGAAATTCAGCTGCTGCATTATTCAGGGCAAGGATAAACTTGTTGAGAAAGTTTCCCATGAACCTGCCGAAGAGGCTGTAGGGGTCAAGCCAGACCAGCAGGAGAGATCCCCAGACCGCAGTAACAGCCGCAGTCACCGCAAGGATTGTGTAGCGCACTGCCCTCATCTCCTTCATGAAGATGTATTTTTTTCTTTTAAAAATACGGGATGAGAGATCCTGAATTATACCCAGAGGACACAAAAATGAGCAGTAGCTTCTCCCGGACAAAAGGGTCAGCAGAAATACCACGATGAAACCTGCTGACACCAGTGTTACCCCATATGCAAACGTGAAAAGCAATGATGGAATAAACTGAAAAGACGTCAAAACCCTCTGCACTCCATGCGGAACAAGACCGTAGATATCAAAAAAGATTATTGAGAACAAAAAAACTACCGTCACGGCCGTTATCTGCCTGAACCTTTTCAGCTTCATGACTGCACACTTACCCTTGCGATTTTCATTGATTTCATAGAGCTTTTCCCAAGTCCCGCTTTCCCTGCCAGAGCTATGTATTCAATATCATCAGGTTTTTTTATTCCAGGGCTGGTCTTTGACAGAACCATTGCTCCGGCAGAATCGGCAGCAACCTGATCTTTTGAAATAAACAGATACCTGTAATTAATGGAATCGGACCTGCTGTATCCTCTGGGACCGTTCCTCGTCATGACATTGTAGGCATCTATGACCGTCAGGTCAGGCGGCCTGAACCCCGCGAAATCGGCAATACACTGATGAAGGTTCTCCCTGTGCCACGCATACCTGTCCCAGACAACTCCCATGAGATTCTTCATGGACGCAGTCATACCTGTAGATGAATGGTGCTTCAGTACTGGTACATTGATTATTACATCTGAATCGGCATAGACCTTATGAACAAGAACATCCTTCAGGGATCTGCCGTTTTTGACAGAGACATTTTTATAATATGACATTGAGTTCCCGGGCACCATCTCCCCTCCGGAACTTTTCACAGCATCCTCTATGCCGCTGTTTCTGTAGCAGCTCTTCCATGGATCACATGTATGATCCATTACAAAAACACGCGCTGCACCTGCCTTTCTGCACTGGCGCACTATCTCGGCCACAAGTGACGGACTTGTATTTGCCCCGTATGCAGGAGTTCTGTCCCATCCAATATTTGGTTTCACAAGTACACTCTGACCTCTGCTCACAAAGCTTTTTATCCCGCCAAGGTATTCAATACCCTTTCTGAACAGTTCATCCGGCCCCTTGCCCCCTTTCATAGCCACAAGGTCCGGATATCTTGAATCAGCAAAGAGTTTCCCAAAGGGGAACAAGGCCGAAAAGGCAAGTAACCCTGCTAATTTTTCCGCACCGGCTTTGATAAATTCTCTCCTGGACAGCATATACCACCTCCGCAGTTATGTTCAGAGAGTACATAAATATTGATACTACGGCAATATTTAAAATAAATATATTGCATGGAAATCCGCCGGATGATGAGAGTTTGATTAATGATTTTTATCATAAAAAGGCGCTTCTGTGGAGGAGATCATTCATCACGTATAAACAGGTATGAATAAAGAAGCGCGGGCTGCATTACACAGCCCGCGCAGGGGATTTTATGAAACGAAGGTCATTTTAACCATGAACTTACTCTGGATTGATTTTCCCTGATCCACCTTACTGCATTTTTATATGGATCTGCTCCCTCTTCCCTGTTCCATACCATGACCTTCTGCATATCGGCAGGAGTCCATCTGAATTTTTTGAGAAACGCATATACGTCCGGGTAATCCTTTTCAAGGCCCTTTCTGGCTATTGTGCTTATATACTCCTCCCTGCCGAATACATTTTTCGGGTCTTTCAGGTACTTCAGCTGCATTCTGGCAAATTTCCAGTGAGGAGTCCATCCGGTAACGACAATCCATTCCTTGTTCTTACAGGCTGAAGACAGAGCTGCTGTCATTGTGGCTCCGCTTCCGGCAACAAGTTTCATGGACCTGATACCGTATACTTTCATTGCCTTTTCTGTCGCACTCATGAGCCCTGCCCCGGGATCTATACCGACAATTTCCTTATTGAACTTTTCAGCATTTGCCTCAAGTTCGGCAACGGATGAAATAGTCACATATTCAGGAACGACGAGTCCTATCCTTGTGCCGATGAGGTTTTTACCGAGCACATCAACATCCTTTTCAACTTTTTTGAGATAACTTCCGTGTGTGGTAGGCAGCCATGCCGCAACCAGTGCATCGGCATCACCCGTTGCAACAGCCTGCCACATGGCCGGCGCAGTAACTGCCTTCATGTCAACCGTATAACCCAGCTTCTCCTGCAGTACAGCCTTTACAACATTTGTACTTGCCACCTCTGATGACCACTCAACATATGCAAGAGTTATCTTTCCCTTTGAACTTTTATCCGCTTCATTTTTCCCGCATGAAAAGAGGAAAAAAGACGAAATCAAAAGCACAGAAAATATTTTAAATATCCTTATGAGCATAATCTTCTCCTTAGAATTTATTTTTTTCGTTCTTTCTGAAACTTATATTTTTTGTTATCCTGTCCAGTATTATGGCCAGGATAACAACTGCAATACCCGCTTCAAAGCCCATGCCCGGTTTCAGTCTCTGTATAGCCTTCCAGACTTCAGCCCCAAGCCCGCCGGCACCAATCATCGCTGCAATGACAACCATGGAAAGCGACAGCATGATCGTCTGATTTATTCCGGCCATTACTGTGGGCATTGCAACAGGCAGCTGCACCTTCAACAGAGTCTGGGCCCCTGTGGCTCCAAATGATTCAGCAGCCTCTGTCAATTCAACGGGAACCTGTTCTATGCCGAGACATGTAAGCCTTATTGTAGGAGGCATTGCAAATATTACAGTTGTAAAAACAGCTGAAACTGCTCCAAGTCCGAAAAAGGGTATGGCCGGAATTAGATAGACAAAGGCAGGCATGGTCTGCATAAAATCCAGGACAGGCACAATAATTCTGTTAAATCTTTTGTTAAGCGCTGCCGCGATACCGAGTGGAACACCCACAATAAGTGACAGCAATGTTGATATGATTACAAGGGTCAGGGTATTTGTTGTTTCATACCAGAGCCCCAGATTCCATATAAAGAGGAGACCAATTGCCGTAAACAGTGCAATTCTTTTCCTGGAAATATAGAGTACAAGAAGCGTAACAACTATAATAAACAGGACAGGATGAACCATATCTATGACAGAGTTAAGTGATTCTATTCCGCTTCTCATTACGACTGAGACAGATTTTGTTACAGATGAAAAATTATCTGTAAGATAGTTTATTATACTTTCTATCAAATCCCCAAGAGGAACTTTCGGGACGCCCATGCCTGTATCAGAAGATGAATTCAAGATTGGAATGAAATTATTTAATATATTAAGCATTCAGTTACACTCCCCCGTTATTCCAGTCTGTTGCATGTGCATTGCTGTCAACCCCGCCTTCCACGAGCCCGGCGAGAACAGAACCAGTTACAATTACACCAAGCAGTACATTGCTTTCATCCACTACGGCAACAGGATAGGATGCGTCAATAATGATAGGCAGAATTTCCTGAAGCGGAGTATCGGGAGAGACCTTGTTCTTTTCATATGGCTCGATTACTGACTCAAGGCTGGTGCAGCCTTCATCAACAAGTTTCCTCGCCTGTTCAGATCTGACGATTCCAAGAAATTTTCTGTTTCTGTCCTGTACGCAGCAGCTTGAACTCCCCTTCTCCTTCATTGCACGAAGTGCAGAACGGGGACCGTCCTTGGGGTGAGTAACCTTAACAGGCCTGACCATTACATCCTTTGCAGTAAGTATTCGTGTCATATTGACATTTTCAACAAACCGCTCAACATATTCTGTTTCAGGATTAAGCAGTATCTCTTCAGGTGTCCCTATCTGAACGACCTTCCCGTCTTTCATAAGGACAATTCTGTCTCCTATCTTAAGTGCCTCATCCAGGTCATGGGTAATGAAAATTATTGTTTTCTGTACGCGGCTCTGAAGGGAAAGAAGTTCATCCTGCAGGTCTGAACGAATAAGAGGATCCAGGGCACTGAAGGCTTCATCCATAAGAAGAATATCCGGCTCAACAGCAAGAGCCCTGGCAAGGCCTACTCTCTGCTGCATGCCGCCGGAAAGCTGTGCGGGATAGTAATCCTCCCATCCCTTTAACCCCACGAGATCAAGTGCCTCCATGGATCTTTGCTTCATGTCGTCTTTGTCAGCAGACTGTATTTCCAGGCCGAAGAAAACATTTTCAAGTACTGTTCTGTGCGGAAGAAGTGCGAACCGCTGGAAGACCATTGCAAATTTATTTCTGCGAACCTCTCTGAGACTCTTTTTATCCATGGATGTTATTTCATCGTTATCGACGGTTATTTTACCCGAGGTAGGTTCAAAGAGCCGGTTTATGCATCTCACAAGTGTGGACTTGCCGCTGCCGGAAAGTCCCATGATGACAAGGATCTCTCCTTCATTAACCTCAAATGAAACCCCGGCTACACCTACGGCACATCCGGTCTTATCAAGAATTTCCTTCTTGCTCTTCCCGGAATTAATCATTTTCATGGCCCGCTGCGGATGGGGGCCGAAGATCTTGTATAGATTTTGAATTTTAAGCTTTATCATAATCCTCTGTTTTTATATTCAGTTAATCAGGATAAAGTTTTATAAGCTTTTGAAAAAATAAAGAACACTCTTAGGACGCAGGAACTCTACAAAATAAGAACGAAATTTTTAAAGTAAACTCATGAGTGACCATTGAAGCGGCATTTAGAATTATTTTCATGTTATACTGCCTGCACCCACAAGGGAGAATCCTTTCAATGTTCTTCAGAAATCCCCTTATAAAACTTCATCTATCTTTTTTATAACCATTACACCAGTATTGTCAAGGGATAAACACCATAACGCATAACACTTGTTATGCGTTATGGTGCAAAAAAAGGCTCTCGACCCCTCAGAGTCCATCAGGGGCCCTCTAAGGCCATTAGGTTTTTCCATATTGCCATAATTACCCGAAAACAGCAGTAATTGTATCTAATCGCAAATACAGGGAGCATTCCCGGGTCATAAAAAAATAAAAAAATTCAAAAAAATTTTTCATGCATAACTGATAATGTAAAACTTAATGACATTTATGCAGGGCAGTTCATTATTAACTCTTTAATTATAATTCAAGGGACTCATATGAACAACAGCAAAATATCGGGAATAAAAGTAACACTGGCTGACGTTTTTGCACCGGAAAAAATCAACGGGAACAGCCTTTCTGTTTTTTCTGATTTTCATGAACTGACATCGGATGAGATGCTTCTTCTCACAAATGAACTGAGGCATTTTGAATCTATCTTTCTCATGGGTATTCCGGAAAATAACCATGTCAGGGCCCGTATATTCACAGTTGAAGAGGAACTCCCCTTTGCAGGTCATCCCGTTCTCGGCCTTGGGGCAGTACTCCACGACAGATACGGAAAGACTAATAGTGAAACCTGGCACATAGAACTTGATTCAGGGATTTTTAAAGTCCGGACATGCAGAAAAGATGATTATTTCAGTGCATCCATGAATCAGGGCAAGGCTAAGTTTATAAAAACACTGGATACGGCCGAAACAGAGGAGATACTCTCCTGCCTTAACCTCCATCAGGATGACATGTCAAATCTTCCATGTGAAGTTGTCACTACGGGCCTGCCATACCTCATTGTGCCTGTAAAAAGCGGAATAGAATCCGCAGGCATAACCGTTGGTAATTTTGAAGAGAGACTTCAAAGGCACGGGGCAAAATTTGTATATGTGCTTGATACGGAAAGGCTCACTGCAAGGACATGGGACAACTCAGGACTTGTCGAAGATATTGCAACAGGAAGCGCCGCCGGCCCTGCAGGTGCATTTTTACTAAAACACGGACGCATAGCGGTAAACAGCAATACAACAATTCTACAAGGGAACAGACAGGGTCGAACAGGAAAAATTTATGTGACAATAGATAATCATGACGATGCAATTGTATCGGGGGATATATATATTACAGGAGACATGACATTCAGATAGACAGACTTCCCGGCTGGAAGAAAAAAAATTGACTGCTGGGAAAATAAATGAAGTATTACCATATATTTACAATACGGTGATTTATGACTACACTCATGGCAACAGATGACAATATAAGAAAGGCTGCACAGATCATAAAGTCCGGCGGGCTCGTTTCGTTCCCCACTGAAACAGTTTACGGACTCGGCGCTGACGCCCTGAACCCAATTGCTGCTGCAAAAATATTTGAAGCCAAGGAGAGGCCCTTCTTTGACCCCCTAATCGTTCATGTGGCTGAAATTTCCATGGTCAGGGAACTCGCCGGAGAGATCTCCCCCCTTGCAGAGAAACTCATGAAAAAGTACTGGCCCGGGCCTCTTACACTGGTGCTTCCCAAAAGCGGAATTGTCCCTGATATAATAACTTCTGGCCTTGAAACAGTGGCCATAAGAATGCCGGACCATGAGACTGCGCTCAAACTGATCAGATATTCCGGAAAGCCCATTGCCGCGCCGAGCGCGAACAGGTTCAGCTGCCTGAGCCCAACAGACGCGAAACACGTTGAAACCCAGCTTGGCGGCAGAATAGACATGATACTGGACGGCGGATCAACGGCAGTGGGAGTTGAGTCCACAATAGTAAAAGTTGAGGGAGACAGCATCATCCTGCTGAGACCCGGAGGAATTTCTGTAGAGGAGATCGAATCCTTTACACATGCAAAAATCATTACAAACCATGATTCTGGAAATACCGAAGCGCCGGGGCAGCTCCCCTTCCATTACTCGCCCGGGAAACCCTTGAGGATCATTGACAGAATAGAATCAGTTTCTGAAAAAAAGGGATATCTTTTTTTTAAAAACGGAGAATCACCGTGCCGATCAGAAAACTGCAGGGTCCTCTCTCCTGACGGAAATCTTGAAGAGGCTGCGGCAAACCTTTTCTCCATGCTCCATGAACTTGACACAATGGATATAGATGAAATAATATGCGAAGAGGTTCCATGTACCGGCCTTGGCAGGGCGATCATGGACAGGCTTGGAAAAGCATCAAAAAAACACAGTCAGGCATAACAACTGCCTCCTCTGCCGTGATACGGTGGAGGCAAAAAACAATACAGGGAGTATTAAATGACAGCAACTAAAAATCTCGTAGTAAAGGGCAAGGGAAAAAATTCCCTCATTAACGGATTTGCCGATGTCTTTAAATCCTTCGGCTTTGTCATGAATCACAATGGCGTAATAAAATATTATGTGATACCGTTCTTTCTAAATATTGCCGTACTTGCAGCAATATTATACTTCGCATACACTGGAATTTTACCATGGATGGAGCAGTGGCTGCAGCATTTTGTTGCAGGAGATGCATGGTACATGAAAGTAGGTTCATGGCTTGTTTCAGGCTTTATATCGTATGTCATAAAACCGCTCTTCATGGCCTTACTCGCCTTTATAACAGTTTACATTTACTCCATAGTGGGCGGCATCATCATTTCACCATTTCTCGATTTTCTGTCAGAAAAGGTTGAGGTTCTTGAAGGAGGTGAAAGTTTCGATGAACCCTTCTCTGTATCTGCAATGACAGCTGACATAGTAAGAGCCCTGAAAAACGTGCTGAAACTCATCATATTTCTCATAATAGTCAATGTATTTCTTGTACTGCTCAACCTCATACCCGTAGTAGGATCCTTTATATATATAGCTGTTAACTTCTTTCTCACATGCTTCTTCTACGGTTTCCAGTTCTATGACTATCCCCTGGAAAGAAGAAGATACACCTTCGGTGAGAAGTTCAGAATATGCTGGAGGCACAAACTCTCAGTTGCCGGAAACGGCGGAGCATTCTTCATACTGTCACTCATACCGGTTGTGGGATTCCTGGGATTCAACTCAGGAACAATCGGTGCGGCACTAACATTCACAAGGGATATCAAACCCGCACTGGCAGAGCGATGAAACCGTTTTTCATTGTATTTGAAGGCATAGACGGCTCGGGGAAATCCACACAGTGCAGCCTCTTCACCAGATATCTTGCCGGTGAAAGGGTGCCCTTTATTAAACTTTCCGAGCCCACAGGCGGGGAAACAGGCAGAAAAATCAGACAGATTCTTGCTTTAGATGAAATGCCGGACAATGAAGAGATTCTCCGCCTCTTCATTGAGGACAGAAGGGATGATGCGGCAAAAAACATTACCCCTTCACTTCAGAAGAATCTCACGGTGGTAATGGACAGGTACTATTTCTCAAATGCCGCCTATCAGGGAAGCCCGGATTTCCGTTCACCGGCGGAGATTCTCCTCATGAACATCAGCGAGAACTTCCCTTCTCCCGACAGGGTCTACTTCATAGATATCCCCGTGGACACCGCCCTGCAGAGAATAGGCAGACGCAACAGCACCAGAGACGGTAAAGCTGAAATTTTTGAGCAGAAAAATTTTCTTGAGAAGGTAAGAAACAATTTCCTTGAAATAAGGGACAGCTCATTCATGACAATAGACGGAACACTCCCCGTGGATGAAATAACTGAAATAATCATAAACGACTACAGAAACATAACCAGAGGATGACAAAGATGAAACGTACTTTCCTTCTGCCCATTCTGATATGGACAGTTTTCCAATCCGCAAATCTCATGGCCCATGACACAGTAAACATCTTTGCAGCACCTCCGGGGACTGAAAATTCTTCATACAGCATGCACCCCCTTGCAGGCCTTGTAAACCCGGTATTCTCGGAAGAGGAAATCTCCCCCATACTTGCATACGCTTACACCGGCGCAGAGGGCACAGAAAATCTCAACCATTTCTTTTCCCTCAACATTTTCGGCCTTAACCTTATCTATGGAAAATACAGCTATCTCTTCAATTACACATCCGGTTCGTTCATGGAGGAGAGGGGTGACCTCTACCATATAAACAAGGCCTTCCTGCTGAAAAACACTATCGGTGCAGGAGCCGGTTTTACCTACATCAGAACTGATGACGGGGAAATAAAACAGAAATTATATAACGTAGGATTTTTATACAGGCCTGTAAAATACCTCTCCCTTGGTTATTCCCTGAGGGACATTTATATAGGCGGAACAGGACCTGAAACCGGATATTATGAAAACTATTCAGTATCTCTGAGACCGTTCAGGTGGCTCACACTCACGGGAGCTCTGGATAAATTTTCAGAATCTAAGTACTCGGACTCAGACTATTCCATGACACTGGAATTAAACACACCTCCCGGCATAACAGTGAGAGGCAGCGCCGGGAACAACGGATATTACACCCTGTCGGCAGAGATTCCCCTTGACCTTTCATGGAACGGCGGAACATTTGTTCCCGGTTACATTCACAGCTCATCAGACAGAAACATTAAAAAGCAGCACGGCGCATATTTTGCAGTCACCTCAGAACGGAGAGATAGTACATTAAGCAGAGCCATAAATAAAAGGGACATTGTTCTGAAAATTGACGGCCAGATAAAAGAAAACACTGCATCATCACTTTTTTCCGGAAGAAGCATGAACTTCCAGGAGGTATTGAGCGCAATCCTGAGCATGTCTGACGATAACTCGGTTGGATCTATCTTCCTTGAAATAGACAACGCCGAAGCAGGCATGGCACAGATCGAGGAGATGCGTGCGGCCATGGCAAAATTCAGAAGATCAGGGAAAAAGATTTATGCCCAGATGAACAGTGCCGGAAACAGGGAATACTACATAGCCTGCGCTGCGGACAAAATATATATTGCACCGGGAACTGGTTTCTCCATCAGCGGACTCAGCGCACAGCTCTACTTCATAAGGGAACTTCTTGATAAAACAGGAATCAGATTTGAATCGGTCCGGTACGGTAAATACAAATCCTTCAATGAAACATTTACACGAAAAACCATGTCTCCGGAGCTTAGAGAAAACCTGGAGAGCATCCTCACTGACCTTAACAGCAGGTTTACAAAACAGATATGTACAGACAGAAAAATTCCCATGAAAACGATAGAAGAAGCCTTCAACTCAGGCTTCCTCACTCCACAGAGTGCACAGAAACTGGGATTCATAGACGGAATAGGATACTTTGATGAACTGAAGAAAAAGTTCTCTCCTGACAACAGCATTGAAAAGTTTTCAGAATACAGAAAATCCGGCGGAATCGAAGGGATATGGGGCCCGGTTCCTGTAATTTCAGTTGTCCATGTTGACGGTACAATTCTCAGGGGAAAGGGGGATGCGGGAGCAGATAACACAACAGACAGTTCATTCATCTCCGCACTGGAAAGAGCCTTCCGCAATTCAGGGGCAGTTGTCATAAGAGTCGATTCAGGAGGAGGTTCCGCCGCGGCTTCAGACTTCATGCTCAGGTCAATAAAAATCATGAAGGAAAAATACGGCAAGCCCGTGGTATTCTCATTCGGAAACACAGCGGCTTCGGGCGGATACTATATTTCATGCACAGGAGATAAAATATTTACAAATCCAGGAACAATAACCGGATCAATAGGGGTCATTGCAGGAAAAATCTCCCTCCAGGGCCTTTATAAAAAACTCGGAATAAACAAGGAATCTGTAAAACTCAGCCCATATGCGGATATTTTTACCGAATCACGTGACCTTACACCGGAAGAAAAAACTGTTCTTCAGAAAAGTGTCGATTTCACATACAGGAGATTCATATCTATTGCAATGGAGGGAAGAAAAATTAAAAAGGAGAATATAGATTCCCTTGCACAGGGAAGAGTATTTACCGGAGA
Source organism: Spirochaetota bacterium (assembly GCA_003246895.1). Lineage (GTDB taxonomy): Bacteria > Spirochaetota > UBA4802 > UBA4802 > UBA5550 > SZUA-423. The sequence goes on along the minus strand of QKCL01000036.1, from coordinate 10,136 downwards.
CCAGTCCATAAAAAATGGTCTCACTGACAGCAATGGAGGCATACTGGCAGCAATTGAATTTGCCAGAATCAAAGCAGGCATTGACGAAAACTTTGCCGTAGTGCACTCCCCGGCTAAACATTCATTCCCGTCGATGACTGGACTTTTCGGGCTCAATGCAGGAAAGGGGGGGCTTGAAATATTAAAGAAGATTAAACAGACAGGAGATACAGTCCGGGCTTCAGAACGAGGCGGTTATATTGTACCCTACTTTATTGAGATAAAATAAACTTAAAATTATTGACATTCTGTATAATTACGATAAATTTTTTATTTTAAACCAAAACTCCGCGGGGGGATAGAATGAAAGTTTGTCTTGTAAATCCAACTAAAACAATCCAGAAACTAATCAATGACCTTTCTGAAAAAACCAGACTTGAAACAGTTTCCGCGGAGAACAGTACCGCAGTAAAAACCATAAAGGAGCATGAACCCCAGTGTGTCATAATAAACTGGCAGGATACAGGTTCAGCCAAAATTTGTGATTCCATAAGAAGTCAGAGAAGCAGAAAGGGGTACGTTTATATAATTGCAATAGGTACAGGTGATGAACTTGAAGGCATGGCTGAAGCACTGCACTCCGGAGCAGATGACTTTATTCTGGTTCCATTTACAGAGGATATATTGTCCCTGAGACTTGACATTGTCCAGAAAAACCTGAAACTGAGAACCGATCTTGTAAATACCAAAAGAAAACTTATAAAATCCACAAGGGAAGATGCTGTAACTTCAATTCTGAACAGAAGATCACTTCTCGATGAAATAATAAAGGAAATGGGACGTGCTTCCAGGAAAAATGAAATTACTTCCGCAATAATGGTAAACATACAGAATCTGAAGGAGATTGAACTTAACCGCGGAAATCACGCAACAGACAGTTTCCTCTATGAATTCAGCAGGAGGCTTGAAAAATCCATACGCCCATACGATGTGCTTGGCAGATTTGAACCTGAGAAGTTCCTCATATACCTTCCGAACACTACAAGTAACGATTCACAGGTAGTAGCCGGAAGAATAATGAAAAAGCTCTCCTCTGAAAAATTCAATATCGCCAATAAAATAATTGAACCCTGCGTTTCAATAGGCATTTCTGAACTCGATCCCGATGACATTAACATTGGAAAGGGAAAAGAACACCACGATGATGCAATGAACGACCTTATTCTGGAATCCTTCATAAGAAGATCTGAATTCGCAGCTGAAGGAGCATGCGGAGTGGGAGACAGCATTCAGGTCTATACTTTTTAAGATTGAGTGCTGTCATCATCCTTATAATATTCAGGATAAAGTTTTTTGAAACATTCCGGACATAACCCGTGGCTAAAAGATACTCCAGTGTGTTCAGCAATGTATTTTTCAATCTGCTCATAGTTCCCCTTTTCGGTACGAATACGCTTACGTGACGCGCATACCGGCAAGATTCCCTCCAGCAGATTGACCCTTTTACTTAACAATTTTTTTTGCCGTGAAACCCGTTGAACAAGATAGGCATATAAAAGCAGAGCCAAAACTGCAATCATTGCATTAAGTACTGCGACAGGAAGCAGATCCGTTTCGTGCCATAAAAAATGAAACAGAACCCTGGATAACGGCAGTATCACGGCCAAACAGTATGAAGCATATTTTGAGCCAATCCATGCTGCTATTACAACGGGCAATGCATATGCAATTGGAAAACGGATAATTCGTCCAGTGAGGTAATCCATAATTAAAACAACCACTGCAGCCAGGGTGTACAATAGAGCAGGCCTTTTTCTTAAAAAAAACACCAGGAATTTACATGGATATTCACTCACGTCATGCCTCTTTCAGACACAGCATAATTATAAAAATCCTCCCCTGGCTGTTAATACTACACCCGGGGATAACCCTGTTTACTGCTGGACACAAGGAACATACTGTTATCTTCATCTTTTTTCAAATTTTATCATTCACCTATTCGATTTATTCATCAGCATTTCATAAACTGCGTCTGAATCCCTTGCCCCTAAAAACTGTTCAAGGCCATAACGCTGAAAAACTCCAGCCACTTCCGCGATGAATTCAAGATGAGGGGTCGGGTGTGATTCCGGTGACAGAACCAGCACAAACACATATGATAGATTCCCGTCCATTGCGTCAAAATCGATACCATGTGGATATATTCCGACAACGGATATCAGACTGTCGATGCTGTTCACCCTGGCATGTGGTATGGCCAGCCCTCCGGCAAACCCCGTGGACATGACCCCTTCCCGGGTCAGAATCTCGTCAAGCACCTCATCAAAATTACGCCGCGGCAGCTGGCCTGAGTCACAAAGAAACATCAGCAATTCGCGAAGAACTTCACTTTTTGATGTTCCATGCAGACCGGTTTTAACCATGTGTGGTTTAAGCACCTGCGCTATGGCATGGGTACCGGTATATCCCGGACTATGTGCTTCCGTAGTCAGCGTCTGATGCAGTTCCGTATCGCACAGCGGACTTTTTAATTCCTTCACCGCCAGCTCCACCGACGCCACCGCGTCCAGAACCGCCGCATGAACAAGAGGAATATTTTCCTCTCTAAACACAACCCTGGCAGTATTTCCTGTTCTTTGATATTCTATAACCTGGTTTTCTTTTCGCGCCTGATAAAGCTGATCTCCATGACTGAGCAAATGTGTAAAAAAACCGTCTTCATCAAATACTTCGGTCAGTTTTGCCAGAAACAGTTCCACCAGCGCATAAGTGCTGAAATTAAAGCGAAGCTCGGTGGTATCACTCCGTTCCCCGACACTGTCTGCAACACCGGATCTTTCATTCTCAAAAAGTTTTACCAGTCCCAAAGGCGCCACAACAGTATTGACCACCAGCATGATAATGACTGCCGCGAAGAGCCTGTCGTTGAGAATACCGGCAGCCATACCAAGTGTTGCAATAATAAGACCAACCTCTCCACGCGGCACCATGCCCAGCCCTACTCGTGAAGCACCGATTAAATTGAATTTTGCTGCCAAAGCCGGCAATCCGCAGCCCAAGACTTTTGCCGAAAATGCCACGGCAGTATAAATTCCAGCAAACAGCAGCACCTGAAGATCAGCAACAGCCTTCATATTAATAAACATGCCTGTGACGAAAAAAAACACAGGCACCAGCAGTACGTATATAGCGTGCATTCGTTCCCTGATCACATGGACAATGTCAGACCGTGACAATGACAACCCCATTACATAGGCGCCGATAATCATTGCAAGTCCTGCTTCCTCAAACAGTCCCGACAGTATCAATGCCAGTCCAAAGGCCATTACAGCAATACTTGTACGTCCCCCGAACATTTTCAGAAGAAATGCAATTTTTCTGGCAGCCCAGATGCCGGCAACCATTGCCGCCAGCCACACAGAGACGGCTTTTATGCCGATGAGTCCGATATGTGCCCAGTCCAGTGTGCCGTTTTTACCATGGGTTGAAGCTACCATTCCGCTCACAACAGCCAGCAGTATTATTCCAATGACATCATCGATAACTGCGGCGGACAAAATGGTGACGCCCTCAGGAGAATCCAGTTTTCGTTTTTCAGATAATATCCGTGCCGTAATGCCCACAGATGTTGCAGCTGAAGATATTCCTAAAAAAAGACATACAGGGTCAAAAACCGATACCGGCGACATTCCCAGTAATCCCGAAAACCAGAATCCCGTAAAAACACCCGAAACAACAGATGCAATAACCCCGCCGACTCCAACAAGCGTGCCGGCAAAAAAGTAGCGAAACAGCATTTTCAGGTCTGTTTCAAGCCCCACATTAAAAAGCAGCACTATGGATGCAATAGTTGCCAGTCCATACAGTTCCGGAGAAACCGGCTCTCCATTATGCAGGGGAAAGAGTCCATGGGGAAATCCGGGGACAGGAAACTGACCCAGGGCATATGCCCCAAGAAGCATGCCCGCAAAGAGTTCTCCAAGTACTCCGGGCAGTTTTGCCTTTGAAAAAGCCATCCCTGCCAGTCTGGCAAAAAATATGATTATGCCGAACTGGATGACAAGCATCATCATTCGATGGGTCATTCTCCCCCCATTATAAACAAAAACATATCCTTAATATAGAAGATATTGACCCAATGCGGAAAAATTCAAAAAAGTGTCTTCAATTCCGGAAACTGACTCAAGATCCCTGCATCAATTATACATGCGCCTGTCTCCTGTTCGTATTCCGAAATAGAGAACCCTGGTCTTTTCATTAAATGGATTGATCATGGTATAATCAATATACTCATAATTCAGGAAAAACTGCATTACCCCTTGCTCCCCCTTGAGCCTTATACCGCACTCCGCAAAATAATCATTTCTGTAACCGGCACTATCACCATTCACATTTTCAGAAAAAAAAGATATCTTATATTGCAGGCGCGTGTAGATATCGAAGTTTTTTGCCCTGATTATATCGATGTTTACTCCAGCCTGAACGGTATTTATGAGGTTTTCTATGCTGTACTTTTCATCTGCCGGGTATTCATATATTCGCGAGTCATCCCTGAGGACAAAATAATCATCCCTTATATAAAATCTGGAAACGAAAGGGAAATTTACAGAATTTAAAATTCTGAATTCTTTTGTTATGACACGCAGAAATATACTGTCGTAGATAAAGACGGCCTGCCTTTTTTCACCGGTTTTATCCTGAACTTCTATATTGTCTATATCATGCTTGCACCTGTGAACATAACCTGTCTGATAATAAATTGGGCCCCCTGAAAATGATCCCATGAAAGATTCCTGCCAGAAGAAGGACCTTGGATTGAACTTCATTTCACTCTGGTCATTTGCCACAAGTTCGATATCACTTGAAGCTGTGAAACTGAAACTGTTCCGGTATCTGAAAAGCTCAAGTGCAGCTCCAAGTTTTACACTCCAGTTATGCTGGTCATCAGTATTCTCAGCCATCTTTTTATCAATTTCACCCCAGCCACCTGTCATAGTGAAAAGACCGCAATCATCGGTCTGCCTTGTTGTCTGAAGAGGATTAAGGAGAATTCCACGGTCAGGATACACAACTGCTCCCGCCTGATGCAGCGGCATGAGAACAGCCCATACCATATTCAGTATTATTATATATTTTTTTAGCTTCATAGCTAATCCTGTTACATAAGGATAAATAATACCTGATCCCCATTCAATAAATCCTTCTGATCTTTCAGTAATATTTTTCATGGAAACTATGGAGACGAAAACATATATTGATTAAAACACCATGCAGACAATGCAGGATACCGGCCCCTGTGTACCGCCGGGTGGATGCGGTGGATATTGAATCAGTGAATGTTAAATAAGCCATTGATGCCCTTTAACACAAATAAACCCTTCACTGTATCCGGCACATAAAATATGCTGTCTTTTCGGGATAGCATATGTTTTATGGCATAAAAATATTTAGAAACAGCATTTTCCATGGCAGATATAAATCGGTCATGCAGGAGACAAAAGTATAATGAAAAAAGAAACTGAAGCAGCTGAAAAAACAGAAAAGTCAAAATCGGGGCTTCACCCGAGAAATCTTCACCGCTTCCGCTACAACTTTGAAGAACTCATAGAAGTCACTCCGGAACTCAAACCATTTGTCTCCGCCAACCGATTCGGAAATGACTCAATAAATTTTGCCGATCCCGAAGCTGTAAAAATGCTCAACAGGGCGATCCTGAAAAAATTTTACAATATTGACTGGTGGGATATTCCGGATAATTATTTATGCCCCCCTGTTCCGGGAAGGGCTGACTATATACACAATATTGCAGACCTTTTGAGCCGATCCAATGACGGAATTGTTCCAGAAGGGAACTGCGTCTCTGTGCTTGATATAGGCGTGGGTGCAAACTGTATTTACCCGATAATCGGAAGCATGACATACGGCTGGCGCTTTACCGGCACTGATATTGACCCCATATCAATCAGTTCATCAAAAAATATAATAAATAACAACACTTCACTGAAAGAGCTTGTGAAGGTGGAGATCCAGAAGAACTCCCGTCACTTTTTCCGGGGAGTAATCGGGAAGGATGACCTTTTCGATGTGACAATGTGCAACCCTCCATTTCACGCTTCACTTGAAAATGCAGCTGCCGGAACCATGCGCAAACGGGAAAACCTGAAACTTGCGAGAACAGATACACCGGTCCTGAATTTCGGCGGCCAGCCCAATGAGCTCTGCTACCCGGGAGGAGAGGAATCATTTGTCAGCAGCATGGTAAAGGAAAGCCAGTTCTTTGCCGGCCAGTGCCTCTGGTTCACATCCCTTGTTTCCAGGAAGAATACTCTTACAGGCCTCTATAAAACACTCAAAAAAGTAAAGGCCCGGGATGTAAAAACAATAAACATGTCACAGGGAAACAAAGTCAGCCGCATCATAGCGTGGACTTTTCTTGACAGGGAAAAACATGCGGAATGGAAAGAGTCAAGATGGAAGAAATAATATCAGGTTTATCATTACTGAAATTTCAGACAAATGAGGTATAAATACCATCTCAAGAAATAAAAAAGGCTGCCATTAAGGGCAGCCTAATACTATTACTATTATATATAAGTTATATCCTAATCATCAAGAAGGTGAACAAAAAGTCCACTCCTGAGTTTGGGCTCAAACCATGTTGATTTAGGCGGCATTATCTTGCCGGAATCCGAAACATCTATGAGCTGGCCTACACCGGTAGGGAACATATAGAATGCAACGGCGTACTTTCCGGAATCAACAAGTTTCTCAAGTTCTGAAGTTCCCCTTATTCCGCCCACAAAATCGATTCTCTTGTCCTTTCTCGGATCTGCAATTCCGAGGACAGGGTCAAGCAGATTCTTCTGAATTATCGTAACATCAAGCCCCTCAACCGGGTCTGAAGGTATTTCAAATTTCGGACTCACAGTGTACCACTCTCCTCCAATATACATGGAAAAGTCGTGAACCTGTTCAGGTATTTTTCTGCCGTTCCGGACAACACTGAAATTCTTTTCAAGGGTCTTCATAAAATCATCCGCTGACATGCCGTTAAGGTCACGCACTACCCTGTTATATGAAAGAATCTTGAGCTGATCATGAGGGAACATGACAGTAAGAAATGAATTGAATTCCTCCTCTCCGGTATATGCACTGTTGCTCTCCCTTCTGAGAACCCCAACCCTTGCAGCTGAAGCCGCCCTGTGGTGACCGTCAGCAATATAGAGTTCATCATCCCTGAAGGAGTCTGTAATTTTTTCTATGAGTTCAGGATCTTCAATTACCCTGCCTATGTGCCTGATACCGTCACGTGCTGTAAAGTCAAATACCGGTGATGCCTCCATGGCTTTTGTCATGAGGGACTTCTTCTCATCGGATTCACGATATATCATAAAAACCGGGCCCGTATTAGCATTCAGTATATCCAGGTGTCTGGTTCTGTCATTCTCCTTATCCTCGCGGGTAAGTTCATGTTTTTTTATTACGTTCCCGATATAGTCATCAACGCTCACGGCAACAACGATCCCTGTCTGGGGCCTGCCGTCCATTATCTGTGTGTAGAGATAGTAACAGGATTTTTCATCCTGAATGAGTGTCCCGTCAGACCTGAACCGGTCAAGGTTCTCTCTCCCCTTTTTATAGACTTCCTCTGAATACGGATCAACTGAACTGTCCAGATCCATTTCGGGTCTGGTAATATGGTAGAAACTCAGAGGGTTATCCCCGGCTATATCCATCACTTCTTCATATGAAACAACATCGTAGGGCAGCTCAGCCACATCTTTCGAAAACCTGCTGTCGGGTCTGAGTGCCATGAACGGTTTAATTTTTGCCATATCAGCCAAATTCTCCGGTAAATTATTTTAATGGAGTCAGTAAATATGCAGTGAATTTTATTTCAAGTATAAATTAATCCATTAAAGCTTGACACCCGCACTGACCGGAAGACTATATGAAATGTTTATATGATTAGTTTTAAAGTTAATACCGGCACACATGTAGATTCCGGATATCTCTTAAAACACATACTAATGAGGTAACATCATGTCCAGAGTATACAATTTTTCAGCCGGCCCGGCAGTGCTTCCTGAAGAGGTTCTAAAAAAGGCTTCTGAGGAGCTCTTTGAATACAGGGACTCAGGAATGTCTGTCATGGAGATGAGCCACAGATCATCCCATTTTCAGGATATCATAGACAGGGCTGAAGAGGATCTCCGTTTTCTCATGGGCATACCTGACAATTACCATGTTCTTTTTCTTCAGGGGGGAGCTTCCCTTCAGTTCTCCATGATACCGATGAATTTCATGACAATAAACAGGACATGCGATATTATACACACAGGCACATGGACAGACAAAGCAATGAAGGAGCTGGAAAAACTCGGATCATTCCGTAAAGTTGCCAGTTCTGAAGACACAGTTTTCTCCTACATTCCTGAAATTTCCGGAATTGACTTCAATGACGACGCTGACTACATTCACATCTGCCATAACAACACAATATACGGGACAAAATACGTTGAGATACCTTCAAATATAAAAGTTCCTCTTGTTGCAGACATGTCTTCATCCATACTCTCCGAAAAAATAAAAGTCACAGATTACGATATAATTTTTGCAGGTGCACAGAAAAACATCGGCCCCGCTGGTGTCACAATAGTTATTTTAAAAAACTCTCTGGTTGACAGAATCCCAGACGGAATTCCAACCATGCTCGATTACAGAACCCATATTGAAAACGGATCGCTCTTCAATACCCCCTCAACATATTCAATCTACATGGCAGGTCTTGTATTCCAGTGGCTTAGGGATCTGGGAGGAGTTGAAGCCATGGAGAAACTGAACAGAGATAAGGCTGAACTTCTCTACAGCTGCATTGATAACTCAGCACTTTTCAAGGGCCATGCAGTAAAAAAATACAGATCAATAATGAATGTGACATTTTCCACAGGATCTGCTGATCTTGACAAAAAATTTGTTTCAGAAGCGACACAGAACGGATTATCCTCTCTGAACGGCCACAAAAGTGTGGGAGGCATGAGAGCAAGCATCTACAATGCAATGCCCATTGAAGGTGTCAGAAAACTGGTTAAATTCATGAATGAATTTGAATCGCATAACAAATAACAGGAATATTCCGTAGCAAGAGGCCGGGCATCTACTGTTCCCGGCTGAATAAAACGCCCACTTCGGTATCACTTTAACTGACAGCGGGAACGTTCCGCAGCACTCACCCCTGCATACATGCCTATTACCTGAATTTTTTCCATATTCCATTCTATATTCTGCTTTCTGAATGAAACAATTCACCGCGAAAAGTCACAGTATTGTCAGTTTTTAGACCATCACCTAACCATATAACGGATACATCCGGCTGCTTCGGCGCCAGTTTTAACTGTTTTTTTGTATAAAACACCAGATCCTGAAACTTTCCCAAACTCCATAAATAGTATTATTACCGCATAACAGTTGTAGTATGACGCCAAACAGCCAGATAAATGAATCAGATCTGCAAATTTGACCTAAAATGGAAAAAAAAGTCGGTCATAAACCGGAACCTATTGACAAATGGTTTATCTTCGCTATCCTTGGTACAATGTGAAATTTTATATGCTAAAATTTCCGCATCGTTAAATTGTAAGTTATGCGGTAATTTCATCCCGTGTAATAAATAAAAAAATTTAACAGGAGGTTCGCTCTAATGAAAAAGTTTGGGATTTTATTTCTCACTCTGTTTTTGGCATTTGGTGGCATGGCCACTATCACCTCAGTAGATTCTTTTTCTACTAAGGCTTATGCTGCAGAAGATGCGAAAAAAGATGTAGCAAAAAAAGATGCTGCAAAAGTTGAAGCAAAAAAGGCTGACACAAAAGAAGCCGCAGCACCTAAAAAAAAGGTGGATGAGAAAAAAGCTTACATGTCAATAGGAGTTATTGCAGTTGCTTTTGTTCTTTTCCTTACAGAGATAATTCCTCTGGTTGCAACAGCCATGTTTGTACCAATTTCACTTGTTGTTCTTGGTATACTAAAGCCGGCAGTAGCATTTAAAGACTTTGCCAACCAATGGACACTGATATTCCTTTTCATGTTCATGATGGGAGAGGCTCTATTCAGAACAGGATTTGCTGACAAAGTTGGTAAATGGGCAGTTGAAAAAG
>QKCL01000055.1 GCA_003246895.1 Spirochaetota bacterium | reverse complement strand
AAAAGAAAAAGAAATGCAATTGTGAGAAGATTAAAATTCTGGAGAAAAAACCAGTTAATATCCTTAACTTTTGGCTGAAAAATTCCGTATGCCAGTATCCACAGAGGAATAAAAATAAATGCACTGAGTGGATAGATGTTTATGCCCATTGTTGACGGAAAATTAAAGAAAGAAAGAAGGGCTGAAAGAAGAAAACTTATGAAAAAGTATTTAATTTTGAGAATAATTACCGGGTTAGTTTCCTTTTTGATTTTTTCTGTAAATATATGGTATGTATATAGAGTTAATATTCCTGCATAAACCATGAATACATGAAATACGGGACCGGGTTTTGCAACGATTCCCCATGGGTAAGCATTAAAACCATAAAAATAAAGATTGGTATGTGTAAATACCGACAGGATAATGCTGGTTAAAACACTTAAGAAAAGGATCCGCCGGTTGTGAGTTTCACATATTGTCTGAAACAGATACAGTGTAATGACAGGCACAAAAACAATGACACTGTGTATATATCTTTCTGTCTTCAAAAGCAGGGTAAAGTCTGTTATTAGATTATGTGAAATGAAAGCCCATGAAATCATGGTCCATGTGACACAGATGAGAGCAAGAAGGATTTTTTCACGTGTCAGTTTTCCATAAAGCAGGGAAAAAACTGCAATTGCATAAGCAGAGATAAGGGATATTGCGTGGGGTATCAGATTTACATTTAGAAGATTGTCAATATTCATGTTAATTTTCCCTGCTTTATTGGAGATGTAAAAGCAGGTCAATGTCAAACAGTATTTGGTTATCCTGTAATATGCCGCTGTTCAGATTATTAAGATGGAGAATTTGTAAAGAGGTTTATTTTTGCTCCAGAAACATTGAATTTATGAAAAAATTAACACTAATTTTATTTTTGATGCTGTTTTTTACTGTACAATATCTATTATATTCGTTATTAATTTGTAAATCACAAAAATTTAAAAATACGGTATTATGATTTATTCTGAACTATATAACAGAACTGCAATAATTCACCTGAACAAGAAGCTTACAATAGATATTATATCTGAGCTGAAGTCTGCGGTTACAGATGTAATTGAATCAACCAGGGAAGATGTTGATCTTATTGCTTTGAATTTTGAATCAATAGAGTCAATAGATTCGTGTGGAATAAGCTATCTTGTTGACCTTCTTAAGAATACCAGGGGAAAGGATATCAGACTGGTTTTTTATAATTTCAGCGGATCCCTGAAAAAGCTTTTCAATGCAGGAGGACTCGATTCCTTTTTTAATATTGTTTCCAGCGAAAGTTTTGCTGAAATGATATATTAATATATTTTTTGAATCATATTTGGTTATTTTGCCAAATTGCCAAATATACACCATTGTCCATTTTTATTCATCATGCCGGGAAATTGAATTCGACTTTGTCATGCCGTAGAGCGGATTACCTTGGATGACAAGGCAGCAAGAAGACTTTATTGGGGAGCATTCGGGAGAATGTCATGCCTCAGTTTCATCTCTTCGGGAAGTGAGGGTTATCTTTCAAGTCCAGAGAGGCAGGTGAAGTCATTTCCATTGGCGGGTGTCCCAAAGCATGTTCATTAAAAATACTCAGCAGACTTAATGTTTCTGTTAATTCATTTGTAATTTCAGATATGTGATTTGAAAAAGGGGGTAGCACTCCCTTTAAAGAAGGGTTCCTGAAATAATATGCAATGCTATCAGAAAAAAATTACAGTACAAATTGACTGGAATGTACCGCTTTCATTATATTGGTGATATTATATGACAGGCGGTATTGATGAAAATAATCGTTGGCCATACAAATATGGACCTGGACTGTATCGGATCCATGGTTCTTGCAAAGTATCTGTTTCCGGATCATATTCCCGTAATGAGCAGGCTTGTCCAGCCTGAAGTGAAAAATCTGTGTATTCTATACAGAAATCATATAGATTTTATGGACCCGGCTGATCTGAAGGGACAAAAGGTTGAACGGATGGTAATTGTTGATTCAAGCACAAGGCCTAAAGTCTCGGAGTATTTTGAACTTATTGATGGGCCTGTATCTGAAATAGAAATATATGATCATCACGGCAAAGGCACAACTGATATAGAAAACGCCAGGCTCCATTACATGCCCAGCGGTGCAAATACATCCATTGTTGGCATGGAGCTCATAAAGCATAGGGTTCACATTAACAGCAAGGATGCCACAATTGCTCTGGCAGGAATATATGCAGATACAGGAAATTTTACCCATGACAATGTTTTGAAAATGGATTTTGATGTCGCATCATTTCTTCTGAAAAATGGAGCTGATATCAAGCTTGTCAAGAGCTTCACCAAGTTTCTCAAAGAAGATAATCAGATGTCCATGCTTCATACCATGCTGAAGAACCTTGTATGGGTGGATATAAACGGGCACATGATTCTGTTCAGCTATAACGATATGGATAAGCAGATCTCCGGGCTTTCCTCGGTAGTGGATGAGATCTTTGATCTTGAAAATCCCGATGCACTGTTTTCAGTTTTCCATTTTAAAAAGAATTCCAGTAACCTGATAATAGGAAGGAGTCAGAAAAATGTGATCAACCTCTCTGACATATTGGGGTCATTCGGAGGGGGAGGCCACCCCAAGGCCGGTTCAGCTGTTGTAAAAAATGAAGACGGAGAATCAGTATATGAAAGATTTATGCGCCATCTTACCGAGAATCTTGAAAACGCCGTAACCGCCGGAGACATGATGACAAGGGATGTTTTTACTATCCGGGAGAACTGGACACTTCTTGAGGCTTCCATATTTCTGGAGGATGTGGATCTGTCCGGTGTACCTGTATTAAATGAGAATGGTGATCTTGTGGGTATGCTGACATTGAAGGATATAATGAAAGGCAGAAAATCAGGGCAGATGCATTCACCGGTCAAGGGCTACATGAAAACAAAGCTTATTACCTGTTCACCTGAAACAACAATGCGTGAAATTGAATCTATAATGTTTATGAACCGTATAGGACATCTTCCTGTGATGAATATGGGTAAATTAGAGGGAATAATAACCAGAAATGATTATCTGTCATTTCTTAAGGCAAGATAGTACCCGCCATAAGAAAGCCTCCCTTTTCAGGAGGCTTTCTTATGCGCCATTAAGGAGGAAATATGATGTTTAAAAGTAGTTGCAATTACTATTAATAATGTACTAAAAGAATAATCAAAAATTATCAGTAAGTCAATACATTTTATATAAATATTAGTATTTATTATTTTTAATTCTGTTATGGCGGGATTTATCATGATTAAAAAAAGCATAATTATCATTCTGTCTATTTTGTCTATTCAGTTATATGCATATACTGAACCTGTCATTGCAGGTTTTGCAATGACAGATCCGGATAGCGGTTTTAATTCAATAAGGAACCCAGCTCTCATTAGTTTTCAGAAGGGAAACCGGTTTTCCATACTCTATACTCAAAGCAGAGTTACCGGTACAGATGGCGATCTCAGTATAAATGATATTGATTATACATTCGACAGTGAGATAGATACAAAATTTGACGGTTCTGTGCTCGGTTCATGGGCCCTTCACAGCGGACGTTTTTCATATGGACTTGGGATAAGGGGCCCCTCGGGAGACAGTGTCTTTAAAAAACAGATAACTGACAGCTCCTACACTATCGCTACGATTTCCAGTGAGATTTCAGAGGAGGAGAAGAGTTACGGCCTGGGACTTGTTGCAGCATCATCTGTAAAGTTTGCCAGAAACAGGTCCTTTGGAATTTCATTCCAGATGGACGGTGAGGTTATTGAAAAGAATAAATCTGAGGTAACACCATCAACACCTTCCGATATACTATTAAAAAGTACTTCCCAGTATTATTCACTGGGTTGTATTTTGGGGTATTATGAATCAGGCAACAGTTACAGTCTTGGGATGGGCATCAGTTTGGGTGAGTATGCTTTTGAGAAAAATAATTTTGAGTATACAGATAATTTGAACTCTGCAAACAACAATTCAGAGTCTGTTTCATTCCATTATGTTCAGAAAAAGGGAATTGGATATTCACTGGGTGTGATGTTTCCTGTAAAAAGAACCTTCGATCTTAAAGCTGAAGTATCATTTGTTTTCCCCTATATTTCTAAAAATGAAACATACAGCGGCGGTGTTACAGAAGACAGGGTCAGATATTCATACAGCATGGTGGCAGGTTTTCAGTGGAGAGCGCTGAATGAGCTGAATATATACTCCTCCGTAATTTATTCAAAAGTTAATTCTGAAACTTATGAAAGCAGGTCAAAAACAGAAAAGAGAGAAGTCGAATTTTATGCCCTGACTCTTGGGGGAGATTATGGACTTACAGATGATGTTGCTATAACATTTGCAGTGAGAAATACAATAGTTTCAATTAAAAATAGAGGTTTGGCCTCGAATATGAAAACCTCCATAGATCTTAATGTGGCAACAGCGGCTCTTGGTATAATGAAAAAATACTGAATACAGCCCCCGGAAGGGCCATATTCTGCTTTATATTTATGGTTTAGAAATAATCGGGAAGTATTGTTTTCAGTTTTTTTACTGTTTCCGGGTTTCTCTTTTCCGGAGCTGTCATTACTGCGTATTTTGATGCTCCGTGGCACATACAGTCCCCGCAGTTTCCAAGTCTCTGGACCAGTGTCTTCAGAATGGCCTTTGCGTTTTCAGAATTTTTATTAACATTGGCCACGACCATTTCAACTGTCACATCCTCTTCAGACTCGTGCCAGCAGTCATAGTCAGTGCTCATGCAGATTACCGCGTAGCAGATTTCAGCTTCACGGGCAAGTTTTGCCTCAGGCAGTGTACTCATGTTTATTATTCCCGCACCCCAGGACCTGTAGAGGTTGCTCTCTGCTCTTGTTGAGAAGATCGGGCCTTCCATGCAGATGAGAGTCTCTCCTGTATGCATTTTTATTCCGTGTTCCGCAGCAACCGGAGGGATTATCTCCTGCAGCCTGGTGCAGAATGGATCACCGAAAGTCACATGCCCCACAACTCCGTCTTCGAAAAATGTGCTGACCCTTGCCTTGGTTCTGTCAATTACCTGGTCAGGAAGAACAAAGTCCAGAGGAGGAATCTCCTCCTTAAGACTGCCAACTGCAGAAAAGGCTATTATCTGTTCAACGCCGATCATTTTAAGTGCAGCTATATTTGCACGGACATTTACCTGATGCGGTGCATGTACATGCCCTTTGCCGTGCCTTGGGAGAAATGCAACGGTTGTACCTTCAATATCTATTACGTTTATCAGAGGGTTTTCCCCATGGTGTATCAATGTCAAGCTCTTCAATGAGTCTGGCACCATCGATATCGTAGAGGCCTGATCCTCCGATAACTCCGATTTTTGCTTTGTTCAAGGTATCCTCCAGAATTTTTGTAAGTGGTTGTAACCTCAATGGAACATCATAAATGCTGGTTATTGAGGTTACCTTATATGAATGGCATCAAGGCCAATAAGGCAAGAACTTTTCATCATGAAGGGGAAAGGTTTTACAGTACAGATTCCCCGTCCCTGAGAATGTTTTTCTCAGAGAAGTATCCTTCTCCCTTTTTGTCAGTAACATAACATCCGGAACCAATTTTCGAGTTATCGGGGATGTGGTTCCCCTTGCCGATCAGTGTCAGGCTTGATTCAAGGAGTTTCGGGAAATCAGAGTTTTTTATATGCTCTTCGTCCGAACCTATGCGGCAGTTCTCGCCGATGGTGTATCGCTCAGAATCGTGATCCAGGTTCTCATCTATTATTGAGTTTATGACCCTGGTGTTGGGGCCTATGGTAACAAAGGGGAGAATTATGGAATCCCTGACGTATGCCTTTTCATGGATTTCCACTCCCGGGAATATAATCGAGTTCTCAACCCTGCCGTTTATGTAGCAGTAGTCAGAGAGAAAAGATCCTGTCACAGAGCCGTGTTTGTCAATGAGTGCATACTGGTCGCTTTTTATCTGGCTTTTCAGTACGCCTTCTCTCTGAAGGAGCTCGGAAATGTCTCTGTCCCAGATAATTTGGCGGTTCAGGTTATAGTATTCATTTACATTTTTTATGGGCCAGTACCAGGCGTCCATGGTTGAAACCGATATTCCGTTGTGAATGAGCATGTTTATTATCATCTCAAAAAAATTCGGCGCTTCATATTTCTGGTGTATGGCGTTTTTAATTACAGAAAGGAGATTCCTCTTCTCGCATATTACTATCTTGTGGGCCATGGAGGACTTTCCGTTAAGCTGCATCTTGAAGAGTATGCTCTTCTTTTTTGAACTCTTGAATTTTTTCAGGAGAAGCTCAAAGTCTATGATTGAAGGAGTATCCCCGTTGTATAGGACAAACTGTGATGTGTTGCAATCCTGTATTACATCCATTACGGAATTGAGATTTGACTTTGTCAGAGGAAAAACTTTAATGTCATGGGATTCTTTCCCGCCATTCTCAACTGTTTCGTTTGTTTTTTGGTACTCCCTGAGATACTTTTTTAATCCGTCATTTTCCCTGCCGGTATATATTATTGTGCTGTTTGCGCCGGACGATACAGAATTTCTTATTGTAAAATCAGCAACGCGAAACCTTCCTCCGAGGGGCAGCATGTATCTGGAGCGCATCTGTGTCAGGGACAGAAGGCAGTCATTCTTTTCTGTTGGATAGGAAATAATTGTAAAACCCTTCATCTGATAAACCGCCAGGATAAAAATTTATTTAGTATTTTAATTTTTAAGTGAAAAATGCAATAAAAAAAATTTACGGGAAGAAAATGGAGTTTTACCATCAAATTCTCTTTTTATGTGGAGGGCTGTTGAAATATTCGTGGAAAAGGTCATAGTCAAGGTTCAGGAGTCTGCTTCTTATCTGGTCCGTGTTTTCCGGGTTCACATTCTGATTTTCATAATAGTCATAGAGCCAGAGATATTTGTTGAGCATTCTGGGGAGTATATTTGTTTCCTCGATTTCATCTTTTGAAAGCTTTACATAGCTGTTTTCAAGGCTGTAAACTTCGCTCTTGAGAATTTCAAGATGGTGTTTGTTAATATTTTTTTTGATGTAGAATATGTCGTGGATTACACCGTAAACCGGTATCCATTCCCTTATGTCCCTGTATTTTTTACCGGAATCTATTATTATTGCAATTATTTCACGTATGGGCCTGGCTTCAATGAGGGACAGATCCACCTCTGCAGGGTTGATGAGAAAAGCCTCCTGAAAGTTCATGAGGCTTTTGGGAATTTCATTTATGTGATAATAGGACTCTCCAAGGATAAAGAGAAGCCTGGCATTTGAACTGTATGAATTTTTTGCATATTCCAGGGTTTCAACTGCGTACTGATGTTCCTTTAATCTCAGAAAGCATTCCCCCAGGCGGATGAGAAGATCAAACTTGTTTACAGTATCCTCATTTTTCTGAAAAGCCAGCTTGTAGTGGTTTGAGGCCTTGAAAAAAATGAAACGCATGGCGGCCCTGTATGGCGCGGAGTTTATCATACCGCTTCCGGATGCATACTCTTCGTAGTTCTCCCACTCCTCCATGAGAAAATCCGCTGTTTTTTTCCCCTCTTCGGTTTTTCTGACTTCCTTCTCTCTGTTGCTCCAGAATTTTGCAGTGCGGTATGCTTCAATGAGTCCTGGGTACTCGGGGTTCACATTCATGAGTTTGTCGGCTTTCTTGATCGCTTCCCTGAATTTCCCTTCAGAAATGAACTGATAAATTTCAGAGGTTTCATTTAAAAGGGGATCATCGGTAAATGTAAGTTGTCCGTTTTTATCCATTTATATTCAGCTCACAAGATTCAGTATCCGGCAGATCGGATGTGGAGAATATAATGACCTGTCTATGGGCAGACAATTCAAGCATTATTCTTCTGAAGGAGTGAATATTTTTAATTAAATCAAGGTTTCTGTCAAGGTTGACAATGTAGGGAGGGAGCCGGAAAGTGTTTGAAGTGGAAATTGCATACTGAATGAGAATGAGCAACAATCTGTGACCTTTCTCATCGAAGCCTGGAATTTCTTCTGAATTTCTAAGGTAATTATCAACGGTACTGCCGTTTACTGTTTCGGAAAAACTGTTCTCTGTGAGTTCATTGAAAAGCTCTGCTATGTTCTCTGAACAGTTTCCTGCAAACCTGTCTTTCCATTCGGCGAGACTTTTGTCTATGACAGGAGAAAGTATCTTTATGATATCATTTTGCTCAAGGGCGGTATCAATCTTTTTTTGAAGGTATTCTATCCTCTGATCAAAATAGGGGCCTTCCCTGTCGAGCCTGTCATATTCCTGCGCTTCCTTTCGGGCTTCACTGCATATTCCTTCTGTCTCATCTATTGAATTTATCAATGTATTAATTTCATCACTGGTGTCGGAGATAATAATGTTTATGGGATCCAGGCCAATTTTTTCCTTTAAATTCTTTCCAAGTCCATGTACAAGTATCTCAAGATCCTTCTGTTTCTGTTTAATTTCCCTGTTTAACAGGCTCATGTTCTCCTTCAGGGTCTCCTCATTGCGCCTGACCTTTATTCTGTTCTTCAGTGTTCTTTTTTCATGGCCCAGTTCCTCAGCCTCTGTGTACTCCTCAAAGTACTGTCCAAGATATTCATATATCTCATAATTTATCCGTTCTGCATCTTCAATGTTGAGCTCCAGAATTTCATTGAGTTCAATTTTCTTTCTTTCTATTTCATCATGGGTGAGCTTTAGAAATTTTTTATTTCTATGGTATCTGGTAATGGAAATGACTGCATCGGCAATTACCATGAGAGCTCCAGCATAAATTAAAACTGAAAGAGACTCTGCGGTTTCCCGAAAATTGAAGGAGTTTCTGCTTAAAAAGAACATAAAGATAGTCAGTATGAATATTATAACAGCGGAACTGCGTTTTATCATTTTTTTCAGAAGAGAGCTTTGTTCCGTGTTCCTGTTTTCAACCCTGGCTGAAAAATCCCTCATGGAACTGAAAATATTCTGAATATTGTCGAGATCGGAATTTTTCAGTCTTTTCCCGGAAATCATGGACAGATTATGAATCCTCTCCTCCAGGTAGCCTATGGAATCGTGAATTTCTTGAATTTCATGGAGTTCTTCAGTTATATCTTTTTTTTCGCTTTCGATTTTTTCAATTTCGGCTTTTATCAGTTTTATTTTATTCAGGACCTCGATTTCCTGCTCCAGTTCAGATTTCTCCTTAATGAGTTTATTCAGTTTTTTTTCCAGCCTGTCATGTTCCCTGACAAGTTTATCACGTCTGAGTTTTTTAATTTCAAGCAGTTCCAGTTCCTTTTTTGTTTCCCTGATTAAATTTTCCGGATCTTCTGAAAGTTTAAAATTTGAAGCGGCAGCATTTATAAAAGATCTGTATATTTCATCTGAATAGGCAGTTTTTCCGAGAGGGGAATCTCCGGGAGTTGAGGTCTTCAGGAATGTTTCCCTTTCGTACAGTTTAATCTCGGTGTCTGTATTTTTTTTATTTGAGGAGATGTCACAACGGGCATTCCCGCAATCAACTGCTGCGTCAATGGATTCTATATGGGCAAATTCCTCTCCCTCAGCATCTGTGAGCATGTATGAGATGCCTTTTTCTATGTCTTCCAGAATATCCGGATTTGTGTCTTTCAAAACATTTATGGAATCCCGAAGCTCCACCATGGTTAAACGGCCGGAACACATAATTTTCAGATCTAGAAACTGCAATATTCTGTCCCCCGGTTTTTGCCTTTACCGAACGAATTATATATTGCCCTGGAAATAGCATCTCTGTTTGCATCTTCTGTGGAGATATCCTTCATCAGGTCAAGAATTACAGAATAGAAGGAATTGGGCTTTTCATTTCCTGAAAGAAACTGCATATCCAGATCCGGTACTGAGTTGTCTGTAATTTTCAAATGCCTGCCGGTTTCTGCTGCGTAATCCTTAAGGAGTTCTTCAATTTTAAATGAACGCATTCCGTCCAGTGTAACGGAATAAATGTTTTTCTCATCGGTTTTTGCGTTTATATGAGAAATCAGGTCATGAGCGGAGTTGAATTCTTTACAGTCTATATGAAGGTTTGCTATTGAGGTTGAATTTACCTGAATTCTCTTTATGCTTTTGAGATGGTGTCCTTCTGTTATGAGGGAAAGAACAAATCTGTCCCCGGTTTCTGTAATTGAACATGGTTCAGGGCTTCCGGCATAAGCTCCTATTATTCTGTCCATGGAGCGGAAAACCTTGAAAGAATGGTTCATTCCCATTGCATAGAAATCAAACCTCAGTGATTTGAGGTCTTCTTTGGTGATATGTCCATGGACAGCGGTTTCGGACAGGTGAGGAGAAAAATTTTTGTGGAAAAGCCCGATGTTGAAGCTTTTCTTTCCTGCCGTGAGAACTTCAGAGGGGTGGAACCTGCTTCCGGCCTGAATCCCGTGGATAATAATGTCTCCCTTTTGTGATCTGTATGATCTTGTTTCGTTGATGTCTGAAAAAATGTTTATCTTTTCAGATACTGATGTCAGGGAACTGTGTACATTCCCTTCTTGATCAAGTTCGGATTTTCCCGGAGTATAGTATATTTCAATGCCCTTTTCAGCAAGTATTGCAAAGTTTTCTTTTATTTCATCCATGAGGGAATTGTCTATTGAAGATAGTTCAATAAAGTCACCGGCAACAAGAAGAATGTCGTGTTCACCGGCAAGTTTGAATATCTTTTTCAGTGTCTGTTGTCTCAGTTCCGTACATATTCCGGGGAGATTAAGTGGTTTCCCCATATGCATGTCAGATGTTAAGAGTATTTTGATTTTATCCATCTTTGAAGGCCCGTGATTTTTATAAGGGAACTTTTAAACAGCCCATATCCCGGAATATTACACCATTGGATTGATTATGTCGATAAAAAAAAGTGCCTTCATCGGCATTAGGAGATAAAAGTGTCCGGTCCGGAAAAAATTAAGTGAGAATTTTGCCCGCTATTTTTAATTAATTATTGATAGGACGTTATTTTATTGACAAAATTGCTTTGTCAAAGAGTTTACAGAACTGTATTTATAGTATATCAGAGAGCAGAGAAATGACTAAAGAAATCAAAGAAAATAATGAAGAGATGAAATTTAAATACTTCAGGCCCATGGGAAAGCTTGCCCTTATATTTTTCCTGGGATTTACACTTTATATTTTCATGTCAACGATGATTCTTATTTTTTTGACAGAGTCGTCAAGGGATGTAAAAGTGCCTGAACTCGTTGGTAAAAGGTATATAGAGGTGAGCAACAGCCTCATCAGAAAGGGTTTTCAGCCCAATATAAAGTTTGAAGAGGTTTACGACCTTGAAGACGGAATAATTCTTTCACAGCATCCCGACAGCGGTGAGGTGGTAGGAGAGGGCAGCAACCTGAGACTTGTTGTAAGCAGAAGTAAATTTTATATAGATGTTCCAAACCTGACAGGGGCACAGCTTCCAATTGCCATTAATAAACTGAAGAACCTTCACTACCAGGACAAGACTGTATCAATAAGCACCGGGGTAATCTCCTATGTGCCTTCGGACAAAACAGCTGAAAATGTGGTAATAGCCCAGTCCCCAAGGGGCGGAGAGAAAGTATCGCCGGATATGAAGGTTAATCTCCTTGTATCAAGCGGAAGCGAGAAAAAGGATGATAAACGTATGCCTTCTGTTGTGGATCAGTCCATTGACCTTTGTTATGACCTTCTCCTTTCAAAGGGCCTTAAGATCAAAGAGGAAATAGTGAATACCAGTGATAAAAGCAAAAGCGGTATAGTCTTTTCACAGAGCATTGCCCCCAATTCAAAAATTGCAGACGGTGCAACTGTCAATATAAAGGTTTACTGGTATTCAATGAAGGAGCATCCCTATTCAGCATATGAGACTGTTGATTTTACCATTCCTTCCGGATCGGGAAGCGGGCATTACGAAGCGCTGGTTGAGGATAACAGTTCAAAAAGGGTGAGATTTTCAGAAGACCTGAAAGACGGAAGCAAAATAAGGTTCATTTTCAACAGAACAGGTAATGCGAAGATTACCATAAGCAAAGACAAGAAAAATATCCGTGTAATGAGTATAAATGCAAATGACTTCTAGGGATTCGGTTATGGTTTCGCCGTCAATTATTGCCGGTGATTTGACAACGATAGGCCGGGATATTGCCGGTTTTGACGGTTCAGTTATAGATCTTCTGCACATGGATGTAATGGACGGGCATTTTGTGCCCAATATAACATTCGGGCCAGGTTTCATAGGGGATATCAAAAAGCATACAGATATACCGCTTGATATTCATCTTATGATTGAAAAACCTGAAAATAGCCTTGATGAGTATCTTCGGTTTGGCCCATGGTGTACGGTAATACATTATGAGAGCACCCGTTTCCCGATCAGGTGTCTTGAAAGGATAAAAAAGAGCGGCAGCAGGGCCGGAATCACAATTAATCCGGCAACTCCGGTGGAGTCTGTATATGATATTCTGCCGTACTGCGGAATGATTCTTGTGATGTCTGTTGATCCGGGTTTTGCCGGACAGTCATATATGCCGGAAGCGACAGGCAGAATTGAAAAAATAAAGAATTTTGCTGTGAGCAACGGACTTAGTGATCTGCTTATTCAGGTTGACGGCGGTGTTAATACTGAAAATATCAGGGAAGTTGTTTCCGCCGGAGCTGACATAATAGTTGCCGGAAGTTCTGCCTTCAAGGGCGGAGATGTTAATAAAAATGTAATTAATTTAAAAAATGCAGCATTGATTTAATTAATGTTGACAATAAAACAGGGTTTAAAATACTTTACTCCCTAACTATATCAGGAGGTAAACCAAGTGTCGGTAAAGATTCGGTTACAGAGAGTGGGAACTAAGAAAAGACCATTTTACAGAGTTGTTGCGGTAGATAGTAGAAAAAAGAGAGACGGTGAAGTAGTTGATTTTATTGGTAGATATCAGCCGATCGTTAATGGTACTCAATTTGAAATTAATGAAGAGAAAGTACTAAAATGGCTTGGAAACGGTGCACAGCCTACAGACACAATTTTGCAGTTATTGAAAAAAGAAGGTATCTGGCAAAAGTTTAAAAGTGTTAAATAATTTTTGAGGAGGCTGCAATGAATTATAGTGAGCTTGTCGGTTATATGGTAAAGGCTCTGGTTGATAATCCTGAGCAGGTTGAAATCCGTGAAATTGAAGGCGAGAAATCTACAATTCTTGAGTTGAAAGTAACAAAAGAAGATATAGGTAAAGTCATTGGCAAGCACGGTAGAATTGCAAGAGCTATAAGAACTATTATTAATGCCTCAGCTGCCAAGACAGGAAAAAGGGTAGTTCTGGAAATACTTGATTGATCTTGGAAAATGATTATTTGAGAATAGGGAAAGTTGTAGGTTCCCATGCATTGAATGGAAGGCTTAGGATATATGTAACAACCGATATCCTGAGCCGTTTTGCTGCCGGAAAGGAGATTTATCTCAGCAGGGCAGGTAAAAATGAAAAAAAAGTTGTAAAAGATTTTAAACTTGTCAGTAAAAAAGATGCCCTGCTCCAGCTTGAGGGCATTGATGACAGGAATGCAGCCGATTCCCTGAGAGGGGCGGAACTCCTTATAATGAAGGAGACTGCAGAAGAAAGCAGGAAAGATCTGGATGAGGGCAGTTTTTATTACTATGACCTCATCGGTTTAAAGGTCTTTCTTGACAATAAGGAATACGGAAGTATTGTTGATATTATGGAAGCAGGTGCCGGGGATATCTTTATTATAGAGAATATTGACGGCGCAGAGGTTCTTGTTCCTTTTATTGATGGTGTTGTAGAGATGGACCGTATGTCTGAAGGAATTATTGATATCTTTCCCATTGAGGGAATGCTTGATCTTTAGAATTTATACACTGTTTCCGGAATTTTTTGAGTCGCCACTCAGATCCGGTTTGATGGGGAAGGCTGTTGATTCCGGGATAATTAAATTTGAAATAGTGGATATAAGGCATTATTCTGAAGACAGGTTTAAAAGATGTGACGATTATCCCTATGGCGGTGGTTCAGGAATGGTACTTCAGGCTGAGCCATATGCAATGGCCATGGAGGCTAATGAAAGCGGCAATGCTTTGAGGGTTTATATGACACCGTCAGGCAGGCCTTTGGATCAGAACCTTGTTAAAAAAATGTCCGGGTATGGTGAGATTTCAATTTTATGCGGGCATTATGAAGGCATTGACCAGAGAATTATAGATAGGTATGTTGATGAGGAAATATCCATCGGGGATTATGTTCTTTCCGGTGGTGAATTTGCAGCTTTAATTGTAGCTGATGCTGTTTCAAGATATGTTCCCGGATTCATGTCAAATGAGGAATCACTCATTGAAGAATCTTTTGAAAGCAATCTTCTTGAATATCCTCAGTATACAAGGCCATGTGAATATGGCGGAGTGGAGGTTCCCGATGTCTTGTTATCGGGGAATCATTCGAAAATAGCCAGATGGCGGCTTGAAAAGAGAATTGAAAAAACACGGGCGATTAGACCCGATCTTTATAAAAAATATCTTATGAGAAAAATACTAGGGGAGTAATCGAGATGGATTTATTACAGGCTATAGAAAACGAGATTAAACCGGTTGACAGAGCCGTTGATTTTGAAGTTGGTGATACCGTTCGTGTACACTATAGAATCGTTGAGGGTAACAGAGAGAGAATTCAGGTTTTCGAAGGTATCGTTATTGCAATAGACAACAAGGGTCTTAGCAAAACATTTACAGTACGAAAAATTTCATTTGAGGTTGGAGTAGAGAGGATATTCCCTGTCTTTTCACCAAGAATAGCTAAAGTTGAGACTGTAAGGAAAGGAAAGGCAAGAAGATCCAAACTTTATTTCCTCAGGGAAAGAAAAGGTAAATCAGCGAAACTTAAAGAAAGAAGATTTATGTCTTCAAAATCGGCGGAAGCCAAGTCTGCTGCTAAAGTTGAAGAGGCTCCTAAGGCTGATGTTGCACCTGAAGCTCAGGCTGAATAACTTTAAGTCCCATATATCACTTGTTTTTTATGAAGGGTGGACTGATCAGGTCTGCCCTTTTTGATTTAACATGAATAAACCGGATTTTTCAATTGAAACATCATTTCTGGCAAAGGGTTATAAACTCATTGCCGGTGTGGACGAGGTCGGGAGAGGTGCTCTGGCCGGGCCCCTTTGTGTTGGCCTTGTGATATATGATCTTGAAAATACTGATTTGTTCCATGATGACCTGCAGTATATTAATGATTCCAAAAAGATCAGTCATGCAAAAAGAATCGTCGCGGAAGAAATAATCTACAGCAATGCTGTTACTGCAGCGACCAGATTTATCTCGCACAGATCCATAGATGCAACAAATATAAATATCGCCACTGAAACAGCAATAAAACGGCTTCTCGGGAAGCTGCATATCAGGCCGGATCTGATTCTCATGGACGGCAGTTTTAAATTTGATTTTGGGATACCCAGTGTGTCTATCATTAAGGGGGACCAGAAATCCCTATCCATCGCATCTGCCTCAATAGTGGCCAAGGTCAGGAGAGATAGGGTTATGGTCGATTTTGACAGTAAATTCAATGTCTATGGATTTAAAACCAACATGGGATATGGTACAAAACTGCATCGTCACAGCATACAAAAACATGGCCCTTCTCCTATCCACAGACTCAGCTATGAACCATTAAAGAGTATGGGACATTAACATGAAAGTGTCCATGCAGAATCTTGTAATAAAGCCTGTAAACGAGAGACTTGCTGATCTGTCTAAAATTCTGAAAAATGTCAGAACCGGAGATACATTAAAGGCCAGAGTTTTGAGAATAGTTGATAAGTCCGCAATACTCGAAATTATGGGTGTGCGGGTCAGGGCTGATTTCCCCGCGGGGCTGCCGTCTAAAGGTGATATTCTTTCATTGGTCTTGAAGGCCAGGAGCGGAGCAGGTTTTATCTTCTCCATGGCTTCCGTCTCGAAAGAAGGCGGCATACCTGACCAGATCAGAGATCTGATTTCATCAAATGGAAACAGCTCAATACACGAAATTGTCAGGTTTATCCGTACAACAGCACCGGGAATTTTTGAATTAAATCTCTTTCTCATGGGTTCCATAAAGGATTTGGATAAAATCAAAAAAAAGTCAGAAATGTTTATGGAATTGTATAAAAGAGGCCTCTCCTCTCAAGCAATTTTACGAATGTCTTCGTTTTCAGCGGGATACGCACAGTCATTGATAATGGATATTATGAAAAAATTGTTCATGGTTGATTCATTTTCGTATAATAATGAAGATGTTGATGATGAAATAGCTGATTTTTTTAAAAATAAAAATGAAGATCTTCTTAAGAACTATCTGGAACTGGCAGGCGCCGATGGTGATGATTCTGAATCCGGTATTTTTTATCTGGGAGACAGCGATTCAGTTCCTGTTACCGCAAGGTATTCGATGGGTGGAGATTCTGCAATTGTTGATGTTACATTCTCCGGGCTTGGAAAAGTTTCCATACATTTCTTGAAACTCCGCGAGAATATGAGGATTATTTTTTACCTTGAAAATGAAGAGGCAGAGAATGTATTGCGTAACAGAAGTGATTTTCTAATACAAAATCTTGAAGCCATGGGGATAGACAAATGTTCTCTTTCGTATAATAATTATCAAAAAATTCTTGATATAATTAATGATTGGAGTACAGATTTTTATATAAAAAGAGATTTTGATATAAAGGTTTAGGTTTGGAAAAGGGTATTGCTTTAAAATATGATAAAATTTCTCCCCGTGTTATGGCAAAAGCCAGGGGAGAATTTTTAAAAAAAATGCTTCAGATTGCCGATAATAATGGTATAACCGTTTATAGAGATCCGGATTTAACGGAAGTCCTTTATAAAATTGATACGGGAGATACGGTACCCGAAGAGCTTTTCAAGGCTGTTGCCGTGGTTATGGCATATTGCTACAATGTAAACCTTGATTTTAAAAGAAAGATTCAAAGGGCGGATTATTAATGGCTGAGATGAAAAAAATATCTGTTGAGGATTTAAGACCGGGTACAATCTTTAACCAGGCTGTGTATATTGACAGTGAAAATATGCTTGTTGAACCGAATATTGCCCTTAAAGAAGAAGATATCAAAAAACTCATGAAATGGGGTATAACAGAAGTTGAGACCATGGGGGAGATAATATATACCCCAGGCATTGCTGACAGCACAGGAATGGCCGCCAGCAGTAATCAGGTAATGGCTGATTATGATAAACTTCTTTCAATGAGAAAAAAACTCATAGAGGTTCACAGCAATTCATGTGAGATAATTGAAAAGACATACAATTCAATAAGGAAAGATCTTCCTATCGATTTTCAGGCAATAGTTAGTGCTGTAAATTCCATAATAAATCTTATTGAAGAAAACGGTAATGTTTTTCTTTTCCTGAGCGGTCTCGAGGACGGGGGACAGAATTACCTTGTTACGCATTCTGTGAACGTTACATTCTATTCAGTTCTCATCGGCCAGGCAATGGGGTATGACCGTCAGAAACAGCTTGAACTCGGCATGGGAACAATACTTATTGATTCAGGCATGACAAAGGTTCCAGTTTATATTACACATAAACAGTCAAACCTCACGGACAGTGAATTCCAGATGATCAAGGCTCACCCTCTTCACGGTTATAAATCCCTCATATCATTTCCTGAGGCTACAGAAAAGATTGCCAATATATCACTGCAGCATCATGAGCAGTTTGACGGCCTTGGATATCCCAGGGGGTTAAAGGGGAAGGAGATTGACGAGTATGCCCGGATTGCGTCAATAGCTGACAGCTATGAGGCTCAGATTTCAAACAGGACATACAGGGAAAAGGTCGGTGCCTACCATGCAATGAAAAATCTTCTTGCAAGCGGTGTAAAGAAATTTGATCCCGATATACTGAAGGTGTTCCTGTCCAGAATGTCTGTATATCCAATAGGTTCACTGGTTGAGCTGAATGACAAGACCATAGGCATTGTTATAGGTTCCGTAAAGGCAAAGCCCTTGAGACCTATCATCAAGCTGATTTTTGACGAAAACAGGACAAAGTACAGCGATACACATATAGTAAGTCTTGTTGATGATTCAACGAAGTTTATTACAAAGGTTCTCAACGAGAAGGAAGCAGGTATAGATATATTTGATGTGCTCTGGGAGTTTTAGTGGAAGATCCGGGCTTTCCTGACAAAAAAAATTACGGAAGGGAAGGGGAGGAGAGAGCCGCGTTGAGGCTTCAGAGTGAAGGTTTCAATATACTTGCACGGAATTATTTTGCCGGTCGTAATGGTGAAATAGATATTGTTGCAGTAAAGAACAGCCTTCTCCTCTTTGTGGAAGTGAAAACCCGCAGTACCGGCGATACTTACGGTGGAGCCATCTATTCAATAAGCCGCAGGAAAATCAATTCTCTCAAAAAATCTGCGCAGCACTTTCTATTAAATAATCCGCAATACTATAAAAAGGAAATCACCTGCCGCTTTGATCTAATCAGTTTTGAAGGAGATGATTTCAACTGGGTTGAAGATATAGTCAGGTAGATTTACCATTGAAAAGGATTACCATAGATCAGTAGGGATAAAGGACTGGATTTGCAGGCATTTGGTATACGTGGTGATTGTTAAAAGTTCTTTTCACTGTCCAGAAGTATGGTAATGGGGCCCCAGTTGAGTATCTCCACATCCATGTCCGCGCCGAATACCCCGGTCTTTGTCTTCAGTCCGGTTTTATTTTTAAACAGTTCTATAAAGTTTTTGTAGAATGGTTCTGCAAAGGAAGGCTTCATTGAACGTGAATATGAAGGCCTTCTGCCCTTTCTGGCATCCCCATAGAGGGTAAATTGGGAAACAAGGAGAACTTCTCCTCCATATTCACCAATTGACAGGTTCATTACATCATTTTCGTCTGGAAATATTCTAAGTGAGTCAACTTTGCCGATGATATAGTCACTGTCCTTTCCGCTGTCTTCCTGACTGAACCCTATAAAAACAAGCAAGCCCCTGTCTATTTCCGAAATTTTTTCTCCGGATACAGTTACAGAGGCTTTCCTGACTCTTTGTACGACAGCCCTCATCTATTAAGCAAGTTTTCCCTTGAGAACATTTTCAGGCTGAAGGCCGACATATCTTTCAACTTCCTGTCCGCCTTCAAAGAGGATTAGTGTCGGTATGGAAGTAATTCCGTATTTCTGTGCAATTTCTCCGCTTTCGTCTGTGTTTACCTTGAAAATTTTGGCATTAATTTCACCTGACTGGGCCAGTTTTTCAAGAATAGGAAGCTGCATTTTGCATGGCCCGCACCATGGCGCCCAGAAATCTACAAGTACCTTCCCTGTGCTGCCCAGTACTTCGCTGTCAAAATTATCAGTTGTCGCTTCAAGTAATGCTCCCATTTAATCCTCCTAGATGTTAAATTCCTGTCCGCTGGATTTTTTCGTATAATTATAATCCAAGTCTTTAATTATTTTAGTAATTAAAGTAATACTTTTGTTATTTTTTTCAACGACTTTTTTTGTCTCTGAATCGAGAATCCATGTTTTCATGCAGTCAATTTTGCCGTTTTTGTAGAGTATTACATACTGGCAGTTCTGCATTGGCTTGAGATTATCAGGGTTTATCTCAAAATGTATAAAGCGCCTTTTATCTATAACATCATCGGAATAGGAAAACTGCTGAAGTGCAAACATAAAGGATTTTTTAGTGGGCCTTAGAATGGTAAAGTACCTGATTTCCTGAAGGACATCACCGGTATATACATATGAAATTGTACCTTCCTTTTCTTTTCTGTTTCCATTGTACTTATAAAAGGATTTCTGTCGGATATTCTCTCCCGAGAAGGCATACTGGATTTCTCTTACAGGTACAAGGCCATTTGCTGTATTCTCCTTGTAAATGATCCTGAAAGGTTTTTTGTTTTTACCCCTGTAGGATAGATTTTCCGTGTATTTAAGGCTGCTTCCGCTAAAGTAATTAACCCTTATGACTCTTTCCATTTTGTCATATACTTTGGTTTGTGGATCGGTTTTCTGGGGAGTACTGCAGGCAAATAGCAGAACCGCCAGAGAAAAAACCGGAATTTTCATGATTTTCATATAAATTCCATATCTCCTGAAATTTATTCTTTTTTTTGAACATGATCATTTCAAAGCGTCATTTTTCAAGGAATTAATTAAATAAAAAGGGGGCTATGATTTGTGAGATTCTATAATTGAGTCGGCACATTTTATTCCGTCAATTGCGGAACTTACTATACCTCCCGAATATCCTGCGCCTTCGCCTATGGGGTAAAGGCCTTCTGTCGATACAGACTGAAAATCCGGGTTTCTTGTAATTCTAACCGGCGAGGATGTTCTGGTTTCTGGGCCGATGAGCACGGCATTTTCGGAGATGAATCCCTTCATCTTTCTGTCAAAGAGTGGAATCGTCTTCCTCATCTCCGCTGTAATGAAAGCCGGCAGGTACTGTTCCAGTTCAGCAGGAACAAGACCGTTTCTGTAGGATGATATGTCGGGAAGAACATTTTCCTTTTTTCCGAGAAAGGACAGAAGGGACTGGGCCGGCGCCCTGAAACTGCCTTCTCCTGCAAGAAATGCTTTTTTTTCAATCTTTCTCTGAAGCCGTATCCCTGCAAGGGGTCCATTGCCCATGTTCCCGGGAGCGACAGTCACAACAATTGCCGAGTTAGAAAAGCGCATGTCCCTTCGGGAGTTGCTCATACCATTTGTGCAGAGCATGCTCTTTTCGGATGATGAGTTCACTATTGTGCCGCCCGGGCACATGCAGAACGAATAGACAGCTCTGCCGGTTCTTTTATCTGTATGTATCAGCTGGTATTCTGCTGTGGGGAGCACTTTTTTATACTTTGAATTTCCGTACTGGATGCTGTTTATCTCTTCCGCGGGATGTTCAATGCGGACGCCAATGGCAAACCCTTTCTGCTCCAGGCATATTTCTTCGCTTTCGAGCAGTTCATAGACCTCTCTCGATGAATGCCCTGTTGCGAGAATTACAGTATCTGAAACATATTCATTCCCTGATGCAGTAAGGACAGAGGAGATTCTGTTATTACTGAAGGTGAAGCCGGTTACCTTTTCGCTGAAGTGTATCTCTGAGCCGAGTTTAAGCAGGTGGTTTCTTGCGTTTTTTGCTATGGCCTGAAGCTTATCCGTGCCTATGTGCGGCTTTGATTCGTAGGAGATCGATTCCTTTGCTCCGAACTCTATCATTTTCTCATAGAACCAGTTTATTTCCGGTTTATTGCTCCGTGAAGTCAGTTTGCCGTCAGAATATGTTCCTGCTCCTCCCTCACCGAAGAGTACATTGCTTTCTGTGTTGAGAATGCCGTCCCTTTCAAGAATCTCAATGTCGGCCATTCTCTCCTCAACAGGTTTTCCACGCTCCAGAATAGTTACTCTGGCACCTGCTTCTGCAAGGCGCAGGGCGCTGAAGAGGCCGGCAGGCCCCAGGCCTATTATTACAATATTTTTTTTGACTGATATTCTGGGTGGAGCTGCCTGTTTTTGAGGTAAATATTCAACTGCCAGACCTTTTGTTATAATATCTGAAGCTTCATTAACTGGAATTTCAGCGGCAATACGGTATTTATAGTGTATGTTTCCTTTATTGCGTGCATCGAGTGATTTTTTAAGAATTTTTATAAGCCTTAAATTGCTGCAGTTCAGCATCTGTGAGGCTTTGGTTTCGATTATATCATCATTTTCGTCGGGCAGGAGTACAATATTGTTTATGTCAAGAAGCATGTCAGGCCAGTGCGTTAAAGAGGGAACCCCTTTCCATGGCTGGAGAAGTTTTGGTCAAAATACCCCTGGAAGAGTATGAATTATCCGATGAAGCATGTTTTTTAAGAATTTCATCCTTTTCTGTAGCTGAAGGTTTAAAGTATATGGGTTCACCAAACTGCCTTGAAGTTCCCCTGATTTTTTCAACTTTCCCTTCCTGATAAACAGGCCAGAGGTAGGTTTTATTCTGAGTCCTGCCTGCACGGTTCATTGAGGGTATATTGATTTCTGATATGCCGCTGGAAATATTCATGAACTATATATCGGCCAGGCGGGGTAAAAACTTTAGTGAATAATTCTGTAATTAAAAAAGGTGACCTGTCATGTATGTAAGGGCAGTTTCTACTTTTAGAATTCTCTCCCCCATGTTCACAGGAGTGAAACCGGTCTCAATAAATTTGCCGATTTCGTAGTCTGTGAAGCCCCCTTCAGGGCCAATTGCAAGGGTGATGTCATTTTTTTGTGCGTTTTCTTCCTTTATATTAATGTTACAGTATGGGTGGGCGATAATAGCCCTTGTGCCTTGTGCGATTGATGGAAGTTCATCTTCAACAAATGGTTTAAACAGTTTTTTAAGATACACATTCGGTTTAATTGTATCTCTGCACTGTTCCAGTCCAAGTTCTATCTGCAAATCTATATTTTCCATGGAAAGAACAGGGCTCTGCCAGTAGCTTTTTTCCACTTTCCATGAGTTAATAAGGTATATCTCCTTGATGCCGAGAGTGGTTGCAGACTGAATGAGTCTTTTAATAGCCTTGGGCCTCGGCAGAGCAATTATTGCCTTTAGCGGGAGCGGGGCAGGAGGCAGTGTATCCAGGGATACTTTCATCGTCAGTGAATCATTATTCATGAAGGATATGATTCCGGAGCCTGTTTTGCCCCCAAGAAGGCCCACTGAGAGTTCTTTGCCGGTTTCTGCCCGGTGGACAGTGTCGATATGTTTAAGACGCCTGCCTGAAATCCTGACCGTGTCAGGGGAGATAAAATCGTTTTTATGAAGAAGTACCATATTCATTCTGTCAGAAAATGGCAGAATGGGCATAAAATCAAGTTCAATAGATAGTTGTGGGATAAAAATGATAGCTCAAGGCAGCAGAATCTGTGATGCCGGAATTTCCGGTCGAGATCTGCAGACAAAGTCAGGGTGAAGTTTTTCTCCTGCATGGAAAAAATCGGAATTATCGGATTAAGGGTATGGGACAGTAACCGGAATTGTGGTTATGAGCCCGGGGCATTCAGCAGGCTTTTATGTAATCAATAAATTTGAGCTTCGGGGATGCACCAAATCCACCTAAAATGGTGGATTTGGTATATTGAAAACTAATGTGTGTTGGTTCTTGACTAAGCCGAAGCCTGTAATGAACCTGAGCGGAAAAAATTAAAAGGCTGGTTTTACTTGCCCTGGAATCGATCCAGCCATTTCTTGATGGGGATTACTTTTTTGTTGTTAGGGTCAATAGTGATGATTTTCTCGTATACCTGATAGCAATCGGAGTCTGCCCCCTTCTGCTTATAACATTCAGCCTGTATCAGCAATGCGTCGACATTTCTGGAATTTATTTGTGAAGCCTTAATGGACATTTCCAATGCATTGTCGTAATCGTTTCTGCTGTAAAGGGCTCTTGCTTTGTTCAGAAAATCATTGAAAAGTTCCTCATCTACAAATCTCGTGAATCTGATAGTTTCTCCGCCATTTTTCCTTACCAGCTTATATTCATTATCGCTGATCTTTGTTGCCAAAAAAGCTGGTCCATTACAATCCGAATAATCACTGGTTTTTGAAAAACACAAACCATCATAGTAACCAGAAAGGAGCCCTGTTTCCAGCGGTTTAAGTGAACCATTGTTCCTGATGGTAAATTCAATCGTCCCCTTAGTGTTGTATAGAATCGCAACAAGTTTTATGCCGGTTGAGTCACTCCATTTCCATGTTCCCAGATAGTCTACTGTATAATCCTTTTCCGCAAATGACGGGACAGTACACATAAAAACAGCAAGAGCGGCAAGGATACATCTGATTGTTTTCATAACGGCCTCTTTATTTGTGTGTTTTTTTGAATTAAATCCTGTTAACAGAATTTAATTTTGCAGTCAAGCCGTATTTGTATCTCATTACAGGGGGGGCAGGGATTTAGGGGTTTGTTGTACCTGCAATTTTACAGAACAGAGCTGGCAATTCTATAATGTACCGGCATTACTTTAAATGCCGGTGAGGGTGCGGATCTTAGGTTTCTGACGCACCTGTATTTTCCGGAGAAAGATTTGCAGACAAAGTCAGGGAGAAGTTATGCTCCTCCCTGAAAAAATCAGAATTTCCAGATTAAGGGTACAAGCACAATAACTAAAATTGTGGTTATGAGTTGGGGCAGCCATCCGGCTTTAATGTAGTCAATAAATTTGAGCTGTCCCGGGCCAAGCACTATTGTGTTCGGCGGTGTTGCAATAGGTGTTAGGAAGCAGAGACTTGCTCCCATGGCAACTCCCATGAGTATCGGAGCTGGGTTTACCCCCATTCCCTGGGCAGAGGCTATTGCTATTGGCGCAACAATAAGTGTTGTCGCAGTATTTGAGGCAAACTGTGTCAGCAGAACTGTTACAAGAACCATTCCGGCCAGAAGTGCCATTGGTGAGCCCGCAACTATACTGTTCATTGACTGGGCTATCATGAGCACTCCACCTGTTTTTTCAAGAGCTGTACTCATTGGGAACATGCAGGCAAAGAGGAATATTGTCTGCCACGATACCGCAGCTGTTGCCTCTTTCCATGTTATACATTTGGTTGTTATTACCAGTGTTGCTCCCAGTGCTGCTGCAACAAGAAGGTTAATATGCAGAGTCTTTTTTATAAAGGGGATGTAGTCCCCTGCTGCCATGATTACTATAACAAAAACAAAGAGTCCTACCGCAAGCCACATTTTTTCTGTTCTGTACTTGAAGTTTTCTTCTACCTTGGGTCCGGAGTAATCTTCCGCATTTGTATCAACCTGCCCCTTGGGTAGAAATTTTATTCCCACTGTCAGGAAGCTGATTATACCTATAACGGCGATCGGTATGCCTATGAGTGCAAACTCAAAGAATCCGAAAGCAGGGATTCCGGCCTTGCTCATTACTCCGTTTACTACACCATTTGGAGGTGTTCCTATTAGTGTCAGTGTACCTCCGAATGAAGTAGCAAAGGCAAGTGCCATCATGAATCCCCTGGTATTAAATCCGGCGAGTGATACAACTCCCAGTACGATGGGTAGAAAGCATACGGTTGTGCCGGTATTTGATAATACCGAGGAAAGAAGAGCTGCTACGATCATGATATTGGCCATTACAAGTTTTTCACGTCCCTTGCCCTTTGCTACTGCCCATCTGCCGACCTTGTCGGCGAAACCTGTTCTGAAAAGGGCTTCTCCCATCATGAACATGAACAGGAAGATGAGTGTCCAGTTGTTGGCAAAATCCTTAAATGCCTGTTCCGCAGGGAGTACTCCCGTAATGACCAGGGCAACAGGGACTGCAAGTGCTGTTGCTTCGAGTCTGACCCACTCTGTCATGAAAAAGATAAATGCTACAGCAAGAATGCCTATTGAAATCCAGGCCTTTGTGTAGTCAATGGCAGGCTTTGCAGGTGTTGTAACTGAATCTGCCGCAAAAAGTACTGCTGCTCCTGCAATTATGAAGAGCAGTACAAAGAAAGACTTAAATAAACCTTTCATAAAAATCCTCCATGCACTTTGTGCACAAAAATTAATTGTAACGACAAAAACTGTTAGGTACCTGTTTTGATTAAACTGCTGGATGTGTCAAAAAAACCACATGGCTGCTTATTCTCACAGAACCATATTTGACAGGTATGCCTGTCTCTGGTTTGGTTTTTTTAATTTATACTGCTGACTCTGAACCTCCTTCGGGGAAATGTGATTTTGAAAAAGCAATCATGCATTGAACAGATCTTTGATTTTGTCAATTACTAAATGAGGTCACTTTAAAGTTGCGGTTGAAATTTCATAAAAACGGGGTTCTTATTCTTGAATAAATTGAGAGAATATTCATTAATATAGTCTGGGGGATTTGCAAAAATTTTTTTTGAAATATTTAGTAAATGTAAAGTTGCTGTTCCGGATCTGAAAAAAGCTTGATCGGGCAGACACCGGCAGATAAAAGTGGATTAATACTGAGTGAGGTGGGTGTTTATGGGATTTTCCGCGGCATATAAAATACTGAAAAATCATCTGGTTTCCGGCGAACTGAATCAGGGGGAAGAGATAGGAATAAGAATAGATCAGACCCTGACACAGGATGCAACCGGTACAATGGCCTATCTGCAGTTTGAGGCAATGGGTATTGACCGTGTTAAAACGGACATTTCTGTATCATATGTTGATCACAATACGCTGCAGATGGGATTTGAGAATGCCGATGACCACAGGTATCTTCAGACGGTAAATTCAAAGCACGGAATATATTATTCGAAAGCAGGAAACGGCATATGCCATCAGGTTCACCTTGAGAGGTTCGGAAAACCCGGCTCAACACTTCTGGGATCCGACAGTCACACTCCCACAGGCGGCGGAATCGGGATGATAGCAATCGGGGCCGGAGGGCTTGACGTTGCTGTTGCAATGGGCGGCGGGCCGTTCTACCTTACATGTCCGGGTGTTGTAAATGTAAGGCTCACTGGAAAGTTAAGGCCCTGGGTTAGTTCAAAAGATGTTATACTGAAAGTTCTGGAAATTCTGACAACAAAGGGTAATGTGGGAACAGTTGTTGAATACACAGGGCCCGGAATAAAAACCCTCTCTGTGCCGGAAAGGGCAACGATTACAAATATGGGGGCGGAGCTTGGTGTTACAACTTCACTTTTCCCCAGTGATGAAAATACCCTGGCTTTTCTGAAAGCACAGGGGCGCGAGGCGGATTTTATTGAACTGCTTCCCGATGAGAACGCTGAATATGTCCGCACAATTGATATAGATCTTTCCGAAATCGTTCCAATGGTTGCATGTCCACATTCTCCTGACAATGTTAAAAAGATTTCTGATCTGGCTGGTTTAAAAGTTGATCAGGTGGCTGTGGGGAGCTGTACAAACTCATCCTATAAGGATCTCATGACTGTTGCCGGAATTATAAAAGGTAAAAAGGTTCACCCTGATGTGAGTTTCATCGTTGCCCCGGGTTCGAAGCAGGTTTTCGAGATGATATCAAGGAACGGTGCACTTGCAGATATTATAGCAAGCGGAGCAAGGATAATGGAGTCGGCCTGCGGCTTCTGTATTGGTTCGGGACAGGCTCCGGTTACTGAGGGAATCTCACTCAGAACAAATAACAGAAATTTTGAAGGCCGGTCCGGTACGGCTTCCGGCAAAATATATCTTGTAAGCCCTGAGGCTGCGGCACTCTCTGCCATTAAGGGGGAGCTTGTAGATCCTCTGGGATCTGTTTCAGGGGATTATCCGGATGTAGATGTTCCAGACAGTTTTCTCATAGATGATTCAATGGTGCTGGAGCCTGAATTTGGCAATGTTGAGGTTTTCAGAGGGCCCAATATCGGTGAACCTCCTGTAACTGATAAACTTCTGGATTCAATTTCAGGAAAAATCGGTCTCAAGGTTGGGGACAAGATTACCACTGATCATATAATGCCCGCTGGACAGAGACTTAAATACAGATCAAATATTCCTGAGTATTCCAAATATGTTTTTGAGAATGTTGATTCTGAATTCTCCTCCAGATCACTGGATCTTAAAAAACAGGGTCTTTATACTGTCATTGTGGGTGGAGAAAGTTACGGCCAGGGTTCCAGCCGTGAACATGCGGCAATATGCCCAATGTATCTTGGAGTGAGAGCTGTAATTGCAAAATCCTTTGAGCGGATACATTCGGCCAATCTGATAAATTTCGGCATTCTGCCTTTGATTTTTGAGAATCCTGCAGATTATGATGAAATTGAACAGGGTGGAGACTTTGTCTTCGAAGGATTGCATGATGCCGTTAAAAACAGAGACAGTGTCAGTATAAAAGTGAACAATAAAAGTTATGTGCTCCTGATTACTGCATCTGAGAGACAGAGAAATATTTTATTGAGCGGGGGTTTGCTGAATTATACAAGGGAGATTATGTCAGACAAATAATTTTTTGCTGTGCATAGTATGCTAAAGTTATACTAAGATATTGTATTTGTGTAATATAAAAAATTAATTTTATAAAAATTTTATAATTTGTTGACATAAAAATCGGCCTCTTCTAGTGTTAACTTGATGTAGTTTAGCGAGCGGAGGGATATATTTGGATGTAAACAATCTTCTCCTTACCGGTTACGCGAAGGTTCCAGAGGGTATAACTCTTGCAGAACTTTACAGTGTGATTGTTCTGGCAATTGAGATAGATGTTGCTACCGGGGAAATACTTGACGCTGACTGCTCATTAATGACTGAAGTTGCAAGAAATGTCGTTAAAAAAATACTCGTTGGAGAGAGTATTAAAGATATAAAGCATATCGAAGATAAGTTCAGGATTATTTATCACGGCGCAGTGAGAAAGGCTCTTGTTTCAACCTGCCGGATATGTTATACAAAATATCTCAAGGTTCTTCATGATAGAAATGCGGAACAAAAAGGGGACTGTAACAAAGACGAAATAGAAGGCTTTGGAATATAGATATTTTTAGTGAATGACGGTTTTGCCTGGTGGATGAAGCGGCCCTTTATCCGAACCCTTGCAAAAAAAATGAAAGTTGATTTACTGTCTTGATCTGTTATGAACATATAATAGAGATTCGAGATATGTGGATCAACTTTTTTTATGCCCATTGGGTTTTGCTAGCGATCCCTGGGATCGGGACGGATTTTTTAAGTACATATTTAAGTGGAAAAAATCCGGAACGACCCTGTATCTATTAAAAAAAATGAATAGAGATTCAGGAGGTGAGTTTTATATGTCTAAAGAACGTATTCGTAATCAGGCTCTATTGAGCAAAGTAGTTTCTGCTGAAGAAGCTGCTGCTTACATCAAAGACGGAATGACTGTTGGAACAAGTGGTTTTACTCCAGCTGGTTATCCAAAATGTGTACCTCTGGCTGTGGCTAAAAGAGCTGAAGCAGGGGAGCAAATCAGACTTAATCTTTACACAGGTGCATCAGTTGGAAAGGAACTTGATGGTGCATGGGCAAAGGCCGGCATTATTAACATGAGGATGCCATATCAAACTAACGGAGATTTGAGAAATCTTATCAACAGCGGTGATGTTAAGTATCAGGATGTTCACTTAAGCCAGTCCGGTCAGCAGGTTCGTGAAGGTTTCTGGGGTAAAATAGATGTAGCCATAATCGAGGCTGTAGCTATAACAGAAGACGGAGGAATCATACCTTCAACTTCAGCTGGTAACTCAAATGTTTATGTTGAAATGGCTGAAAAGGTAATTATCGAAGTAAATACTACACAGCCACTTGCACTGGAGGGAATGCACGATATCTATTCTCCTCTAAATCCGCCAAACAGAAAAGTAATTCCAATTGAAAAATCAGATGACAGAATCGGAACTCCATACATTCCATGTGATCCATCAAAAATTGTTGCGATTGTAATGTGTGATATTCCGGATGACTGCCGTCCACTTGGAGATATTGATGAGGATTCCAAAAAGATTTCAGGACACCTTATAGATTTCCTTGAGAGCGAAGTCAAGGCTGGAAGACTTCCTGAAAACCTTCTTCCGCTTCAGTCAGGTGTTGGTAGTGTTGCTAACGCTGTTCTTGCCGGTATTAACGGTTCCAGATTCGAAAATCTTACATCTTTTACTGAAGTACTTCAGGATTCAATGCTTGACCTTATCGATTCAGGTAAAATCAAGACATGTTCCTGTACATCTGTTACTCTGAGCCCTGACGGTGTTAAGAGATTCTATGACAACATAGATTTCTACAAGGATAAAGTTATTATTCGTCCACAGGAAATAAGCAATAACCCTGAAATGGCCAGAAGACTCGGTGTTCTTACAATGAATACTGCTATCGAAGTTGACCTTTACGCAAACGTTAACTCTACACACATTATGGGAACTCGTCTTATGAACGGTCTTGGTGGTTCAGGAGACTTTACAAGAAACGGTTACATGACATTCTTTACAACTGTTTCAACTGCTAAGAATGGCGATATCTCTTCAATCGTTCCTATGGTTTCTCACCATGACCATACAGAACACGAAGTAATGATAATCGTAACTGAGCAGGGACTTGCTGACTGTCGAGGTACAAATCCAAAACAAAGAGCCAAGAAAATTATTGAGAACTGTGCTCATCCGGATTACAGACCTATGCTTCAGGAATATTTCGACAGAGCTCAGAAGGAGCAGCCTAATCAGCACACACCTCATCTTATTTCTGAGGCGCTATCATGGCATGACAGATTTAACAAAACAGGCAGCATGAAACTTAAATAAAAAGTTTAGCAGATTATAATTTTCAAGATTATAAAGGGGGAACACATATGATGTTCAACGAGGAAACACTCAAAGAGATTAAAGCTAAAAGTGACGAGTACGATGCACAAGTCGCTGCAGGCCTTGCAAAAAGACCTGAGAGACTTGCAAAATTCGTTACTGGTTCCGGAGAAGATGTCAAAAGACTTTATACTCCACTGGATGTTCAGAACACTAACTATGCTGAAGAAATTGGATTTCCTGGCGAATACCCATTCACAAGGGGTGTTCAGGATACAATGTACAGAGGTAGATTCTGGACAATGAGGATGTACGCTGGTTTCGCTACAGCTGAAGCATCTAACGAAAGATACAAGTATCTTATCGCAAACGGTTCAATGGGACTTTCTGTTGCTATGGACCTTCCAACTCAGATTGGATATGACTCAGATGATTCTCTATCAGAAGGAGAAGTAGGAAAAGTTGGTGTTGCTATTGACTCACTTGCTGACATGGAAATCCTTTTCGGAGGAATTGACCTTGGTGAAGTAAGTACATCAATGACAATCAACGCTCCTGCATCTGTTCTTCTCGCTATGTATATAGCTGTTGCTGAAAAGCAGGGAACAACTGCTGACAAGCTGAGAGGAACAATTCAGAATGACGTTCTTAAAGAGTACATCGCAAGGGGAACATACATTTTCCCTCCTGCAGCGTCAATCAGACTTATCACTAACATTTTCGAATACTGTTCAAAAGAAGTTCCACAGTGGAATACTATCAGTATTTCAGGATACCACATCAGGGAAGCTGGTTCTACAGCTGCTCAGGAAGTTGGTTTTACACTTGCAGACGGTATCGCTTACGTTGATGCAGCTATCAAAGCTGGTCTTGACGTAGACAGTTTCGCATCAAGACTTTCTTTCTTCTTTAACGCTCACAATGACCTTCTTGAAGAAGTTGCAAAATACAGAGCTGCAAGAAGACTTTGGGCAAAAATCATGAAAGACAGATTTAAAGCTAAAAAATCTAAATCATGGTCTCTTAAATTCCACACACAAACAGGTGGATCAACACTTACTGCTCAGCAGCCTGAAAACAACATCGTAAGGGTTGCTATTCAGACACTTGCTGCTGTAATGGGTGGAACTCAGTCTCTACACACAAACTCTAAAGACGAAGCTCTTGCTCTTCCAACAGAAGATTCAGTAAGGGTAGCTCTTAGAACTCAGCAGATCGTTGCTTATGAAAGTGGTGTAACTAACTCAATCGACCCACTTGCCGGTTCTTACTTTGTTGAAGCCAAAACTAACGAAATTGAAGCAAAAGCTATGGAATACATCAAGAAAATTGATGATCTTGGCGGAGCTGTTGCTGCTATCGAAAAAGGTTACATCCAGCAGGAAATCATGGATTCAGCTTACAACTATCAGAAAGATATTGAAGCTGGAAAAACTGTTATCGTTGGTATGAACAAATTCCAGATTGAAGAGCAGCCACCAAAAGACCTTCTTAAAGTTGATCCTTCTGTTGGAGAATCTATGAAGAAGAAGACTCAGGGCGTTAGAGCTAGTAGAGATCAGGCTGCTACTGATGCCGCTCTTGCTGCACTTAAGAAAGCTTGTGAAGGCGACGAAAACGTTATGCCTTATATTCTTGCTGCTGTTAAAACTTAAAGTTTTCGGCGAATATCAGCAAACTGTAAATTTATAAGATAAGGATTCCAGGAGGATTTGAAATGAGTAAACCTATAAGAGTTTTGGTAGCAAAACCTGGACTTGACGGTCACGATAGAGGAGCTAAAGTTGTAGCTAGAGCTTTAAGAGACGCAGGTATGGAAGTTATCTATACTGGTCTTCGTCAGACTCCAGAGCAGATAGCAAACGCAGCAATCCAGGAAGACGTTGATTGCGTTGCTTGCAGTATCCTTTCAGGAGCACACAGCACACTGCTTCCTAGAGTTAAAGAACTGCTTAAAGAAAAAGGTGGAGATGACATTCTTTTCATAGGTGGTGGAGTTATTCCTGCGGATGATATCCCATACCTTAAAGAAAAAGGATGTGCTGAAGTATTTACTCCAGGTACACCTACAACTGTAACAATAGACTTTATTAAAGCTAACGTAAAAAAATAACAGGGGTTTAAGATTATGGATAACCTGAAGGAAAGACTTCTTAACGGTGAAAAAAGGGCAGCTGCCCGTCTTATATCCATAGTTGAAAACAATGAAGATGTAGATCAGATTCTTTTAAAAGATCTATATAAAAATACCGGTAATGCTTATATCATAGGCATTACCGGCCCTCCAGGGGCCGGGAAAAGTACCCTGACCGACAAGCTTGTCAAGTCAGTCAGGAAAACCGGCGCCTCAGTGGGGGTTATTGCAATTGACCCAACCAGCCCTTTTACAGGAGGGGCTATCCTGGGAGACAGAGTTAGAATGAGTGACCTTAATACTGATGATGGAGTATTCATACGCTCGATGGGAGCCAGGGGTCATCTTGGCGGTATTTCGGAAGCAACAGGAGCTGCCGTCGATATTCTCGATATATTCGGTTGCGATTATATTTTCATTGAAACGGTTGGTGTTGGCCAATCAGAAGTGGATATAGTAAAGGCGTGTGACACTACAGTACTCGTCTCCGTGCCTGGGTTAGGTGATGACATTCAGGCTATTAAAGCCGGTGTAATGGAAATTGGAGATGTTTTTGTAATAAATAAAGCAGACAGGGATGGCGCAATTAAAACAAAGAATGAAATTGCAATGATGCTTGAACTGAAGGAAGACAGAAGCTGGATTCCGCCTGTTGATATGACTATTGCGGCTAATAATGAAGGCATAGAGGGAGTTCTGGAATCTATTGCCAAACATAAAGAATATATGCTCGAAAGCGGTAACGGATTCAAGAGAAGAGTTGAGAATAGAAAGAATTCTCTCATGAATCTCGTTAAGGACAGAATGACCAGGGTGTTGCTCGAAAAAACAACTAATGGTGGTATGTTCGAAGAACTGGCGCAAAAAATTGTTGCTAAGGAGTCAGATCCTTATACGGCAACAGATTTGATATTAGGAAAATTAAATTTAAGCTAGGAGGAAAAAAGATGAAAGCATTAAAAGTTGACCATATAGGTATAGCTGTTAATGATCTGGAAGCTTCAACT
Organism: Spirochaetota bacterium; assembly: GCA_003246895.1. Lineage (GTDB taxonomy): Bacteria > Spirochaetota > UBA4802 > UBA4802 > UBA5550 > SZUA-423. The sequence goes on along the minus strand of QKCL01000055.1, from coordinate 13,632 downwards.
AAATTCTATACTGATGCACTCGGTCTTGAGGCAATGGGAACAGAAGTAGTTGAAGAGCAAAAAGTTCGTGTTGCTTTCCTGCCATGTGGTGATGCAGAAGTAGAACTTCTTGAATCAACAGCACCTGACGGTCCAATTGCCAAGTACATCGAAAAGAAAGGTGAGGGGATTCAGCACCTTGCATTCAGAGTAGAAAATATTGAACAGGCAATTGCAGACATGCAGGCTAAGGGCTACAAAATGATTGATGAGAAGCCCAGATACGGAGCAGGCGGAGCAAAAATAGCTTTCGTTCATCCAAAAAGTACTAACGGTGTACTTGTAGAGTTAAGCGAAAGATAAGATATTGGAGGCAATATATGTCTGTTAGTGACAAAATTAAGTTCTTAAAAGAAAAAAAAGAAAAAATTGCTCTAGGCGGTGGTGTTAAGAAGATTGATGCACAACACCAAAAAGGTAAACTTACTGCCAGAGAAAGACTTAACCTTCTTTTCGATGAAGGAACATTTGTTGAAATTGATGCATTTGTAATACACAGATGTGTTAACTTCGACATGGCCAGCACAAAAATGGACGGAGAGTCAGTAGTAACAGGTTACGGACAGGTTGACGGAAGAATCGTTTATGCGTTTTCTCAGGACTTTACTGTAATCGGTGGATCTCTTGGAGAGAAACACGCTGACAAAATCGTTAAAGTACTTGATAACGCTGCAAAAGTTGGTGCACCTGTTGTTGGTATGAACGACTCCGGCGGAGCTAGAATACAGGAAGCTGTTGATGCTCTTAACGGTTATGGAGAAATTTTCTTCAGAAACTCAAGATTCTCAGGTGTAGTACCACAGATATCAGCTATCATGGGACCATGCGCTGGTGGAGCGGTTTACTCTCCTGCACTTACTGACTTTATCTTCATGGTAGATCAGACATCTCAGATGTTCATTACAGGTCCAAACGTTATCAAAGCGGTAACCGGAGAAGTTGTAACAGCTGAGCAGCTCGGTGGAGCTAAAACACACAACTCTGTTAGTGGATGTGCTAACTTCCTTTCAAGTGATGACGAAACATGTATCGCTGAAATAAGAAGATTACTTAGCTTCCTGCCTTCAAACAACATGGAACTTGCTCCTGAGTTTGAATGTTCAGATGATATAAACAGAGAAAATCCTGAATTTGATACTATCATTCCTGACAGTGCAAACAAGGCTTACAACATGTTCGATGTTATCGCAGGTATAGTTGATAACGCAGACTACATGGAGTATATGCCTCTTTATGCGAAAAACATCATAACATGTTTCGCAAGACTGAATGGAAAATCAGTAGGTATCATTGCTAACCAGCCAATGGTTATGGCAGGATGTCTAGACATTAACTGTTCAGACAAATGTGCAAGATTCATCAGAACTTGTGACGCATTCAATATTCCACTATTAACAATCTGTGACACTCCAGGATACCTTCCAGGAACAGCTCAGGAATACGGCGGAATAATCAGACATGGTGCCAAGATTCTTTATGCATACAGTGAAGCTACTGTACCAAAGATTACTCTTGTAACAAGAAAATCATATGGTGGTGCTAACCTTGCTATGTGTTCAAAATCTCTTGGTGCTGACATGGTATTTGCTTGGCCATCAGCAGAAATTGCAGTTATGGGTGGTGATGGAGCAGTTAACGTTATTTTCGCTAAGGAAATAAAAGAATCCAAAGATCCAAACAAAACCAAGCAGGAAAGACTTGATGAGTACAATGAAAACTTCAGCAATCCTTACAAAGCAGCAGAAAGAGGATTTGTTGACGATGTTATCATTCCATCTACATCAAGAAAAAGAATTATTGACGCGCTTATTATGCTTGAAGGTAAAAGAGATACTCTTCCAGCTAAGAAGCACGATAACTTACCTCTATAAGGTATAGGAGTACTTAATATGGATATGGCGACTCTTTTAAAAACATTCGCAAACCCTGAGCTCATTAAAACAATGGCAAAAAGCGACCAGCTTACTGGTGTACTAGTCACAGTTGTTATGGGTATGGGAATAACATTTATAGTATTGATAATACTGCAATTTGTAATCGGTTTGATGGCGGCTATTCTCGTAAAAAAGCCTGAAAACCCCAAGACGGCTGTACAGTCAGCATCTGCTGCTGCTCCGGCGAGGGGTGACAACCAGGAACTAATTGCTGTAATATCAGCCGTTGTTGCTGCCGCTCTCGGCACATCAGCAAACAATATTGTTGTTAAAAATGTTAGAAAATCAATTGAAAGTTCACCTGCATGGCACAGAGCTGCTGTTGCGGATCAGATGAACACTAGATTCTAATTGAAATTAAAGGGAGATTCAAGAATGAAGAACTTTAAAGTTGTAGTAAACGGAACAGAATATGAAGTAGGAGTTGAGGAAATCGGTGGTGTTTCTGTAGCAGCTCCAGTGTCAAGACCAGCAGCAGCTCCAGCAGCAGCTCCAGCTCCAGCAGCAGCTCCAGCTCCAGCAGCGGCTCCAGCAGCAGGCGGAAGCGGTACAATAACAGCTCCACTTCCAGGAACAGTTTTCAAACTCAATGTAAAAGCTGGCGATACAGTTGCAGCAGGAGATGTTGTACTTGTACTTGAAGCTATGAAAATGGAAAATGATATTGCCACACCAGTTGGCGGTACAGTTAAAGAAGTAAAAGTTGCGCAGGGAGCTTCAGTAGAATCTGGACAAGTTCTGATTGTGATTGGATAAGATCATAATCTAATAAGGAGATTTTAAAATGAATACGGCTTTAATGAACTTTTTACAAAGTACCGGTTTCTATGGCCTTGGATGGCAGCAGATGGTAATGATCTGTGTTTCGCTTATCCTTTTCTTCTTGGCTATCAAGAAAGGCTTTGAGCCCCTTCTGCTGGTACCTATTGCTTTTGGTATGTTATTAACTAACCTTCCATTCGCAAACCTCATGGCTCATCCTCACCTGCATATAGATGTTGCGGCAGGTGTTATTGAGACAGTTGAACCAGGCGGACTTCTTGGATATCTTTTCCTGGGTGACCACCTCGGTATATTCCCTCCACTCATTTTCATGGGTGTTGGTGCGATGACAGACTTTGGACCACTAATTGCTAATCCAAAATCTCTGCTTCTTGGTGCAGCTGCACAGTTCGGTATTTTCGTAACTTTCATGGGTGCGATCATGTCTGGACTTTTTACAGCTCAGGAAGCTGCATCTATCGGTATCATCGGCGGTGCTGATGGTCCTACTGCGATTTACCTTTCATCAAAACTGGCTTCACATCTTCTGGGGCCAATTGCTGTAGCAGCTTATTCATACATGGCGCTTGTTCCTATTATCCAGCCGCCAATAATGAAGGCTCTTACTACTGATCATGAAAGAAAAATTGTTATGAAACAGCTAAGGTCGGTTTCTCAGACTGAGAAAATAATATTCCCTATAGTTGTAACAATCATAGTAAGCTTAATTATTCCTGCTGCTGCTCCTCTGATCGGTATGCTTATGCTTGGTAACCTTTTCAGAGAGTGCGGATGTACAGGACGTCTTTCAGAAACATCACAGAATGCACTTATAAACATCGTCACTATTTTCCTCGGTGTTTCTGTTGGTGCTACTGCAACAGGTACTGCTTTCCTTAACGTTAAGACACTTGCTATTCTTGCACTTGGTGTTGTAGCGTTCGGTATAGGTACTGGCGCAGGTGTTCTTCTTGCAAAAGTAATGAACATATTCCTTAAAAACCCAATTAACCCACTTATCGGTTCTGCGGGAGTATCTGCTGTTCCAATGGCAGCAAGGGTATCTCAGGTTGTTGGTCAGAAATCAAATCCAGCAAACTTCCTGCTCATGCATGCAATGGGACCAAACGTTGCCGGTGTTATCGGTTCAGCCGTTTCTGCTGGTGTACTACTTTCCCTTTTTGGGTAAAAAATACAGGAGCCGGCTTTGCCGGCTCCGATTTAAAATTTAATTATTACAAATTTATAAAATTATTCGTTATTAATGATTGACTTATTTGTAACTGTGTTGTAATATCGCAACACTTTGAATTTGCTGTTGATCTTTCACAACTGATTTATAATTTATTATGGCTGTTAATGTTGCTATAGCAGGCAGCTGGTTTAATCATGTTATATTGATTATTGCTGTTAATTTTTAAATTGGTTTTCATATCTTTTACATACTTCTTTTACCTAAATTTCTTATATTCAATATATAACGTGTTGTTTGATGCTTTGCTAAATCAATTCAACAGCGTGAATATAAACTGAAATAATATTTTAATGTTAAATAAGTAATATTTAATACCTGAGCTTACAAAAAAACAAATATATACACAACCTTGCAAGTTATACGGATATTTCCGGATAATAAGAATTTTATAGGAGGTTCACACTAATGAAAAAGTTTGGGATTTTATTTCTCACTCTGTTTTTAGCATTCGGTGGCATGGCCACTATCACTTCAGTGGACAGTTTTTCAACAAAAGCTTATGCAGCTGAAGATGCAAAAAAAGTCGTAGCAAAGAAAGATGCTACAAAAGTCGAAGAGAAAAAGGTAGAGCCAAAGAAAGCTGAGGCTCCAGCTGCCAAGAAGGTCGATAAGAAAAAGGCTTACATGTCAATAGCTATTATTGGTGTTGCGTTTGTTCTTTTCCTTACTGAGATCATTCCTCTGGTCGCTACTGCAATGTTTGTACTTCTTGGTATACTAAAGCCGGCAGTAGCATTTAAAGACTTTGCCAACCAATGGACACTGATATTCCTTTTCATGTTCATGATGGGAGAGGCTCTATTCAGAACAGGATTTGCTGACAAAGTTGGTAAATGGGCAGTTGAAAAAGGCGGCGGAAATGAGAAGAAAGTACTCCTTTTCATCATGGGAACTATTGCTCTTCTTTCTGCATTCCTTTCTAACACAGGTGCGGTTGTATGTTTCCTTCCAATCGTTCTTGCTGTAATCGGAAAAGCCGGATTCTCAACAAAACAGTTCATGATGGCCATGGCCTATGCTGCATCATTCGGTGGTACTATGACTCTTATCGGTACTCCTCCAAACGGTGTTGCTAATGGTGTTATGGAAAAAGCTGGTGTTCCAGGTTTCGGATTCTTTGAATTCGCCTATATTGGTGCGCCAATAGCAATTATTGCTACTATAGCTTTCATGACATTTGGCCTAAGATTCCTTCCTCAAGGTACAATTGATACTTCAGGGGATGACTATGAAGGACCAAAACTCGATGATAACTTCAAGTTCAGAACAAACAAAATGCCTCTTGCTGTAATTCTTTTCGCAATAGTTATCTTTGTAATGGCTGCTGGTAAATATGTTCCTTTCATTGGAAAGACTCTTCATATCAACCTTCTTGTTGCTGCTGCTCTTGGTGCAACTCTTGTTATTGCAACAAAAATCATCACATGGAAAGAAGCAACTGACTCTGTATCATGGACAACAATTTTCCTTTTTGCATGTATGTTCCCTGCATCATCTGCTCTTGATAAAACAGGTGCTGTTGGAATGATAGCAGAAGGAATGAACAGCCTTGTTGCTGGTTCTCCTATCGGACTTCTTATCGGTGTAATTCTTATTACAGCAACACTAACTCAGTTTGCATCTAACACTGCAACTACTCTGATCGTTGCTCCTATAGGTATTGCATCTGCTCAGGGACTTGGAATTAACCCTGCTCCTATAGTTATGGGATGTGCAATGGCTGCGTCTCTTTGTTTCATGACTCCAATTGCCACACCTCCAAACACAATAGTACTTGGTCCTGGAAAACTTTCTTTCATGGACTATATCAAAGCTGGATGGTTCCCACAGTTACTTACAATGGTTCTTGTAATCGTAATTGTGCCTCTTATCTGGAAGTTCTAAGATTTATACAGAGTTGAGAACTAATTCTCTAAATTGTATTTAAACATGTCCGGGGTATGCAGAAGCATACCCCGGATTTTATAATAACTGGAAAAAATATTCTCATTTGTCTCACCCCGGCAAAAAAACACAAATACTGAATAAAAAATCTCCACATCACTTAATGTTTCAATTATTACAACTAGTCATTCAGATGTGTACTGTAATATTTTTTTATAAATTTACTTTCTCTGCTAACAATAGTGCAATTATCTGCCGAAATATATAATATATTTCAACAATTTCCTTAATTTCAGGTGCTATAACTATGCAGAACATGGATTTTTACAATGGCAGACACATGCGTGACATTTCCCCACAGTTTGACAGAATGGATCCGGAATTCTTTTCCAGAACAACACAGGGGGCTGAAAAAGACGGCCATAACACTCAGAAGAAAGCCATAAGAATACTCACGGCAATAGCCGCGCTGGTTATAGTGGCATTTACCACAGGCCTTGTGGTTGGGATAAAATTTGCCGGAGGTGCCAACAAGAAGATTGTAGATGACCAGACATATAATGCTGTGAATAATCTTGGAGAAAAGGTATCAAAGCTGGTAAAAGACATAAACATCAACAATAAACCTGCAGATAAACTTTACCCCAAAAAAGACTATCCATATGTCATAAAGCTGGACAATAAATTCAAACAGGCCGATTTTAAATCAGTTGCCAATTACCTGAGCAGCAGAGGTCATACCGTCATTGTATCAAGGTCAGACAATGACTACAGGCTCTTTACAGGGCCGTACAGGACAGAGGATGAAGCTAAAAAAAATCTGGATAAATTTTCAGCATATAAGGAATATGCCCTCCACGATCAGGCAAAAATAATCAAGAGAATATAAGAATAAATCCCCTTTCCAAAAGGGGATTTTTAATTTCAGAATATACCGGAATGGAAACACCGGCATCAATATTTCTTCACGGCCCGATTCACAACCTTCAAACATTTTTATAAAAATCTCATAGGCATTGCCTTGATTTATGAAGAGTAATTCAAAATGGACAGCTAAACTAATACATCTGAAATGACTCTACAACCATTTTCATCTTTTCCATGACAGATCCTGCAAGATTATCATGGCACAAGGTCCTTATGTAGACAAACCTCCTTCCCCTGATAAAATATCCTTCAATCCCGGAAAAGGGGCTCCCATCGCCATAACGGAAGCTGTTTATAACAAAGCTTTCCCCTTTATCTATCTCCTTCCTCTTAAAAGCATCTTTACCAAGCTCCCTCTGCCACGATAATATAGCGGTGTCTATATCGGTGAGTCTGAATCTGTAAATCCTCGATTCAATACCAACCAGATAATCAAAAGCACCGTCAGTAACTCCGGTAACACCAAATTTTACGGAGTGGGATGTGCCGTAATACTTCCATCTTTTCTTCAGAAGAAAAGGCCTCTCCTCCATATTAAATCTGTACTTTACATGATCGTTCGTGACCGTAAACTTTGCCCCCTTTCTATTTATGAGAACACAGTTTTCCCGGTCCATAATATCATATCTTTCTCCATTATTGGAGGAGAGTTTCTTCAGCTGCTTAACTGAATTCTGCTGGATTTTCATGATTCTGATATTTTCGGACTTAATGGAGTTAATTGACTTAAGGTAATATACTGCATCATTTGCGTGATATGATCTTATCAGTTCAACAGAAAGATTGTAAAAATAGGGGATTTCGCTTTCTGAAACAGGTCTGTATTCTTCAGTCTTCACGTCCAGTACATGGATCTTGTTTGCCCTGTCAAAATAGTACCCGTTTCCCTCCCTGTCCCTGTGGAATTTCCAGTCCGGCATCTGCGCCATAACCGGAACCAGTATCAGAAAAAAAACAGTTACAGCTGCTGTTTTCAGAAAGTTCATCTTATAGAAGTGTTAATATGACGATCAGTCCCAGTATAACCATAACAAATATCAGATATGCAAAAATACCGATACCTTTTTTCTCTTTCTCTGCCTGGTTTTTACTCTGCGCTTTCATGGCCTGGGAGCTTTCGGTCTGCAGCTTTACATTCTCTTCTTCAATAATCTTGGCATATATCCCCTTTGCAACAAGGACATATATTATATATCCCTGACCCTCATTCGGAACCATTTCCACAATTCTTCCAAGAATAGGAAGAGGATTACCCTCGTGATCCCTGGCCTTATATGCGTCGATGATTTTGGATGAAACACCATCCTTTCCGGAAAGACTCACATATATTTTCTCTCCCTGGGATATCTCATTTACAAATTTGCCCTTTACAGGAGACAGGACCGATTTACCCTCAACAATGAACTGCGCCCTGGATTCTATCCCTTCGATAATAGTTTCAAATGCACTTTTCGGTTTATCAGAAGTCTGCCCACCAGAGACATCTCCCCCCTGCTCCCCCTGACCATCTGAAGCAGGATTCATAATGTCAATTCCAGAAACTTCAACTTCCATGGAATTTGTCTCTTCAAGCTCTATCTGGCATTTCGCACTGCCGTCTTGCATCTGTTTCTTTACAAAATCCTGCATCACCGTTGAAAGATAATCAAGATTTTTGCTTTTTGCATCGGGGAAAACATCACGGCCTATAAATTCCGTAAGAATTGCATCATTAAAGTCCATTGAAGTCTGACCGCCGCTGTCCTTACCATAGGCAAGAAGACTTTTGTAAAGATTCCTCCAGTCATCAAAGATCCTGATCTTACTGAAGAGACTGTCCCCCGAGGAACTTAGAGACCTTATTGCGGAAATATACTCATCCTCAATATTGATAAATCCAAGAAAAACCCCCGATTCATTCTGTTCAGGTGAAATATACTTTCCCTTTATCAATACGATATCCTGATATTTTCCTGAGACCATCATTTTGGCCTTTTCCATATCGCCATGTGTATACTTGAGCGCTACCTCAAGCTTCTGGGTCTTTTCATTCATTGAATCGTAGCTGCTAGAACTCATTTCCTATACCTGTTTCCTGACAAAACTCTTTTCCAGAATCTCATACTTCTTCTGGGGAGAAAGGTTTATCAGCTTCTTCATCCCCGATAAAACACGCGACATGTACTTTTTTGAAGTCCTGATTATATAATACCCTTTGTTTTCCAGACTGTTTATTATATCAGCCTTGTTCGCAGGAATCTTTATACCAGCCATGGGGCCAAGAACCCCTATAAGATGCTCAGGAAGCAGATATTTCAGGGACATTTTAGTAACACCAAGTCTTAACCTTCTGATATCCTTAAAATTTTCCAGATCACCTTCTGAAATATCTCTCCATATTTTAGGATTAGATACAATAATAACAGCAACTTCATCCCTGTCGTCATTTTCAAGTATCCTGAAATATGTGTTATATGACTTATACAGGGAAAGAAGCCCGAAAAGGCTGTCATCTCTCCTTATATTTTCCTTGGTAACCTTACGCAATACATGCAACCTTACACATTAGTATATTTATTATCATAGAATCGGATCAGTCTCAAGTCAACAAGTTCATGCATTGTTTTTTCAGATTCCTCATCATTTAAACCGGAAAATTTAACAATATCATCGATGGTGGCGTGTCTGTTTATTCTAAGATAATCGATAATATCATTTTCAAAATCCGCAAGCGGCCCGATGTAGTATCTATTATTGTTCCCAAGATCATCCATCATTATGGCTATGCGCCTGTTGTATCTTGAATGAGACTGAAATACCGATTCAATATTTATCTCAATTATATTGGAAACATTGCATAATTTCAGAAAAAATCCTTTTTTCTGGGAATCATTTATTAATGTAACTATAAATTCATCAATAAATGACGAATCTATCACCTTTACCTCATCAAAATCGAGTATAACTGTTTCATCCCTGTCTATATTTCCTATTTTTTCAGCTGTTCTTTCATACATCTTCCTGCCCACCGGTCTTGTAATCAGATCAGGTAATTCGGCTTTCGCCTCTTTGGCAATTTTGACAATTCTGATAATCATGTTTTCCCTACTTTGATGATAGTGTAATGGAAATCTGTGTTCCACTGAAATATTCAAGACCGTTTTTATGAAAAATATAACTGGCCCCTCTTTCTTTTTTGTTATACAGAACAGTAAGAGATGCATCTCCCGACCGCATGTATATTCCGCCCTTGAGCCTTTCCACAATTGTACTCACCTGGCAGAGACCATATCCATAGGGCCTCTTGCTTGAAATAGGCATTGTCAAAGCCATTTCCATGAGCTCGGAGGTTGTTTCAAAACTCATATTCTCTTTATTCTCAAAGCTCTTTCTGATTCCTATCCCCGAATCGGATATTACAAGTCTTGCTATATTTTCTCTTCCAGTATTATATGTCTGTATGGCCAGATATCCCGAATCAAGACTGTGTTCAAAGATATTCTGGCAGAGTTCAGATATTACTGTGACAAAATAATCAACTACAGATTCGCTCATCCAGTACTTCAGAATAAGAGAAGCTCTTTTCCTGAAAAGGGCTATAACTGAAGCGATAACCTTTATGCTCTTCTTTTCCTTATTTGGAATCTCCTTTATCTCTATGAGCCTCCGGCTTTCAGCCGTTCTCTTCAGAAACAGTTTCTCGTTCAGAATTTCGGGTACTTCAAAAATATCCTTCTCAAAAAAATCCATTCTTGCCAGATACTGATGAAGTTTAACCGGTATATTCACCAGTTTTATCTTTTCCCCGGACTCTCTTAGATAGTTCCTTCCCAGCAGAAGAAAAGATACCATGGAGTACGGCTCCATGAAACCTACCCTTGACAGATCAAAGGTGATTCCTGTTCTTTGAAATTCTCCCCCCATTGAAATAATTCCTTCAAAAAGGAAGGGGTCCCTGAACCTGTCAGGCAGTACGAGTATTTTTTCATCCGCAGTTTTCATTAAACTCTTTAAATATATATTTCTGATTTAATTTTCGGATATTTCCGACGCCTACTGAATAATAATATTTTTGGATAAAGATGATTAATTGAGGAGAAAATTCCGATGAATGTTCTGAAGAACCAGTCACCGGAATATTTTCATGGAAGAAGAGCGAATTATATGCCAGTCCTTACCCTTCAAAAAGACGAAGCAACTGTAATGCAGCTTTTGTTGGAGAAAACCGGCCTTTAATTATCATATTCTCAAGAAACAGCTTATGTGTCCTGACTCTTTCAATATTGAAAAAAACCTGTTCATGTATCCCTGAACAAGACTGTGGCCCCATTCAATATTCTGGGCATGCCTTCTGCGTCCGAAATAATCTGAACTGCGTGTTATTTTTTCAAATTCCCTGATAGTTTCCCATAGTTCATCAAGACCATCGCCGCTCATTGATGAAGATGCATTGCCATGGATTTCTATTCCTCGGTTGATGACTGCAGGAACTGCAGGATTCTGAGAAATTCCCACTTTGCCGTTTCAGCTCCGTGGCATGGAGAATCAGTACAGGCTATGTAATATATGCATAAAAAACTTACAAATTTTCAAAATTATAATACGATGACATGCTTCTTTAAAAGAGGGTTATTGCTGCTTCCGACTTAACGGAAACAGCAATAACCAGATATTCAACGAGAACGGTTTTATATAAAAAAATAAAAAATCCCCGAAACCTTTCCGGCTTCGGGGATTCCCAGTATTATCCACGATAAAAAAAGTCATCACAGCACCGACAGGTCTTCTGGCTTCCGGATCATTCTACCAACTGAGCCTTCCCGCATCAAATACAGTGGCATCTTTCAGTTTTCGTCCCCGGTTACAGCGGTGGGTCCGCTCCCGATTCTAACGAGATTCCCTCTCACCTCCGTGTCATGGAGGATCAGCACATAAAATATTATATTTTAAAGATCAAACAGTCTATAGATAAAAAAAACCCCGAAACCTTTACAGCTCCGGGGATCTCCCATCTATATCCTCGAAAACACTCCCTTTTCCCCGGGCATTGCGCTCATCCATATTGACAGGTATTCTGGCTCCCGGATCATTCTACTAACTGAGCCTTCCCGTATAAAATACAGTGGCATCTTTCAGTTTTCGTCCCCGGTTACAGTGGTGGGTCCGCTCCCGATTCTAACGGGATTCCCTCTCACCTCCGTGTCATGGAGGATCAATACAGGCTATTTAATTCAACGTGTTGATACAACTTGAATATATATGAAAACAATTGTCAATAAAATTAAGATTTTTTTAAAAATGAAAAAATGGCAATTTCTGTTAACTTATATTTATAGAAGAAATATACCCGCAATTCTGATATTTTTTTTAAATATTTCACGCTTCTTATTAAATTATAAACACTGATCAGGGATGAATATATGAGGATACTAAAAAAATCAATCGGTGCAAAAATAAGCCTGCTCTATCTTCTGCTGGCAATAATAAACATGTCATTCTTTACAATAGTGATTTATGAAAATCAGATTGAGCTCATAACAGAAAACACAAGATACAAAATAAAGGATATTACCGGTGAACTCATAAACACTATAGATAGAACATTGAAAGAAAACTCAGCACGCGAAAAAATTTCCGGGAACAATGGCAATCTGATCGATGATATCAGCTCTCTCATTTCAGGAGCAAGCCCCAGATATGCCATCTATACCGAAAAGGGAAAAATAATCAGGAAGGGGAAAGATAATTTTCAGATAGACAACAGGGATATTCTCTTTGGAGTAAGGGCCCTGACAAATATGGAATTTACCGGAAAACGGTATTATTCATTTATTGACGAAAAGTCCATGGATCTTTCTTTTTATATCCCTCTTGTTCTAAAAAACACCGGCCAGTCAATAATTCTTGTAAAATTTTCCGCGAAAGAGATGTCGGGACGCCTTAACCGCCTCTACAGACTCATGACAATCATTATTTCAATAATATCGCTGTTTCACCTTTTCTTCGCACTGCTTTTGTTCCGTATGATAATAAACCCCATAAAGGCCCTTCACAGAAGCAGTGTAGAAATCACCAGAGGCAATTTTGACGCAAGGCCTCACATTAACAGAAATGATGAAATTGGTGAACTGTCGGCGGCATTTAATCAGATGGCGGATTCTGTACAGGAAAAAATATACCGTCTTGAGAAGCAGCACAAAATCATGGAAGATGAACTCGAAATGGCCTCAAAGGTACAGGAGGTAATCTTCCCCCACATCAAGGATGTTCAGCACTTCAATTTTGCCGTTTACAACAGGGCTGCTGAAAAAGTAAGCGGCGATTACTATGACATATTCGACATAGGTGACTCCAAGTACGGCTTTCTGATCGTTGATGTCCAGGGACATGGCGTCCCGGCAGCGATGATAACCATGCTCATTAAGGAAAAATTCAGGCAGAATTCAGAACTCTACAATGACCCGGCAGAACTTTTTAAAAAGGTAAACATGGAAGTTTCACAGGTTCTTAAAGAGGGGGACCTTGATTCCGGCATGTTCTTTACTGCCTTTTACATGACAATAGACAAAAATAATGTTCTCGAATCTGTCGATGCCGGACATTTGAGGCCATTCCACCTAAGTAAATCCCACCACAGAATTTCACTCCTGAAAAGCGGAGGAATCCCAATGGGAATATCTACAGATATGGATGAACTCTATACCACACAAAAACTAAATGTGGCCAAAGGAGATAAAATATTACTCTTTACAGACGGAATCATCGAAGCAAGAAACGAATCGGGATGCGAATTCGGGATCAACGGCTTAATCGAAGTACTGAAAAAAAATCACAGCAAAAATCCCGATGAAC
>QKCL01000033.1 GCA_003246895.1 Spirochaetota bacterium | reverse complement strand
GAACTGCTTAAAGTTGACAAAGTGGATGCCGTCAGCATTTTAGGAGATATATTAGGGATTTACGAAGATGGAATGAGGAAGGCCATTCCTCTTTTTGAAAAGAGTTCTTTTGAATACGCATTCAAAATTTTTGAAGGCGCCGGCGCAGGTTCCGCATTAAACAGTGCAGAACAAAAGTTCAGGGACCAGAAGAGAAGCGGAGGTTCAATCCCCGGTGATGAGTCAAACAGATATGTTTCCAAAATTTTTACGGATAATCCCCTGAACAAGGATTTTGAAAAAATGGCTCTAAGGCTTTATGAACCGGTCTTTGTAAATATGAAGGAGATTGTACTATGACCTTCAAAGAAACATGCGCAAAGTCTGCAGAAAAATTCGATATTCATAATGTAGAGCTGAAAGGAAAAAATATAATTGAAGCAAGTGCCGGTACAGGAAAAACCTTTGCAATTGCAAACTTATATCTGCGCCTTGTAATCGAAAAACAGCTCCCCGCTGAAAAGATACTTGTTGTAACATTTACTGTGTCAGCCACGGAAGAGCTCAGAAGCCGGGTAAGAAAAAAATTGAAATATGCCCTGGATTTTGTATCAGGGAAATGTAACCCCGAAGAAAAAGAAGCTGACGTTAATCTGATGCTCGAGCCATACAAAGGAGATGAAACTGTAAAGATCATACTCCTGTCAGCAGTGAATACATTCGATGAGGCTTCCATATATACCATAGACTCCCTGTGCAGGCAGCTGATTGTTGATAATGCATTTGAAAGCGGATCACTACAGAATATTGAAATATCGTCTGATCAGAAAAAGGACATATTATCCATTATTATGGATTTCTGGCGCAGCAGAATATATGAGGGAGATCCGTTTTTTGTTTCCATAATTTTAAACAGCAGAGTAACACCGGAAACACTTCATGAAATCTATGAATCAAAGCCCGTTGATCCGGGTGTATCAATTATCCCTCAACAAAATAATATCCGTATTGATGATGTGAAAAAAAAATATGGGTCAATTTCTGACACATACATGTCCCTTCGTAAAATCTGGTTTGGCGAAAAAAAATATCTGGCTGAACTGTTTAATGGTCTTGAGGGACTTAAGGCTAATTATATAGATAAAAGGGACATGGCTTTTGCGGAAATGGAGGTTTTTTTCAAAAGTGAAACCATTGATCCATTCTGTTCATTGCCCGGATCTTCGGATCTTTTTGTTCCGGAGATATCCCTTAAAATAGCCTTTATAAAGAGCGGCAAATGCCCGAAAAACATTTTTCTGGATAAATGGAAATCTTTTGCTGCTGACATGAAGGACTATCTTTCCCTTCATAAGTCATTAGTAAACAACTTCAAACACGAACTCTTTGAATATGTCGATAAAAGAATACTTCAAGGCAAATCTGATAACAATACCAGAACCTTCAGGGAAATTCTGAGAGATACACACAGGGCAGTTGCTGGCCCGGGGGGAGATATATTCCGCAGAGTAATTTCAGCCCGGTACCGGGCGGCACTAATTGACGAGTTTCAGGACACTGACAGACTTCAGTTCGAAATATTCGACAGGGTATTTGCAAACAGTGAGATCCCGCTTTTCCTCATCGGTGACCCGAAGCAGGCCATATATAAATTCAGGGGTGCCGATATTTTTTCATACATAGACGCTTCAAAGGCAGTTGACAGCAAATACACTCTGGACCGCAACTGGCGTTCAAGGCACGAACTTATAGATGCAGTTAACACTGTTTTTTTGGGGTCATCCGATCCCTTCATAAACAGTGACATCTCCTTCTCCCCTGTTCTTCCCGGAAGTGAAGCCCAGCCTGCATTCTGGCAGGGGGATGTAAGCTGCAGCAGCCTCGATATTGTATTCCCCCGTATAAACATCGAAAAAGAGACGCTTCAGAATGACCTGCTTGAGGAGGAATGCTTCTTATTTATTTCTGAAAAGATAAGCGATATACTCAATGGGCAATATTTTGTAGGGACTGACATGGAGAACAGAAGGCCTGTTCTGCCCGGTGACATCGCGGTTCTTGTGAGGAAAAATTATCAGGCTGAAAAGATTCAGGATATGCTCGGAGCTCTGGGTATACCCTCTGTCATTCAGAGCGGCAGGATGATTTTTGAATCCAGAGAAGCCGAGGATCTCTATCATGTCCTGAGAGCCGTAAACAGTCCCTCCGTTGATTACCTCATACAGACTGCAATTTCCACACTTTATTATAATTACAGCGGGGAAGAAATTTATAGATTAAGGAATAATGAACAGGTTGGAGAGGAAAAGTTTACTGATATCGTAAGGCGCTTTGACGAGTACAGAACACAGTGGACTCACAGCGGATTTTTCAGCATGATGTCACTTTTTACGGAGAATGAAAAGGTTCCCGGAAATCTTTTTCAGCGGAGCGGAGGAGAGAGGTCCTTTACAAACTATAATCATCTCATTGAGATCCTTCATTCCATGGAAATAAAGGAGAGACTTACTCCTGCTGAGATAATTGACCGACTGGGAGAGTATCTGTTTGAATGCCCCTCCGGAGAGGATGCCTATGAGATACGGCTTGAGAGTGATGAAAAACTTGTGAAGGTTATGACCATGCACAAAAGCAAGGGTCTGGAGTTTCCTGTGGTATTTTGCCAGTTTACACCTTCGTCACAGAGACTCAGGGATACAATAAAATTTCATGATCCTGAAGAGAGTAACAGGCTTATCATGTCCCTTGATGGGGCTGGTTCCAATGAAAGGGACAAGAAGCTCGCCAAGCTCGAGGATATGGCCGATGAACTTCGTCTGGTTTATGTTGCATTGACCCGGGCAAAGTCCAAGTGTTATGTTGTTTCCGGAAAAAACAAAGGTTTCAGTTCCAGTGCCCTGGGGCATCTTTTTTTCTCTTCAAGAGAGGGGAATGAGAATGAGAAGCCGGTCTATGAGAATGTGATTAATGCAATTCTGCGCATGGCATCAGAGTCACGGGGAAGCATAGATTTTTATCATTATTCATCAGTCATGGAATCTTTGTCCGCCGGAAATATGGGTGCACATAATCTTTCCGGAATGAATGTCAGGAAATTTTCCGGCCCCATTAAATCCGGATGGAGGACATGGAGCTACAGTTCTCTCTCCGCCGAGAATAATGACCTTGAAAGGGATTCTGATTCATCATATGGAACAGGAAGGGTTGATGTTATACCGTTACAGGACAGGACTGATATTTTTTCTTTCCCCTCAGGTACAAGGGCAGGGGAGTGTATTCACGAAGTTTTTGAACGTGCTGATTTCAGGGATGAAGGACTTGGAGAGGATTTATTCATTGGCGAAATACTTCTTAAATACGGCTTTGAACCAGAGTGGGAGGAAATTCTCTCCTCCATGATAAAGGGTGTTCTAAGGGCAGAGTTGCCGGGGGTTGGGCCCCTTAATCGGGTCAGTAATGAAATGCGGCTGAATGAGCTTCAGTTTTACATGCCTCTTCCTGACCGGGAAATCGGACTACTCCGGGAAATAATCAGCAAAGAAGAGAGATTCGGCAGTTCCATGCTTTCGGGACTCAGGGAAGGAATTGGACTGGAGGGACTCTTAACCGGATTTATAGATATGGTTTTTCTTCATGGGGACAGGTACTACATTGTTGACTGGAAATCCAATATTATCGGAGGTTCGGCCCTTAGTTTTACTGCAGAAAATATTGCCCATGAAATGGACCAGCATAATTATCATCTTCAGTATTATCTGTACACACTAGCGCTCCACAGGTACCTGAAATACCGGCTGCCCGGTTATTCATTTAAAGAGAATTTCGGCGGGGTCTTCTACATTTTCGTGCGCGGATTTTCTGAGGGCAGTTCAGATGGAGTTTTTTATACCATGCCCGATTGTGAAACAGTCTGTCAGATGGATGCTTTTTTCGGAGGGGATGAGGATGATTCCTGCAATTGAAGAAATACTAAAGTATAGTTTTTTTAATCCCATTGATATTTACAGGGCCGAGTTTTTTTACAGAAGATACTCTGTGGAAAATCCGTTATTTTATCTCGTAGTTATGGTTTTAAGCAACCATGTTCAGAATGGGAATTCATGTGTTTCCCTGAGAAATCTTGCATGTTCATCATTGAGAGATGCCGTAATGTCTGACATGAGGCTGCCGGATCATGAAATACCTGATGTATGTTTCCCGGAGTATGACGAACTTGCAGGAATAATGTCAGAGTGTTCCGGCGGAGATGATTCCCTTTCTGAAAATCCATTAGTTATTTCCGGAGAGAACCTGTATTTTTCAAGACAGAGGTTTTATGAACTCGACGTTATCGGCAGCATCAGGAAAAGATGCTGTCAGTTTTACGAGATCTCTCCGGAGACTTCTGCATATTTCCATGAGCTCTTCCCTGATTCATACATGGAGGCGGACTATCAGGCCATTGCTGCATTTATAGCACTGAAAAGCAGTTTCTCCGTTATCTCAGGTGGACCCGGAACAGGCAAAACATCAACCGTAATAAGAATAATTTCCATATTGATTAATGATTATATTCTAAAAGGAATGATCCCAGAAATAGCACTTGCCGCTCCCACAGGGAAGGCCGCTGCAAGGCTGAAGGAATCCATTGATGCGGCCATAGACACTCTGAATATTTCCGATAATATCAGATCATGTATTCCCCGTGAAGCCTATACGATTCACAGGCTTCTTGGAAGGAGAGGAGGTTCATCTGAATTCATTCACGGACAGGAAAACCGTCTTAACAGGGACATTATTGTAGTTGATGAATCCTCCATGATCGACCTTGCGCTTATGTCAAAGTTTTTTTCCGCCGTGAAAGACGATGCCAGAATCATCCTTCTTGGAGACAGGGATCAGCTTGCTTCGGTTGAGGGAGGAGCTGTTTTTGGTGACATCTGTGACAGAGGAAGTGAACATGGATTTTCTGTTGATATGTCTTTGCATCTCAAGGAATTTTTCAAAATTAAGGATAAGTCCGGGATTCCCATGGAACAGAAAAAAACTTTAATGAGCGACAGGCTAGTTGTTCTTAATAGAAGCTACAGGTTCAGCGCCGGCAGCCTTATAGGCACAGTATCCCAAAAAATCAGGGCAGGAGATGCTAATAGTGTGTTGAACTGTATTAAGTCCGGTGATCCGGAAATAGGCTATATCAGTCACGGAGAAGTTGAAAAATTCCTGAAAAAAAGAATCAGTGACTATATAGCGTCATGCCCGGATTCAGTTGATCCCGATGATATTACCGGAGGTTTTCTCTCCCGGTTTATGATAATAACTGCCTTAAGAAACGGGCAGTGGGGGGTTGAAGGAATGAATCTGCTCTCTGAAAGAATTTTTTCTGCCCTTGGAATTATCAGGATTGACAGCCCATTTTATTCCGGCCGCCCGGTCATGATTACGGGCAATAACTATTCTCTTTCTCTTTTTAATGGCGACCGCGGCATCGTAGGAGATGGATCCGGAGAAAAAACTGTTATGTTTTCAGATGAAAAGGTAATAGCAGTTTCAAGAATTCCTGAACATATTACTTCATTCGCAATGACAATCCATAAGAGTCAGGGATCAGAATTTGATGAGGTAATGATTGTTCTTCCTGAAAATTATAATCCTGTGCTTTCCAGGGAGCTGCTCTATACAGCAGTTACGAGGGCAAGGAAAAAAGTGATAATTGCAGGAACAGATGAAATTATTAAAAAGATGGTGGAGAGCCCAACTTTCAGACAGACCGGGTTGAGGGACGGATTATGGAATGATCAGTAATTTTCTGTTTTCGTAAGAGCCTTGCGGATCATGTCCTTAAAAACAGGGTCTTTCTCTTCAACATAGATTTCGTATAACATGGTCTTTAGTGCTTTCGGGTCATGTCTGAGCATCGCAAAAAGGCAGGCTGACCTGACATATCTGGATTTATCCTTTTTAAGTGCTTCAAATATTTCGTCCCTGTTCAGTTTTCCTGCAAGTGAGATATAAGAGTACCATGCCTGTGCCCTGATCCTGGGGTCTTTGTCTTCAGTGATTTCTTTCAGATTCTGCTGGAATGTTCTTCCTTTCAGGGAAAGGGCATGTATGGCCTGTGATTTTATTACGGGGTCCTGCGTTGTGTTTATTACTTTGATCAGGCCGTCTGCACCTGAGCTGCTGCTGTCACGAATAATTATATCCAGTAGTTCCAGTTTTATATCCCGGACTGTTTCTTGTTTCAGTACTTCTGCAATAAAATATGAAGGCAGAGATATTCGGAGACTTCTGGACGTCACAAGAGCTTCAGCCCTCACTTCTGATGAGTCTGACTTTAAAACCTTCATGATAGTGTATCTCGAATTTTTATCATTAAGAGAGACAAGTGCCCTCAGCCCGTTTATTATGAATTCACTGTTTTCAGATTCTGAGATGGACTTTCTTATTACCGGACAGAGACTTTCCAGATCGTTCGAAACCGTACATTTTAATGCATATATCTGAACTGACTTGAATTCATCCTGAATCATGTCGGATACGATCTGTTCAAATCTTTTATCATAGATATACTCGAGCGCCTCCAGGAAGTATATTCTGTCAATTGGACTCTTGCTGAATGCTAGCGGGAGTATTTCAGGGAACATCCTGTCATCCCCTGTTTCGGCAAGTATTCTGGCTGCAGTTTTTCTAACATTGAGTCTTGGGACTTTCAGTTTTTTTGCAATGGGCACAATGGCTCCATGGCTTTTTATTGAAGCAAGGTGGGACATTATTGCTATTTCTGTCTCAGGTCTTTTTGAAAATTCCAGAAGGCTTATCCAGATATTAAGGTCCTCGTTTGGATCTGAAATTTTTTTGAGCTCTTCAAGTAGTTTAAGTCTTGTATTCAGTGAGTCATCTGACCTGTATTCTCTTTCAATTACTGAAGCATTTCTCTGTTCAGGTTTCCTGTTTAAAAAGCCTGCCTCTGTGAAATGAGGTAATAACAGTATTGTTATTACCAGAGTTATTATTAAATTAATGATGCTTTTCATTTTGAGGCAGAGTTATCAGTCTTTTAATCGTCTGTATGCGCCGTGTATATAGCTGCTTGCAAGTGATCTGGAGAGTGATTTATCAAGATAATCCTTCTTGCTGTGAATGTACTGATAAACTGTCATAGTCACGGCTCCCAGGAGCATTGATGCACTGATTTCCGGATCATCATGCTTGTTATAGAATCCGGTCTTTATCAGTTCTTTGGTCTCCCTTGAAATGACCTTTATTATATCATCAAGAAATTTGCTGACCTTGTCAGAAATTTCTTCATCAATACCGCTGATTTCCTTATAGACCAGCTTGATAACAATAGGCTCATCGGATATTATTTTAAGACATGAATGAACACGATCTTCAACAAAACCGATGAGTTCATCCTTTCCCGGAGAACTATTGATGAAATCCTCGAGATCATCCGGATCCAGGACGTCTTCTATGCGTTCAAGAACACTGTCAAGAATTGCATAGAGAATTTCCTTCTTGTTGCTGAAGTACTGATATACCGTTCCACGCGCAATATCAAGTTCCTCACAGACCTGTCCGATATGGGTGCTTTGAAACCCCATGTTTATAAACATGTCCTTGGCAGTATCAATAATCTGTTGTTTTCTGCGTTCGCCTTTTGGTGGCATTTCAATTACCTCTGTTGTGGAAATATTTAAATTCTGTTGCCACTTTTGTCTCTGGATTTATTGAGTATTTTAATTTCCCTTCTTATCGGTATGAGGGCATCCTTTAACTCCTGCATTACCTGGTCAGCCTTTTCCTGAAGTTCTTTGCTCATAACTTACTCTGTTTAATGATATTGTTATACTTATCGTATAAAATAATTTAAAAATACAGGAAAATTAAAATATTAATAAATTCATAATGGCACTATAATAAAGATATGATACAATTAAGGGGAGAGAGGTCAATTAAATTTTTTTGAATAGTTTTAAATAAATGAATAAATAATTGAATATGTAT
>QKCL01000094.1 GCA_003246895.1 Spirochaetota bacterium | reverse complement strand
CTCCCTGTCTGGAGGCTTGTCTATTTTAAAAGATTGAAAGGAAATATATTCTACGACCGGGGAACAGGTTTCACAGGCGAAAACAGAAAAACATATTCCTCTGCAGGCGTGGAAGTTACATCCACAGTTAATCTCCTTTCAAATTATCTTCTGCTGCTGGACATTGGAGTGAGATATTCCAAATGTTTTGAAAATGGAGAAAATGTCTTCAGCTTTATCCTGAAGACACCTATTTAGATTAAAATCTCTTTTTCCAGATCTCTTCAGGATCATCAAATTCTACATCCACTGCCTTAAAGTCTGCAGGATCAAAATCATCACGGCCAAGAGAACTCACTGCATCATCATATTCCTCATGTGTTGGATTCCCGATTAATTCAAGAGCATGATCATATTCCCATGCTCCCCCTACACTTTCAGGCGGACAGGCACCCTCACCATCAAGGCAAACTGGAAAAGTCATTCCCTCCTCTGCCTTAATGGTCTTCTCTATAATCACGTCATGTTCCCATGCACTGTCAAAATCATACATATATTCAAACCGGTTTCCGGGTTGAGGTAAATGATCAGCCAGCAATTCCTGTCTGGGATTAAGTGCCTCATAAACAAGATCATCATCAGGTAAAGCAATTATATATATAGTATCATCTTCATCCTTCATTATGAACTCATGAAGAGCCGTATTTGACCACCCCATAGCATCCTGTATTGCACAATTAAGATCCCAAAAACTAAAAGTTGAAGGAACCTGTATTACCCTCCACACCGGCCGTTTTACATCCTTGAGATTTATCCTTAACTGATATACTTCATTAACATGTTTACTCATTATTCTCTCCAGAAATTCAATACTTAAATTCTATATAATTACCATTTATTCATCATGGACTGCAGAAACAAGAAAAAAAAATTTTTCCAGTTCCTGCAGTATGATTAAACTATCTCTCCGTCATTCATTCGTACAATTCTGTCTGATCTGGAAGCACATGCCTCACTATGAGTTACCATTATAATGGTCATTCCGTTTTCTGAAAAATTACGGAATAGTTCCATTACCTTCATGCTATTGCCTGAATCAAGATTACCCGTAGGTTCATCTGCAAGAAGAATATTCGGCTTATTAACGACAGCCCTTGCAATTGATGCTCTCTCCATTTCACCACCGGAAACTTCAGAGGGCAGTTTGGAAATTTTATCCAGTAAGCCGACTTTTTCAAGGGCCTCAGATGCAGAATGTTTTTTTTCATCCCTTGAAATATTTAGGAACGTCATTGGAATCATGACATTCTCCAGCAGTGTAAGATATGGCACCAGGAAAAAACTTTGAAAAACAAAACCCAGATTATCCTGCCTGAATTCAGACCTTTTATTGCTGTCGAGTCCGGAAATTTCTTTACCATTGTAATAGACAGAGCCAGATGAAGGGGACGCCATTGTACCCATCACAGACAAAAGAGTAGATTTCCCTGAGCCAGATTCCCCAACGATTGAAACAAATTCTCCGGACTCAATATCCAGATTAATATCTTTCAAAACCATTTTTTCATTTTTATTATTATAGTATTTTTTATACAGATTTTTTACTTTTAACAGTTCCATCCAGATCCTCCTTCTTAAAGACACTTTAAGGCTTTAACAGGGTCCATTCGTGAAGCCTTAACTGCAGGATAAACAGAGGCAGTGACTCCTGCCAATACAGTAACTGCCAAGGATTTCAAGAACAGGCTGAAATCGATATCTTTAAAAGATACAACCAGGTCACTGCTATACCTTAACAGAAAATCTGTTAATAAATTTCCTCCAATAAACCCTGTCACCCCCGCAACCACTGAAAGTAAAACAGATTCGATTATTATCATACTGAGTATGTGTTTGCTCTTAAAACCTACAGCCATAAAAATACCTATATCCTGAGTACGTTCTTTTACACTGCCAATCATGGTTATCATGACAGCAAAAAATGAAATAACTGCAAGAAAGAACAGTATACTGAATATAAAAGTACCATAGAGACTGTTAGAATTCATTCTGCCGGCTATTACCTGCCTGATAGCTTTTACATCAGCATTGGGTAATTTATCTTTTATCTGAGATACCATTTCATCAATGGGACAGGCGGAACAAAGGGCAGCCACTTCGAAAAAACTAACAAGACCATATTTTTTAAGAATCATCTGAGAATCGTATAAATTAACAAAAACCAGATTGTCATCCTGGGATCCGGAATGATCAATTACTCCAGATACAGTGAGTCTAAATTTTCCTATATAAACCTGATCCTTAGCCTTCTTCTTGAGTATTTCGGCTACTCTTGCTCCCAGCAGGATTTCCCCTTTTTCGGGTTTTTTACCGTTTATTTTCCACCATGGCCTCAGATTTTCAACATTATTGAAATTCAAACCCGCCAATACGGTCTGTCTCTTTTCAATAAATACGGGCCCCATTAAGAAAGGAGCCACAGCAGAAATATTGCCGGAATCTTTTATTTCTCTCACTTTATCAACATCCCCAGCTTTTAGCAGGTTTTGATCATATGACAAACTCCCGGCAGAAAAGCCTCCATAATTCAAAGAAAGACTTTCTGATTTCGGAGTAATAATAATATTAGCTCCAAACTTATCCATCTGAGTTTTTATGTTATGAGTCATATGTTTTGAATATACAATCATTGAGACAACTGATACAACACTCAGAAGCATTGCGGATATAATTAAAACTGATCTGATTTTTCGCCTAACTATATTTTTTATCGCAATTTCAAATAAGCTCATTGTTTTACCCCGGCAAAATCAAAAAATTTTGTTCCCAAAATAATATCATCAACAGATATTAATATTTCACCATTTTTGATTATTCGCTTTAAAGGAGAAGGATTGCATCCACCTTCAATTTTATTTACATTAGTTGATAAAAATTTTCTTCCACAATTCTTACAAACCATATAATTTCCGTCCTGATAGTACCCAAGACCGGATCTCCAGCATACATCGCATGCATCAAACGCCGATCTTATTATCCCATCAGAACTCTTTATGATAAAATACTTAATTCTTATATTGTCTTTATCATAATTGAAAAATTTTGCTTTCCCATCATCAAAGTCTGCAGCATTGTATATGAGATGACGACCATCGTCAGAATATTTATGACCTTCAGCAAATTTATTGTCCGGATTTTCTTTCTGGCAGCTAATTACTGCAGAAACACAAATTATTGATAATAATAATCCCAGTAAAAATTTCATTTCAGTTAACCTCTGTAATATATTAGTATTTTATTATTATAGAACCTACTAAAATTTCAACAGAGGATTCTTCCATTGCAGATAAAAGGTTTTAATTTATTCTTTTTTATTCTATGATACCTAGAAAGTTGAGCCTCATACCCATGGTGGTTTAAACGAATAAGAATTTTTGGAGTGATAAAATGTACTTTATTCTTGTCATATTTCAGATAAAACAATCTCTGAGATGTTAAATATTCTTTTATGTCTAAAATTTTATCTTTGCACTGACAATCATAGAGCTTTAAGGAATCAACTTTCACATGTTCATGGCAATTTTCATAATTCGAAAATTTACTTCCCTTACAGCACAGTTGTGAACTAAATGCGGCTATCTGAACATATAGTAAAATAAATATTATGGTGAAGCAGTAAAATCTTTTAGAAATCTTCAACTTTCCTTCATGACCTCTTTTAAAAAATCCTCTTCATCAATAAATTTGATATCAGCTCCCAGGTTGTTTAGTTCCATCGCCTTCTCAATCTTTCTTCCATAAGTAGAATAGGTCCAGCATCGGTTGGAAAGTGATCCGACAACAATATAGTCTGTTTTTTTGTTAACAATGTTTCTGGACTTTCCGCCAAGGCCAAGTAAAATTTTTTCCATATGCCCGCGCTTCCCGCTTCTCATCTGGCCAGTAAAAATAAATACCCTGTTCTTAAATACTATCTTAATGTCCTTCCTTATAATATCATCAACAGTTTTTAAAACCGGTGCATTTGAGTTCATGAATTTATTAATGTATAGGGTATCATCTTTTAAATATGATACATTCCTTATCTCTACAAAATTTCTGAAAAATTTCATCATGCTTTCATGTTCAATTTCAGAAATCTTTCCATCCTCCATTACTGTTTCTATGAGTCCATAGATTTCACGGTAAGGCCAACGGTTTTTATTACCGTCATGAATATCCATCCATTTTTTAAGGGAGATTATCTCCTCCTCGGTAATAACACCGTCAGAAATTATTCCGTGCAGAAACCCATGAAGGATCCTCATTTCAGATGTAAGTTTCTCCACAGGTCCATTTTCCGCATTAAAGGTGCTGCAGAACTCAATGAGTTCTTCCTTTACACTCTCCTCCAGAAATTTTCTTTTGCATGACCTGTTGATTATCTCGTATAAATCCGAAAAGGGATATACTTCAGCAAGATCGCTGTGATTTTTCAGCCATTTTTCAAGTTCACATAACTCCGATTCATTTATTTCTGAATCAGCAGTTATTCCCTTTAAAAAACCACTGAGTACATCAATTGCGCGGGATCTGTTTGTAACTTCTGCGAACATAATTTTCCCAAACGATAAATATTATTATGCGTAACCGGTTTGATAAAAATGTTATAAAAAAAAGCAGGTAATACCTGCTTTTTTGTCTATTTATTCTTAAGGCTCTGTTTGTATTTGCTGGTAAAAAAATCGACTATATCTTTTGAGCCTTTTTTCCCGGCAATATCAATTGGTCTTTCACCGCTGTAATTTACCGCATTTACATCCGCTCCATTTTCACAAAGAAGCTTAACCATCTCGAAATTCTTTTTCGTAACTGCCATGTGAAGCAGGGATGACATATCCCATGTTCTTACATTTAATGATGCGCCCTTTTTTATGAGAATTTTAGCGATATCTATCCGGTCATACAGGACTGCATTCTGTATCGCAGAATATCCCCGTCTTCCCCTCAAGTTTACGTCAGCGCCACTTTTTATTAGTTTTTCAACAAGTCCGGTATTTCCCTTTATGACCGCTGCATTCAGAATTGTTGCCCCGAATAACCCCTTTCCATTAAGGTTAACCTTCTTTACAAGAAACTCATTAATTTTGTTAGTGTCTTCTTTGTTGATAGCAAGGATAAAATCATCAATAACCTTTCTTTCCAGCCTTGCAATTCTTTTTCCCTTTTCCTTTTCTATACCTTCCCTGATTTTTGCGGAAAATGCTGCAATTTCCTTTTCATTAAAGTCAAGGAGCACATTTACACCATTGTCAACAATTGTCGTTTTAATTCTGGAGAAGAAGTTTTGCAGAACTTCCATATTCTTATCATGCTCTGCGTTATTTTTTTTATTTCCGTAGTTCTGTCTCTTTGAGTACATGTCAGCAAAGGTAAGAGCTAGACTTGATCCAACAATGAAGAAATGGCTGACCATAAGAAGGTTCTGTCCGTCATCAGGGCTCTCCCCCTGTACACCAGCAAAGAACTTCATGCCGTTCTCTGTACTCAATCCCATCTGCATAGACTGCATCCTCAGCAGGGATTTGATATAAATATTTGCATCAAGCCCCTTCCCGAGACGGGCACCGCTTTTTATGGCATTATCCATTTTCTTCTTGAGGTATTCTGAAACGTTAAGACTCATGTAATAGGTCTTCCCGTTACTCTGTTTTAAAAAATCCTTTTTGAAAACTGAAATATCATTGATTCCACCGTTTTTATTCTTAATAAATTCCGTAATACACTCCCTGTTTCCAAGAATAATCATGGTTCCGGAAATTGTCATACAGAGCTTCTCCCTTTCTTCTATAACAAAAATATTATCCTTACCGACATTCTTTCTGTAGATTTCCGGAATCTTAAGATTCGAAACTTCTGTGTCGATTAAGACAAGCGTCCCTTTTTTGCTTTTCACAAGATCAGTATTTACTACAGATAAAATTTCTTTTATATTGTAGATTGTTAAACCGAATTCTCCCAACATCTGTTCAGACTTTTCATAATTCAGATCTCCCATAATATATGGAAGGTCATATTTTGAGATATTCTGCTGGGAAGCAAATTTGAATACACTTTCAATATTCGTATACATCATAAAATTGGCTTTGGAAGGCACATGGGATATTTCATCAAGGACTCCCGCACGGGATTCCGCATTAAACACTGCAAAAATAAATAACAGAAGATAAAAAAATCTTTGAAAAATTTTCATTGTTACCTCTTATTCTCTAATTTCATATAAGATAATTTCAATGTCAGGTAATGTAAAGCAAATTATTCTAACCAGGAAAGATCATGTTTGATAATATTTATATGGCCCCCATAATGGGCAACACGGACAGTATTTACAGAAAAATTTTTTCTGAACATTTTAACAGTATAAATAAGGCCATTATTCCCTTTATAAATAAATTCAGGATTCCCGGAGATAACAGGATAAAATCAAATTTCGATCTTGACCGGCAGTCAGGTATTTACACGATACCGCAGATACTCACGAATGATTCCCGCTTCCTCTCTGATATGGCTTCAGCATATTCCCGTGCAGGATATAATGAGATTAATCTGAATATTGCGTGTCCTTCACCTGTTATGACAAAAAAAAACATGGGTGCTGCGCTTATTGAATTCCCTGACATTCTCGACAAACTGCTGACAGCCTATTTCAGAAATCCCCCTCTTCCTCTGTCAGTGAAACTCCGTACAGGGATGAAATCGGCTGGTAACTTTAAAACGGTTATGGACATTCTCTGCAGTTACGATATTACCTCCGTAACACTACACCCCAGAACAGCTGAACAGGGCTATAGCGGCTCTATTGATATGAATTCTTTTGAATATGCATTGCAGAAAACACCATCTTCTCTTGTTTACAGTGGTGATATTAACTCACATGAAGATGCCGGTGTTTTGAAGGAGAGATACCCGGAGTTGAATAACATTATGCTGGGTCGTGGATTACTGCAGAGACCTCAACTTGCAGAGGAAATAAAAAAAGAATGTACCATCCCTGTATCCATTGACAGGATAATTCTGTTTCACAACAGTCTCCTGGAAATGTATGAAAAACATCTTTACGGCGAAAAACAGATACTTGACAGAATGAAAGCTCACTGGGTTTACTTTTCAAAAGATATCTGTAACGGAAAAAAAATCCTGAAATCCATCAAAAAAAGCGGGTCACTGAAAAAATACAGGAACTGTGTATCGGAAATTGAAAAATACAAGTTACAAAAATAAAGCTACATAAAACACTGCAGGTAACGTTCTTCATCCATAAGATCCAGTAGTTCTGCTGGATCTGAGAGTTCCATTCTGAACAGCCACCCTCCGTGATATGGATCGGATACAATCAGATCAGGAGTTTCAGTTATTGATTCATTTACTTCAACAATGACCCCGTCCAGTGGAGATTTAATATCAAAAAAGGAACCCAGAAATTCAATGGAACCTATTATTTCATCTTTATAAACTGAACCGTTGATAATATTCCTTGTAAAACTGATATACGCCACGGGACCTGCATCAACCAGGATTCTTGCTGCCATACCTGCAGTGTAGACATCGGATTCTTCTTTCCTTATCCATATATCATCATATGAATAGTATACTGTTTCATCGGAATCTAACATCTATTCATAACCATAGTATTCTTTTAAATTTCTTGCTTTAAGAATATGCTTTGCACTTACATCAGAATTTTCAATTCTGTCCAGTATCTCACGGGACAGTGTTTTTTTGTTTTTCTCGGCATAAATCTTGGCCAGTTCCAATCCTGACATGACTGAGTATATATTTTTATAATCAGATTCCTCGACATTTTTAAAGTTTACAACAGCTTTCTTGAAATTTCTGTAATAGTAAAGATTAATCATTCCCGCATAGTAACTTGATTCCATGAAATATAGATTTTTTCGGGATAAAAGTCTGCTGAAGCTGCTGAACGATTTTGTATATTGCCCGTTTTTATAGTATAGCTTGCCGTTCATATAATTAATGTATTCCGAATCATAGATGTAGAGTTTTTTGCTGAAATATTGATAATCCCTTGTATTATTTACTGTAAAACTGTATT
>QKCL01000067.1 GCA_003246895.1 Spirochaetota bacterium | reverse complement strand
TAAATATAACTCTTTTATTTAAAATTTTACTAAAAATGGATAAATATTTAAAGTTTCCAAGTCGAATAATAATATATAATAATGAGTGTTTTAAAGGGGTATCAAATGAATGGAAATGATAAAATAAATAAATCAATGAAGGTGCTGCTTTCATCCGCTATCATATGCGCCTTCATGACCGGCAGTGCTTTTTCACAGCAGAACGGCAAGACCGAACCTGCAAACAATCAGAAAAAAGAAGAAACAAAAAAAACTACTGATAAAATCACTTCTGACAAGGCAGTTGATGGATGGAGAATTTCAGACTACAAGCCATACATTACAGCAATCAAGGATCTTGAAAAGCTCAGCAAGGAGTATTCTGAATTCATGCTGAAGAGATCAATTGATGAATACTCGAGAGGACTGGATACCCTTGACGATATGCTTACAGAAATTGAAAGACTTAGAACTGAATATAAAAACAAAAAGTATCTCAATGAAAAATGGTACTGGCAGGAAGTTGACAGAAAAAATGCCCAGGAAAGATATATTCAGAGACTAAAAAATGAAGCAAAGACCAAGTCCATTACAAATTTCACAAAATCAATTAATAATCTTGATAAAATAAAATCTAATGAACTGAAAAATGACCCTAAATACATTGAGTTCAAATCAAAACTCTTCAGAGTATATGTTTCCACACAGTTTGACCTTGGGAACTTCAAACCCTGCCTGCCGATTCTGGAAAGATACATCACTCTCAGTGAAGAAACCAGAAAGGACATCTGGGCGTATAAATACCTTGCAAACTGCTATGCATTCATGGAAGAAACCTTAAAAAAATCAAAATCTCCATCTGAAGAGGATATCGTTTACTACAAAAACATGAAAAACAAAAGTATGCTTCAGGCAGTTGAACTTAAACATGGTACTGATTCAGTTGAATTCAAGGAACTTCAGAGAATTGTCCAGCTTGATGAAAAGAAAAGCGAATCAATCAACATTAACAAATAAGAAAATTTCATTCCCGGAAAGAAGAAGCAAGAACCTTTCAGTTTTGCGTCTTCTTTCCATAAATCTCACTTTTTAAATCATAATCTGTTCCGTTAAACTCCATCCGCAGAAACAAGAGACAATTCTTTGGCAGAAACAGGTCAATAATTTTAGGCTGATATATATTGTTAAGACGGATATACTTTTTTTTCTCAGAATCAAGGACCCACCGTTCAATCTTTAACTGCAGATTTTTACCGTCTTCAACCTTCAACTTGAGCCTTCTTGTCTGACTGAATGGGCCGGTTTCTGTTCTTTCAGAATACCTGCCGTTTACAGTTACAGCATAATATGCAAAATGCCCAAAGTCATATTGGGATTCGCTTTTCCCGGAATCAGAAAGAAGCAGAATAATATTATTATCTCCTACTCGGGACAGATCAGAGGATTGAACTTTCTCCACAGGTCTGTAGAAAAAAACATTTTCATGTACCTGAAAGTTATAAATCTGAAATTCAGATCTGGAATTTTTTATTAAAATCATATTTTCATTCATTAACTCAATGGATGATATTTCTTCCACCGGAGATTTGATTTCCATTCCATTGACATAGAGTTTTTCATTTTTTACAAATGCAACATTATTTCCAAGAAGGTTAAAGTATCGGACATTTGATATTTTTTGAACAGAAGAGGAATTCAGGTCACAGCGGAACAGATCTCTTTCTTTCACTACTCCATTGATGTCACTACTATTTAAATAGTACTCAACCATAAAATAGAGTACGCCATTATTACTTTTAAGATCCTTTACTGCAACACTGCCTGGCTCGAAAGAACCGATTTTAATTTCAGTCAGCTTTGAGTATTCACATACTCCGGCAAACAATTCTTTCCCCCTTATCACGACAAAGGCAACACCAGACTTTAACCTGAGACTATTCAGCACAGTTCCATGAACCGGAACAGATTCCGCCAATTCTTTTATCCGTAAAAGGGTACCGTCCTTCACCCTGTACACATCTGACTGCATGTTACCATTGGGCTCTTTGTCTGTACTGTGCAACACCTGGGAATGCACCACCTCAGGCAGAAAGAGTGATAGAATAATTACAGGTGTCAGGAATGTTATTTTAGGGAATTTCATATTTTAAAAAAAAGACTGCCTGGGCAGTCTTTTTTTCCACTCTTTATTTCTTTATTAGTTATAAGTTTCTGATCCAAGATATGTTACAGGCGGTTCATTCATAAACCATCTCAGAGTATTTTTCAGTCTCATGAGCTGAACAAAAAGGTCATGCTCCGCATGTTCTCCTGGAAGTGTCATGGGGCTCTTCCAGTAGAATGAAAGCCATTCCTGATTACCGGACAGTGATGCTCTCTGAGCAAGATCAAGGAACAGAGCAAGATCAAGGACTATGGGAGCTGCGAGAATTGAATCCCTGCAGAGAAAATCAATTTTAATCTGCATGGGATATCCCAGCCATCCTGCGATATCAATATTATCCCACCCCTCTTTATTGTCTCCCCTTGGCGGATAATAATTAATTCTCACTTTATGGTAGTAATCTTTGTAAAGATCCGGATAACGGTCCGGCTGAAAGATCTGGTCAAGTACAGAAAGTTTACTTACCTCTTTTGACTTGAATGACTCAGGGTCATCAAGAACCTCCCCATCCCTGTTTCCCAGGATATTTGTGGAGAACCATCCATTAACACCGAGCATTCTCGCTTTAAGCCCCGGGGCAAGAATAGTCTTCATAAGGGTCTGACCTGTTTTAAAATCCTTTCCGCACATTGGGACACGGTTCTTTTCAGCCAGTTCCCATAGTGCAGGTATATCATTACAAAGGTTTGGAGCACCGTTTGCATATGGGATACCAAGATCAAGTGCCGCATAAGCATATATCATACTTGGAGCAATCTTTTCGTGGTTTTCCTTCAGACCTTTCTCAAAATTTTCGAGAGTATCATGAACTCCAGGTGTTACTTCCTGAAAAATTTCAGTACTGCCGCACCATACCATTACCATTCGATCCAGTTTCTTCTCTTCTTTAAACTTGAGGATATCCTCTTTAACTTTTTGTGCTTTATCCCAGAGAGTCTCTCCATCCTTTACCCATTTACCGTCAAGTTTCTTGACAAATCTCTTATCAAAAACTCCTTTCCAGGGTTTTATCTTCTCAAGATCACCCTTTACCGCCTCAGCATCTTCATTCGAAAGAACCTGCGCCTTCTTTACCGCTTCATATACATTGTCTTCAAAGATGTCCCATCCGCCGAATTCCAGATTTTCCAGTGATGCAAGCGGCACGAACTTGTTTATATCAATATCCTTTGCAGCATCCCCCTTCCCTACTCTGAGCTTACCCATCTGGGTAAGGGAACCGATCGGTTTTCTAAGCCCTTTCCTTATTAGATGAACTCCGGCAATGAAGGTAGTACTAACAGCTCCAAGACCTGGAATCAGGATTCCAAGTTTACCGTCGGCACCTTTAATATCTGTATTTTTCAAAACCACGATAGGACTCCTTCTGTATTATTTTAATAATTTCTGAAGTTATGTCTGGATAATATTCAAAATAACAGTTAAATACAACATCAAAATATACGTTTTCGTCAAGAATTTTTATTTTTAGACCTTCAATATTTAAAACCTAATTACTTGACAAATTTTACCTTTTCAATAATTCTCTACATGTATTTATCTAATAATTACCCCCTCAGGAGCTTCAACATGAACAGAAAAACCGAAGACCTTGACTGGTCAAACCTCCCTTTCGGTTACGTAAAAACCGACTTTAATATCAGATACTTTTACAGAAACGGCAAATGGGACGAAGGCGAACTTTTTTCAGATGAGAACATCTCCATACACATGGCTGCCCCCTGTATTCATTACGGGCAGGAAGCCTTCGAAGGCATGAAGGCATTTGAAACAAAAGTCGGCCGCGTAGTGGTCTTCAGACCCGAAGAAAATGCCAGAAGACTTCAGAAAACCTGCGAGAGAATATTTATTCCTGAAATTTCGGAAAAAATGTTTCTTGAAGCCGTAAAAAGAGTTGTCTCTGCAAACAAAAAATTTGTTCCTCCATACGGTACCGGAGCAAGCCTCTATATCCGCCCGTTAGTAATAGGCGTTGGGCCTAAAGTCGGGCTGGGACCTGCAGAGGAATACATCTTTCTGATATTTGTTACACCTGTCGGCCCATACTACAAAGGCGGCTTAAGCCCGGTTAACGCACTTATTGTAACAGATTTTGACAGAGCTGCCCCCCATGGTGTGGGAGATTGTAAAGTAGGCGGAAACTATGCAGCAGGTCTGGCCGGTGCACAGTACGGTAAAAAGAAAGGGTACCCTGTAGTGCTTCATCTTGACCCGAAAGAGAATAATTACATTGATGAATTCAGCACATCAAACTTCATTGCAATAAAAGACAATACATATATAACTCCCTCTTCAGAAAGCATTCTCAAAAGCATCACAAACGACAGTCTTTCCATCATTGCAGAACAGAAAGGAATGACTGTGGAAAAAAGGAATGTTGAGGTTAAGGAACTGTCGGGTTTTGATGAAGTCGGAGCCGTAGGAACTGCCGCAGTAGTTACTCCGGTAAACCTGATCCACTACAATGGTACGGACTACACATTCGGCAATGGAGAAGAGGCCGGCCCTGTAATAAAATCACTCTACAATGAGCTCACAGGAATTCAGAAAGGCGATGTTGAGGACAGAAACAACTGGTTATTTGAAATATAACCTAAAACAATACTGAGGAGGGGCCCCCCTCCTCAAACTTTATAATACTACTCTGAATTAGTTACAATTTTTGCCTGCAATGCAAGATACTCAACAAGTGTCTGTTCGTTTATAATACCCTCTGAGACAAGAATTATTCCAATCAGTCCGCCATCTCTCTCCTGAATTTCAAGAGCCTGATCCATCTGTTCCCTTGTTATAACTCCATTTTCTACAAGCATTTCACCCAATAAAGGCTTTGCCATTTCATCCTCCGTATAACGTTTATAAACAATAATACATAAATATTTTTAATTAATCAATTTTTTTACAGTCCTTGTCCACAAATTAATTTCCCTCTCCCGTTCAAATTCCGCCATATCCGGAAGATAAAGCTTAACCTCACCGTTAAGGCATGACACCTCACTAATTGTGGAATAAATTCCCGATGTGATACCAGCCAGATACGCCGCCCCCAGTGCGGTTGACTCCCTGTGAACCGGAACAGAAACAGGGATATTCAGAATATCAGCCTGATACTGCATGAGGAAGCCATTATCTGTCGCACCGCCGTCAACCCTGAGTTTATCTATCATTACTCCGGTCTCTTCAACCATTACCTTAATCACGTCTCTGGACTGAAGCGCAATTGACTTAAGGGCAGCCCTGGCAATCTGCGCCTGGGTTGTATCCCTTGTGAGACCGAAAATTGCACCTCTGGCATTCATGTCCCAGTATGGAGCCCCCATCCCGACAAAGGCCGGAACAAATACTATCTCGTCCTGAACATCCACAGATCTGGCCATCTCTTCAGAATCACCGGCGGTACCGAAAAATTTCATTTCATCCCTGAGCCACTGGATTACTGCACCGGTAACAAAAACAGATCCCTCAAGAGCATAAGAATCTCCTCCCTTGTCATCTGGAGAAAGTGTTGTCAAAAGGCCGTTATCAGAAAGGAGAAAATCATCCCCGGTATTTAAAAGAATAAAACTCCCTGTGCCGTAGGTATTCTTTATATCCCCCTTATTGACTCTCCCCTGACCGGCCATTGCAGCCTGCTGATCACCGGCCATTCCGCCTATAATAACGCCGTCATCGAAAACCCCGACTCCGCGCGTTCTGCCGAAAACACTTGCAGATTCCTGAACACCGGGCAGTATTTCACGCGGTATCTTCAGATAGTCACATATTTCGTCTGACCATGTTTTTTTTCTTATATCATAAAGCATGGTTCTTGAGGCATTGGTAAAATCCGTCAGATGAGAATCTCCTCCCGTAAGATTCCAGAGAATCCATGTATCAATTGTCCCGAATCTCAACCTGCCAGACGGCACAAGAGCTCCGGCTGCTTCACAATTTTCAAGGATCCATTTTATTTTGGTCGCTGAAAAATAAGGATCCACAACAAGGCCAGTGATATCCCTTATCCTTTTTTCATATCCATGGGACTTGATCAGATCACATATCTGTGATGTTCTCCTGCATTGCCAGACAATGGCATTATAAACCGGCTTTCCCGTAAGAGAATCCCATATTACCGTTGTTTCTCTCTGATTTGTGATCCCGATGGACAAAACATCTTTTCGCTGAAGGCCCCCTTCCCTAATGGCCATGTAGGCAAGAGAAAGTACAGATTCCCATATCTCTACAGGGTCATGCTCCACCCATCCGGGCTTTGGAAAAATCTGCCTGAATTCACGATAAGCACTGGACAGGGGATTCCCCCTTTCATCAAAACAGTAGACCCTGTTTCCGGTAGTGCCCAGATCCATTGAAAGTATAAACTTTTTACCAGCCATGAATGCCTCCTGTTACATATGACTTTAACCTTCTGAAAGAAATATGCAATAAAAAATTCTTGAATTTCCGATAGAATTATATAGAAAACAAAGAACCACCCAAGGAGCACATCCAGAATGAGTTATTTTACTGATACAGATAACGGAGAAAAAAAGAGACCTTTTTTCATTTCAGAGATTGGCCTAAACCACAATGGAGATGTCTCCGTTGCAGAAAAAATGATCATAGAATCGGCAGGAGCAGGAGCACATGCTGTAAAATTCCAGACCTTCATACCGGAACTGATGAATTCGGTTTTTACAAAGGATCTGCTTGAAAATGACTCGGATACAGTTCCCGATACTTCCATAATAGACTTCCTGAAGCAGTTCATACTGAAGGAGAAAGACCTGAGGCACCTTAAATCTGTCGCAGAATCGGAAGGAGTTATTTTCTTTTCTGCCCCCTTTGACATTGAATCCCTTGATCTCCTGATGAATATGGGTGTTGATATTCTCAAAGTCGCATCAGGAGAAATAACCAATGTCCCTCTCCTTAATGCAATGGCAAAAACAGGGAAACCCGTTATTATCTCCACTGGAATGAGCAACGAAAATGAAATCAGGAATGCTGTAGGAATTTTTTCAGGAACCGGCACTGATATTTCCCTGATGCATTGTGTTTCCCTCTACCCCACAGACGGCAGGGAGGCAAACCTGGGAAGAATATCCTCACTAAGGTCGGCCTTTAACCTTGAAGTGGGACTCTCCGACCATAGCAGCTCAATTATCAACCCGATAATTGCAGCATCATTGGGATCAATGATATTTGAAAAACACTTTATACTGAATGAGAGTCATGAGTGCCCTGATTATGCGGTATCCGTAACACCTGCACAATTCAGGAAGATGACAGTTACTGTAAATGACGTCATAGAAAGGCTCGGTGACGGAGAGATATATAAACCTTCAAGAGAAGATGATGTAGCCAGAGCTGCAAGAAGGAGCATATTTGCTTCAACAGATATAAAGAAAGGAGAACTGCTTACGGCAGATAAATTAAAATTTCAAAGACCCGGGACAGGCATACCGGTCAATATGCTTGACGAAATTCTGGGAAAAAGAGTTAATAGAGATATTAAGAACAATTCAATTATCAGAAACAGTTTTCTGAGTTAATGGAGTACAAAATGATTTTTCGCATACTACCGTGTATTTTGACATTACTAATCTTCCTCCCGGGATGCAGTTCACTGAGTTCACTCTCATACGTTGAAAACAGATACTATAAACAAAAAGAAATCGAGATTATTGACAACATTGCGCTTTCCATCGATTTCCGAAGAGGTTATGACTCAAAAATAGACCTGAACTATTTTTACGCAGCAGGCAAGTTCTCTCCTTCCGAATACAGTTCACGGCAGAATATGCTTGTACAGAGCCTGAAAGCTTACAAACCCGAGGATTGCCTTGGAGTATACAAAAAAGCATATGAAGTGGAGGCAACTTCGCTCTTATATCTTGATGAATTCAAAAAGAACAAGGACTGGGACAACTATATTTACCTGGAAAAATATCTTATTCCGGAAACAAAATTCTTTGTTTCAATATTCGAAAGCTCCATGATGAGGGCCCACCCTTCAACAGTCATGAACCTTGATGATCTTAAAAAACAGATTTCAGCAAGGGCAAAAAATAAACTTGAAGAAAAACGAAGACAGGCTGAAGAGGCAGAGGAGTCAGAATCAGGAAACTAGCAGTAATATTTATTACAGTATTCGCTGCCTGGTTTTCGTCTGCATCGGCCGCATCAAAGCCTTCAGTGTATATACTGTGCTACCATGCCTTTCTGGACAGAAAGGACAGTATATCTTTTTCTCCTGCAAAACTCAAATCACACCTTCTGGCCCTTAAAGGGGCCGGATACAAGTTTATTTCATACGAAGACTATAGAAAGAACAGATTCAAAGGCTCCCGGAATATCCTCATCACTGTGGATGACGGAAACAGAAGTGTTTACCGCACCTACTTCGAAATAATGAAACCTTTGGGCATAAAGCCTCTTCTTGCGATTTATCCCGCAGCGACAGGAAGGACAAGCTATGCCCTCACATGGAAACAGCTGGAAGAACTAAAAAATGAAGGCTGCACAATCGCTGCTCACGGATTCAACCACAGGTTTCTCAACAGCAAACAGTTCAATGCCTCAGAATACCTATTCAAAAGAGAAATTCATCTGTCAAAAAAAATACTGGAGGAGAGACTAAAAATCAAAATTGAAGCATTTGTATACCCATACGGAGCATACTGCCCTGAGGCATTCAGGGAAATCAGAAAGGCAGGATATAAATATGCGTTTACAGTAAAGCCCGGCAAAGCGGGATACATCGATGAAAACCCTCTCCTAATAAAAAGATTTATGATGACCAAACAGAATGAAAAGATGTTTATAGCATCTCTGGAGAAAGCCCATGAAGATGCCGAGATAATTTCAGTTGCCAGCCGGAAACATATAAAAATCAAGGGTACAGAGACCAGAAGTATTAAAATAGCTGCAAAGACCCCTGAAAAATCCGTAAAAGAAGCCCCAAAGATAAGAACAGATATTCTTAAAAAGTTTTCAAGAAAAGAAATTAAAAATAAATACATGAAGATAAACAGTATTATTTTTCTTAACTCTGAAATAACTGAAAAAAACAAATCCGATTTTGAAAGCCCCGGACTTTATGAAAATAATGACGATATAATCAGACCCTTTGCCGGGAAAGGTAAACCTGAGGCAGTAAATGGAACATCCCATAATATTAAAGCAGACACGACAGCAAAACAGTCACTTATAAAAAAATATTCAGGACTATGCAGACAATTCACAGTTTTACAGAACTTTTACGCACATAAAACCACAACGCTTCTGGATAAAATTTTCAAACGGAATGCTTCTTCAAAGAAAAAAACAGAAAGGAGTCAGGAATGATAATCGGTATAGATGTAGGAGGAACCCATACTGATGCTGTACTTATAGACAGCACAGGTATTGT
This sequence comes from Spirochaetota bacterium, assembly GCA_003246895.1. GTDB lineage: Bacteria > Spirochaetota > UBA4802 > UBA4802 > UBA5550 > SZUA-423. Next base: position 76,584 of record QKCL01000067.1, on the reverse strand, counting down.
TAAAAAGAACAAGACCCTTACCCGAAAACACGACCTGTCCGACACAATTTCCCTTTCTCTGGCGGAACTCACAGAGGGGATTGATCTATCCTCAATAAAAAAGATAAACCTCAGCACAACAATAACCACAAATGCAATAATTGAAAACACAGTTGAAAAAACCGCCACCGTCATAATTCCGGGGCCTGGAGCCAATCCCAACAACCACCTGATTGATGAGTATTTCTTTATTTTAAAAGGCTCCATAGACCACAGAGGGGAGATCACTGAACAGCTCTCCAATGAGGAACTTGAAAAGGTTAAAAGGAACATCTCTGAATCCGGAATAAAAACAATGGCCGTTGTATCAAAATTTTCAACCAGAAACTCTTTGCTTGAAGATGAAACCGCCGAACAATGCAGCAGCCTCTGCGACTTCATTACACCGGGACATATAACTTCCGGTTCACTGAATTTTCCAAGAAGAATCAATACTGCATATTATAATTCAGCAGTCTGGAGAGCCTTTAATTCATTTTCGGATTCCGTAATTTCAAACACTGAGAAACTCGGAATCAAATGCGAGATAAACATACTTAAAGCGGATGGAGGCACCATTCCCCTCAGATACTCAAGAACAAGGCCTGTTGAGTCTGTTCTTTCGGGCCCGTCCGCCAGTATCATGGGGATCATGGCTCTGCATTCGACGCTGAAAACTTCCGTGCTTCTGGACATAGGCGGAACAACTACAGACATCTCACTTTTCGTTGAGGGCATCCCCCTAATAGAAAAGGACGGAGCAAAGATAAACGGGAAACTCACATCAGTGAGGTCTCTTCTGAGCAGGTCAATCGGCATTGGCGGAGATTCCTTTGTGCGAATCGAAAACGGTACAATAAAAATCGGCCCTGAAAGAAAGGGTGCCCCCCTCTGCCTTGGAGGTCCTTCACCTACAGTGATTGATGCATTTGTATTTCTCGGAATTGCAGAACTTGGAGATAAGAGAAAATCAGCAGAAGCCATAATAAAAATGGCAGCTGAACTTGGAGATACTCCGGAAGTCACAGCCGCCCGGATAGCAGAAGGTGCATGTGAAAAAATTTCACGAGAGATAACATCACTCATAGATGAAACAAATTCAAGACCACTGTACACGGTTCACGAAGTAATCGAAAACTATACCATCTCGGCTGATACTGTATTTATAATCGGCGCACCCGCAGGATTCTTCGGCGAAATACTCAAAAAGAACTACGAAGTTATTATACCCGAGCATCACGAAGTGGCCAACGCCGTCGGAGCTGCCCTTTGCAAAACAACAATCCAGTGTTCACTTTTTGCCGATACCACATCGGGATACATGAGCATCCCTGAACTGAACATAGAGAAAGAGATAAATTCAGAATATTCAATGGGAGACGCCGAAACGGATATTCTCCAGCACCTGAAAGAACACCTTAAAACAGAAAACATCAGAATAAACTATGATGACCTCGAAATAACAGAAAGAACCAGTTTCAAAATGATAAAAGGCTATTACAGTTCCGGATATGATCTGCGGCTCAAATGCCAGATTAAACCGGGGCTCAGCAGAACACTGGAAAAGAGAGGGGCTGAATGAAAACTAAAAAGAAACTGGGACTCATCTTCTTTCCTGCATACGACTGGGCAATATCTCCCACACACCCTGAACGGGAAGAGAGGCTTCTATACACCCATGACCAGTTGATGGAAGAGGGAATATTTGACCTTGACTGCATGACTGAGCTCAGGCCTCTTGTTGCATCAAATGAAGACATCATGAAATGTCACTTCTGCTTTCCCGATGTCGAAAGCGTTACCACGGAATCACACCTTGTATCTGCAGGCGGGGCAATAAGGGCGGCAAAGGCTGTTCTTGAAGGAGAGGTTGACAGATCCTTTGCCCTGGTCAGGCCTCCGGGGCATCACGCAATGAAGACGGTTCACGGGAACAGAGGATTCTGCAACATAAACAATGAAGCGGTAATGGTTGAGTACATCAGGAGCAACTACGGCATTAAAAAAATCGCCATAGTTGATACAGACTGCCACCACGGAGACGGCACACAGGACATCTTCTGGAATGACCCGGATGTACTTTTCATTTCCCTCCACCAGGACGGGCGGACACTCTACCCCGGGTCAGGTCACATTGACGAAACCGGCGGACCAGGCGCCCCCGGAAAAACCGTAAACATCCCACTTCCCCCAAACACTTCAGATGAAGGCTTCCTCTATGCAATGGAACATGTAGTAATGCCCATACTCGATGATTTCAAACCTGAAATCATCATAAATTCTGCGGGACAGGATAATCACTATTCCGACCCCATAACAAACATGAATTTCAGCGCAATGGGCTATGCAAAACTCAACGATATGCTTAAACCTCACATTGCCGTACTCGAGGGGGGATATTCGATACAGGGAGCTCTCCCCTATGTAAACCTCGGAATAATACTGGCCATGGCAGGACTGGACTATTCGCATGTGAAGGAACCGGGATTCACAGAATCAAAATACCGGCAGTCCGGAGAAGTGACTGAATACATTTCAGGATTATGCGACATCATAGTGGCAGACTACTTCAGTGCAAAAAAGAATGCAGGGCCTCGCAAAGACAGTGTTCACATGGCAAGCAGGAACATCTACTACGATACAGACGGAATACAGGAAACAAGAAAGGAGGAGATATACACCTGTTCGAAGTGTTCCGGACTTTATGTCATAGAAAGTTCATCGAACCGGAACAGTCTTTCTGCGGGGATAGAGCTTCCCTATGACGCATGTGAAAGATGCCTTCAGTTAGCAGATACTCTTGCTGAAAAGTTCACAAATGAAAAAAAATTTCACAGGGTTCAGCTCATTGACAGAAAGAGGAGAAACTTTAAGTACATTAAATAGGAAAAATCCCATCCAAAAAACTGGTAAAGGTTTTTACAAAGTTCAATGATGATGAATAAAAGGAAAACCAACACACAGAAATTTTATGTCTGAGATAAAAATTCTTAATGGCTGACACAAAAAAACGCCCGGCAATGCCGGGCGTTTCAATATATAAAGAGATAATTCTTTTACTAGTTAACGAAAAGCATTTCCCAGTATTTAGGAAGCGACCATAGTTCATTGTCAACCAATCCTTCAATTGAATCAACAACTTCTCTGACTTCATCCATTTTAGATTTCACAGTGTTGCAGTAGAATTCTGCAGCTGCGAGTGCATCTTCAACGTCTCCGGCTTTGGCAAGAGCATCTTTAAGTCCTGCAAGACCAGCCTGAATGCAGCCGATTTTACCTGCAAGATCAGAAAGAAGTTCTTTCTGCGGTGCAAGTGCATCTGCAGGAGCATACTCGGAAGCAGCCTTTATTGAATCAGCAAGAGCTTTCTGGTATCCATAACCTGCAGGAAGAACCTGACAGGAAACCATATCGATGAAAGCTTTTGTTTCAATTTTAAGTCTTGTAGCATAAGTTTCAAGTTTGATCTCGTATCTTGAATGAAGCTCAACTTCGGAAAGTACTCCGTATTTTGAGAAAAGGGCTTTAGCCTTATCTGTGTTAAGAGCTTTAAGAGCTTCCGGTGTAGATTTAAAGTTAGGAAGACCTCTTTTTTCAGCCTCTTTGTGCCATGCTTCAGTGTAGTTGTCTCCTGAGAAAAGAACAGCCTTGTTAGCCTTGATCTCTGCCTGAAGTACTTCGAAGATTGCTTTTCTGAGATCTCCTGAATTTTTGGATTCGATAGAAGCAGTTACTTCATCGATAGCTTCTGCAACAATTGTGTTAAGAACAGTTGCAGGGAAAGAAATAGACTGAGAAGAACCAACTGCTCTGAACTCGAATTTATTTCCTGTAAATGCAAATGGAGAAGTTCTGTTTCTGTCTGTATTATCCTTGCTCAGAACAGGAAGAGAAGAAATTCCAAGATCAATGATTTCTGCATCAGAAGCTTTATGAACCTCGCCTTTTTCAATTGAATCAATAATTGCAGAAAGCTGGTCTCCAAGGAAAATTGAAATAATTGCAGGAGGAGCTTCATTTGCACCTAGTCTATGGTCATTTCCAGCAGTAGCTACAGTTGATCTTAAAATGTCAGCGTTTTGGTTGACACCTTTAATAACAGAAATAAGGAATACAAGGAACTGTATATTCTCAGCCGGTGTTTTACCTGGCTTAAGAAGGTTTATTCCATCATCTGTAGAAATTGACCAGTTCAGGTGTTTACCGTTACCGTTAACACGCGCAAATGGTTTTTCATGAGTAAGTGCAACAAGGTCGTGTCTTCTTGCTACTTTTCTAAGATTGTCAAGAAGGAGCTGGTTATGGTCAACACCAATGTTCGCGTCTTCAAAAATAGGAGCGATTTCGAACTGGCTTGGAGCAACCTCATTGTGTCTTGTTTTTGCAGGTATGCCGAATTTATGTAGCTCTACATCAAGATCATGCATGCAGCTCTGGATTCTTTCCTTGATTGATCCAAAGTACTGGTCATCAAGTTCCTGTCCTTTTGCCGGAGCAGCACCTAAAAGAGTTCTTCCTGTAAGGACAAGGTCCTGTCTTCTTGAATAGTATCTTCTGTCAATGAGGAAGTACTCCTGCTCTGGACCGACGTTTGAATATACTTTTTTGGATGTATCATTTCCAAGAAGTTTAAGCATTTTAAGAGTGCTTTTGCTAACTGCCTTGATTGATCTCAGAAGAGGAGTCTTTTTATCAAGAGCCTCACCTGTATAAGATATGAAAGCAGAAGGAATTGTAAGAGTAATACCTTTACCGTTTTGTCTCAGGAATGCAGGACTTGACATATCCCATGCTGTATATCCTCTGGCCTCGAATGTAGCCCTGATTCCGCCGCTTGGAAAACTTGATGCATCAGGCTCACTCTGAACAAGCTGCTCTCCTGAAAATCTTTCAATAACTGTATGCTCTCCTGAAAATTCAATGAATGAGTCATGTTTTTCAGCAGTTGCGCCTGTCATTGGCTGGAACCAGTGTGCATAGTGAGTAGCACCGTTTTCAAGTGCCCACTCTTTCATGGCATGTGCAACAACATTTGCTGTTTCAAGGTCAAGTTTAGCCCCTTCATCTATGCAGGATTCAAGTTTTGCAAGAATTGATTGGGGAAGTTTTTCCTTCATTACTACTTTATTAAATGTTTTTGAACCAAAATACTCTGATGCCGGTGGTCTTTTACATGTTTCACCCGGCTCTACGAGCTTCGCATATCCAATATGATCTGCCTGTTTCATGAATAGTCTCCTGATTTATTGTTATAAATAAATTACATATTTGTTTTATGAAATATATCCAAAAAAATATGTCAAATTAATGTATGATTTTTTAACGAACTTAGCCTATAGTTAACATTTTTGTAACAATAAAACTACAAAAAAACTGATCTTTTATTGAAAAACGAGCGCAAAATTATTTCTTTTCACGTTTTTCAGTCATTTTATAGATAAATATACCGGCAGAAACTGAAAGATTTAAAGAATCTGTATTGTTTTTCATCGGAATAGTTATTTCATGATCAAATAATTTATAGAATTCCTCATCTATTCCATCATATTCATTTCCAAAAAGAAGTGCACTCCTGATGTCAAAATTTACATACTCAAGATCAACGGCTTCACCGGAAAGTACAGTGGCGTAAACTCTAAGGCCGTATTTAATCCTCATCTTTTCAATAAAGGGGCATAATTCATGAACAAGGTAAATAGGATATCCGAACTGAGCTCCCATACCTGCCCTGAGGGCGATTCTGGTATATGGGTCGCAGCTTTCAGGACCTATTACAAGAAAATCAACTCCCAGTGCCACTGAGGTTCTTATAAGAACGCCAAGATTTTCACTGTTTCCGGCGCTTGGACAGATCACCATTGAAACAGAATCTCTAAAAGAAATCGCTTGTTCGAGTTCATATGCCCCGGGCATTGACGGCCTTTCCGATATGGCGAGTATCCCCCGGTGAAAATTAAAACCGGCTATCTGCTCAATGAGGGATTCATCTCCTACATAAACAGGAACGTCAGATGGAACAGTTATTTCAGTATTTTTAAAAAATTTTGATGAACAGAGAACCGATTGAATTTTATGAATGCTGTTCGCCAGCCTTTCAAAGAGAAGCCTGCCCTCGGTAATAATAAGCCCCTCCCTCTTCAGATCCCTGTCCCTGAGATTCCGGTAGCTATCAATCCTTTTGTCCCCGATATCACTTATTCCGATTATATTCATTGGAGGAATTTCATATCTCCTCTTGCCTCAGAAATAAGTGAAATTGTTTCCGGGCCGGTTCTGCAGCATCCGCCGATTATATTTACTCCGGCACTGACCCAGTTTTTTATACTGTTTCGGAAAAGGCTTAAATCCATGGTTCCTGTCCAGGATCCGCTTTCTACATCAAATCCCTCTCCCGAGTTGGGATATGCAATAATAAACTTGTTACTCCTCGCCCCCACAGTGCAGGCAAATTTTTCGACAAGGGAAGGATGGCTGCAGTTCATTCCTATTCCAAGGAAGTTTCCGCCACGTCCAAATTTCTCCCACAAGCCCGCAAGGCTGTCCCCGGCAGCGGTATTGAGACCATCGTGTGTTACAAAGGAAATCCAGAATGGAAAATCGGGGTAATATTTTGTCATAACCCCGAATACCGCTTCAGCTTCATCAATACGCGGAAATGTCTCGAAAGCAATAATGTCAACACCGCTTTCGATGAGCAGGTCCACTCTTTCCCTGTGAAAATCAGCATACTCTCTTTCCGTGAGATTATAAGTTCCAGTGTACTCCGATCCATCAGCAAGATATGCCCCGTAGGGCCCAGCGGATCCGGCTATATATCTGTTCAGCGTCTCCCCGCTGCACTCACGGTAAAAGGCTTCCCTTGATTCAACGGCAAGCTCAACGCTTCTTTTAACAATGTCGCATGACTTTGAATGACTGTACCCGAACTTCATCAATCCCGGTATTGACGCCTGATAAGACGATGTAGTAATGATATCGGCTCCGGCCCGTAAATATGCCAGATGAATGTTTCTTATTGAAGACGGAGAATCCCAGATTATTTTTGCGGACCAGAGTTTACTGGACAGAACATGACCTGCCAGTTCAAGTTCAGTGGCCAGCCCGCCGTCAAGGATCACAAATGGTGCAGTTTTACTCAGCTTTTCCAAAATTTATCATCAGGCTCCATGTGTATGGTTGCATGAATTCCGGTCTGATCTTTTATTTTTTTTTCAACATCTGTAGTAATCGAATGAGCATCATGAAGAGACATGTCCCCGGGGAATGTCAGATGAAATGTAAGTTCCATATGTGCACCATATTTATGAACATGAAAATGATGTGGGGAAAGTGCTATATTTGATGTTTCCGTTATTATTTTTTTTATGGAAGATGTTAGTTCAGCGCAGGGAGCGTCTCCGATGAGCGGATCAAATGTCTCCTTGAATATTCTGTATGATGCATAAAAAAGCATTCCCGAAACAACCAGGGCCATAAAACTGTCTATCCACCAGAAATAACTTCCCCAGATAATTCCAGCAAGAATGACCAGAGAAGACAAAGCATCACTTCTATGATGCCACGCATCAGCTTTTAATGAAGGAGAAGAGGCCTTCCTGGCTGCCCAGAAAGCGAACCATGCCAGCATCTCCTTCACAACCACAGAGACTCCCGTAACCCATACTGCTACAGGACCGTATGAAACAGTCTCTTTGGATGAGAATCTGCGGACAGCATCAATTACAAAATCAAGCGCAACCACGGCCAGGATCACGGCAATTACCACAGATGCAATAAGTTCGGACCTGCCATGGCCAAATGGATGCTCCTTGTCGGGAGGTTTAACAGAAGCCCTTGCTCCCAGAATTACGACAAGGGACGTAAATGAATCAGAAAGAGTATGCCATGCATCGGCAACAATAGCCAGAGAACCTGTCATGATTCCTGCCCAGTATTTCAGAATAAAGAGCAGTATGTTTACAACAATAGCCATCCACCCTTCTATATATGAAAGTTTAACGGAATCTTTTCTAGCCTGCAATAAATTCTCCAATATACCAAAACATTAATATACATTTAAAATGAGCAGTAGATTACTGCAATAAATTTTCCGAGTTTTTCCTCCCTCTTTCCATCAAAAACCGTTATCAACTATGGATTTAATATAATCTCTTATTTCATTCCTGACCCTTCTGTAAATATTCAGTCTTTCCTCTTCATCTTCAATATTTTCTGTCAGCTTCGGAGGATCATCAAAACCACGATGTATAAGAGCAGTCTTTGCAGGGAAAAACGGGCACGTTTCATTTGCATGGCCGCAGACAGTTATGACATAATCAAAATCACTAACAGGAAGTTCATTAATTTTCTTGCTTACATGCTTACTTATATCAATCCCCGCTTCGGCCATTACCCTCACAGCATAGGGGTTCAGCCCGTGTTTTTCAATACCGGCTGAATAAACTTCAAAGTTATGCCCCAGCATAACTCTCCCAAAACCCTCAGCCATCTGGCTTCTGCACGAATTACCTGTACAAAGAAACAGTATTCTCTCTTTCAACTAAAACCACCTTTAATTATAACTTTTGTCACGTACCTCATTGGAACAAAAAATGGCGTTCAAACAGCTTCAGATATAACAAAATCAAAAGAACTCACCATTTTATTTTTTTTACAAATGAATCTGTTTTTTTATGAAGAAAAAATAAAGAAACGGAGTAAAAACCATTGAATTCAGCATTCTGCAGGAAAGGATATAAGAAAAGTCGCACCAGCTTCACTTGTTATGGTAACCTCACCTCTGAGCTGTTTGGTCAGCGCAGATATTAGCTGGAACCCCAGACTGCCCCCTTCAGGAAAAGAAACCTCTTTACCAAGTCCGGGACCGGTATCAGATATTTTCAGCACAAATCGTGAATTTTCATCCTTAAACATAATAATATCAAGCTGACCTCCGGCACCATTTGGAAAGGCATGTTTAAAGCAGTTTGTCACAAGTTCATTTATCATCTGAGCAAGAGGGATTGCAGTGTTGATATTTACATTATTTCTCGAAACATCCATTTTAATCTTTATGAGATCAGTTGAAATTTTATATGAACTCATCAGGAGCCTCACAAGTCCTTCTATATATGAGGCTATGTCTATATACTCAAAATTACTGGATTTATAAATCTTCTCATGAACAAGTGCCATGGTTTTGACCCTGTTCTGACAATCGACTAAAGCATCCCGTACTGCAAAATCATCATATCTTGTAGCCTGAAGGCTTATGAGACTGGAAATAATCTGCATATTGTTCTTTACCCGGTGGTGGACCTCTTTCAAAAGAAGTTCTTTTTCCTCAATCGACTGTTTAAGTTCCTTCTCATTTTTCATCCTCGTCAGAGCAATACTTATGCTCGGAGCAATGGTTTCCAGAAGCTCCAGCGTATCGGGCGAATAGGCATTTACATTCTGATCCACAGAAAAAATGAAACCAATATGTCTTTTTTCAATTTTCAGGGGAACAAGGAGTATGGATTGTATTGAATGCCCCTGAATTTTACAAATGTGGTCCTCTCCTCCATGACTTAGCCCTGATAAATCATTGCACATAAAAGAAAGTGACTCCCCATCCCTTTCTTCAACATAGTCCTTCAGTATTTTTTCACAAATACCACCTGAACAGAGATCCACTTCCCGTGAATCATGACTGAAAAGCCAGCAATTAGCCGTAAGATTACTTATAAAACCCTCATCAAAAACTTCACTATCGCTGACATAGCATGCAACATCTTCCGTTAAACGCAGCCCAAGCAGCCCTATACCTGTATCCTTGCGTATAAGATTCAGAATTATTTCAATAATATTCGGTTCAGACTGATTATTATTAAGCAATTCAAGGATATCTATAATAACTTTCTGCTTTTCTACGGACAACTGAAGTTCCGTTTCTGCGGTCTTTTTTTCTGTCTGGTCCCTGAAATTCAGAACGATGTACTCAATCCTTCTATTCTCATAAAGAGGATAAAAATTTATTTCAAAAAATTTTGTATCACCAGCACGGTCTGACAGATAAACAAAAATATTTCCTGCTTCTCCAGCAAAAGTCTTTTTGACAAGGCTTTCAAAATAAGACTGTGTTTTTTCATCCAGATTTTTTTTAAGAGCTTCAAGTTCATTGCAGTCATGTCCGAAAACACTTGAGAACATAACATTCTTCATGGTAATTTCATTCCCCTTATCAACAATTATAACAGGCTGCTGGAGAGATGAAATTATATTTTTATACCTCTTATACCTTATTATTTTATGGAGATTATCGCTGAGATAGGCAACACCGAAGCCGCATGCAAGAAGATAAAAGAATCTTACAAAGTCATCAACAAGAAGATAGTACTGCCCCTTGAAAAGGTGAATAGAAAAGAACAGTCCGGAAAGATAGAGAACTACCCAGAAAACATTTATTTTATACCAGAACGCCGCAAGGATTACAGGAATATAGAAAAAATCTGTTATGGAGAAACTGCAGACATCGTTATTCAGAAATCCATAAAATATCTCCATGGCTCCATCAGGTTTTGACTGAAAGACATGGCAAATACAAAAAAATATGGTAATAAAAACCAAAAGGAAAAGAATGATAAATAGTTTATGTTTTTTATGCTGTTTCACTGTCCATTTCCACCGGATCAATTAAAATACATTTTTATATTTCTGTCAATAAAAATGAACAGTGATAGTATATCCTAAAATGCAACCGCTACATTTGTTTTGCTTTCAAGGAGTTTCTTGGTCTCCTCTGGAATGCCTTTAAATATAACCTTCTTGTTATCGAGCATGGCAAACCGCTGCGCTATGCATATTACCTTTATAACACCCGGATCAATATTTTTCTGCTTGTTAAAATCAAAGACAAGCTCTGCATCATTGCATCCAATACTTCGTACTCTCCTGAAAAAATCTGAATAAGCTTCGTTTTCCATAATTTGGGTAAACTCATGTTGTCTCATAAACTCCTCCAGATATTAATGCATTTTTTCTTTTTCTTTTATCAGAGTTGCAAGCAGATCAAAATCCATTGATTTATCAAAAAAATAGTCTGCACCGCAATTCTTGCACAATCTGCTATAGAATGAATCGAAATGATTGGTGAGCATCGCAACCTGAACATCCGGCATTGTTCTCTTTACAGATTTCAGAATTTCAACACCGCTCTTGCCAACGAGATTGATATCCAGCACAATAAAATCGGGATTAACACTGTTTATCTCTTCAATATCTTCTTCACCGGAAAAACCGACAACATCAACATTATCAAGCGAAGACAGAAGACTCATCAACCTGTACCTGATTTTCGAGCTGTCATCAACTATTAGCACTTTCATTTCATTCATCCTGAAACAGGATTATCACAGACTGAAAAAAAACTCAATCGGACAAAAGATATTATTACATGGGAATTGTTCTAAAAATTTCGGTAACTTGAAGTAAGTTTTACGGTAATATTTACCGATGAATCCGTAAGACAATGTCCTACAAATTCATCAAAACTCGAGAAGATTGTTTTTTATTGCATACCTTGTAAGATCCGCATTTGTTTTCATATGCATCTTATCAAGAAGCCTCTGACGGTAGGTACTTATTGTCTTTACACTTAAAAAAAGCTCTGACGCTATTTCTGTAACAGTCTTTCCTGATGCGATCATACAGAGAACCTCATACTCACGGTCCGTTAGGCATTCATGGGGACTAAGCGACACTCCTCCGGCAATGCTTTCTGCAAGTGTTTCTGCGAAAGCAGGACTGATATATTTTCCGCCTTTAACAACTTTCTTTATGGCATTAACCAGATTCTCTGCTGCAGTTTCCTTTGTCAGATAGCCGCTTGCGCCGGCCTTTATTGTCCTGACAGCATACTGATCTTCAGAATGCATACTCAGTACAATGACAGGAATTTTGGGTTTAATCAGTTTAAGGTGTTTAAGGGTATCAAGCCCGCTCATTCCCGACATCTTCAAATCAAGAAGAACAACATCATATTCATTTTTCTTGAACAGCTCAATAAGCTTTTCTCCGGACTCAGCTTCCCCTGCAACCTCCAGATCCTCATCATCACTTATAATCTGTTTCATCCCTGCCCTGACTATCTCATGGTCATCGGCAATTACAATCCGTATCATTAAAACTCCTCCGCTAAGATGGAATCTGCACAGTCACAACTGTTCCTGAGCCGGGTTCTCCATCTACAGTAAGATTTCCCTTCAAGGACTGAACCCTTTCACGCATGCCAATTATGCCGTAGGAACCTTTTTTCCCTTTGCCATCCACCGAAATTCCTTTCCCGTTATCAGAAATAACCATTTCAACTACCCCGCACTTTCTCTTAAGGGATACATTTACAGATGTAGCTCCTGCATGTTTGACAACATTATTCAATGATTCCTGCAGTATCCTGAAACAGGCAACCGCTTTTTCTTCAGATAGATCAACGAGTTCGTCTGTTTCCACAGAACATCTGTATCCGGTCCTCTTCCTGAACTCATCTATCTGCCATTCTATTGCTGCACTCAGACCAAGATCATCCAGTATTCCAGGCCGAAGGCTTGCAGACAATCTGCGTACTGTAATTATTATTTCATTAATGAGGTTGTCCATAATCTCTATTTTGTCAACCTGTTCAACATCATCCTTGCTTATTCTCTTCTTCAACCATGAAAGGTCAATTCTCAGAGCGGTAAGAGACTGACCAAGGACATCATGAATTTCACGAGAGATGTCTGTACGCTCTTTTTCTCTCAATGACTCAATATGAGCTGTAAGATTTCTCAACTCCCTCTGGGATTCAATAATTTGATGAATGTATTTCTTCTGTTCAGATATATCACGCAATATTCCCTGATATCCGGTGACACCTTCCCAGGAATCATCATATCTTTTAAGTGAAATTATTACATCCAGTCTCCTTGAATCCCTGCCGATCATTTTGGTTTCAAAATCTCTCACAGATCCATTTGCATCGGCATGACTAATAATTTTATAGTACATGACAATGTCCTCAAAAAGATCCGACAGTTCCCTGCCAATGAGACCATCCCTTTCAATATCGAAGAGTTTTGACATAGCTCCGTTTACATCTCCGATAATTCCGTTCTCATCGGCAGTAAAAATCGGATCTATGGATTCCTCAAAAAGTGTCCTGAATTTTTTCTCCCTGGACTTTATCTCCATATCAAGTTCGAACCGATTCAGGGCAATCTCTATAGTTGTATAGAGTTCCTTGTCTTCTATGGGCTTAACTATATACCCGTAGGGAGATGTGAGATTTGCTCTTTCTACGGATTTTTCATCGGAATGTGCTGTGAGATATATGACAGGTACGGGGTTTTTAAGTTCATCAGACAGGTAAGCCGCTGTTGCAATACCATCCAGCTTTCCCGGGAGCATTATATCCATGAGAACCAGATCAGGCCGGATTTTATTTACATATTCAATACAGTCCTCTCCTGTATTGACAATTTCAAGGACCTCATATCCCAATCCCTCAAGACTGTTCTTCAGGTCAAGGGCTATGATAAGCTGATCCTCTACAATTAGTATTTTTCTGTTCTTCATGCTAAAGTACTTTAAAAACCATAGTGATATGAAATCCTACAGCACTGCACTGGACTTGTCAAGGTTTTAAAATTACGGACTATGGTCACTTCTTGCCGGTAATTCTGCGAATAAGAATATCGAGTCTGGCAGCCGCTTTTTTTATATCCCCATTCTCACCGTATAGCCTGATCTTATAAAAAGCTTCACCAAGCAGTGACTCAAGTTTTTTCATTCTTGAAAAAACTTCCCTTAATTCATCTGGAACAGACTTAATATTTTTCAGTTCAGGGTACTGACCATAGATGTGTTCAATTACCGGAATGATTTTTTCAAGTTTATCTGAAAATCTGTTTATCTCATCCGCAATGACTTGCGGATTTTCAGACGTCCCTATCCCATATATGAATTTTTCATATATGCCGGCCAGTTCCGACATTGTATTCCTGAGATCATAGTATTTTCTTTTATTGTTCAGTGCCGGAGAGTTATACACCTTCTGCCCTTCAGTGACTGTTCGCAGAATGTTTCCTTCTGCTTTGTACAGTCTGCATCTGAAATAATGCCCTGTTTTCTCGGTAATAATAAAATGTATTTCCCTGTTGCCGGCAAGAACATGCACAAAATCACCTACAGCCAGAGAATAGAGAGAACTCTCATCCGTAACACTTACAAGAATCTGCCCATTATGCACATTTATAAAGTCAACATTCCCTGCAGCAGAATTCTGAAGACAATGTCCCGGCAGACGGAATCCTGCGGACAACAAAAACAGAATAAAAAAAAAGTTAACTTTTCGTAGCTTCATACAGAACAATTCCTGCGGCCACAGAAGCATTCAGAGACGAAACCCGGCCCCTGAGCGGAATGGTCACGACATAGTCGCATTTTTCCTCGGTGAGCCTGCGCATCCCCTTGCCCTCACTGCCTATTATTATGCACACAGGCCTGATCTCTTTAAGTTTGGATATTTCCGTAGTGCCGTGATCACTTGTACCCACGACCCAAAATCCCTTCTCCTTGGCATCATCAATAAATCTGGAAAGATTGCTGACCCTGTGAATATCAACATATGCAGTTGCTCCTGCCGAGGTTTTTCTCACAACCTCATTTACGTCAGCGGAGTTTGCCTTGGGCAGGACAATGGTATCACACCCGAGAGCCTCGGCGGACCTTATTATTGAACCCAGATTATGAGGATCAGTTATCTGATCCAGCACAACCATGACCCCGTTTTCACTCACAAGCCTGTCCATGGTTTCATCAAGGTCCATTTTTTTTTCTTTAACCGGAGCAAATAAGACAACGCCCTGAGCGTTTGCCCCGGAACTGTATTTTGCAAAAAACTCCCTGTCCCTTTCGGAAACCTTCACTCCTCTATTTCGGGCAAGATCCCTTATATCAGATATAATTTTTCCATGGGCATTTGAGGCAAAAAAAAGTTCTGTACCGGGCATGTTCCCGTCCATGGACTTAAGGTATTCATATACAGGGTTTCTCCCGCATATTACTTCTTTATTTTCCATCTTGTCCCATCCTTTGTATCCTCAAGAACAATCCCCATATCTATGAGAGTATCCCTTATTTCATCGGCCCTGGCAAAATTTTTTGAAGCCTTGGCATCATTTCTCTCCTGCACAAGGGCATTTATCATCTCCTCATCAACCTGTAACTCCTGTTTATCCATATAGATAAATCCAAAAACAGAATCCGCCAGTTCCAGAGTGCTGTTTATACTATCGATATCATTCAGTGAAAGTCTGTTTTCATCTATTAGTGAATTTAATTTTGTAATAAAATCAAAGAATACTCCGATTCCCCCGGAAATATTCAGGTCTGCATCAACGGTATCAGTAAAAGACTCCATGAAATTTTCAATAACTGAATCAGCATTATTTTCGCAGGAAAAATTTTTTACATCGTTTAATCTGACAATGAAATTATCAATGCGTTCAAGCGCCTGCTCCGCCTGTTTAAGTCCATCAAGCGTAAAGTTAAGCTGTTTCCTGTAATGGGCCGTGAGGAGCAGAAAACGGATAGACCTTGCAGAGAACCCCTTTTCGATGAGGTCTCTTAAAGTATAAAAATTCCCTGCAGATTTTGACATTTTGGAACCATTAACAAGAAGATGTTCTACATGAATCCAGTACCTTGAAAATTTTTCACCGTATGCGGCCTCGCTCTGCGCAATCTCATTCTCGTGGTGCGGAAATATAAGGTCTACTCCGCCGGTATGAACATCGATCGTGGAGTTATATATTTTACGGATCATCGCGGAACACTCAATATGCCAGCCGGGACGTCCGCTGCCGAAGGGAGTTTCCCATGAAGGTTCGTCTTTCTTTGATGCCTTCCATAATGCAAAATCCCTGACATCATCCTTTTCATACTCGTCTGCGTCATATCTGGCACCGGACTTTATCTCCCTTGCATCAACCCTGGAAAGGCGGCCATAATCACCGTACTTTGAAATACTGAAGTAGAGAGACCCCTCCTTTTCATAGAGAAGTCCTTTGCTGTTTATTTTTTCAAGAATGTCTATCATGGAATCAATGGACTCTGTTGCCCTTGGGTAATGCTCAACTTCTTCAATATTCAGGCTTTTCAGATCCTCAAAGAATATGCCGGTATATTTCCCGGTATATTCTCCGAGAGTAACTCCATCCCTGTTTGCTCCGGCAATGGTTTTGTCATCCACATCGGTTATATTCATGGACTGATTGAGTTTGTACCCCCTGAATTCCAGGTATCTTCTGAAAAAATCATTAAAAACAAATGTTCTGAAGTTTCCTATATGGGCATAGCTGTAAACTGTGGGGCCGCAGGAGTAGATTGAAACAGGCGCATAATCTTCTATTTTATCCCTCTTTACTCCGCCGGGGATAAACTCTTCAAGGGTCCGGGTCATTGTATTGTAAATTTTTAATGTCACATCAGCCTCCAACTATGATGAAACATTAATACCAGACCAATTCATGTCTGTGTCAACAATTTTTAGAGGGCAAAAGGACTATTCACTCTCCAGCACCATCTCTTCAACATTTTCGTATTCAGAAATATATTCAGGTTTGCCCTCGGAAATGGTTATGCTGAGTTTTGAAAGGTCCAGGCTGCCCGTTTCGTCAGGATTCTCATTGAGGTAGGCAAGCACCATATGCAGTTTCTTTATATATTCAATAAGTTCCCTGAGCTTTCTGTTCTTCCGGTCCATTATTCTGCCGGACTCTTCAACATATTTTTTCATTAAGTCAGTCTGTTTTACAAGCCGTTTCTGCAGATCAACGGCTGCTTCATAGAATTCCTTGTCAACCTTCTGAAAGTCAATTCTGGCCAGAAATATGCCGTCACTGTCCCTCTCCTTCTCAATTTTACCGAGTATCTCATTGAGTTCGTTCATTGCAAAGAGGTCGTCTGTTGATGTCTGGACCCACTTTTTCCCGTTTTCATCGGTAAATTCGGTTATATCAGGGATCTGGTGCTTTATCTCTTTTTTCATGGTATTTTCGATTTAATTGCTATTATAATAGATCTCTTTATTTATCGGCAATTAAGGAATATTACAAATAATAAATATCTGCAGTTACAATAGCCCCAGGTTCATATATAAAAATTTTTCTCTTTTTTTCCTTAAAAAAATTTTTTTCCGGTTTTTTTCATTATCTTAATAGAGTTAACTGTTACTTAATACGTAAGGTAAACCTGATTACCTATATGACTTAACATTTTTGCTTCCTCTTTGATCCCCCCTGACGGGAAATCCCCGGGGGGACCTCTTTTATAAAAAAATAGAGACAAATTTATTGACAGGTCATTAGAGAATTCCTAGTTTAATAGGTTTTATTTAAGGAAAGATGATGTCATTAAATTCAGAGCTAAAAAATATCCTGTTAAACACTTTGGGAAAAATATCAACCGTAAGATTTGATGTCCCGCTTTCGGAACATACAACATTCAGAACAGGCGGCAGGGCATCTATTTTCATCGAACCCGATGAAGAGGAATCATTACCTGAAATTCTCAGAACTCTTCATGAACTGAAAACAGATTTTCTCATTATTGGGGGAGGATCGAATCTCCTCATAAGCGATGAGGGACTAGATTATGCAGTAATAAAAATCTCGAAAGAAGGTAAAAAACTCGAAAAAAAAGAGAACCTGCTCTATGCAAGCGCATTCATGAGCAAAGAAAATTTCATTTCTGAAGCTCTCAGACTCGGTTATGGCGGAGTAAGCTTTACAGCCGGCGTTCCCGGATCCGTTGGAGGAGGAATATTCATGAATGCTGGAACATTTATGGGCTGTTTCATTGATATTCTGAAAAAAATAAGGATAGTTAACTCCGATTATGAAATTGAAGATATTGAAATATCAAAAGAGGATTCAAATTACAGAAAAATGAACATCCCTGAAAAGTCCATTATACTGGGGGGATTTTTTGAACTTCCTGCCTCAGCAGAAACTGCAGCCATTGGGAAAGAAATTGATGAAATAATAAAGGACAGATGGAGCAAACACCCAATGGAGTTCCCTTCTGCAGGTTCTGTGTTTAAAAATCCCGAGGGGCATTCTGCATGGAAGCTTGTCAATGACTGCGGCCTTAAGGGCTACACCATTGGGGGGGCAATGGTATCGGAAAAGCATACAAATTTCATAATAAACAAAGAAAATGCAACATCTTCAGATGTTTTTAATCTGATAAACCATGTGAAGAAATGTGTCATGGACAAATTCAGCATTTCTCTTGAAACAGAAGTAAAAATAATAGGAAATTTTAATTAAAAATGTCTCTCAAAAAGCTTAAGGACATAGAATTTTGTGCACTTGACCTGGAAACCACTGGCGTAAATCCGGCATATAACCGTATTGTGGAAATAGGTGTAGTCAAATTCAGCCTGAATGGTGAAACAGACCGTTTTCATACACTGGTGGATCCGGAAGTCAAAATTCCTGAAAATGTAATCAAAATCCATGGCATAACAGACAGAATGGTAATGGGGTGCCCAAAAATAGAGGATCTTCTTTCAGATTTCTCGCGTTTCATTGAGGGCAGCGTGCTCATTATACAGAATCCAAGATTTGACCTTTCTTTCATTGAAAGTATATTCAGAAAAAATAACATAAACCTGAAGGGGCTTTCTGCTTTAGATACGGTCAGAATGGCAAAAAAACATTTCTGCTGCCTTCCGAACCATAAACTCGGCACACTTGCAAAACACCTGGACCTTGAAATTCAGAACCACAGGGCACTTGATGATGCCATTGCTTGCATGCATGTCTTTATAAAAATACTTGAAGACAGAAATTTTGGCCCGGATAACCTGTTCAGGGACCTGCTTGATTTTCATGGAGAACCGGTGAAACCGGGGATAAAGATTGAAAAGGCAAAAGGATTTAATCTTGTACCGAATATTTCAATCGGAAAGGAAGTAATGATTAAATACATTGACTCAGACGGAAATATTACCATGAGACAGATACTGCCGAAAGAGTTTATCAGGTACGGAAAGAAAGATTATATACTGGCACACTGTTTTCTCCGCGACAGCGAAAGATGTTTCATGACAAACAGAATAATCGAAGCACACTGATCACCACTTCTTTGAAAGATTCATCTTCAGATTCCACTGGGATTCCCTGTCAGGAAAGAGCCTGTCCATACCCCAGTAAAGCCCGAATTCAAACTGGTCATAGAAAAGAACTCTCAGCAGAGTACCTGCTACAATTCCCCGTTTGTTGCCGTAAATCTCTTCTCCATAGGCTTCAAATACTGTATAATCCACAAAAAACCCGCTGTAAATATAATCCTGATAAACGGAGAACCTGTATTCCGAAGATAATGAAAGCTGTTTACTGGAATAAAACCCTTTACCTGTAAAACCCTTAAAATAATCACTGCTGACATCACTCTGATGATAGAAAGGCACATCAAGGAACATGAAATTTCCCCTGAATTTAAAGGATAGAATACTGAGGTTTTTAAACTCCTTCTCCACAAGTCCCGTTGCCTCAAATTCCCGGGATTTTATTTTTTTAAAGAATTCCTGGTATTTCAGGGAAAAATCCATGGACTTTCTTAGTCCTATAAACCAGGAAAACGGGTCGAAACTTACCTGAGCCTCTAAATATGGATAATGACTCATCTTCTCATCCGCGCCATACTCCTCAGAAAAATCTTCATAGGTATTTTCGTGGAAAACGATAAATTCATAACCGAAACCGGTATATAGATTAAATTTACCCAAAAAATTAACACCCGGAGCCAGAATCTCATTCACCTTTAAGTACCTGTATGTTTCAAGGCCGATATCCTCCCTGGAACTTTTTGAATGGTATACATCAGATTTATAAACCGGAGAAAAATGCTTACCCATTCCAGGGGGTATGCTGTAATCAACTGTAAAGCGCGAAAAAGTGTATTCCGGCGGATTAAACTTCAGCTCCGGGGGAACAGCAAGCAGGCTGTCAAGCCCTGCATCAAGCCCTGCTGAGATTTCTGCATCAAGCCGGTCCTCCTGAAACAGCAGATTTCTCTTTTTATAATATACCCTGGGCTTTAATTCAGAAGGAAACCCAATTCTGAGTCCCATTCCCCAGGAACTGTCTCCCCCTTCATTTCTTCCCTTGAGAAAACCATCGCGTTTCTTTACATGAATATAGAGATTATAGGCAGGAGGGTAATCATCAAATATTCGCACCAGTTCAAAATTCATTATATCTATACTCTTGAGATGTTCATCGAGCTGAAAAAAATTGCCGCTGTAATCCTTGACCTTGACAAGTTCATAGGACACCTCGGCTGTTAGAAAATTCTCCTTAATCATCTCACTGTTATTATCAAGTACATCCTGATTATAAACATTGCCCGGGAAACGGAGCACCTGTTTTACCTTCAGGGCATAATATGAATTGAGCCCGGTGACAACAATCCTCCCAAGCCTTCCTTCATCAATAAACAGATGGATATTGTCATCCCTGCTGGCAAGATTATACACCTCAATGAGTGGATATCCGTTTTTGAGATAAAAACTCTTTATTTTGTAAATTGTTATCCGGACATTGGAGATGCCGGTATCATTGAGGTTTAATCCAAGAATTCTGGAAATCTCCGGCTGGCTGAATATACGAAGCCCCTTCAAAATAATCTTTGAAGATTGTGAATAGCTGTTACTGTAGAATATGATTAAGGCAAGAAATAAAAAAGATGTTCTTCTAAAGCTGAACATCTACTGGCAGAAGAGTTTTTTCATGGTTTCCATTAATGCTATAATATTCTTGTCCTTAAGACTGTAGAACATGAAATTGGCATCCTTTCTTCTGGAAATAATATCTGCTTTTCTTAATACAGTGAGATGCTGTGAGATATTTGAAATGGTTGACCCGAACTTTTGTTCAATCTCACCAACATTTTTCTCTCCCTCAAGGAGAAAACAGAGTATTTTCAGTCTTATTGGATGAGAAATCGATTTCAGCACCTCTGTTGCTGTATCAATCTGGCATTCAGAAAAAAGCATGGCAAACCCTATCTGTTAGAATTTTAGAAGTTTGTAAACTATCCCGAAAGCCCGGCTGTGTCAATTATTTTTAATTTTTAAATAAAAAATCAGGCTGACAGTTCGTTACGTTCGTCTGAACGGGATATGCAGAAATGTGAAAACAGCCCCATCATTCTTATGGTTCTGGCAGCCCTTTCCGAAAACAGCACATCGAAGGCAGTGCCGTTCCTTTCAGAAACACTCTTCACATGAAGCAGAAAACCTACAAATGAAGCATGAAAGGTCTCGGTCTCTTTCATATCGAAGACAACTTTCCCGTATTCAGACTTAGGCACAAATGAATTGAGATATCCCGGAACACTTTCAAAGCTTATATCCCTGGGGAACTTCCATATCTTTACTTTATCTGCAATATAATTCATTCGGGTTTCCTAACTGGAGTATTATACGCCTTGATCATGTTATCGTCATGATAGCGTTGATTATTTAGTATTTTTTACGGAGAGCTCTAAAATTACTATAATGACTGTATTTGAAAAAAAACCTTGAAAAAATGAAACCATTCAATTATCTGACTTTAACTTCCGGTTTAGAGATATTTCCGGTATCAAATTTTATAGAAGGGGAAAAAGAATGACCCCCACAAACATGGAACATATCAAGAAACTTTTCATAATGCCCAATTCGGCGGATAAGTTTCATGAGTTTGGAAATGAATTACTGGACCTTCTTCACAGTTTTTTTACTGAAAAGGGCGGTATTCACAGCTCCATCCAGCTTGGAGACCTTGAAAAGATATTTTCAAATACTGAGATGCCGTCAAAGCCCCAGAGACTTACAGAGGTGCTGTATGAGATAAAAACAAAGGTAATTGCACACTCTGTAAAAGTGGGCAACCCCTATTATATCGGCCACATGACCAGTGCAATCCCCTATTTCATTATCCTTCTTGAAATGATCATAGCTGCACTCAATCAGAATCAGGTAAAAATCGAAACAGCAAAGGCGTCAACTTTCCTCGAAAGGGAATTTATAGCATGGATGCACAGACTCATATATCAGCTGCCGAACAAGTTTTACAAAAAAAATATTCAAAGCAAAGATATAGCCCTAGGAAATATGGTAGTTGACGGCACTATGGCAAACCTCACAGCCCTCCTCGTTGCACGAAACAAGGCGTTTCCGGAAACAAAGGACTTCGGAGGTGTAAGATTTGAGGGGATACATGAGGCATACAAGCACTACGGCTACGACCGGTCCGTTATTTTTGTTTCCAAAAGAGGCCATTATTCTCTGGATAAGGTTGGAAGGATACTCGGAATAGGCGGCAATAATGTAATCAAAATTCCAATTGACTCAAACAACAAGATGGACACAAAGATTCTCGAAGCAAGATGCGATGAAATTGAAAAAGCCAACATGGCCGGAGGTCCAAGAACCAAAATTATTGCAATTGTCGGCATTGCGGGAACGACAGAAACAGGAAACATAGATGACCTGGAAGAAATAGGACGCATTGCAGACAAATATGGCGCACATTTCCATGTTGATGCAGCATGGGGAGGATCGCTGCTGCTGGTCGACAAGTACAGAGACATGTTCAAGGGCATTGAAAAATCCGACTCCGTTACAATAGACGCTCACAAACTTCTATATGCCCCCCCGTCCCTTGGAATGATATACTTCAGAGACGGTTCCGATGCCAAACATCTCATGCATACCTCAAATTATATCATCCGAAAAGATTCATTTGATATCGGAAGGTTTTCAGTTGAAGGATCCAGACCTTTTTCATCACTCAAGGCATGGGCTACAATAAAGATAATAGGCAGAAACGGTTTCAAGCTCATTTTCGATCATGCCTTTGAGCTTACATCTTCCCTGAAAAAAATCATAGTTGAACATGATAATTTTGAAGCCATGAACGAACCTGAACTTTTTATTTTCAACTACCGTTTTATTCCAAAGGAAGTTCATGAAAAAATCAAAGTTTTAAGGGATAGAGTTTCTTCAGCATGGGCAAATGGTGAATGCGGCAAAGAAGTCGAAAAGGACGCAGAGGAGCTGGAAAAAATGAATATTGTCCTCAACGATCTCAACATAGAGCTGCATAAGTCAATCAGGGAAGAGGATGAAAGCTTTGTTTCAAGGACAATGTTTGACATCCCCAAGTACTTTTACCAGAATTGCGTCATACTCAGGGCAATTACAATCAACCCACTCACAACAGAAGGGATTCTCAACGAGATAATTGAACACCAGAACGAGCTGGGAATGAAAATTTTCAAAAAACATTTTGCAAGAAAATTTAAAAAATTTAAAATTTAATATTGACAGAGATAAAATCATTTAATAAGAAATCTCAAAAGGAAATTATGAAAACAGAAAGATTTGACATAGCAAACTTACTACTCGGTCTCCTCTTTCTCAACCTGCTCAAAGCTGGTCCGGTTTCGTGATGCCTTTTTTTAAACTGATAATAGAAAAAGCCGTCACGAAAAAAAGTGACGGCTTTTTTTTTACATTCTGGATGTGGGTAAACCCACTGGGAGGTGCAGGGATGATTTTCCCGTTTAGTCTCGTAATCTATTTACCATAAAACCGAACATTCAATAATAACAGGAGCATCATTATGAACAAGGAAAAAATATTTATATTCGACACAACCCTAAGGGATGGAGAACAGGCCCCCGGTTTTTCAATGAACATGGAGGAAAAGATCCTTATTGCCGAGCAGCTTGAAAGACTTGGAGTAGATATAATAGAAGCCGGATTTCCGGTAATTTCAGACGGAGATTTTGAAGCAACAGAACTCATTGCACAGAAAATAAAAAAGGCACAGGTTGCCGGGCTTGCAAGGGCAAACACAAAGGATATCGAAGCAGCCGGACGCGCTCTTGAAAAGGCCGTGAATCCAAGAATACATACATTCATTTCAAGTTCAGACATTCATATTGAATATCAGCTTAAAAAGACAAGAGATGAAGTACTGAAAGAAGCAGTTAAAGCGGTTACACAGGCAAAAAGCTTCACAAAGAATGTTGAATTCTCCCCCATGGATGCCACACGAAGCGACTGGAAATACCTCTGCGAAATGCTTTCAGCAGTCATTGAAGCAGGTGCAACCACACTGAACATTCCTGACACAGTGGGATACACGGTTCCAAATGAATTCTACGACCTTATCAGATATATAAAGGGCAATGTAAAAAACATAGATAAAGCAATAATCTCTGTACACTGCCACAATGACCTTGGACTTGCAGGTGCAAATGCAATTGCCGCAGTACAGGCAGGAGCAAGACAGGTTGAGTGTACAATAAACGGTATCGGGGAAAGAGCCGGGAACACCGCAATCGAAGAATTCGCAATGGCAATAAAGACAAGAAGCGACATCTTCAATGTCTATACAGATATCGACACAAGACAGATTGTGCCTGCAAGCAAGCTTTTGACAAATATTACCGGTGTATCTGTTCAGCCAAACAAGGCTATTGTAGGAGAAAACGCATTCGCCCATGAATCGGGAATCCACCAGGACGGAGTACTGAAGAACGCCCAGACATATGAAATAATGAAGCCTGAAGATGTTGGAATTCAGAAATCAAAACTTGTTCTTGGAAAGCACTCCGGTCGTCACGCGGTACTTACAAGACTCAAGGAACTGGGCCATGAAATTGAAGAGTCAAAAATTGACGCTTTCTTTGAAAAGTTCAAATCAATCGCGGACAGAAAGAAGGAGATCTTTGACGAAGACCTTCTTGCCATAACAGGCGAAGTTCTTCACAAGAAGGAGCAGGACTGGAGATACAGTGTTGAGAACATACAGATTTCAACCGGCATGTTCTCCCCCCCCATGTCCATGGTTACACTGAAGGACCACGACCAGAATGATGAAGAGGTATTTGAAGTAGCCCATGGAAACGGCGGCGTTGATGCAGGAATCAATGCAGTTAAAAAAATTACCGGAACAAAGGCACGTCTCAAGGCATTCAATCTTGTCGCAATTACAGGCGGATCCGATGCACTTTGTGAAGTATCATCCATCGTTGAAGAGGAATACGAAGGGAGCGTTCTTAAGGTATTCGGCAGCGGAATGAGTATAGATATTTCAGTTGCAGGAGTACATTCATTCGTCGACGCACTGAACAAGATCGAATTCATGAAAAAAACAGGAGGAAAAAGGATCAAACCTGAAACTTCTGAAGGAGTATAACGTATATACGGGTGGGGTTATGCCTCACCCGTATATAAACTGATTTTTAAATTCATCTACCCGTGAAGTGATAAATCTTATATACTGACCGCTCATTCCCGAGGAATATGGTATTTCAACGATCACAAAAGTTCTGCCCTTCTTTCCGGGTTCATCCTCAAGGCGTATCCTTTCCCTGTCTACAACAGCTGAAAAATAATTTTTCTTGCTTTTATCGGCAGAATTTTCAGGAACAGAATAATCGATGACATGTCTTATGAAATAAGATTCTCTGAAGATTCCTTTTTGTGCAATGATAAGCCTCATGTTTGTCACTCTTACAAGGCAGTTTAAAAACACTGCCCCCTTTATTACTCCGCCATGTTCAACCTTCACACCTTTTTCCTCAAAAAGTATTTCCTCTCCAGGCAGCAGATCTATATTTTCAAGATCGGTTGTCTTGAAAATATAGGAAAATACGACCATGGTACCAACAAAGATAACCACAGCAGCTATTGTGAAATTAATTGAAAACTCCATATATCACCATCCGGTTTATTCTACAACAGGAGTCATAATTTTCATATGAGATAAAAAAACCAAGTTATTTTTGAAGGAGGTTTAAGAAATATAGATTATGCAATGACAGTATCCTGTCCCGATTAAAAAACAAAGAACTGCCACAGGTGGACAGGATAAAAAACTGCATTAACACTAATGGATTTAAGAATTTTTTTTCTATTGTTTCGTCTTAGTTTCATGGTAAAATCTACTGATAAAGCAATACAGTTATTGCAGAATATTCAGTCACCGGAATTCAGTAATTAAAATGTTCTGTTGAGATACAGAGAAAACTCCGCAAGCTAAACGATATCATTATAACTTCAAGAATCATTTAGCTTTACATGCAAAATTTTCAGTATTCGGACAATCCGTACATGGCAGGGATTCATTGTATGACTTCTTGAAATCAAGACCAGAACCATCAGCATCTATTTCCACATATTCACCGTCTTTGAATTCCAGGACACGAATTTCATTATTTTCATATTTTTTGTCAAATGGAGGACGATCAAGTTTGACTACAGGCATCCATTCTGTTTTCTTCCCCTTTGGTCCGTAACAGTTTTTAAAGAACACTATGTGTCTGAAATCCATTTTACGAATATCATCAAACGCAACACATCTTAAACCACCAACTCCAAACTGAATTATTTTTTTATATTTGCCATCAACAAAGCGATAAACAATAAAACTTAAATCAGCCTCCCCTGAGTCAAGCTGAATCAATTCAAACTTATTATCCTGATCAATGTCTCTTATTATCAGATAAGACAACTCTTCATTCCAGTAATTACGGGTTTGAGAAGAATTCATACAGTCATCTTTATCAATATCAGATACTTTCATTGAATGGAGAACTAAATATTTATTATTCCTTTTAGCGACCAGAAAATAATTATAAGCAACTGTATCAGAATCTCCAAATGCAGTCTGATCACCCTTTTCACAACGAACCTTAAAAAATTCTGCCTCGGGCATTATTTCACCCAGATTCACTTTCTTTATATTCACTGTAGCAGCGTTTAAATTACCTGCTATTTCTCTATTCAGGAGTTCCAATAAATTCTTATCAAGATGTGTTTGATTCTGTTTCAGGGAATATGCAAAAAAGTCAGGAATAAACAGTACATCTTTTTCAGATATCCATGCATTTATCCCACCTTCACAACCACAACCCGAACTAAACATCCTTTCTACATGAAAATAGTTGATACCATTAATTGAAATTTTTTCGGATACAGGAGCAAATCCATTTTTCTTCGGATACAGTTCCAGCCTGTGAGTACATTTGGCCGGATCTTTCTTTGTTACCAACCTACCCGAAGGGCCGGGAATATTTAAGAATTTGGGCTTATCAACAGATACCTGAACCCATGCATCGACTTTTTCAAGTTTACTTTTACTTATGGTCTGAACAGCTTTTAAATCACCTCTCAGAATTTGAGAACCAAGGATGAAGCCTGTTTTTCCGCTTTGTGTTTTTATATATAACCAGCTATCTCCATCACCTTCCTGGGCTTCAATATAAAAATAATTACCTCTATTTATTTTAAATAATGGGGCAGTCGTTGCATTAAGAATACTGTAAACTTCTACGGGATCGGTCAGAGCGACACCGCATTCTTTTGATACGTTTTTATAGAATACAGAAATCTCCTCCTTATCTTCTCTGCTGTTTTCAATATAACCTGTTAACTTTCCTATTTTAACTTTAAACCAGCGGTCATTATCAACCTTAACTTCTTCAATATGGCTAATTATTTCATTACATTTAACATATTGCAGTCTTTTTGATTTTGACGATGGTTCACTCATCAGTTTTACTTTACTGCCGGTAATAAATATAAAATTGACGTTCTGTTGCTTTGAGCAATTCGCAAATGAAATTATAAGGAATATTAAAACAGATAAAAATTTAATTCTTTTAAGCATGATTACCTCTTAGATGTGATGGATACATGGACTCAGTCGGGCATGTAATTTCACATAACTTTTGCATTCATATATTAAAAGCAATTTGGGCAAAAAATCAACTTTTTTTTGCACTTAATGTTTGCTGAGATTTTTTATCTTTGCATTTTTTGATCTTTAAGCTCAGAGTCAGACGCTGCACAGTCTATCAGTTCTTCTAGTACCCCCAAATTTCATATGTAAATATATGATATTTACCTTGTTTCGTAGGAATTTCATAAAGTTAATGACACAGTTAAGGAGAACCCCCAGCCCTGAAAAGGGGCACAATAACCTTTATCAGAACCAAAGGATATCCCTATTTACAGAAAATTACAGGTCAGGAATTCAGTAATTAAATTTTCAGGTGGATAATATAAATGATTCGGCCGTGCCAGCCGCCTCTTTTTCATCCTGAAATCGGCGACAGTGCAGACACGATGACTGCCTGCAAAAAGCATAACAGGATGTTATGAATAATTTTGCATAAGGCATCCATGCCTGTCGGCTTCAATGTTGAAGGCGGGCGCATAGTATGGTTCCCCTGTCATGTCGAAGGAAAGTGAGAAATCTCTTGTTCCTGTCGATAGTGTAAAATATATTTCCGGTGATATCTTCGCAGGTGTTACAAATCCATTGAAAAACTTACTGGCCATTTAACCTATGGGGTCTGTATTTGCCACTGTGGCCCAGCTCATCTTCTCGTCACTGCCAAGCATCTTTCTAAACATCATACTTGATGCGTTCTGCATGGCCTTGCTCTCAAAGCCGGCTGCTCCTGCACCTATTGCAGATGTTGCCACACTTACTCCAACCTGAAATGCTGCCTGCTTCCACGACATAGTCCCGTCTGCTACCTGTATTGCGCTTGTTGCTACACTTATTGCCTCTGCAAGCCATGCCTGCCCAGATAAACTCGCTGCTATGGCCGCTGTCTGAAACATATTCGGTCCATTGGGGAAAATGGGCTTACTGTAGAAGGCTCCGGCTTTCAGGGCTTCCCCGGCCATCCAGTACTGGCAATACTCTCCGAACTTCCTGCCAAGCCGGTCGAACTCTACCTCTGTATGTTCCTCAAAGAATCCGTTCTTTTCAAAGACCTCTTCTATGTTTCTGTTTAGCCACTGGGACTCTAAATCTACATAGCTATATCAGGATGAGGTTGATGTCGATTCTGCCACAGGAAGTGGCAAAATAGAATCGACGACCTGCAGACCTGAGTAAAGGTTGGGCGTGTCCCTTTCCCAATTGTTTAAGCGCACAATGTCTGCGCACCTGGAATGAGTACCTTCATTCTCTTGTTTCTCTCAAACTGGTTTGTTTCCCGGCGGGTCGCGCTCTCGCCTTGTATGCCTTCGGCATATCGGCTCCATCACTCACGCGATGTTGCATGTAACTTTTTAAATTTTAATTTAATCTTTTTTATCAGGAACTATTTAAGACAAATTCTGATTTTCATTCAATTATATCAATTCTGAATATTTCTATATTCGTTCTGCAGCTTTTTGGCAACGACCCAAAAAGCTGCACAAAAAAGCCGACCAGTCAGACGCCCTGGGTCGGCTTGCCTTACTGTTTCATAAAAATATTATTTCTGCCTGCGGACGCATCCATGCTTGTCCTCGGCAACATCCGATTCAACCTCGTGTTAAATCGGCTTGGTGTAATCCTGAACTGTTTTCAAAGAACTTGTTCCGTAAAACAAGCATCTACTCCTCATATACCGGAACCTCTCTTCAAACATCTTTACGTTCTGTTGAAGCAGGTTGCTGAACTCACGTTCTCAGGCAAAACCAATTGTTACATCCTGTAACGGCTTTGCATCATCTCATCCTGAGAAAGCGATGAGGTTGATGCCGACCACATCACAGGAAGTGATGGGTCGGCCTTTGGCAAACTGAGGGCTCATTCTCACATTAACCACAGGTTTAACACCCTCGTAGTTGCTGCTTCCAAGTCCAAGGGTTATTTCAAACTCGTATGGTGTCATGTTTGTTAGCACTGCGTTGCTGTACACTTCTGGTATGGTTGGTGCCTCTGTGTTTGTTTCTGTTTTTATATCTACTTTTTTCTTAATCATTGAGGGTTTCCTTTATTTATTTCAATTAATTCCTAAAAAATAGAATTACTCTAAATCTTTCGGTTTTTCTTTCCCTATATATTTATAATTTCTCCAATAACCCTGGGCAAGTATTTTACCATTTTTATCATACATGGTTCCATAACCGGTAGCTCTGCCATTTTCAAAGTGTCCAACAAATTTTTTCCCATCAGGCAATATTTCTGTACCATTCCCATGCCTTGCTCCATTAAAATATTCACCAACATATTTTTTCCCTGATGGCCAATAATAAATTCCTTTACCATGTCTCTTTCCATTCTTATACTCGCCTTCATATTTCTCCCCATTTTCCCATATATAGATACCTTTCCCATGTTCTTTCCCATTCTTAAACTCACCTTCATATTTTACACCATTGGCCATTATATACATACCTTTGCCATGCCTATATTCATTTTTATATTGACCAATATATTTCATTGAAAATTTACCATTCTCTATCCATATAAATACACCTTTTCCATCTTTTTTATCATTCTTAAACTCACCTTCATAAGTGCTTCCATTTTTAAAAAAAATCTTACCCTTCCCCTGAAAATTGCCTTTATAAAATTCACCTTCATATTTGCCATCATTATCTATAAATGTCCCCCTCCCCTGCGGCAGGCCATTCTTCACTTCTCCGGTATACTTGCCACCTCTGTATTTCATATCCTGAACATAGTTTTCTTTCGCATAGCTAATACTTGAAACTAAAAACATTACGCTAAATAGAATATTCACTGCAATTTTCATTTTCTTTAATCCTTATAATATTTAAATTACGCTAAACCTTATTAATTATTTTTTCCTATCTTTTTTAATTTATCTACTGTCTTTTTATCTCCGAAAATATTTATTTTTGTACTAAAACTCCACTTCAAAGAATATTCATTGCTATTATTGTAATTTTTACCAAAACCAATGTCAGCATTGACTCTGTATTGACCGCTATATTGCCATCCCGAATTTATATTCCATGAATTTGAACCATCAGACTGGCTGGAATAACTTCCCCCTCCATAGATACTGATATTTTTATTAATCTGGTACTTGCCAGACAATGAGTTGGTTATTGTAGTGCTATTTTTACTTGTATCAATTTCAAATTCATATTTACCACCAAAATCTTTTGTCTGAATTTCAACATTACTATCAAATCGGTTATTAATTTTTCCAGAATCATTATCCATTTCCTTTCCAGCTTCAAATGTAGCCTTAGCTGTTACATCGCTATTTTCACCGCCAATAATTACCTTTCCTGAACAGTTATTTTTAGGGTCACTGTTGTCCCAGCCAAATTCTCCACCTGCAATTATTCCATTTTTGAATGTATGAGTATAACCTGCACCTTCACTAAAGTAAAGATATGCTCCTCCTAATGCTGCTGCTTGCAACAAATTGTCACCATTTAAAAAACCACCTGTACTTTCCCATGAATTGAGAACCTTATCCATGTAGTCACCCTTGGCTTCTTGCAAAAGACTGTCTTTAAGACTACCCACAACTTTATCAAAAGCTGCCTCTCCACTACTATCATTACCGAATAACTCTCGTTCAGTTATATTTTCATATCCAGAAAGCCCCTCTTCTGATGCTCGGACTGTTGTACTCCATGCATTTTTCCACATTATTGTTTTATTGTGAAAGAACTTTCCTAAAAATGATTGTTTTGAATCAGCTTCTTCAAATTGTTGTTCACTCATGCCCGAAGTATCATCTTCATTTTCTCTATCTCCAAAGGCTGTTGCTTTTTTAGTTGCAAGTACCGTATTACCATTACTGTCTGTAGTAATTTTCAGATTAGTTTCAAGATATTTACCATAACTCATTGAAGATGCACCATAACCCGTTACTACCTTACTTACTGCATCTGAGTTCCACATTTCCTGGAATTTTGCATTTAATACATCAGAATCTGTATCTGTACCATAAACTCCGTATGCAACCTTGTTCTTAACACTCTGTCCGAAATTCTTTACACCTGTCCACGCTGCACTTTCTGCACTTGTTATTCCTTTCCATGCAGTGCTGGCTGCTGATGCCACTGCACTTCCTGCCCTGCCCATATCATCTGTAAAATCATTAAAATCATTCTGTATGCCGGTTGCGAATCTTCCTATACGGTTCTTCATTGACAGATACATTCCGCCCATCTTTATGCCACCTGCTACTGACCCGGCTGCTCCAGCTAGTGCTGCTCCGGCCCAGGTCTTCCGGAAAACCTCCAGTAATATTATTATCGTCCCCCACTGAATATTTACACAGTTTCTCTGACACACCCCTGACACACCCAAAACTATGTTGAAACATTGAGCGTAAGCATAAACTTTATGGTCCTTTGTATAAATTTCATGGTCGGGAGCATCAGATTCATGGTCCGTTGTATAAATTTCATGGTCTGGAGCATAAACTTCATGGTCCGTTGAATAAATTTCATGGTCGAGAGCATAAGATTCATGGTCGAGAGTATAAGATTCATGGTCCGGAGCATAAACTTTAAGGTCGTGAGCATCGATTTTATACTCTGGAGAGTAAGTTTTATGGTCTGGAGTATCGATTTAATACTCTTGAGTGTCGTTTTAACTCTCGGGAATGTCGATTTGACCCAGCGGAGCATCAATTTAACCAAATGGCGCGTCGATTTGATGCAATGATGTGTCGATTTGACATTACTGAAAATCTGATTAACTGATTCTATACTTTAAGGGAGATAATTGAAAAAAGTTTTCGAAAACTCTGAATGTTTCAGGGGGATGTTCAATCTGTTCAGTACTGGTAAGAAGGCAAAGTTTTACAGGAAGAGAAGCAAGGGGCAGAACGCCCCCTTACTGATTTGCACGGCCCCCTTAACGGGGACCGACTCTGCATTATCTACACAAGAGCTCTTCCAAGATTAAAAGCTTTAATGTTCTGCTCAACAAACTGTTCCTTTACAAGACCTTTAATGGCATCTTCCCAGTCTGAAAGTTCGAATTCCAGATACTTTGAAAGACTTCCCAGCATTACTATATTCAGCGCCTTCTTTGTACCGGCTCCGATGAGAGCATCCTTTGTATCAAGTATCTTGACATTTTTTACGTTCTTCTCCAGCCACTCTTCAATATCAGAGGGATACTCCATAACACCTATCTCAACAGGTGCAGGATTTATCTGTTCCCTGTTGACAAGGAGAACTGTATCATCGTTCAGATAATCTGTCTTTCTCATTGACTCTAAAAGTTCAAAGCTCACAATAAAATCCGCTTTCCCTTTCTGAATAAGAGGAGAATAGACCTTCTCTCCGAAACGGACATTACACTCCACACTTCCGCCGCGCTGAGCCATACCGTGGACTTCGGATTCCTTGACATCATATCCGTTTTTCATTGCAACTTCCATGAGGACCTTGCTTGCCAGTATAACTCCCTGGCCTCCAACACCGTTAAATATTACACTCTTCATCGATCTACTCACCTCTTAAGTATACACTTTCTCTTTGTTATTATAACAGAAGGTTCTCTTGTGGAAATCTCCTCTGAAAGGACTTTCTCAAGCTCATCCTTATCCTTGGGATCAATTACCCTCACTCTCTTTACACCCACAGCTTTACAGATTGCCTCAAGGTCGAGTTCGAATGTTTCCTCTCCCATAAGGGTCTTGCCGGTGGCGGGGTTCTCCTGATGACCGGTCATGGCAGTGGTTCTGTTATCCATAATAATAACTGTACCGGTTCCTTTATTGTAGACAAGGTCGATCAGAGGAGTGATACCCGAATGGATAAATGTTGAGTCGCCGATAACAGCTACAGATTTAGCTGCCATCTCAGGCCCATGAGCCTTCTCCATTCCAAGATGCATACCGATACTGGCTCCCATACATCCCTGTGTGTGCATTGCCGAATAGGGAGGAAGGACTCCAAGAGTATAACATCCGATATCGCCGTTAACATTAAGATCCAGTTTCTTTATTACATCGAAAACAAAGGCATGGGGGCATCCCTTGCAGAGTCCAGGAGGCCGGCCTGGAAGATCTCCTGCATACTCAGGAACAGCCTTCACAGTTTTGTTTCCATTCAGTGCCTCATCAACAATTTCAGGAGTGAGTTCTCCACATAAAGGAATAATATCCTTTCCCTTGACCTCGTATCCCATTGCCTTGACATAATCTTCAATAAACGGGTCAAGTTCCTCAACCACGTAAAGCTCCTCAACACCTGCCGCAAACTCATTGATGAGTTTCTCGGGCAGAGGCCAGACCATTCCGATCTTTAAAACAGAATCATCAGGACAAACCTCTTTAACATACTGATAGGCGATACCGTTTGTTATTATACCGCGTTTCTTACCGCCCCACTCGATTCTGTTCAGACCTGAAGTACAGGAATAATCCATTATCTCAGCCTGCTGTTCTTCAATCTTTTTGTGCTTCGGCCTTGCGTGAGCCGGAATCATGACATATTTTTTAGGATCTCTCACGAAATCCTTAACAGGTACATTTTCCCTGTCGCCTAACTCCACAATCCCCTGAGAATGGGCGATCCTTGTAGTTATCCTTACAATAACGGTCCTGTCAAATTTCTCCGAAATTTCAAATGCCTTCTTTGTGAATTCCCTGGCCTCAGCAGGAGATGAAGGCTCAAGCATGGGAAGTTTTGCCGCCCTTGCATAGTGACGGTTATCCTGCTCATTCTGGGAACTCCATGCTCCCGGATCATCGGCATTTATTATTACAAATCCGCCGTTTACCCCTGTGTATGAAAAAGTAAAAAGAGGGTCCGCCGCAACATTGAGCCCCACATGTTTCATTGTGGAAAGAGACCTTGCTCCGGCAATTGATGCTCCTGCTGCAACCTCGAGAGCCACCTTCTCATTGGGGGACCACTGAGCCTTTATGTCTCTGTAATCAGCAGCAATGGTTTCCAGTATCTCAGTACTGGGAGTTCCGGGATATCCCGCAGCAACGTGGCATCCCGCTTCCCATGCTCCACGTGCGATAGCTTCGTTTCCCAACATAACTTTACTGGTCATTTATCTTCTCCAATTATGTCAATATTTCTTATTATTCTACAGCCCTTTTCAACAAGGGCTTTTTTTGCTTTCTCAATATCCTCAAACCTGAAAATCATTACGGCATTATCATGAATCTTCTGTGTGAAGGCATACATGTACTCAATGTTAAGCTCAAGATTTGAAAATGCCTCAAGTGCTTTTAAAAGAGCTCCCGGAGTATCATCTATTTCGATGGCAAGAACATCTGTAACACTGCATGTAATACTGTTTTCACTGAGTTTTGCCTTTGCAAGCTCAGGTTTATCAAGAATCATCCTGAGCACCCCGAAGTCTGCAGTATCGGCAACAGTAAGTGTAATGATATTTATATTGTTGTCTGCCAGCACCTTCAGGACACCGGCAATATGGCCCGGTTTATTTTCAACAAATGCTGAAATCTGAGTAACGTTCATATTATCCCCCCTATTTTTTTCTGTTATCTATAACACGCACAGCCTTGCCTTCACTTCTAGGTATAGACTTGGGCTCAACAAGCTTGATTTTCGCAGTAATGCCGAGAGTACTCTTGACTCTGTGGGCAAGACTCTTTGCAAGTGAATCAAGGACCTTTATCTCATCGGAGAAGACCTTTTCATTGACCTCCACCATTACCTCTATCTCATCCATGGTTCCCTTGCGGTCAACTATGATCTGATAATGCGGCTCTGTGCCCTCCTCCTGCATAAGCACAGACTCTATCTGTGACGGGAATACATTTACTCCCCTGATAATAAGCATATCATCTGTTCTTCCTGTGACCTTATCCATTTTAACAAGTGTTCTTCCGCACCTGCAGCTGTCATGATAAAGCCTTGTAATATCCTTGGATCTGTATCTGATCGTGGGGAAAGCCTCCTTGGTCAGGGAAGTATATACTATCTCCCCCTCGGAACCTTCAGGAAGAATCTCTCCCGTGTCCGGATCTATAATCTCAACATAGAAATGATCTTCAAAAACATGAAGGCCGCTCTTCTCTGTACATTCCGCAGATACCCCCGGCCCTATAACCTCGCTGAGTCCGTAAATATCAAAAGCATCAACATTCAGGCGTTTCTCAATCTGCTGCCTCATCTCCTCAGTCCAGGGCTCGGCACCCATGACAGCGATTTTCAGTTTAAGAGAACTCATATCAAAATCCGGCATGTTAGACTCTATATAATCAGCTATATTAAGGGCATATGAAGGAGTCGAACAGAGAACTGTTGACCCGAAATCTTTCATGATCATAATCTGTCTTGGAGTATTTCCGCCGGAAATGGGCACTGTTATTGCCCCTATTTTTTCAGCTCCGTAATGGGCCCCCAGGCCCCCTGTAAAAAGACCGTATCCGTATGCGTTCTGGACAATATCATTCTCAGTTACTCCGTAGCAGGCAAGACTTCTTGCAACAACCTCGGAAAAAACCTCAACATCATTCTTTGTATATCCCACAACGGTTGCGTTACCAGTGGTACCGGATGAAGCATGTACTCTAACAACCTT
Source organism: Spirochaetota bacterium (assembly GCA_003246895.1). GTDB lineage: Bacteria > Spirochaetota > UBA4802 > UBA4802 > UBA5550 > SZUA-423. The sequence continues at coordinate 40,198 of QKCL01000067.1, read as the reverse complement.
GCTGAGAGGAACCGCGAAAAGTCCGTAGGGATAGGCATCCCTCATATCCTGTTTTGTAAGAAATGGCACTCTTCTCATATCATCCAGTGTTTTAAACTGGTCAGGATTAAATCCTGCGTCATCAAAAGTCTTCCTGTAATGAGGAACGTTATCATAGGCATGCCTGATGGACCATTTAAGTCTTTCAAGCTGAAGCTCCTTCATCTTACTTTCAGACATTGTCTCAATTTCACTGTTAAACATCACAACCTCACCTGTTTTTATACTGTACCGAATCTGGTCATCTTTGACCGAAAAGGCAGGTTTATCAACCACTTTTCCATAGGGCTCATGCAGGAGAGTTCACTGCCCGCCAACACACTATTAAAGAGAATTCACCGTATCAAACCTTCCCCGGACCTGTTTTTTTCTTTTACTCCCCCATTTTTTTTGTTATATTATATGTACATTAATTTATGACGGAGGATGCAATGGGATACTGGAATGAAGTAAAGGAAATGGTAATAAAGGGATTAAATATTGCTGCGGAAGGAATAAAGGAAGGAGCCGAAACAGCAGCAGTGAAGGGCCGTGAAGGCGTCACATATGTTCAGCTGAAAAAAGACCTTTTCATTGAACACAGAAGACTGCAGGATCTCCTCTCTGACCTTGGTGACAAAACACATGACCTCTACAAGGAGAAAAAGGATATCTATGCTGATCAGTCCATCAAGGATATAATGGACAAGGTTGTGGCCGCGGAAGAAAAATGCAAAAAGATCAGGGATGACATTGAAAAAATAGGCAAGGAAAATCAGGGAGAATAGGCAGCAGGTCAGTCTTTTCTGACTGCAGTAACTATTAGCGGGAGGCTTCTGTCTGCAGGGGGCTCTCCCCCATAACCTGAGTATGTGCCGCAAACCTGAAAACCTGCATCGACTAAACGCTTCATTACCTCATGAAGCCCCATGGGTTTGAGTCTAACAGAATTATTAACAACTCTTTCACTATCACCTTTAACAGTGAGAACGGTGTTGAATGCGATGAGGCCGTCATCGAGAAAGTCATAGTACCTTTCAAAACGGACAGCACCGTTATCAATAACAGGCAGGCATTCAAGCCCCTGCTTCAGTATATAATCGTAGTTGAGAATCTGGAGAACAAAACGGCCGCCGGGCCTTAAAACATGGGCTATGCCCTTAAAAAAAAGTTCAATGTCCGATTCTTCAGTAAGATGGGGGAGAGTGTTGCCAAGAGAACAGGCAAAACCGAAAGAATCCTCAGGGAAATTTCTCTTCAGGTGCCTCATATCGGCCTCAAGAAAAACCGGGCTCTTTACATGTCCCGTGGATTCAGTTTTTTCGAAGGCTTTCCCTATCATTTCGCTGTTAAGGTCAAAGGCTGTGACCGAATATCCGGCCTTTGCAATTTCCATTGAAAGAGAGCCCGTTGCACAGCCCATATCCAGAACATTTTCAGATCCTGATTCAGAAATCTCCTTCAGAATAAAACTTACCTCTTCGGGAGACAGTGGAAAGATACTGTCATACCATTCAGCAATGGCAGAATAAAAATTCACCATCCCCTACTCCATAATTTTGCCTTCACCCTTCTCATTATCCCAGAAGGGTGAAATCTCAAGAAGTGTCTGAATAACACCTGGAAGCTCCTGAAGGACATAGTCAACTTCCTCTTCAGTGGTATACCTGCTGAGACTGAACCTTATTGACCCGTGAATCTTCGAGAAAGGAAGATCCATGGCCCTGAGAACATGTGAAGGTTCCAGCGAACCTGTTGAGCATGCGGAACCGGTGGATACATAGATCCCCTTCTGGTCCAGGTAAAGAAGAATTGATTCTCCTTCAATGAACTCAAATGATATATTGGTTGTATTCGGAGTCCGCAGAACATCTCCTCCGTTTACGGATGCGGTCTTCACTCTTTCAAGAATTCCCTTCTGCAATCTGTCTCTCAGGGCTGCAAGGGAGGATTCTTTTTCAAGGTTTTCCACTGCCATTTTTGCAGCAACACCCATACCGACTATTCCGGCAACATTTTCAGTCCCGGGCCGTCTGCCCTTTTCCTGATGCCCGCCGATCATTAGTGGCCTCATTCTGGTTCCCTTTCTCACATAGAGTGCGCCGACCCCCTTGGGGCCGTGAAATTTATGGGCAGAGATGGAATAGAGGTCACAGTTTATCTTGTTTACATCAACCGGAATTTTCCCCGCGGCCTGTACGCCGTCCACGTGAAAAGGGATCTTTTTCTCCTTAAGGAAAGCGCCGATCTCCTCAACAGGCATAATCACACCCGTTTCATTGTTGGCGTGCATAATGGAGACAAGGGCTGTATCATCATCCACAGACTCCTTCAGGTAATTTACATCCACCACACCGTTTTTATCAACAGGCACATATGTTACCCTGTACCCTTCCTTTTCAAGCTGCCTGCACAGACTTATTATTGCAGGGTGTTCAACTGTGGATGTTATTATATGTTTTTTATTCCTGTAATAGGAGAGCAGCCCCCTGACTGCCATGTTGTCACTCTCTGTGGCGCATCCGGTAAATGTTATTTCATAGTCAAATTCTGCGCCAAGAAGTTCCGCAACCCTGTGACGGGCCGCGTCAAGATCCTTTGCCACGAGGCCTCCAAAGGAATACATGCTGGAAGCATTACCGTACCTCTCCTTATAAAAAGGAAGCATTGCTTCGAGTGCCTCGGGAGCCACCATGGTTGTTGCGTTATTGTCAAGATAAACATGCTTTGTCATAAGATCTTCCTATATATGTTTAACGTTAATCTTCTCTGAAACATTTTTTCTGAGCTCTTCCTGGACAAAATGCTGCAGTGTTGCAAAGGCCGATACGCATGTGGAACAGGCTCCGTGGAGTTTGACGACTACATCGTCCCCCTGAACATCGACAAGTTCAACATCCCCTCCGTCACGTTTAAGCCCAGGACGTATGATCCTGTTTATGACGTCTTCAATTTTATGAATCTTCTGGAGATTGGTCATGGCTCCTTCTTCACATACATTTTCTTCACAGGGTTTTGCAAGCTCCTCCTCAAGAATATCCTCCATTCTGGGGATACAGCTTCCGCATACACTTCCCGCCTCTGTCACTTCCATGAGGGTATCAACATCTTTGATGTTGTGCTCCCGAATTGCCTTTCTGAGATCCACATCGGTTATATTCTTGCAGAAGCAGATTATCTGCCCCTCTGGCTCATCTTCAACAGGAGGCTTCTCTCCCCTGTAATCGGCAATTGCGTTTATCAGCGCCTCTGAACCCATGACAGAACAGTGAATTTTCTGCTCCGGAAGGCCTCCGAGGAACTCAACTATGTCTGCATTTGTTATCTTCTCGGCTTCCTCAACGGTCTTTCCCTTGATCATCTCAGTGAGGGCTGAAGATGAAGCAATGGCACTTCCGCACCCGAAAGTTTCAAAACTTGCATCCTTTATAATTCCGTCCTCAACTTTTATATATAGAGTAAGCGCATCACCGCATACGACGCTTCCAACGTGACCCACGCCGTTTGCATCCTCCATCTTTCCCACATTAACAGGATTCGTGTAAAGATCCTTCACCTTGTCAGTATAATCCCACATATTACCACCTCCGGCATAAAATATCTAAAACTCAGCACATATATGCAAAATTCAAATTTCTTCCAATATCTCCGTATCTGTGTGAAAAGAACTCTTCATGTTCAGTTCTGTTGCAGATACGGAAATTTACTATATTCTCAGGCTTCACTCCGGCTTCCGAAGCTGACCTTTCAATATTGGACCATAGATCAACATAAATTTTTCCATCCCTTTCGAGCCTGTCTTCAGGGAAAAAGACAGCAACATCCTCGCTCACTTCATACTGCGCAGGCCCTATGGACGGCAGAATAAAGACTTTAAGCTTTCCAGGATCAGATGAGTAAAGAGACTTCATCTTTTCTATGCACTTTCCGGTAATATTCTCCCGTGTGCTTCTCCAGCCGGAGTGTACGGCTCCCAGAACCCGGTTTTTTTCATCGGCAATGATAACCGGAACACAGTCAGCTGTTCTGATAACCAGAACCACATTTTTCAGAGACGTTATGAGTCCGTCACCTGAGCCGTAGACTTCACTTTCAGTTTCCGGAACGGAATCTACAGTGAGTATCTCATCCCCGTGAACCTGATCAAGCATAATGATTCTTTCACCCGGAAAACCTGTAATTTCCCTGAGGATTTCCCTGTCCCTTGCCTTGCTTTCAACCGGCCCGGCAGAGCCGGTAAAACCACTTGAACAGGCCCTTGCAGAAACTCCAATTTTGTAGTTTTCTGCAGAATATCCGGCAATTTCAAAGTAATTATGACTGTTTTTTACAAAATCGTCCATAATTCCAGTATTCTCAATCCCCCTGGTCCTTCAAGTTTTTTTAATTCCTTCTGCTTCTTATTGCCAATAATTTAACAGTAACGACTCAAACTAATTAAATTGTATAATCATTTACTGCACTGCCTGAAATTTTCTGTTCATATTTATCAGCAAGATCCCTGAGGGTATACCCTTCAAGAAAACCGCTGATCATCACATTCATCTCATTCCAGAGTTCCCTGGTAATACATTCAGTTGTACGGCTGCAGCCCCCTCCCTGTCCGAGGCACTCCACCAGTGCAAGCTCCCCGTCCTGGGTCTCAATTATCTCCCTTATGAGTATTTCGGATGGGTCTCTCCCCAGAAGATACCCGCCCTGGGCCCCCCTTTTTGTTGCGACAAGGCCTCTTGCCTTAAAGGGAATAATGATCTGTCCAAGGTACTTTTCAGATATATCTTCGCGCTTTGCTATCTCCTTCAGCAAAACCGGGCTGCCCTTTGAATGTACAGCAAGGTAAAGCATGAGCCTCAGTCCGTAACGCGCTCTGGTGGAAAACTTCATCTAAACCGCCTCCAGCGCCTGTCTGATATCATCAATAATATCCTCAACATTTTCAATACCCACAGAGAGTCTGATAAAATCGGGTGTCACTCCGGCCGATATCTTCTCCTCTTCACTGAGCTGCTGATGTGTAGTACTTGCCGGATGAATTGCAAGGGACTTCGCATCCCCCACATTTGCAAGATGTGATATGAGTTTCAGGGAATCAATGAATTTTTTACCCGCTTCTGCTCCGCCCCTGATTCCGAAACCTACAATTGCACCGGAACCTTTTTTGAGATATTTCTCCGCCATGCCCTTTTCAGGACTGGAATCAAGGCCCGGATAGTTCACCCATGAGACCGCCTCGTTCTGTTCCAGAAACTGTGCAACCTTCAGTGCATTCTCACTGTGCCTCTCCATCCTCAGATGAAGCGTCTCAACCCCCTGAAGAATCTGGAATGAATTAAAGGGCGATATCGCAGGCCCGAGGTCACGAAGGAGCGTCACCCTTGCCTTTATTATATAGGCAATATTGCCAATCGGGGCAAGTGCATCAATAAATTTTACTCCATGGTAGCCGGGATCGGGTTCCGAAATAAGGGGAAACTTTCCGCTGTTCCAGTCAAACTTCCCGGAATCAACAATAAGACCGCCCAGGGATGTTCCATGCCCCCCAAGAAATTTTGTAGCAGAATATACTATGATGTCAACACCGTGATCAAATGGCCTTAAAATATATGGAGTCAGGGTATTATCCAGAATAAAAGGAATTCCAGCCCCGTGAGCTATACCGGAAATGGCCTCAAGGTCAGCGACACAGAGTCCCGGGTTGCCGACTGACTCGGCGTATATTGCCTTTGTCCTTGGCGTAATCGCATCTTTAAACCCTTCAATATCCGCAACATCTACAAAAGTAACCTTTATGCCAAGCCTTTTAAGAGTATGATTAAAAAGTGTGTATGTACCGCCATAGAGGCTTGAAGAGGCCACGATCTCGTCTCCGGCCTGTGCAATATTCAGTATTGAAAGAGTTATGGCCGACTGGCCGCTGGCAACAGCAAGTGCGCCTGCACCACCTTCAAGAAGTGCAATTCTCTTTTCCAGAACATCAGTTGTAGGATTCATGAGCCTTGTGTATATATTCCCGAATTCCTTCAGGGCAAAAAGGTCAGCTGCATGTTCACTGCTGTTAAACTGATAAGAAGTTGTCTGGTATATAGGTACAGCCCTTGCCCCTGTTGCGGGGTCTATCTCCTGCCCTCCATGAAGGGCAAGAGACTCGGGCCTGAGTTTCTCATCTATCTTTGTCATATTTTCTCCTCCAGGTCTCAATTACTACTAATACTATCAATTTAGTAGACATTAATTATTTGTCAAGCCTTTGCGTGAAAAGATACATGAAAAAATGTTAAATTCTGTTTTTTGAAGGAGATTAAAGAGAACCGGCCCCAAGAGACCGGATTATCCGGTTCACCTAGAGGGAAGTTCCCTCATAAACCTTCAGGCCTATGGAGAGATTTGGAACAGAGCCATCGTAGTAATGACCCGCAAAATAGAGATATAGGTTACCCCCGTAAACAAGAACGGACGGGCTCCTGATCTCAGATTCGGTCCAGTAGTAGTCACTTCTCTGAAGAAGAGCCCCGGAATCCTGAATCCACCCGGACTCACCGTCTGACGAAACTGCATGATGGATTTTTACCTGTGTCCATGGTGAATTTAAGACAACATCAAAAAAAAGGTGAACCTTACCGTCTATTACAGCTGCATTGGGGGTTGAATACCCGATATACTCATCTCCGCTGCTTCTTGGATAAATCAACAGGTCAGGGGTAAGAACCCGTCTCGGAGCATCCCAGTTTGTGCCGTCATAGACAACGAGTCCTATGGTCTGCCATGTTGTGCCTACATCAATTGATGCCCCGACAGCAGTGAAATAAAGGTAGATTTTCCCGTTAAAGACAACAGGTGCAGGTTCACCTACTACAGACTGGTTAAAATCAAGATTGGGTACAACATATGGGTCCGTGGGAAAAACAATGGGATTTGAGGAATCCCTTGTCCATGTTATGCCGTCTGGAGAGGTTGCATGGCCTATTCTGAAATGCTTGGAAGCAGTATCATCATCGTAAAGTGTATCCCCGTCACCGGATCCGTTTCCGTCACTGGAAGTATAATCATATGCCACATCATACCCTGTATAGAACATGTGATACTGGCCGCCGTAATACACAACAGCCGGAGTCTCAACACAATGACTGTCCCATCCCGATGCAGCTTTTTCAAAAACCGGGTTCCCGGAATTTGTAATGGACCAGTTTTTACCGTCAGATGATACCAGCCTGTAGATTTGAACATATCCGTTCCATGATATATCAGATGAAGCAAACATGACAAACTGTGTTCCATCATGGAGAACATGAGGGTCATTCCAGTGGGAACCTGCAAAAAAATCATCATTCTCAATAATTTTATCATTAAAGAGTATACTGGAATCATTTATTCTACCATTCCCTCCATCATCACATCCCATAAATAAGGATGCAAACAGAGTTAGTATTATGATAAAAATTTTTTTACACTGGAAAAACATCGATCCTCCATAATTGCCTCAATAACAGAACCACTGAGCAATTAAGTAAACATTACAGCAAAAATGTTTACCCTAAAAGGATTTTTTTCTATTTATTAAAAAGAGAGTCACCCCATAAAATAAAGCAAGAACAGCAGCAAAAACAATAATATTTTTCCATGCCGTTAGAGCCGCTGTATGCAGCGGCTCTAACGGCATCCATTTCTACTCATATCTCAGTGCCTCTATTGGACTTAATCTGGAAGCAAGAACTGCAGGCCAGAGCCCGAAGGTTACCCCTATTATTACAGAGAACATCGACACCCCGAATACAGCTGTGGGAGATATCTGCACTGCCCAGCCTGCGAAAAAAGTAAAGCCCATGGATATGGATACACCCAGAAGAATACCGGCAACTCCTCCGGCAAAAGTCATAATCACAGCCTCTACAAGAAACTGAAGAAGAATATCCTTGCGCCTGGCTCCTATGGCCTTACGCAGACCAATTTCCTTTGTTCTTTCCTTGACAGACACAAGCATGATATTCATTACACCCACACCTCCCACAATAAGAGAGATGGCGGCAACTGCTCCGAGAAGCATTCCCATAGTGCCTGTAGTCTTCATCATGGCCTTTCTCATCTCTGAAAAATCCATGACCTCAAAGAGGCTCTCCTTTCCATTGCTCACTCTATGCCTCTTTTTAAGAAGAGCCAGAATATCATCACCGAGAGTATCTGTAATATCAGCTGATGTTGCCTCAACATTTATCTCATCGATAAAAGTCTTCCCCATTAGCCTGTACATGGCTGTTCTTATGGGTATGACAATGAGGTCATCCCTGTCCCTCATCATGGCAGCTCCCTTAACCGGCAGCGTTCCGATAACAGTAAAACTAACCTTGTTTATTCTTACCTTCTTGCCTACAGGGTTTTCACTTCCGAAAAGATTTTTTACAACAGTATTCCCCAGAATCGCAACCCTCTGCCTTGCCCGGTTTTCACCCTCCGTAAAGAACCGTCCAGAAACAGGAACAGACGCCTTCATCTCCGCGTAATCAACACCAGTCCCTGCAACCTGGGTATTATAGTTTTTATCTCCGTATATAACCTGTGCCCTCTCATTTACTCCCGGGCTGACCCGTTTCACACCGTTTATTTCACGAAAAGCTTCGGCATCCTCAATACTTAGTCTGCTTCCCGCCCCCTGCTGAAGAGCAACTCCTCCATGCCTCCTGAACCCGGGCCTTACCATGAGAACATTGGTTCCAAGTTTCGAAAGGTTCTCCTCTATCGAAGCGGTTGCCCCTTGACCGATTGCAAGCATGGAGATAACTGATGCCACACCTATTAGAATACCCAGTATAGAAAGGAATGCCCTGAGTTTATGAGAGAACAGTGCGCCCACAGCCTGAAAGATGTAGTCGAAGAATTCAGCCCTTCCAAAAGAAGCGGTCTGTTTCTCGAGTGCACTGTTTATTTTATCATAATCTGAATCTTCCAGAATATGTTTCGTTTTCTTCTTTTTATTTTTTCTCTGGTCGGAGATTATCTCCCCGTCCTTCATTCTTATTATGCGATCTGCATGTGCCGCCACCTCATTCTCATGAGTAACCATAATAATGGTTTTTCCCTGAGAATTGAGATCTTTCAAAATTGCCATTATCTCCTCTTCACTCTTTGTGTCGAGGTTTCCTGTGGGCTCATCGGCAAAAATAATGAGCGGCTCGTTTATCATTGACCTGGCAATTGCAACCCTCTGCTGTTCTCCTCCGGAAAGTTCATTGGGATAATGTTCAACTCTGTGACCAAGTCCAACCCATTTCAGTTTCTCCGCAGCAGAATCCTTCATATCCTTCTTACCTGCATAAAGCGATGGAAGAAGTACATTATCTGAAGCAGAATGCTTAGCCAGAAGCTGAAACTGCTGAAACACAAATCCTGCAATGTGATTGCGGAGTATAGACAACTCATCCTCACCAAGACCTGTAACATCCTTTCCCATCACATGATATTTCCCTTCTGAAGGAGTATCAAGGAATCCGAGCATATTCAGCATAGTAGATTTGCCCGAACCGGAAGGTCCCATGATTGCTGTAAACTCTCCAGCCTCTATGGTGAGCGAAACATTTTTCAGGGCAGTAACCTCGGTTTTGCCCATCATATATGTTTTGGTTATATTCTCAAGCTTAATTAGGGGGTCCACCGGCTCCTCCTTTTCTTTTTGGACGTTCAGGCATGAATGGATTCTTTGATCCGCCACTCTTTGACTCCACCCCGTTCTTTGTCATAATTATGAGCACATCCCCTGAAGTAATACCACTTATGACCTGAACCTTACCGTTATTTTCAGCACCGGTCTTTATTTCTCGCCTTTCAGGAGGATTTCCCCTCCCCTTAGAAAGAAGTACTATTTTTTTGCCACCCTCATAGACAATGGCTTCACTCGGCACAAGAAGAACCCCCTTTTCCTCTTTTTCCACAATTTCAACTGTTGCACTCATACCTGACCTGAACTCTGCAGGGACACTGTCGGGAGTAATTACTACATAGTATACAGTTACATTGCTTACAGTTGTGGACTCATAATAGATATGAGTAACTCTACCCGGAACGATTATATCCTGATGGGAATCCAGTGTGATATATGCTATCTGGCCGTTCTTAACCTTTCCAATATCAGTTTCATCGACCTGGGCTTTAACAATAAGTCTGTCGGAGATAACAAGTATATCATCAGTGGTGGTTACCCTCTGGCCAGGCTCAACTGAGCGGACAATAACCGTGCCCGAGATGGGCGCAACTATTGGAATGGGTTTGTAGGCGCTCTCCCAGTATTTAAGTGAATCCTTACCCTGAAGTTTTGCCGCATCAATGAGGGCCGCACGTTCAGTGGAGCTCATGAGCGCGAGTATCTGCCCTGATCTGACTTTATCCCCCTCATGGACCATGATCTTTTCGATTCTTCCTGCAACAGATGGTTTGAGCTCCAGACGGTTCCTGGGCAGAACAGTTCCGGTTGTGGATACGGTCAGCCTGATCGATGACACAATGGGCCTGACCTCTTTGACAGAGACTTGAGGTTTCTTCGGTGCAAAGAATGAAAATCCGAAATAAGCGCCTGCTGCTGCCATCAAAATAAATATTATTACAAAAAATTTCTTCTTACCTGATTTCATAATCGAGGGTTCCTCCTGTTGACTGTATCCATTGGGCCTCTGCGGTTAGAGCGGCCGCACTTGATTCAAGATACGACTTTTCAGCACTTACCAGATTGCTTTCTATAATTGTCCAGTTGTCAAATGTGAGAGTCCCGATCGAGTACTGTTTCTCTCCGATTCTGGATCTCTCCTGCGCTGCAAGCAGCGAAGCCTTCTTCACCTCAACATCGTCTATGCTGTCCATAAGTGTATTCCATGCCTCTTCCATTGCGGTTAACAGTCCGGCTCTGCCGTTCTTTTCATCCTGCAGAGCCTGTCTATATACAGATTCCGCTTTCTTATAGCCGTACCATGTTTCTCCGCCTTCAAAGAGCGGCGCTGTTATTTCAAAACCCAGAGACCATGTCTCGGTCATATTATCAAGTTTTTCACCGGACCTGCCAACAGATGCATTTCCATAAAGCTTCGGAGAGAAGGAGAGCTTCGCAGATTCCATGGCGTATTCAGCTGACTTTACAGCATACCGGTATTTCACCATGGAAGGATGCTTCAGGACAAGCACACCAAAATCTGGCTTTTTTTTATAGGACCCCTTAGGGCCGAAGTCCCCTTTCACTGAATACTCCGGAGGATTCTCCTTCCCCATTAGAGAAAAGAGACTAACCCTTGCAAGATTCAGATCCCTCCTGGCACTTTTCAGATCAGCCTCTGCCTGAACATAATCAGCCCTGGAGGAATAATAGGATCCCCTGTGCTCTGTTCCTGCATTGTACTTCATTTTAACAAGTTCCATTACATGCTTTCTTCTTTTAAGAATTTCTTCACGTATTTCAAGCATGGACTGATTTTTGTACAGTGTAACAAATGCCTTTCTCAGTTCGAACCTCACTGAAACGGACATGACAAGATAGCTGTTTTCTGATTCTTTTATATCAGCATCCGCACCCTTCAGGTCATAACGGGACTTAAACCCGTCAAAGAGAAGCTGCTTCGCCTGGAGACTGTAGGAATAATTTTTTTCAGATGTACTTTCCGATGAATTTTTTTTCAGATTTTTTTCTCCGGAAACACCCGCACTGATCTGGGGCAGAATGGATGACCTGGTTATGCCGTATTGCGCTTTTTTCTGCACAACACCCTCTCTGTAAGACAAGAGTTCAGCATTATTCCTCATAGCTGCAGTAACACATTCAGACCAGGTATAGATTAATTTTTCCTGCCCTGAAACCGGCAGAATGGAAAGAAAAAATAGAACCAGCATAAAAAAAACCGGCAAAGGGAATCTTGTTTCAGACATGACCGATACTCTCCCTCAATATAAATAAAATATCAACATTCTCTGCCGGTTTTTCAGCAGAGAATTTTTCTAAAACCAGCAATATATATGACCCTGGATTAAAGCGAGAGGTTCCGGAGTTTAAAAAAAACTGGCCTTATCTTCACATTCTCTGTTACGTCCTGAAAATAATGCAACAAAAATACGGTAATCAGTATTCCATACTTTAATTAAAGAACAGCCTTTTCTCGGCTGACTTTATTCCGGCAAAATTATTGCATATTATGCTTGAAGTCTGAATAACCAATATGTATTATAGAGCAAATAAATACGGAGGGTTTTATGAAAAAAGCATTATTTGCGGTTTTCTTTTTTTTGATTGTCTTAAACTCATGCAGCAAAAACGAAAAGACAATTCCAAACAACGGTATAATAAATTTCATAAGCGGAAAGGTATCAGTTATTGAAAACGGCAAGAAAATACCGGCCATGACAGGACTAATAGTAAAGGAAAGCATGGTCATTGAGACAGGTTCAAAATCCCTGGCAGACATTTATTTCGGCAGCAGTGTCATCCGTGTACTGGGAAACAGTTCAGTAAGTATGAAAAAACTCACAAAAGAGATAAACAGCAACAATGAAATAATGGAATTCTATGTTGAAAAAGGTCAGCTTTTTTCCAGAGTTAGCAGAAAACTCAAACAGGGAGAAAGGTACAGAGTTTCAACACCGACAGTTACTGCAGGCGTACGGGGTACGGAATTCATGGTTGATGAGAACAGGGGCAAGGGAAAAATCTCATGTATTGAAGGTGTTGTAGCAGTAAGAAAGGCCGGTGACACTTCCGGCACACCCGTTGAAGTCAGAGCCGGAAAGGAAGCAGTTTTAGGAGAAAACAACAGCCTGTCGGTAAACGACCTGAAAGAGGAAAACATTGAACGCATCCGAAAAATAAGGGACGAGATAAAGGATATCCAGAAAGACATCAGGGATAAATTTGAAAAGCAGAGAGATGAGATAAGACAGCAGGTTTCCGACCAGAAGGATAAAAACAGGCAGATGGTTCAGGATCAGAAAACGAAGGATAAAGAAAACGTTGAAAAGATAAAAGAAGAGACAAAACTGAAATCTGATGCCATAAAGGCTGATACACAGGCGAAGAAGGATGAGGCAAAAAACGCCGTAAAAGGATTCAATAAACCGGACATTAAAGGCGTCAAGCCGGACATAAAAAATTTCAACAAGAAGCAGTAGCACACAACGGTCACATTAAAAGATGGGGAGAGCCCCATCTTTTAATTTTCCATGGCATCATAATAAAGGTCATAATGATCCGGAATTCCGTTTACTGTTGTAATATATATTTTAAAATTATCTGCATCCCCGGGCTTCAGAATTCTTTCTCCGGTATATGCAGTGCCATAACCGATAACTGAATTAATTTTATCATACAGGACCACCCCTACCTTCACATAGGAACCGGCTTTCCCGGAAGTATTTTTTATTCTGCCCGATACTTTATATGAGGAACCGAAGTCCCCTTTGTTCATTTTTACATCAGAGATTCCGGCACTGAATTTTTTGTCCACTATACCTCCAGGAGGTATCACATATGGTTTTTCAGGAGAGTACTCGGCCTTGTAGCTTTCATATTTGGGATAGTCTTTTATCAAAATATAAACAGGCGTCCTTTCCCCCGGATTTAATACATTCTTAAAGGCATACCCTTTCCCCGTATCCAGCTTCTCTCCAGACTTCGAAAAGAGTCTCACTGTTACCAGAGGCTGTCTCAGTGAAACACTGCCGTTATTTTCAACAATACAGAGAAAATATATATTTCCGATGGAATCCCTTATGGGGCCGGTTGAGACAATTTTTCCCTGCGGTGATGGAAGACTTTCTTTATAATCCTCTCTTACAGATTCATAGCGGCCTGCTGATTCATTATCTCTTTTAACCTCAAAATCTTCCCTTGGAATGGAATTCCTTTCAATATCCTTCTGCCAGGTGTTTTTTGAAACAAAGTCGTCTCTTTCGTTTTCCCTTTTATTTTTGTCTACAAGAGTCAGGGGGAGTATAACAGCAACCGCGGCAGCCAGAACTACGGATGAAATAATTATAAACCTGCGGTTTATTCTTTGGGGAGCAACCGTGACTGTCCGTGGACTTTTTCTTTTCTCCTCATAGTAAAGGGTACCGCAATACTGGCACTTATAATTGCCGGTTGAAGTTTCCCTGAAGTCGTTTCCGGAACAGTTTCTGCACTGCATTATGCTCTCCTGAAAAACAGTTTTTCAAAGTATATTTCTTACTTCAGGATTGTCCATTACTTTTCAAACACCATACTGGAGCTTCACAAAAAGCGATTCATTCTTGACAAATACTCTTCAATAAAGTCTTTTTAACAAAAAAAACTCAACGGTGATTAGAATGCAGATCTCAACAAACATGGTTTCTCTTGTCACGAAGGCAATTGCGGAGTCTCTTGACCTCCACATGATTCAGTTCATTGCTGAACAAACAATCCACAATTATGACTTCCACAGACAGACAGGCATATCAAACACAATTAACATACCCCGGGCAGTTGCCGCCAAACAGTTTGTCAGAGATGCCCGCAAGGAGGGTCTGTTTCTAAAACTCATTCAGACACTGGTCGACATTCACACATCCGGCTACATGGGAAAAAACTATCCGGTAAAACATCTCAGACCGGTAATTATTGAATTAAAAAACATGGGTATTATATACGACCAGACAAACAGGGTCTTTGTCGAAGATTCCGGAATCCGGCGCACAAAAAACTGGGGAACGATTCTTCCGGGAGAAGAACACACCTTCGCTCTCCTGAGGCTGGATATTGTTGGCAATTCAAAACTGGTAAGAGAATACCCTGAGGAAATAATCAAAAAGACATATACTGATCTTCGCAAAATCGTACAGGATGCCACTGACAAAAGGGAAGGACGCATATGGAGCTGGGAAGGAGATGGCGGACTGATTGCATTCTTTTTCTCCAACAAAAATCTCTATGCATCATTAGCAGGCATGGACATTATAAACAGGCTCTTTGTATACAACCATACCAACTGCCGCCTGAACAAACCCCTTGAAGTACGCATCGCGGTGCATTCCGGAATAATGGAATACGTGAACAATGAAGAGGATTTAAAGTCTGTGGACCTTGTAAAAAAAGTAGTAAATATAGAAGCAAATTACACAAAGCCCAACACGCTCACAGTAAGCGACATGGCCATGACTGTTTTCGGAAAACACATGCTCGACCAGTTCAGCCCCACAAGGGGAGAGAGCAGCAAGACCTACTACAGCTACAGTGTAAACTGGGAAAGAACAAAATAACAGAGGCCATGGCAATGAGGATAATTGTATTCAGCGACAATAAAAATGCACAGGAATGGTTCAGTAAAATTGAAAAATCAAAATCATTTACACTGGAAATAGCCCCTGTAAATAACCTTAAAAAGGGCATATCATGCATAAAAAGGGAGGACCTGGTCTATGCTGATTTTACCGGCATGACAGATGCTGCAATAAAAAAGAACATCAGGATTCTCTCATCATCTGAAAGAATTTTCGGGATAATAATGTCACGTGAAAACCACGTTGATCCGGCATATTTTTTTCATGAAGGAGCAAGTGATTTCGCCGGCAAGTCTATCATAAAGGACTGCATGACTCCCCAGAGAATAAAAAATGTCTTTGATTACGGCTCACAGTTTTTTATTGAGTCACAGTCAGAAACAGAAACCACTGACCAAAAGGCCCTTGAAGAAATGCAGGGATATGAACTCTCCGGCTCGGACTGGACTTCAGTAAAAAGCGGAAATGACTACATCTTTACATTCATGATGATTGAACTTGACAACAAGTCAGACATAAAGAAGCGGTTTCTTGGAAAAAGTGTGGAGATATTTTCAAGGGAGCTTCATGATTTCCTGGAGAAAACATTCTCCCCGGTTGGCGGCAGGATATGGATGTGGAACGACATGACGGCACTGTTTCTGTTCCCCTTCGACGGGAAAAAGTGCCCTGCCATATTCACGGCCTTTGAACTCCTCCTTAACAGAAAAATCACAAGTTTCGAGGAATTCGATTACGACATACTTTTATCATATAAAATTTCATTTCATATAGGAAGCACAACATATCACGACAGAGGGCAGACCGGAAAAATCATATCAGATTCAATAAATTCAATATACCATCTCAGCAGCAACTATGCAAAATCCGGATCAATAAACTTAACGGAGAATGTTTTGAAGTACAGGCCCGAAGAATTCACGGACAAATTTCCTGAATACGGCGAATACGAAGGAAGAAAGATTTACCGCATGCTCAACGTGGAATAATCAAAGAGGCAGGTCGTACCTCTTTCTTTTCAGAAATCCTGAAACCTTGCGGTACCCCGCCTTTCTCATAATTTCCACGGCACTTTCAAATCCATAACCCACAGATTCCGGAGTGTGCGAATCTGAACCGAGAGTAACGGGGACATTCTCCTCAAAAAGAATTTTAATAATTTCTTCAGAAGGATATATTTCACCAACCGGTTTAATCAGCCCCGAAGTGTTTATCTCCGCAGCCATTCCTGATGAAGAAATTTTCTTTGCCAGTTTTCTCACATTTGCGGTCATATCTTTCCGTGAACGGTGACCGAATTTTTTCACAAGATCCATGTGCCCGAGAATATCAAAGAACCCTGAGTCAACCAGATCTCCCAATATATCAAAGTATCCGGCATAAACCTCATCAATATCTCTTCGTGAAAATTCATCAACAAAATCAGGATGATCAAAAGGCCATCCGTCAATGAAGTGACATGACCCTATAAGGAAATCTATTCTTTCATCGGCAAAGTAATCCCTGTTGAATGTATCAAAAAGCGGAAAGTCTACCTCAAAGCCGAGCCTGACCTGAATTCTGCCTCCGTACTTTTTCTGCTCTCCAAGAACAGATGCGATGTATTCTTCAGCCTCCTCAGGCTTCATGGAGATCCCCTCCCTGAGGCCTTCCGGCATTGGTGCATGATCTGAAAAACCGATTTCAGTTATCCCAAGCTCAATAGCCCTGTCTATATACTGAAACAGCTCTCCGGTTGCATGACCGCAGAAAACTGTATGATTATGATAGTTAACCATTTTAATATCCGTTATTTCCGTAATGATAGGAGATATCACTCAGTGCCCGGAAGACAGCAGGATCTACGTCTTTCCTGCGCACCAGAAACTTGTCCATTTCTCCATCCCCTTCAGGATCAATTGATGATATAATCGACCAGAGAAGAGGCTTCCCTCCGGCTGTTCTGCTGGCACCTATTGAATCACCAATTACCTTGTCGTTCATGAGATGTTCCAGTCCAAGAGACACAAAACTGTCATCACGCCTTTTGTCATTAAAATCACTGGAGAAAGGATGAGAAAGATACAGCACAAGTACCCTCTTTTTTTTATGGTACAGCGATGCCAGTTCTATTTCACCGGACTCAACATACCTAGGCCTGATAACCAGTTTATTGATTTTTTCAAGCTCCTGTTTCTCAGGATAAAGTGAAAGGAGAAACCTTACCCTGTCGGGAGTAAGCATAAGCGACCGGGGGCCGTCATAACCCAAAGAAGGATATATGATATCGATCTGATGCCTGTTTATTTTGTAAACATCAAGAAGATAATGCGACCCCACACGCTGAACAAGAAGATGTTCGATGTCTTCGATTATATCATTGTCTATTTCAAAAATTCCATGATCGAGGTGATATTCATCCCCTCTGCCGCTCCCATAATACTCTCTGATATCGAACATCCAGCCATCCCTGTCATTTTCCAATTCCCATTATCTGAGATATGAGAGCCCAGGCTTCTTTCCTTTTGCCGTCATAATTTCTCAGGGAATCTTTACTCTTGGTATTTATATAATCAATAAAGTAATTCCCTTCATCTGCCAGAAGAGAATAACAATCAACCATTTTTTTGACCGCCTCAAGATCACTTCCTGAAACTTCATTGGCCTGAATCAGTTTCTCAAGTGTCTTTTTCTGCAGGCCCGCCTGAACCACAGCAGCCTTTACAAAACTCACAGTCCTCTGATTATCATAGACCTTTTTTGTATATGAATCTGCAATTACACCTATTGTAAGATAGCTCAGATAAAGATTGGATGCACTTACAGAACCTATGATCTCCAGTTTCAGGTCGCTGTTATTTTTATTTAGATCCTGACTGTAAAGGTTTGTTACAGACAGTATCAATGCCGCAATTAGCAGTAATCTTTTCATATTAACCTCCGGCCCTATCAGGCCTTCCCGCTTGACCCTAGCACATTGCTGTTTTTATGCATATAAAGGGCCTTAAGTGAATCCCTGGCAGGCCCGAGATATTTTCTTGGGTCAAATTCACCCGGATTTTCTGCAAGAACCTTTCTTACGGCTGCTGTCATGGCAAGCCTTCCGTCAGAGTCAATGTTGATCTTGCACACTGCGGATTTTGATGCGAGTCTCAGCTGTTCTTCGGGTATACCTATTGCATCATCAAGTTTTCCTC
Source organism: Spirochaetota bacterium (assembly GCA_003246895.1). Taxonomy (GTDB): domain Bacteria; phylum Spirochaetota; class UBA4802; order UBA4802; family UBA5550; genus SZUA-423. The sequence goes on along the minus strand of QKCL01000067.1, from coordinate 21,749 downwards.
CATTGCTGTTTATAATCGCTACCAGATCCTGCGGAACAGATGATGAACCATGAAGAACTATGGGGAATCCTGGAATTCTTTTTTCAATTTCAGAAAGTATATCCAGTCTGATCTTCGGGTCAGAACCCGGCTTGAACTTATAGGCACCATGGGATGTGCCGATTGCAATCGCCAGGCTGTCCACTCCGGTTCTGTTAACAAAGTCCTCCACCTCATCGGGCTGTGTAAAAACATGCTTATCCGCAGAAACTTCATCCTCCACTCCGGCAAGAACTCCCAGTTCTCCCTCAACTGTAACATCATATTTATGAGCATACTCAACAACTTCCTTTGTCAGGCGCACATTGTCTTCATATGAGTGGTGTGACCCGTCTATCATTACCGATGAGAATCCAGTTTCAATACAGCTTTTGCACAGGTCCAATGAATCCCCATGGTCAAGGTGGAGCACAATTGGAATCTCAAAGCCGAGTTCTTTTGCGTATGCAACAGCTCCTTCAGCCATGTACCGGAGAAGTGTCTGATTTGCATACTTCCTCGCCCCGGCAGAAACCTGCAGGATTACCGGAGATTTTGTCTCCACACAGGCCTGAATAATTGCCTGCAGCTGTTCCATGTTGTTAAAGTTATATGCCGGAATGGCATAACCGCCGTTTACAGCTTTTTTAAACAGCTCTCTGGAGTTAACCAGACCAAGATCCTTATAACTAACCATAGGGTCACCCTCTCTATTCATTTAAAAATATTTAAACTTTCATACTGGCAACTTCGACACTGTCAATATATTTTTAACAGTCGGCAAAGGAGCAGAAATTAAGCAGAATTATAATAAACAATTTGAAATCCAATTACAATAAAAAAACACCAAATAAACAGACAGAGCACGATTTAACCTTGAAAATATTGACAACATAAAAACAAGTGGACCTTCAGTGGGAGAAAACAGTGATAAAGACAGCAAACCGCGCAAGCCTGGCACTCATCATGGCCATGATACTATGGTCAACATCCTTTGTTGCCCTGAAATTTTCCTTTAACATTTATGACCCTTCGTTTGTAATTTTCTGCAGGCTCACGGCAGCTTTTATAATACTTCTCCCCTTTGCAAAAAAAATGTTCACAGGCAACATCCGAAGAAGAGGAGATATATTTCTCCTTATACTGATGTCACTCTTTGAGCCGTGCCTTTACTTCATCTTTGAATCCATGGCTCTCCAGAATACGGCATCATCCCAGGCCGCAATAATAACTGCCATGCTGCCTCTGCTTGTTGCAGTTACTGCCGCATTTATATTGAAGGAGAGCCTTTCTCCCCTGACCATAACCGGATTTGTTGCCGCATCAGCCGGCGCGGCATTACTGGGACTGTTCAGCGAAACCGGGTCATCTTTCCCCAATCCGGTACTTGGAAATTTCTTTGAATTCCTGGCCATGGTCTGCGCAACGGGCTACACCATTACCCTGAGAGTTCTCAGCCCCAGATATAACCCTCTCTTTCTCACAATGTTCCAGTCCCTGACAGGCGCACTGTTTTTTTTGCCGATTATTATATTTAAAAAAGGGGCTCTTCCCGGGGCCTTCAGCGCAGAAGCCTTTGGAGCCATACTATACATGGGACTCTTTGTGTCTGTTGCGGCATATGGACTATACAACTACGGAATAGGCAAAGTAAAGGCGGCAAAGGGAGCCGCCTACATAAACCTGATACCGGTTTTTTCACTGTTCTGGGGATGGTTCTTTCTAAATGAGGTTCTGAACAGAAACCAGATTTTAGCATGCATGCTCATAATCACAGGCCTTCTGCTCAGCCAGTACCGCGGTAAACTATTATTCAGCAAGCCAATGAGGATTAAGGCAGATTCTTGATTGAACCAAGAAGATTTTCAAGAGAAACTTTTCCTTCTCCGAAGACCCCCTGCTCTGTCTCCTCGATAAAAAGCATATTTATAGACTCAAGCGATGCATCAACATTCGCAGAATCAATCAGGTCACAGTCTTCAAACTCCGGTTTTTCAATAAAATTCTTTTCACAGTACCTGATTTCATTCTCAAGTTTCCCCGGATACCCCATGATTCTGCACTCTATGGGCCTTGCATCATAAATTGAACATTCACTGTTTTTCAGAAACACACACTTTCCAGGCTCCCTGTCCTCTACTTCCGGAAGGTCCGATACATCGATTTTCCCCTGCATAACGGGAGCAAGTATTGCATAGGCCTCTACGGGATAGATCTCCTCCACGGTGCAGCACTCTGTACAGCCGCCCCTGCTGCACTTCATGCTTCCCTCGTATTTTTTAACAAGTCCCTTTGCATATGTGTCCAGTTTGCTTACCAGATCATTATATATTCTCACTGCGCCAAGTTCTTCCATGATTAAACTCCTGTAAAATGATTCTCATGGTGATTTTTATTTAAGGGAATATTATGTAAATAAAAAAATTCAAAACCGTACAACTCTTTTAATTGACCTATGCCGCAGATAGAATATGACTCAAACAGCTTAAAGCCCTGTAACTGAGGTAATGTTTTAATGAGAAAACCCTGTAATATATTTGCACTTGCACTTATCCTTATTCCCCTTGCTGTATTCCCGGTATCATTTAATAAATATAAGCGCATACATGCCTCGGTTCTGAAAACATACAACAGGCTGGCCTTCTCCTCCATGAAATGGAGAATTACAGGCAGATCACGATGGAGACAGCCTGTGTACTATAAAATTTTCGGGAAAGGGGAAAAAACGGTTCTCATCATCGGGGGAATTCACGGCGATGAGCCGTCCGGGGGCATGGCCGTAGTGAAGCTGGCGGAGAGGCTCCGGAAACTGAAAAAAAAATTACCCGGAACAAGAGTTGTTCTCATACCATTTCTCAATCCTGACGGGCTGCACCTCATGTCCAGAACAAATGCCAGGAAGGTGGATATCAACCGGAATTTCCCTTCTCCCACATGGAAAACAGAGCACAGAAAAACATATAACTATCCGGGAATGGGCCCCGCATCTGAACCAGAAACAAGGATTGTCATGAAAGCCATAGAAAAATACAAACCGGCTCTCATCATACAGATGCACCAGCCATTCAACAAACTCTACCCGGATAAAAATGTTCCACAGGAACTTGCAAAAAGAATTTCGGACATAAGCGGACTTTCAATTTCAGATGACATAGGATATGAAACCCCAGGCTCCATGGGCAGCTATGCTGCATCATTTGAAAAAAAATACCCCATGATTACATTTGAGCTTGGAGAAATTGATGAAATCCCGGAATACGATAAAATAGTCAATTCCCTGATTTTTGCCATAAAGTACCATGAAAAAAAATAAGGGGGGACTTCTCAAAAACTCTACTATAAACACCCACTGCCGGCAGAAAACCGGGGAACAGGAATTTATATCTGAAATTATTGCAGGTACTGATTTTCTGAAATAGCCGCGAATAAAAAAAGTCCGGAAATCAGAACCGGACTTTTTAATAAAAAAATATAACTACTACTAAAACAGACTTTTCGCCTTTTTTGTTTTCAGAAGAAGATCAACTGTTTTATAGGGATCAATATTTTTTACAGCATGATCCTCATCATCGTAAACAGCATATGGCGCATCATTGAGATTCTTGCCGTTTTTGTACAGTATCTTGTATCCGTTCCCGATTATTGCATAGCCGTTTCTTTTAAAACTTGTGAGAATGCCCAGGGAAGAAATAACATAATCCCTTTCTGGATTGTATGAAACAAGTGATTTCCCCGCAGTGAACTGCTTATAGTCCAGATTAAGGCCGATAAGGTCAAACACAGTGGGCATAAAGTCACAGTGCGAAGTATATTTGTATTTTATTGAATCACTCTTGACGCCTGGATAATATATAAATGCAGCAGGCTGAATCTGAATATTATTGAGTCCCCATGTGTGTCCGAAACTGCCGTGTTCCCAGAACTCCTCCCCGTGATCACCGGAAAGGACAATAATTGTATTTTTCAGCCTCCCGGTTTTTTCAAGATCCCTGATCATTATACCGAAGAGGTAGTCAAAATAGTATACAGCATTCTTATACCTGTTCATTAGGCCGATTTTGTGCTTTCTGAACTTCTGCTGGCTTCCGCTTATTATCTGAAAATCCATTTTATAATCAGGAGTGAATTTTCTGAAATTCTCGGGATAGTAATAGTTAAAATGGGTAACATTCATGAGATAATAGTCGAAACGGGGCCCACCCTTGTGATTCCTTAAATCGGCAAGGAATCTGTCAACCAGCTTCCTTTCCCTTGGAGCATAATCCTCTTTTACTCCGGGAATGGAAACATATTCATTCGCAGTTTTTTCCATTAAATCTCTGTAGATATACTCATAATTCTTGGGTGAATTAAAGTAAAATGTCTCCCTGTATCCGAGTTTCTTCAGAACCTCAAGTGCAACACTGGGGCATCCATTCTGCCTGAGAGCCTCAAAATAGTAAGGGGTAAGGCCGGTGAGCATACCAAAAAGGCTCCCCGGTGTGTTGTTGCCCGTGGAATAGTGTCTTTGAAGGTTAAAGGCTTTCTCCTTCACGAACTTGTAGAGATTGGGTGCATTCACCGGGTTGAGCATATCATGCCTGAGACCCTCCACATTCATGAAGATTATATTCATTTTTTTATCAGCTTTGATATTGGAGGAGAGAATTTTTCTGCTCATCTCCTTTAATTTCAGTATATGACTGACCTCAGTCTTTTCGGAAAGGAATTCAGGATTGGCAAACAGTTTAGGTATGGCTTTGGTTTCTCCGGAGTTTTCATCCACTTTTATAAGGTCTTCAGGGAAACCTGTTATGCCCTGCCATGGAATTTTCTGTTTGATGATGCTTATCTTCCAGTCAGATGAAGCCATTGCAACAAGCTGAAGATGAAGAACAAGTGTAACAATGAAAACTGCGGTAAATGTCCCCATGGATACTCTGATGTGAAAATATCTCCCCTTGAGGAGTCTATCGAGTCCCCTATATGCAAAGTAGAATAGCAGTCCGTAAACAACAAAAGACAGGAGCAGCTTTACCATATTAGCGGTAAAATCACCCATCTCTCCACCCTGCCATCCTCTGACAGCCATCACAAACCCTTCCATCCCCAGCTGTCTTCCATAAATTAGTACTGTAATATAATTAACCATGAAGAGTGTAGTAACAGTTATGTTGGAAGCAAGATAGGAGATTCTTACACTCTTCCTTAGCGGCATTGTCACAAGACGAAATATAACGAAGAAAAATCCGTTAGCCAGAATTATTCCCGCGAAAAGGTAAACAGTAGAAAGGACTATCTCCTTGTCAATGCCTCCCTCAAACTTGTCGTTCATAATAAGCATGGTTAGCAGCATCGACCAGAGAGAAAGATTAACAATGGCGGATATTTTAAAATTAATAATTTTTTTGATAATTTCGGACATTTTTCCTCCCGCGGACAGCATAGTCCACCAGAATCATCGCGAGAAAGTATTTTTCAAACAATTTTTTTAAAAAAAACACAAAAATCTCTTTATGTAAAAAATAAAAAATAGTTGAAAAAAGAATTTTTACCACAAATATTGAAAATCAATTTTTAAAATTTAAAACCTACTATCAAACATACATGGAGGAATGGATGAAGCGAACGTCTTTTACGGCACTTATTATGCTTATTTTAGGAATATCGGTTTTTGCCTCAGGCAATTATTATCCAAAACCGCTGCCGAACAGTTCGCTTGATCTGTCCAGGATCAAGTACAAACTCATATATGAATCTTACAGCAACAAAAACTGGGATCTTCATATCATAAACGCCGACGGCACGGGGAAAAAGAATATAACCAACACCCCCGGCCTGAATGAAATGTACCCCAAAGTTTCACCAAACGGAAAAAAGGTAGCCTTTGTTGTCGATACAGGGGAAGGTAGAACACGCAAACGGGATCTCTATATAATGGATATTGACGGAGATGACAGACAGCTCATATCAAAAGATTCAAGGCAGCCGGCATGGAGCCCCGATGGAAGATATATCGCCTTTGTAAAAGCTGCATCCTCCCGAAGATTTTCCAAGGAGAGCTGGGCAACAAAGGGGCTGTATTTCTATGACACTCGGACCGGAAACATCACAGAACATCCGAACAAAAAACTGGAGCATCTCTATAATTTGTACTGGTCCCCTGACGGGCAGTATATCACCGCAACTGTCCTTGGCGGCATGGGCTTCAGGCACACAAACATAGCCATTAATAAAGAAAACATGGAATTCTTTCAGATGGGCATAATCGGATGCAGGCCGGAATTCGACCCCAGCGGCACAAAGGTAGCCTGGGGAAGGAGTGACATTGAATTCAAGATAGCAGATATAGACTTAAAAAAACGTCCGCCTGTTTCAAACAAAACCAAAGAAAGATTTGTCCGCATTTTAAAGGGGCATGAAATTTATCACATAGACTGGTCTCCCGACGGGAAGTATGCAGCATTTTCATATGGACCGGATGCAGACCAGGAAGTTGGAGGAATGGCCCCGGGATGGAACATCTGCATCGCAGAGATATCAACCGGAAAATGGACAATGATAACAACTGACGGAAACCACAACAAAGAACCTGACTGGATACCATAATAAGGGCTGAACCAAGTATGAATAAAGCAACAAAAATAATTACAACGACTTTACTGGCGGCAATTACCGCCATATCAGTTTCATGTTCAAAAAAACAGGATACTGGTATAAAAAAAATTACGACCAAATCGGGTATTGAGATGATACTGCTTCCCGGCGGAGAATTCACAATGGGCGGCGGAACCTCGGCGGACTCAAAACCTCACAGGGTTAAAATATCATCCTTTTATATTGATAAATACGAAGTAACCCAGGAGATGTTCAAAAAACTGGAACTCCCCAGTGCGTCACACTTCAAGGGGGATAAAAAACCCGTTGAAATGTCCTCATGGGTCAGTGCTGCAATATACTGCAATGAAAGATCTATCGAAGAGGGGCTCACTCCATGTTATGATGAGAAAACATGGAAATGCAATTATGAAGCAAACGGATACAGACTCCCCACTGAAGCGGAATGGGAGTTCGCAGCAAGGGGCAAGACAGAAGGTGAACACTTCTTCGGGAACGACATGAAGAAACTGGCAAATTACGCGATATACCGTAAAAACTCCGGGAATGAAACTTCCACAGTAGGTTCAAGAAAGCCCAATCCCTTTGGGCTCTACGACATATACGGCAATGTAGCGGAATGGTGCAATGACTACTATGCCGCGGATTACTATTCGAACTCTCCTTCGGTAAACCCGAAAGGCCCGAAAAAGGGTAAAGGCCGGGTTGTCCGGGGCGGATCATGGAACGACAATGAAGGTTCAGTGAGCAGCTATACAAGAAGCTATGACGAATCTCTTAATGATGCATGCATCCTGAGAGACACAATCGGCTTCAGGTGCGTACGAAGAGCAGATTAATACTACATGCTTTTTCACACCTGGATTTTTTTCATATTTTTTCTGGCAGTATACCTGCTTTTCCTGTCCATAAAAAGCACCTCAGGGAGAAGGATACTCATCATGGCCTCCTCCTTCCTTTTTTACGGATGGTGGAATCCGCTCTACCTTTTTCTCATATCCTGGGTAATATGCTCGGATTTTCTGGCTGTCCAGCTCATGGACAGAACAGGAAGGAAAAAACTGTTCCTTGCAGCAAGTATAATAAACAACCTTGCGGTGCTGGGGTTCTTCAAATATGCAAACTTCATAATTGAAAACCTGAACTCTATCCTTGAAAATTCAGGCATTGCATATGCAATACCTCATGCGGACATTCTCCTTCCAGTGGGGATCTCATTCTATATTTTTCAGTCCATGAGCTACACAATAGACTTCTATTATGGAAGAATTGAGAAGGAGAACAATCTCATACAATATGCGGCCTTTGTATCATTCTTTCCGCAGCTTGTTGCGGGCCCCATCGAAAGGGCAAGCCATCTCCTGCCGCAGATGAAAAAATGGCCCAGCGCCAGAATTGACGATATTTCCTACGGAATATTTCTATTCACTCTCGGCATGTTCAAGAAAACAGCTCTGGCTGATTACTTTTCAATCTATTCCGATAAAATATTCGGCAATCCAATGAACTACACATCGGGAGATCTTATTGCCGGGGTCCTTGCCTTCACATGGCAGATATACTTTGACTTCAGCGGATACACTGACATGGCACGGGGAATAGCAAAAATGATGGGTATTGATCTCATGGAGAACTTCAGGCTGCCCTATCTGGCCAGTAGTATGGGAGATTTCTGGAACAGATGGCACATAAGCCTCTCATCATGGTTCAGGGACTACGTCTACATTCCCCTGGGAGGAAACAGAAAAGGATTTATTAAGGAGAAGAGAAATATACTGGCAACGATGCTTCTTTCAGGACTCTGGCACGGCGCAGCATGGAACTTTGTTCTGTGGGGCCTTGTTCATGCAATACTGCAGATCTGCGGAAAACAGATGTCTAAAATAAATTTCATGAAAAAGATACCGGTTCCGTTCAGGCGCATAGTTATTTTTATACTGGTTGTATTTACATGGATTTTTTTCCGGGCAGAAAATGCCTCAGACGCATTTCTGATTATTGAAAGAATATTCACCACAGATTTCTCAATGCCGTCCATGCCGTTGACAATGGCAGTAATGATACTCTGCTGTTATTTATATGAATGGATGCTGGAATACGGCATGGCTTCCCATTTTCAGAAACCTTTAGTAAGAACAGCAGCCATGGCGGCTATGATCATATACATGCTTTTCTTTGTAACATACACCACAAATGAATTCATTTACTTTCAATTTTAGGGAAAAATATAAATGAAGCTCTTTAAATATATAACCGGACTTTTCCTTCTGCTGACTGCTCTTACAATAGTAATGCCGCCAGTATTCTCTCCTGCAGAAAAAAAGGATTTCTCTTCCAATTACCGTATTCCATACGAACTTGGGGAAGACTACTATCTTTACAGCAGGTACATTGAGACCATGGCAGGAGAAAAATCAGTCATGGTGCTGGGAGACTCTGTCATATGGGGCCACTATGTACAGCATGACCAGACTCTGTCCGCCAGACTCAACAGCATTTACGGGAAAAATATTTTTTACAACGCCGGCATAGACGGCATACACCCCGCAGCAATGAAGGGCCTCATGGAGCATTACGGGAAATCAGTGAAAAACCGGAAAGTAATTGTTGGACTGAACCTGCTCTGGATGAGCTCTCCAAGACACGATTTAACAGGCGCCAGAAACGATGAAATAAACCACAGATCACTTCTCTCCCAGTTCAGTGACAGAATCCCTGCATACGGTGCATCCGTTGAGGATAAAGTTTCCAATATAATAAACAGAAACATCACATTTCTTGGCTGGATAAACCATATAAAGAAAAACTTTTTCAAAAATGAAAGCTTCTACAAATGGACATTGAAAAATCCAATTGCTTCTCCTGCAGAGTTTTTCGTGAAGGAGAAATCAAAAGAATACAGGATTCCCGCATCACTTCCCGGAAAGGGGATAAAACAGGATGTAAAATGGGTTAATACTGAAAAATCATATCAGTGGAAAAAAATAAAGGAGCTCATATCTCTGCTAAAAAATGGAAACAATAAAATAATGGTTCTCATGACACCATATAACACAGCCTCATTGACGGACAAAAGTTTGGAAAAATACAACCGCATTATTGAAGAGATACAGAAATACTTTTCAGACAATTCTGTTGCGCATACAGGCCCTGTTAAACTGGACAAAAAGTTCTTTGCCGACGCAAGCCACCCCGGAGCTGAAGGGTACACAATAACCGCTGAAGAGATAACCAGAAGCAGAGAATTCACCAGTTTTATTCAGAACTGACTGTATTCTCCGGCAGTACTACCCTGATTCCGTTTGTAGACCTTCTCTCATTTGGAGGCATCGGCCATCGTTTGTACACTGCAAAGTCTGCAGGAGAATCAAGAAAAGACCCACCTCTCAGGACACGGTAATAAAAATCTCCCTCATGGCCTGATGGATCTGTCAGATCATTCTGTTTATAATAATCTTTCCCATACCTGTCCCAGCACCACTCAGCAACATTACCCAGCACATCATAGAGTCCCCAGCGGTTCGGCTTCTTCATCCCAACCTTGCCTGCCTTATGGTATTTAACCCACCAGAAACGTTTTCCCTTATAATTTTTCCTGCCGGCGTTGAAGAGATGCCAGGAATATCTGCCTGAAAGATCCCATGAATAATTATTGCCCCAGTAAAACCTGCCGGATGTTCCGGCACGTACAGCGTATTCCCACTGTGCTTCCGTGGGAAGGCGGAATCCGTTTGCCCCATTGATGGTTTTCACCTCCCACCTGATACCGTCGTAGGGAAACTTGTTGTGCCTGTCACTGATATCCTTTACTATAAGGTAATATGGCTTAAGCCCGTTTTTTATACTGAGAAGATTGCAGAATTCAATGGCATCGTACCAGCTCACATTGTATACAGGCAGCCTGTCTCCGTTTCCATAGCGGCAGTCTTTTGCCGGCTCCTTGCCGGTGACAAGTCTGTACTGTTCCTGCGTTACCTCAAACTTGCCGATCCAGTACCCCTTTGTAATTGTAATTGCCCTGGCAGGCAAAGAATCAACGGACTGTCCGCCCCCTCTTGTGAATTTTCCGGATTTTATGTAAACAAGGTCAATTCCGCCCACTGTTTTTATCTTCTTTTCATCTGAAAAAGCTGAAGAACATGAAAAAATAATCACTGCTGAAATAAGGATTCTGTAAAACATAGATAATTATACCAATCTGAATTTATTTCTTTGCTATACTGCTTTTATCGGAATAGTAATTCCTGTACAGCTCATCTTTCGATGCAAGTACTCTGTTTATAACAGGGTATCCCTTGCCGGATGTCAGGATTTCAGGCCTGTACTGAACAGAGAGCGGATTTATGTTTACTGGAATTATCGTATACTGTTCTATCCCCTTCTCTGAAATAGTGACCCTTACCATCATGCTGGTCCGGTGGGAAGCAGAATGCCTTCCGGCAAATACAAAATCACCAAGACTGTAGAAGATGAGCCCCTTTTTATATCTCTCAACCGGTCCAATGCCATGGCTCTGGTGTCCAAGAATCAGGGATACACCTGCATCAATAAGTTTATGACCGAGCCTGACCTGTTCCTGATCCGGTTTATTAACCGGTATATCCCGGACAACTTCCTCTCCCCAGTGGATACTCACAACAACCGCATCAACCTCATCTCTCACGGACTTTACCGCTTCAACAAGAAGTTCATCAGACCCTCCGGCTGCACCAGGTCTGTTAGCACCTGCCCATATGCTCTTTGGTATAACCCTGTCAAATGCAAAAAAGGCTATTCTTGTTCCCCTGTGCCACATATAGACCGGCTTTAGTGCATCGGTAAGATTTTTGCCTGTTCCCGCTGTAGCAATATTCAGCCTGTGCATTCTATCTTCCGTATCAAACATCCCCTTAACACCGCAATCCATAATATGATTATTCGCCAGGGAAACGATGTTAAAGCCTCCGTGAGATAACATCTTTTCTGTCCCGGGCGGAGACCTGAAATAAAAAATCTCATCCTTGTCATTGAAAACTTTCATGTCATACTGCGATATGGGTGCCTCCAGATTACAGAAAACGATTCCCTTGAATTCATGCTTCACCTTTGAAAAAGGATACCTGAAGGAATAATCGGCACCATACTTTTTACGCTTATGTTCAATTATATCATTCATTACTGCAAAATTAAGAGCCACATCACCCATTGCAGTTATCACTGCGGGCTCCTTTGTTGCCCATATTCTTCTAATATATGCACTGTTTCTGTACCCGTATCTCAGTTTATTTGAGTCATTTTCCCATATGGGCTCGTCACTCTTTAACACTGAATCTCCACTGTGATATACTATCTGGGGACCGCATGCAATAATTGCAATAACAGCAATTAAAAATATGGGCTTACGGTGTTTCTTCACTTTCGGCATAACTATATTCCCGATTTTTATAAACATTTTCAGAACCTTATATAGCAATAATCTATTAGATGTACATAACCCTTTCAATAACTTTTCTGAATTAACTTCAACAAAAATGCCAGAACTGATTCAATAAAAAAATTGACGGTTACTTTTTTTATACCGAAAATTACAGAATGAAACATACTATCCTTATAATAATACAGTTATTCATTTGTTCTGCGCTGCGGGGGGAGACAAAAACCATCAACAGCTTCATGGACCAGCCGCTCTTTGATTATACAGTTCAGAACAACAGTCTCCCATACGGAGACTATATCCTGATAAGGTCATTCAGAAACATTACACAGGTAATAATTTCGAAAGACTACAGCATAATAACTCTCTACACAGACAGGGACAATACAAAGACAGGGGACATTCACTGCTCCTCCTTTTCGAGGCTTGACTCAAGAATCCTTAAGCCCGGTAAAGTTGACCAGTGGCAGTTCAATCACCTTGTTGAAACATGCCTTCTGGCAGGAGATCTAAGGCCATACTCCTCCCTGCCATACGCAGGACCGGAGAAACTGCTTAGCCTGCCGGCAGGAGATCTGGAGAAAACAAATAAATACCATGACTACTCCTTAAAATACAGAGGCAAAAAATTCAGATGGATTGATATTCACATAAACGGAGCAGCCAAAAATTACACATCAAGAGGTTATGAAGGAGAAAAAAACACTCCGGCAAAATACTATTCCATATACATCGAAGAAACCCATGACATGAATATAAAAAGCATAATCATTAAAATAATCAGACAGATTAAAAACCTGGAGAACAGGTGACACATAAATGAGCACTACACAAACCGGAACCTCACCTGACAGGATAAAATGCCACAACTCCAGGCCCCTTTCCATTAAGCACAAGCCTCACCTTCGTAAGGTATTCCATTGTGCGCCCCTTCGACCTTCTGCCGCCTGAAAAACCGATTCTTTCACCTGTGTCATACTGGATTACAGACCGGGACCCGTTTTTCCGAAGCGCCAGACTTCCCTTGCGGTACATGCTCCAAACTCTGTCCATGAGTGTAATAATCCCCGTTTTTGTTATGGTAAAGACACCGTGTACCGCCTTTCTTCTATTGTCACGGGAATGCTTCATGACATGTTCCAGTCTTGTACTGCCGTCTTTGTCTCGTCCCGAAAGAAGAAGGCCTCCCCTTGTCTTCCAGACTCCATACCTCTGCTTTATTAGGAGTCCTGAATTCTCAAGTTCCCTGATTTCACCCCCCCTTAGGCAAAGGTTTTCTGATATTAGCTGCGATGCAGTGAGAACAGCCGCCAGAATAAATGCCGGAATTAAAATACACTTTCTGGACATGAATCACCTCTGAAAAAATATATACATTGGCTTTTTCAGGTTGTCAATATCCGGGTATAAATATATTTTAATCATGTCAATAAATGAAAGGAGTATGCACTATGGAATTCATGTTTTACATGCCCACCAGGCTTATATTCGGCCGGGACTGCATAATAAAGAACAGGGAACTGCTTGAGAAAACCGGAAAAAAGCCGCTCATAGTCACGGGCAGAAAATCATCCTCCATGAACGGCTCCCTTGATGATATAACGCGGGTACTTGGACATGCAAACATTCCATACTCTCATTTTGACCGTGTTGAATCAAACCCGTCAGTTGAGACAGTCAGAGAAGCTGCAGAAATTTTCAGAAGCGAAGGATGTGACTATATAATCGGAATAGGCGGAGGCTCTCCTCTTGATGCGGCCAAGGCTATCGCCGTCCTGGCCTCAAACGAAATTGATGACAATGACCTTTTCAGCGGCAAATACAGAAACAGGCCGGCAAAAATCATTGCTGTTCCTACTACATCGGGAACAGGGAGCGAGGCAACTCCCTACTCCATCCTCACCTATAACAAAATACATAACAAAAAAAGCATTGCGTCGGAACAGATATATCCGGAGATTTCATTCCTTGACCCGAAATACACAGAAACTCTCCCGGCGACAACAACCATAAACACTGCAATTGACGCACTCTCCCACTCTGTTGAAGGATACCTGTCCCTCAGGGCAACTGACATCATAAGCCCCTTTGCACTTGAGAGCATAGAAATCCTGGGAGGATGCCTTCACCGCCTTTCACTCGGAGAATCCCCGTCACGCCTTGACAGGGACAGGCTAATGTATGCATCCATGCTCGCCGGCATCGTAATATCCCACACATCAACAACATCGGTTCATGCCATGGGCTACCCGCTCACATATCATAAAAACATAGACCACGGAAGAGCCAACGGGCTTCTTCTATTCCAGTACATCAATTTTCTGGAAAGGACACACCCCAGAGTACAGGAGATAATAAAAAAAATGGAACTTGAAGACCTTTCCGGCTTTGAGAACCTCATGAATAAACTTCTCGGCAAAAAAGAGGAAATAACAGAGGAAGAGGTTGCCCTTTACTCTGAAACAGCCATAAGCGCAAAAAATATAAGCAACACAGACCCTCACCCTGATCTTGAACAGATCAGAAACATATACAGGGGGTCACTTAGGGTAGTATAATTCTTATCAGGTTTTCCGAAATTGCCGATATCAGTATTAAGGAGCAAATCATGGAATATAAAACCAGGCAGTTCATATACAGATGCAAATGCGGATTTTCCCTAATGGTACACATAGATTTCGGCCAGCCACAGGAAAAAATAAAATGCAGAAAATGCAGCTGCATGATGTCAAGAACAGAACTATAATCTACCTTTAGTCATCAATGGGATTATAAAGATAATCAACCAGCATTTTTTTTGAAACCAGCCTTTCACGGATTGCATCAATAACTTTCTGGTTTACCACAATATTCTGAAGAAGCCTGTTAGGGTCAACAAGAAGGTCAACCTCTATGGGGTTCTGAAAGAATCTCATGGAAAGCCTGCCGTTCTCCTTTACATACTTTGCAAAAACCATTACCCGCGGTTTAAGAACATCAGAAACACCCTGCTCGGTAACTACGGCTATTTCATGTGTATTAAGAATGCAGAAATCACCTTTCCTGTAAAAATTCTGACTGTGATTAAGAAGTATACCCATGGAATTGATAAAATCGCTGACAAGTGCCCTCTCAAATTTCTGGTCTGTGAGATTAAGTATTATCTTAAGGGCTTCGTGGGAGCTGTAACTCTGTCTGTATGGCTTGGGTGAAGTCAGGGCATCATATGTATCACATATAGATACAACCTTCGGTGATGAAGGCAGGGAATCATAGGGAAGGCTGTAATACCCCTTCTCATCAAGCCTTTCATGGTGAAAGAGCACTGTCTGAAATACGATTGGATCAATGCCGTCTATGCTTTTAAGCATTTCATATCCAAACTGGGGATGCATTTTCATTGTTATAAATTCTTCAGGTGTCAGTTTTTCAGGTTTATTAAGGAGACCCCTGTCAATCTTCACTTTCCCCAGATCTGAAAGATAAGCACCAAGCACAACATATTTTATCTCATTGCGCGAATACTTCCTCCTCTTCTTCACCAGCAGAGCAGAAAGTATGCCGACATTTACTGCATGATAGTACAGATAATCATCATGCTTCTTCATATCTTTCAGGAGATTGACCGCGGAAAGTTCCCTGTCAGAAAGCTCCTCAAGAATCTCATCCACAAGCTCTTCACTTTTTTGAAAAGCTTCTTTTGAAAATTTGCCCCTGTATATGGATTCATCAATGAGTTCTTTTGTCTTTGCGAAGGCCCTGCCCAGGAGCATTTCGGGAATAAGACCGTTTTCATAATCTGAATAGTAATAAAAAACCTTTGAGCCGTATTTTTCTATTATCCTTTTTATTAAATCTCCAGTAAGCAGTTCCCGTTTATTCAGCAGTTTTTTACCATCATCTGCATAGATCGGATAGACAAATGTTGTGTCAGGCTTAAGATAGTTCAGATCAATAAAAACTTTCTTTTTTCCCGATTTATCTTCCATATCCTCTCCGGGTTAATGTTATGTCTCATAAGATAAATTTAGCAACAAGCTTTCAATACAGCTAAATCACCTTACATAAAATATACACTCAATAACATCAAAGTCAAATAAACCATTTTAGAACAAAAACTCTTTTAATGGAAATTTTAATTAAATACGATAAAATCTTGACATGTTTCAAATACAGTAGAGCCATAACATCAGAAAAACAGAGAGGTCAAAATTGCATAAAATAGATTTTATAGAAAAAGATGGGGCAATGGAGATCAGCTTCCAGGGAAACCTGACCATTCAGAATAACAATGCTCTTCTGGCAACCTTCATAGAATGCATAGAAAAGAATCCAAAAAAGATTGCCATAAACTGCCAGTTCATGGACAGCATTGATTCATCGGGACTTGGAGCTTTTATAAGCATGTCCAAAATGGCTAAAAGCTCGGGAGTCAGTCTCTACATATGTGAACTGAATCCGAGAATAAACAGTCTCTTCGACATGTCAAACCTGGACAGTATCTTTGATATAATAACAATAAACGAATTCAGAGAGCTCTCTCTCCCCTGATATCTCCAGGCTCGGGGATATCCTCCTCCACTACCGTGCTGAGTATTTCATCTGTCAGCGGTGTAACCGAAGCAAGGCGGTTTGACTGCATCTCTACAATCTTTTCAAAAATATTTCGGACGAAGCGCCCGTTTCCGAATGTCCTGTCTCTCTCCCCATGAAAAACCTTTATCAGATTTAACAGTTTTTCATCTGCTTTCTGATCCAGAACAAATTTCACATTATCCGAAAAAATTCTGAATATTCCCATGAGTTCCTCGGGACTGTAATGGTCAAAATAGAAGTATCTGCTGAACCTGGATTTCAGGCCGGGATTTGAATTAATGAACCTTTCCATCTCATCGGGATAGCCTGCCACAATCACCGCGAAATTTCCCCTGTGATCTTCCATCCTTTTTAAAATTGCATCTATTGCTTCCTGGCCGAAATCATTTCCGGAATTTTTTGGACTTAGAGTATAGGCTTCATCTATAAAAAGTACCCCATCCATTGCGCTGTCCACTACCTCATCGACCTTTATTGCAGTCTGACCCACATACCCGGCGACAAGCCCTGCTCTGTCAGTCTCAACAAGATGTCCCTTTTCCAGAAGCCCCAGTTTGCAGTAAACCCTGCCGAGAAGTCTGGCTATGGTTGTCTTCCCTGTTCCGGGCGGCCCGTAGAAAACAGAATGGAGAGACAGAGGTGTAACAGGCAGGCCACGGGTTTCCCTCTCCTTCCTTATCTTGACAAAATTGATAAATGAATCAATCTCCTTTTTTATGTTCTCCATACCGATGAGACTGTTGATTCCGTCAAGAACCTGTTCAAGGGTTTCACTATCATCTGATTCACCTTCACCGGCTCCTCCCCTTTCCTTGAGCATGGAGGAGAGGTTCTTCAGCGACAACTCATCCTCTTCAGTCACTTCACCATCGCACTTTGCCATTGCCTGTGAATACCTGAATAGAATCACAGAAAGTTTATCCGCTTCGGCTGGACCATTTACTGAGTCGCCCGAATAGACCTGTCCGATACTTTTAATTCCGCAGGACTCATCGGTCTTCCCCATGACAAATGTATTTTCTGCATTACTGATTTCATCTTTCAGGTGAGCCGGGAATGTTTCGAATGAAAAAACATCCTCTGTAAGACTCCGGGATTTATCAGAGTTCACAGCAAGAGAAGTCAGGCTCATGAAGAGTCTGTAATTATCACCCTGTTGCTTTGAAGATTTTGCAAAAATGGAGGCTATATATTCTATATCTTCTTTTATAAAATCTTTCAGATGAGGGTGTTCTTTTAAAAACAGATAGAGCGGCCTGATCTCCTTGAAAATAAGGTCGTTAAAGAGCATCTCATCAAGCATCTGCGGAACCGTATCAGGATTTACCGGACTGCTGAAGTTTTTATCCATGACAAGAGTTTCAAAGGAATCTCTTTCAGTTTTGTCATGAAAGGCTTTTGGAGATGAATTAAAGAAATTTTCAACCGATGCAAGTGTTGCGTTAACCGTAAAACTGATCTCCTCACCTCCACGGGATACAGCTACTGACATGTGGGAGAATCCTTTTTTGTACTTCACATCATAGTCATCATTTTTTTTAAGAGACATGACTATTTTTCTTTTCTTTATATCAATAAAAATAAATTCTTTATCAGTTCTGACCGCAACTCCATGGAAACTGCTGCCCTCTTTTGAATCGGGGTCGCTGAGAAAGCATTCCAGAATCGATTCTGCATAGCCGGAGCTATCCATATAATTTTCAAGGACAGCAAGGACCTTTTTTTTCTCAGGCACAAAGTTCCATGCTTCAATTTTTTTTAGACTTTTTTCAATATCTGAAATTTTATCCATTTAAAGCTCCTGAAAAGATAGGGGATACATCCACTATACAGAAATACCTGTTAAAAATCCAGTGTATTTACACATCTTGGAAAAGGAATCACGTCACGGATATTCTGCATGCCTGTGACAAACTGGATAAGCCTTTCAAAACCAAGCCCGAATCCGGAATGGGGAACAGTTCCGAATCTCCTGAGTTCCAGATACCACCAGTAGCTTTTCTCATCCAGGCCGAGTTCAAGTATTCTTGAGCGGAGTTTATCAAAGTCAGACTCCCTTTCGCTTCCTCCGATTATCTCGCCAAGTCTCGGGACAAGGATATCCATGGCACGGACGGTTCTGCCGTCTTCATTTGCCTTCATGTAGAAAGCCTTTATCTCCTTCGGATAATCCGTTACAATAACAGGCCTTCGGTAGAGTTCCCCCGTAAGGAACTTCTCGTGTTCACTCTGAAGGTCTATTCCCCATTTCACAGGGTATTGAAACTCCTTCCCTGACTTCAGCAGCTGTTCAACTGCTGTGTCATAAGTTATACGCTCAAAATCCGAAGTCACAATTGACCTGAGGTTATCTGCAACGCCATTTTCAATACGTTCATTAAAAAAATCCATGTCATCGGGACATTCTTCCAGAACCGATTTAAGTATATACTTGATAAATTCCTCTGCAACATCCATATTCAGATTTATATCACAGAAAGCCATCTCCGGCTCTATCATCCAGAATTCTGCGAGATGTCTGGAGGTATTTGAATTCTCCGCCCTGAACGTTGGCCCGAATGTATAAATGTTTTTCAGAGCTGTGGCATAGATTTCACCCTCAAGCTGTCCGCTCACTGTCAGAGAGGCCTCCCTCCCGAAAAAATCCTGTGAAAAATCCACAGCCCCGTCTTTCAGCGGAGGATTCTTCAGATCCAGAGTTGTAACACGGAACATTTCCCCGGCTCCTTCACAGTCGCTTCCTGTAATTATGGGAGTGTGAACATAAAGAAATCCCCTCTCCTGAAAAAAACGATGTATGGCAAAGCTCATGGCATTTCTTACTCTGGCAACTGAACCGAATGTATTGGTTCTGGGCCTCAGGTGCGCAATCTCCCTGAGGTACTCAAAGGAATGCCTCTTCTTCTGAAGCGGGTAATCTTCAACCGGTACCGGTCCGGGAACAGTTATGGAATCCGGTATTACATCGAACTTCTGCTCACTTCCCTGTGACTGGGCAAGTTTACCAATCACAACGACACTGGCTCCGTTCTGAAGGAGGCTTTCAATTTTTTCAAAACCGGGCATAGAGTGCTCAATGACGACCTGTATATTTTTCATTGTTGATCCGTCATTAACCGCTATGAAGGTCAGTGCTTTGAAATCGCGCCTTGTTCTGACCCACCCCTCAATCTTTACCGGCTCTCCGACCGACCCTTTTTCCATTACTGTTCTGATATTGTTCTGTATCATTTATTGCTCCATATTAAAAAAATCGGTGTAGCTTATTATTTTTATGCCGTTTTTGCGGGCCTTTGCGATCTTGCTGCTTCCGCTTTCGCTGTCCTCACAGAGGAGTATATCAAGATCCTTTGTAATTGCTGAAGAAAACTCATATCCCATGCTTTCAATTTTTTCGATAAGTTCCTGCCGTTTCCCCGGCCCCTTCCCTGTCATGCAGACCTTCCCCTTTGTCTGAACCTGCACGTCATCAACAAGGTCAATGATGGAGAGAATTTCACTGAACAGGGCCATGTTTGACATGTCGCTTTTCCAGGATATTATATTTTGGCCGATTACATATGTACCGTCTGAAAAATTCAGAAAATCATCAACCGTAAAAATTCCGATTTTCTTCAGGCTTTTTTTCTGAACAAGGGGAATGCCAAGCTTGCTGATGAATTCCATGGACGACATATTTTTTGACCGTGACACCTCATCAATAAAATTGCGTACTTTTTTTTCAGCAAATCCCTCAATACCGATAAGATCTTCAGCCGTAACCCGATAAATATCGGATATACTTTTTATTATACCCTTCTCATAGAGACTTCTTACCGTGGCCTCGGCAACATTTTCAATTCCGGAATTCTTCACCCAGTAAATGATACCCTGAATAATTCTCTCATCACACTCCCTGTTTACACAACGGACATGAACCCCATCTCTAACAAGTTTAGACATGCACGAAGGGCATGATTCAATATCAACCGGGGGCCTGTCATTCTCTCTGCCTTCAATTATGTTCTTGTTGCCTGCCACAAAGGGTATAACGTCATTTGCCCTCTGAACAAGAAGTTTATCCCCTATATGAATATCAAGTCGTTTCACATTCTCATAATTATTAAGTGTGGCTCTCTCAAGAGTTGCCCCCCCAACAGTTACAGGTTCAAAATTCGCAACAGGAACAACATTGCCCTGACGGCTCACCTGCCATATGACCTGCTTCAAAATTGTCTCCCTCGTTTCCGCAGGTGGCTTAAATGCTATAGCGTAGTGATGGTGATGATCAACGACCCATCTGCTGTCCACAGATTCGAAGAGTTCCCTCCTGTTCAGGGATATGATAAGGCCGTCAGTTTCATATCTCCACTCATCCCTGTACTGATTTATGTAGCTGTTAAAATAGGTTTCTATATCTTCCGGAGTCACCGCAAGTTCCCATGCAACAGTTGAGAAGCCCCAGTCTTTCAGTACATTAAGGCATTGAGACTCTGTGCGGTAACTGACATCTCCTGCAGTCTGAAAAACAGCAAAACGCACGTGTTTAAGGTCATCAAGATTCTCCTTACGGTTTATAAGCCCCACACATACATTCCGGAGAGGCCTGCCGAGCACATCAAATTCCGTATTTTTGGGAAGATAGAGTTCTCCTCTCACCTCAAAATCCCCTTTGTTATCAGGGATGTTTCTCAGTATGCCGCTGACGTATTCCGCG
The DNA here is from genome assembly GCA_003246895.1 of Spirochaetota bacterium. Lineage (GTDB taxonomy): Bacteria > Spirochaetota > UBA4802 > UBA4802 > UBA5550 > SZUA-423. The sequence goes on along the minus strand of QKCL01000067.1, from coordinate 450 downwards.
ATATGCGAAATATCCTGCCCCTCAATACCGTTACCCCTTGTGGCAACATACTGAAGCTCTCCACCGGAATATCTGCATGTGGCAGAAAGGCCGTCTATCTTCGGCTCAATGATAAAATCCTCCTCAGCATCAAGGTCAAGCCTCTTAAGCCATGTTCTGATTTCATCCATATTCTTTGCCTTCCCCATTGACAGCATGGGGACTTCATGAGAAATCTTTCTTCTACCCTGGGTCTTTATTCCTACAGTTGAAAAATATTCATTGGAAGGATCAATATTTCTGAGTCTTTCCTCAAGCATATCAAATTCTTCATCGGACATTAAAGGATTATCACTGTTATAATAGGCATTCCTTGCCTCTGTGAGTTTTCCGACAATTTCATCTATTTCCATTTATATAATCCCTTCCCATTATGGATAAACAAATCATATACTTATTGAAATAAGTAAA
>QKCL01000078.1 GCA_003246895.1 Spirochaetota bacterium | reverse complement strand
CTTGTGACGTAAACCATTAAGGTAATCATCTGGAGATTCTGACACTTTGCTGATCCTGCCAGCAGTTTTCAGATCCAACGCCGAAGTGTTTCCCTCAGCGGTGTAGTCGTTATAGCCAACACCCTTTTTCCTGTCAAATTAATTTATTTATTTAACTTAAAAAAATTAAAAATTTCCGCTTTTTTTATTTCAATTCAGCAAAAAACATCATATAACTTGATAAATGTATATATATCCTGTCAAAAAAGCACATCTCCATAGTAAATAATAAAAAAGGCCGTATCGATTTTATCAACACAGCCCCTTTACCTGACTAAAATTTATTCTTTATGCTATTTTTTCTTACTCTTTGGCTTGTCACTTTTTATACCAGCAATAAAAATTCCGGCAATCTCCACATTTACACTTTTCTTTACCGGGATTTTATCGAAAATACTTTCTTCACAGAGAAAATCCATAACCTGTGGACCCATTTTTGCCTTAACAAGAGGCACTTTTTTCAGCTTATATACCTTTGGAACCTGTTCCATGACACTTTTAGGCATATTTGCATTGGTAATTTTATCCATTCTTTTATCAAGAATCAGCAGAGAAACAGTCTGTTTGTGCTGCTCTACAAGATTCTGCTGTTCTTCTGCACGATTTTTCATTTTTTTTCTTAATCTGATGTATAAAAATACTAGTACAGCTACCACCACACCTAGTATTCCATATAGTACTGGCCATTCCACTGGGGTTTCCTCCATAGTTTTAATGTTTCATATTTTTTTAAAATTATTGATACAGTCAAGTTAATTATGTTGCAATTAGTTAAGAAGTAATTAAATTTCGCCTAATTCTTTCTTGGTTAAAACAAATAAAAGATTACGGGTGCAAGATGGATCCAAAAAAAATCAATGTTAAGGGCCTCGAAAAAGTTTTTGAAGAATTAAAGAGAGGGGAGCAGGCTTCTCTTGGAAATTTTCTCTACAAGGGGATAAGGATACAGATATCAAAATACAAATCCTCCAGTGCTGAAAGGTATATGAAACTTTACAGGAACAGAAGAGAAAAGGGATTATGCATCCGTTGCGGTGTTAAGGTAACTGACAAAAATCCAAAAACCGGAAAGCTCTACAGACTCTGCCCAATTCACAGGGAAACAACTGACAGAAAACAGAAAAGGCCGGAGTAACCGGCCTTTTTTTATCACTTTCTTTTAATCGAAATTATTACAACTTTCTGAATCGGTACATTCTGGTGGAATCCGGCATTCCCTGTTTTCACAGATTTAATTCTATCCACGACGTCCATTCCTTTGGTCACTTTTCCGAAAACACAGTATCCAAAACCCTGGGGAGATGAATTTTTGAAATCAAGAAAATAATTATCCACAACATTTATAAAAAACTGTGATGTGGCACTGTTTACCTCCATTGTTCTGGCCATAGCAATTGTGCCCCTCAGATTGGAGACACGGTTATATGCTTCATTCCTGATAGATGCCATTGTCGGCTTCTCCGTCATATTAGGCCTCATACCTCCGCCCTGAATCATGAAATTTTCTATTACCCTATGAAAAATAGTTCCATTATAGAACCCTTTGTCCACATAAGACAGAAAATTCTTTACTGTAACAGGTGCCTTATCCTGAAATAGTTCCAGTTCTATCGTTCCCATGGATGTTTTCATAATTACCTGAGGATTCCCGGCTGCGAAAAGGGTCACTGCAGAGAATATGGAAACAAGAAATACAAAAAATTTTGTTTTCATTCATCAATCCTTAATTAGTTTTTTTACTGATATATGGACTCCCGCCAAATTTCAAGCAATTATTCCCCTTTTCCGGGAACAGCCAAAAGCACCATCTGCTATTATCCCCCATTAGAATCACTATATGTGCATATACCGGCTGCGGTTAAAAATGCTTTTAATCCGGCAAATATCTTTGAATTACCTTATTTAGGAGAAACTTTGTTTTTTAAATAGACATTTACGGTATTTGTTATTAAATGATTAAATTCACATAAACAGAGTTTCTATGGAACATAAAGATAAAAAACACTGGATCAAAAGAGCGGAAATTTTTTCAAATCTCAGCGATTCCGAACTTGAAATTATAGAGAACTTCTCTGAACTCAGAGCTTTCACAAAAGATCAGGAGATACTTACACAGGGACAGAGAAGCAGGGCACTCTGCGTCATTGTCTCCGGCAAGGTTCACATAATGAAAACCGACCAGTGGGAAGGTTCGACACTGATTGCGGAGCTTGTTGAGGGGAATATTCTCGGAGAGCTTGAATTTTTTACAGGAACACCATTCACTGAATCCGCTTTTGCCGCAGAGGATGTTGAACTGCTGGTAATCGAGAGCAAAGGCCGGGGCCTCATGGAAATATATGAAAAATTTCCCAAGATCGGAGCGTCAATGCTCTACGAGTTTCTAAGGGTTTTCTCCGGCAGACTAAGAAAGGCGAATATACTAGTGAAAGACAATTCAGCCGTCATGCAGGAGCTCAAGAGACAGGTCTATGGAGACAAACTGACAGGGCTCTACAACAAAACCTATCTTGAAGAGACACTTCCCGGTCTTACCGTCAACACCTCACAGCCAGTTACACTCATGCTTATGAAACCAGACAATTTTAAAATGATAAACGACACATTCGGCCATGAAGCAGGAGATAATACACTTAAAATAATGGCCGCAGCCCTGAACGCATTCATGGAAGGCAGAGGCACTGTTTTAAGATACATGGGAAATGAACTTGGAATCATACTCCAGGATTATGACAGGGGAAAATCGCTCTCCGAAGCCGGAAGAGTCCTTGAAATGTTCAATAGACTTGATATATCTTCAGCAACAGGCACAAATGACGTTTTTCTTTCGATGAGTATAGGCATTGCCGTGTATCCTGACCACGCTAATTTTTCAGATGAACTCATACAGAAAGCTCATGACCTTCCCCTTGTGGGACGGAGCAGGGGCGGCAATCTCATACTTTTCCCCGAAGACAGTGAAAAGTGAAATGACTGAAATAACAAAGAAAGATACAGGATCTGCCATGCCGGAAAACATGCTTAGAAAGATAAAAATTTTTGAAGATCTGGACGACGGAAGTCTCAACAAAATACAGGGCCTCATGAAAAAATATTCATTTTCTGCAGGAGAGATGCTTTTTAAAGACGGAGACCCGGGAGAGGAGATGTTCGTCATCTCAAAGGGTGCGGTTTCCATTTTTATTCATGATTCCACCGGAAATGAAATAGTACTCACAGACCTTAAAGAGGGAACCTGTTTCGGGGAGATGTCAATAATCGACAAGGAGAACAGGTCGGCATCGTGCAGAATAATTGAAGATACGGACCTTCTTGCCCTCCATGCAGACGATTACATGAAGGTAATTGATTCCATGCCTGAATCTGCGACAAAGATCATGAACAGGATGGTTTCAACAATTGTTGAAAGAATAATGAGAACAGGCGCATTTGTTGCCCAGATGGCACAGTACGGAGAGGAATCACGAAAGCGCGCAATCACAGACCCTGCAACGGGACTCTTCAACAGAAGATATCTTGAGGAATCTCTCGAAGGCCTTGTAACAAAGGCAATCACGGAAAGAAGCAGCATAAGCCTGGCAATGTTCGACCTTGACAGGTTCGGTTCACTGAACAGCGAATACGGCCAGCAGTTCTGTGACGAACTCATAGTAAAATGTTCCGAAGTATTCAGAAATGTTTTCAGCAAAGAGGATATACTGATCCGTTACGGCGGAGATGAGTTTATATTCATCTTTCCCGAAGCGGGAGCTGCAGAGTCACAGAAGAAATGCGACGATCTCTGCGAAGCAGTACGTTCCATGAAATTTACTGAACATGAGGAACTTAAACTCACATGCAGCCTGGGATTTGCATCAATACCGGAAACCGCATGCAGCCTGGCGGAACTGAAAGAGAAATCTGACCAGGCACTCTATGAGGCAAAGGAAGCCGGACGGGACAGGGCTGTGGGTGCCAAAAAATAACGGTCCAGGAAGCTACATCTCCTGCATAAAAAGCCCTACTTCTTTTTCTTCAGAATCGATATCTTCCTGGTAATATCCTGAATCTGGTCCCTGAGCACTGCGGCACGTTCAAATTCCAGGGCCTCAGCTGCATCCATCATCTCCTTACCGAGATCTTCCTTGAACTTCAGGAGATCATCGAGGTTGTTGCTTCTGTATGAGGCCGGCCTCTCTGCAACCATTTCCATTATGTTGTTCTCACGCAGATACTCTCTCTCGAGGATGTCCACAATCTCCTTCTTTATCGATGCGGGTTCTATGCCGTTTTCAATATTATAGGCATGCTGAATTTTTCTTCTTCTTTCGGTTTCGTCAATCGCCTCCTCCATGGACCCTGTGATTTTGTCCGCATACATTATAACGTGACCGTTAAGGTTACGGGCAGCACGGCCGGCAGTCTGAATGAGAGACCTCTTGGACCTGAGGAAACCCTCCTTGTCGGCATCAAGAATTGCCACAAGTGAAACTTCAGGAATATCGAGACCCTCCCTGAGAAGGTTTATTCCGATGAGGCAGTCAAACTCGCCTTTTCTGAGATCACGTATAATCTCGACCCTCTCTATGGTATCAATTTCCGAGTGGAGATAACGTGCATTGATGCCCACCTCCTCAAAATACACAGCAAGGTCTTCAGCCATCTTCTTTGTAAGAGTGGTTACCAGAACCCTTTCCCCGGCCTCTACCCTCTTGTTCACCTCGCCTATGAGGTCGTCAACCTGATTGACCGCAGGCCTCACCTCAATTTCAGGGTCAAGAAGGCCCGTGGGCCGAATGACCTGCTCCTCAATATTTTCAGATTTTTCCATCTCGTAATCTGCAGGAGTTGCGGAAACAAAAACAGCCTGGTCTATTATATTCTCGAACTCTTCAAATACAAGGGGACGGTTGTCCAGCGCTGAAGGGAGCCGGAAGCCGTAGTTCACAAGATTCTCCTTTCTTGACCTGTCACCTGCGTACATACCCCTTACCTGTGGAAGAGTTACATGGGATTCATCCACCAGCATGAGATAATTGTTTTTGAAATAGTCCAGGAGGCATGAAGGCCTGTCTCCTTCATTTCTTCTCTCAATTATTCTAGAATAGTTCTCTATTCCGTTGCAGTAACCGGTTTCAAGGAGCATCTCCATATCGTACTTTGCCCTGCTTTCAAGACGCTGTGCTTCCAGAAGTTTACCCTCTTTCCTGAAAACCTCAAGGCGTTTCTCAAGCTCCTGCTCAATGAGCCCCACTGTCTCTTTCATCTCATCGGGTGAAGAAACAAAATGCTTTGCAGGATAAACAATGCACACATCGGTTTCGCCGTAGATCTCGCCGCTCACTGGGTTGAAGTGTGAAATTTTGTCAATCTCGTCGCCGAAGAACTCTACACGGAACGCCTCCTGCTTCAGATAGGCCGGATAGACATCAACAATGTCGCCCCTCACGCGGAACATCCCCCTGGTAAATGATATATCGTTTCTTTCATAATACACAGATACAAGTTTACGCAGGAGATTGTCTCTCCCGTACTCCTGACCTCTTTTAAGAACAATATGGGACTTTTCGAAATCCTCGGGACGGCCCAATCCGTATATACATGAAACAGATGACACAACAATTACATCGTCCCTTTCTATTATGGATGATGATGCCTTGAGCCTGAGCCTGTCAATTTCGTCATTTACGGAAGAATCTTTCTCAATATACAGGTCCGATGATACAACGTATGCTTCGGGCTGATAGTAATCGTAATATGAAACAAAATATTCCACGGCATTTTCAGGGAAAAATTCCTTAAACTCCCTGTAGAGCTGTGCCGCAAGGGTCTTGTTGTGGGTCAGGATGAGGGCCGGTTTGTTAACAGCCTCAATAATTTTAGCCATTGTAAAGGTCTTGCCCGACCCGGTTACACCGAGAAGAGTCTGGAGCCTGTTGCCCTTCATTATTCCGTCTGTTAGGCCGGCAACGGCTCTCTCCTGATCCCTGGAGAGTTTGTAAGGAGAAACCACCCTGAATTTACCCATTTTTCTTTACTCACTGAAAAAAATTTATATCTTGTCTTATAGATAATAATTAATAAGGCTTCAATAACAAAAATCTGGACGATAATAAAACTGTAACCCATGGAAAAAAAAATTAAGAAAATAATACTCATAGATTTTGATGACAGACAGTTTATAGTACTGAACGATATACTCAATGAATATGAACTTCTCAGTTCACCCTATTCAGGTGATATTTTTGATACAATAAATTCAGAAGCGCCTGACCTGCTGCTCATGAACAGCTCTTCTCCGGAAATATATGATGATTCCATTAAAAAACTGAATGAAATATCACACAGAAATGACATTCCGGTTTTCTTCATCACAACCTCATTCAGTAAAAACAGTTTTATAAATCTCATAAAAAACAGCGCCTGCAATATCATCACAACACCGATTTCAAAAAAAGACTTTTTATTAAGACTCCAAAACCAATGTTCATGTTACAACAGATTTGATACCGGAAACAACGCAAAGCATCCCATTAAGATGTTAAACGACGGGCAGATTACAGAAATCGAAATTGATACAGAAAGTATCGATGTGCTTATAAATTCTCTCCTCAGTAATCTTGAAAATCAGATCAAATTTTCCAGGATTAATCTCAAACAGAAGAAGACACTAACAAAGGAGAGGGATGAAAAAAAGTTCTTCACTGCTGAAGAGAAGAAAACTGAAAAAATGCTCTGGGAATGCCTTGAGAACAATTACTTTAAGCTGTTCTACCAGCCCGTAATATCACTCGGTACGGATAAACTCTTCGGTTTCGAAGCACTTATACGGATAGACCATCCCGAAAGGGGAATAATAAATCCGGGAGAGTTCATTGAGGTTGCAGAAAAATCCGATATAATCTATCCACTGGGTTTATGGATTGTAGAGACTGCTTGCAGGCAGATAACTCAATGGAAACAGAAATTTCTTCTGGATACACCTCTACGTATAAACACCAATCTTTCTTCCAACCAGTTTCTTCACAAGGGGCTGGCCGATGACATACTGGAAATAACAGACCGATATGAGACCAGTCATGAAGACATAGGCTTTGAACTCACAGAAAGTACATTCATGGAGGACAAGGAGAGGGCCAATATGGCTCTGCTCCAGCTTAAGTCAAAGAATTTCAATCTTTATATGGATGACTTCGGAACAGGATATTCCTCACTCAGTTATCTCATGCACTTTCCAATGGATATTCTGAAGATCGATCAGTCATTTGTTAAATGGATGCACATTGATGATCAGAGTGAGGCAATAGTTAAATCTATCATAAGCATGTCAAAGAGTCTGGGATTAAAGGTAGTTGCGGAGGGTACAGACGACGAGGAACACATAACAATGCTCAAGGACTTCGGCTGTGACTATGCGCAGGGGTATTTTTACGCAAAGCCGCTGCCTCCTGAAGAAGCAGAAAATTATATTCTAAAACACTTCATACTCAGGAACCCGAAGTAGCGGCATGACGATTTATGGGGAAAAGATTTCCACCTGCTTCGCTCGATGGATATCATGCCCTTTGGGTGCACAGATTTATAAAGAAGATGGACACGGATGGTTTGTGGAGAAATAACTTCACTTATTTCATTGAGTGGATAAAGCTTTAATGAGTTGTATAGCTGATATTACCATGCATTTTCCTTATCTCTTCCATTATCATATCTGCTTCAGTCCTGCCACATGGGAAACTAAATGTTTTAACTTTATGACTGGTATCTCTATACTCTATCTTTAACAGGTCCTGGCCTCTGGGAATGCTGTGATGCCTGAGTTCAATTACATCGGAATAATTTATTACTTTATCTTTTTTCCAGAAACCCAGGGTGTATCTGATTAAAATACAATCGATGAAGAGATCAACTCGCCTTAACATGATAGAGGAAACAAAATACCATATTGAAGTATAGATTATAAAAAACAGTATGTAATCATTTACAAGACCAGCGAGTCCGGGAAGCAGGAGAGTCATTGTAATAATAACACGAAGAAAATCGAATCCGGATTTATATAGCGCTTCATTTGACATAGTATTAAATTCCTGAAAAAATATTCTTACCCTTCTTATTTGATCTCAGGTAACTGCAGCTTCACGCCCATTTTATGGGGTATATTTAATTTTCCAATAAATATATTTATACTTTGAACTGTTTCTGTAGGGGGAAATGATTTCCACCCGGTTATATGATGGATATATCCCTTGAGTAAGTTCAAAGAAATGGCTAAATTTCATTGTGTAAGAGTTTAAAACACCAAATGAAATGGTCGTGCGTGAGCTGAGAACCAAATCCCGTCCACCCGGTTGACGGTCATTTC
>QKCL01000035.1 GCA_003246895.1 Spirochaetota bacterium | reverse complement strand
TCTATTATATTGATAATTCATGCATTATTTGAGTTTTTTAAATGGCTTGCCTATATTGTGCCAATAACAGTCTTGACATATCACTTTATTGTATATAAGATAGAAATAATAAAAATTTAAGGTTTTAAACATGCTTTTTACTTATATTCTGGTATTTGTCTTCTTTATAATTCTGGCAATCATTGTTCTATATTTTCTAAGTGTCTATGTATTTCCAAAGAAAATTGAAGAGATACAGGGAATGATCGATGCCGGACAGGCCAAACTTGCCATAAAGAGGCTGACAGATATTCTTGAAAAGGATGACAGAAATCCCTATGCTCATTACCTTCTTGCCGAAGCCTACCGTGCTGACGGGAACAGTCAGTTTGCCATTCTTGAATACAGGCAGGTGCTGAAATTCGGAAGGTTTGACAACAAAATAAATGAGGTTCATATAAGAAAGACTCTTGCCGGGATGTATAAGGAAAAAAAATCCACCGAGGAGGCCAGAAAGGAACTTCTTCTTCTGACAAAACTTGATCCAACAAATTATGAGCATTTTTTTGAACTCGGCATGATAAACTACAATGCGGGCCAGACTGACAAGGCTTCAAACTATTTCAAGAAGAGCGCTTCGCTTAACACTAAACATGACAAGAGCTTCTATTTTCTTGGACTTATATATTACAAAAATGCATCCTATGTGGATGCAAAGCACTATTTCCTGAGTACAATCAAACTCGACCCCATGAATTATCATTCCCACTATTATCTGGGCCTTGTTTTAAGGCAGCAGGGTGATTATGAATGGGCATTGAAGGAGTTTGAAGTTGCCATGAAAAGTGATGAACTGAAGGTAAAGTCTCTTCTTGCCCGTGGTACCTGCATGATGGAGAGGGGCCAGTTTCCAAAGGCCATTTCCGAATTTGAAAGGGGAATTAAATTCGCCAAAAAAGGCAGTGATACGGAACTTAATCTCAGATATTTCCTTGCTGACTGTCAGGAGAAAACCAGGGATATCCACTCTGCAATAGGCAACTGGGAGAAAATTGCTGCTATTAATCCGAAGTTCCGTGATGTACATCAGAAACTTGCCAATTATTCGGAATTCAGGCAGGATGACAGGATAAAGGATTTTATGATCGTCGGGCTTGCACAGTTTGAGCACACATGCAGAAAGATGGTAACATCTATGAATTACAATATTACTGATATTGAAATCATAAGTGATACAGAGATAGAGATAATAGCGACTGAAAATGAGGGCAAGTGGAGAAATACACGCCAGTCAAACAGGATAATAAGGATAGTGCGTACAACAGATACCCTTGGTGAAGGATATTTCAGGCGGCTCCATGAAAGCATGAAAGTTAAAAATGCAACGAGAATACTTGTTATCACCACGGCGGATATAAACCAGCAGGCCATTGATTTTGCCAACACAAGGCCAATTGAAATAAAGGGCAAAGTCGACCTAATTGAGTATCTGAAAAAGATCTGACAGATATTAAATTTATGCTAAAGACCGTAAATATAATTAAATCGGTTCCTTTTTTTAATCATCTTACTTCCGGTGAACTTGATTTTCTTGAGAAGAACGGAAGCAGGGTATTAATTGGAACAGGGAAATCTGTTGATCTTAAAAAGACCAATTCAATGTGCCTGATTCTGTCGGGCATGTTTGAAATTGAGGCTCCAGGTAATACGGATATCGTATATCTTTCAAGGGGGTCTTTTTTCGGAAATATTCCATTCTGTAATTATAGAAGGAGAGGTGTTGTAAAGGCACTGGTTGATTCCAATGTAATTCTCCTTCCGGAAGATATTCTTTTAAAGCTTTTCCTCTCATCGTACAAGTCTCTCCGCGGTTATATGCGTATACTAAATAAGACCGGACTTGGTCTTACTGAATCTGGCAAGGAGTATTTTAACACAAGGTCAGCAGTTATTGCATGTGTCAGCACAGAAACAGGATCGGGTAAGACAATAGCCGCATCTGCACTGGGCCTCAGGCTTTCTGGAAAAAGAAAAACCCTTATTCTTGATATGTCCTATGACGGTAAATCCTTGCTTGAATATTTCGGGAAGGAGAATACTGCACCTCTCTCTGAAAAGCAGCATGGCAGCAAATCTCCGGAGATGCAGATTCATGAAAGGATAGTGGAAATATCCGACGGCCTCCATGTGCTGAATGTGGCAAACGGTTCAAGAGTGAGAGTTGATTCGCAGATATTTAACATTGTGCTTTTTCTGCTTTCCAGGGAGTATCCTGTGGTCATTGCTGATGTTTCATCCCAGGATTTAGATCTGAAGAATCATGTAATTGAAAAGAGCGACTATGTTCTGAATTTTATTCCAGGGAACAGCAAACAGAAGAAAGGCGATGCTGTTCCTGATATTGACACTGTCCTTTCTGAGGGGCAAAGGGTTTTTAATATCAGAAATGAGTTCCATGGAAGAGGCACCTCGGTTTTTGTCGGGGGCTATACTCTTGAAAGGTGTGATGATTATACAAGAGAACCGGGATTTCAGAGCCTGTCTGCCTTTGCCGGGACACAGTTTTTTTCGGACATGGAAGTTTTTGTGTCCTCAAAAAAGCGTTCGCTGATTCTTGAATCTTCCCAGATTGGTTCCGCTTCCTACTGCGGCATGCTTCATTCTCTTGCGGATGCTGATCTGGAAATTGACTGGATCTATTCATCGGCTTATAGTTATATCCTGGTTGCAATGATGCTTCTTGTTGACAGGTCCGGGCTGAAAGAGGCATATGAAGATTTCTTTTCTGCAGATTTCGCAGGCAGGATCATGAATATCTCCTTTCCGGATGAGCACCTTTACGGAATGTCAAGGTTTTTAAAATATGCCGGCAATATTGCAGGCAATAAAAGAATAGAGATGTTCAGGTCACTTGCAATGTGCAAGGTTGCCGGGGAATCTCAGGTTGAAAAGGTGTTCAGTTCCGGCGGTTTTAAAGAGCTCATGTCGGCGAGTTTCTCTTGTTCTCCGTTTTTTCCGGGAGTAAAAATCGGCAATGATGTCTTTTCATCGGGATTTCCGGAAAGTTATGTGTTACCTCTTGAATGCTGCAGGAATCTTTCTGATGAAATAATCAGTGTTGAACTCGGAAACAGGAACGAATTTGAAATAACGGATAAAAAGTATCCCCAACTTTTTAGAAAGATAATGGCAAAAAACAGTTTACTTTTCAGAAAAGAGGATAACTTATATTGTGACATGAAATTTATTCTTGAAGTTTCAGAAAAAGAATTTAGATTTGACAGAATATTCTCTTCGACGAAAAAAACGGCTGAAGTGATATTGAGTAAACTAATTTAACCGGAGAATCATTCTTTGAGATCAAAAAAGACAAATGCGCTGCAGGTTTCTGTAGTTTTAAGCGGTATAATTTTTATCATAATGGGGCTGTTTTTTTATATATCACCTGTTAAGGTCATAAGCATATTTGCACAGAATGTATCGGAGAACTGGTTTGACCTGGTCAGGGACCATGAATTGGTTGCTCCTCTTTACTATATTCTGAGAGCGTTTTCTGCTGTTTTGTTTACCTCCGGTTTTCTAATGATTATGCCGTTGTTTGATCCACTTAAATATCGCGGCATTATCTGGTTTAACGGAGTAATTTTTCCCCTTATGGCCTTTGTCATCCTCATAAAGACAAGGTTTTTTTCAAATCCTTCCTCCCAGGTGATTGAGAAGGTCGATGCTGAAAAGATCGGCAATGTGGGAAATATTGACTATAGTCATATTATTTTATTGCTCCTTGGAGTTGTTTTTTTTGTGATATTTCTTCTTAATGTTGTTATGTTACAGTTAACACGCAGTGATGCAAAGCAGGGTAAAGAGTAATTTATAAATATTTAAACTTGAAGCTGGGGTAGAATAATGGAATTAAACATGAAAAAGATCGATAATAATGTTGTTATTTATCTTGAGGGACGTCTCGATGTACACCTTTCTGCGGATATTGAAAAGGAGATAAATAATCTTATTGAAAGTGACACTCAGAGCAATCTGCTTCTTAACCTAAAAGATGTGGAGTATATGAGCAGTTCCGGTTTGAGAATATTTGTATCAACAATGAGAATTCTTAAAGAAAAACAGAGAAAGCTGGTTCTTTGTAATATGAACAGTGCAGTTCAAAAGATATTTGAAGTAGTAGAGCTTACAGATATGTTTGATATATTCACTTCTGAAGATGAGGCTCTTGAATTCCTGAAGAAAGTTTAATTTTATAAATCTGCGGAACAATTTTGCAAAATACAGAAAATCTATTAAAGAGTAAAATAACATCCTCTAAAAGGGAAACTCTGTCTGAAGAGATATATTGTGGTGTAAATAACTACATACTTTTTCAGAACAATCCCGGATTCAGATGGCCTAGATGGATATGGGATTCCCTGTCGCCTTCTTCTCCTCATTACGGAGTGGCTGGTTCTCCCATCCTTACAAACAATGTTCTAAGGGAATGGCAGACTTTTAATAATTTTTTATCCGAGTCATCCATCAGGATTGACAGATCCGGCTTGATCTGTGCTTCGGGCGCACAGAACTGGTCCATTGAATTCTGGATTCTGGATTCTGATAATTCAGTCATACAGATTCCAACTGATGAATTGAGTACTGCCATTGACAGTTCCAGCGGTGAACTTGTTTTCTGTTTTGACACACCCGAATTAAAATATACTGTATCTATGTGCGGAGCCAAGAGCAGTGTTGATGAAGTAGTTCTTAATTTTAGTGCAGTAAGAGTGAATGGAAGAAAAAAATACCGTCTCATTCTTGCCGTGAGGCCCTACTGCAATCTCAGGCTTGGCGGCATAAACTCTATTGAATATTCTTCGTCTGAAAATCTCGTTGCAGTGAATGGGGTTAAACAGCTTGCCATCTGTAAAAAACCCGCCATGGTTTACTCGGGTTCATCCAGCGGAGGAGATCTCAGCTTTTCCGAAACCTCTGATACAGCATCAGTCTCCTGCAGCTCGGGTCTGGCAACAATGGGGTTTGCATATGATCTTTCTGAAAAGACAGGTGATCTAACATTCAGGCTTTCTCTTGATCCAGCCCTTGCCATAAGCGGCGGAACGGTCAACTACAGCAAATGTCAGAAGGAGTTTGCTGATTTCGCCGCGCACCGTATTGAAGAAGGAATAAACTTCGTTTTTCATAAAAAGGATTTTCTTGAGTTTTTTAACCGTTCGCGTATGAGGCTTCTCAGTGTCGCCGGGGAATATCTGAATGAAGAGAGCATTACAGGTTACCGAAACTTCTACCTTCTTTCCTATGCCTTTAACAGGGCAGGTTTTTTCAGAAAGTCTGAAAAGCTTCTCGGTGAAAGACTTAAAAAAATCTCTGTTTCTAAAAAGAAACCTTCTTTTGATGAAGCCATGAAAAGTGCTTTTCTCATTCTTGCATACAGTGATCTCTATATACATAAACGTGATTCTTCTTTCCTTCAGGAGAATTTCAGGAAAATACGTGAAATAGGTGAGGCTGCATATCTCTATTCTGTTAATCAGCACATGATGTCGGATTTTCCTGCAACATTTATGCCGAATTCCTATGTGGCTGATGTTACCGGATATGAATGCATAATACTGCAGGCTGCAATGGATAAACTTTCAGGCCTTGCAAGATGGATGGGGATTTTTGGTGATGAAAAAAAATACAGCAGCGAATCGATGAGGCTTCAGTCTATTGCCAGAGATTTTCTGGCTGATCGGTTTGAGAAAGGAAGCGGCTTTTCCGGTTTCTATTCACTGCTTTCTTTTCCGGAAAAGGCTCTGCCCAATCTCGATAATGAATTGTACGAAAAATTTCTGCATAAATTTTATGAGGAGTCATTCCCTGTAAAGAACAGTCTCATGGGTATTGATATCTATGCAAGTCTTGTCCTGCTGAATCAGCTCCTGCTTTCAAGATCCGAAAATACTCTGCCTTTCATTAAAAAGTTTTTTTCTCTTTTTGATGAGTTTATTGTTACACCTGAGTATGTGCATCCGCTCTACGGCAGGGGATGCAATGGAGACGGAAATTCTCCTGTCATAGCAGCTCTTCTGTTTGTTCTGCTTAGAAACTTTCTGTTCTTTGAATATGAAGATAAAATTGAGATATTGCCTTTCCCTGAACCTGACTGGTTTAAACAGGGAAGTTCTCTGAAGGTTGAAAACGGAAGCACAAGGTTTGGAACCCTCAATTTTGAGATAGAAACACAGGAGAAGGAGATAAGGCTTATTCTTGGAGATTCTCCAAAATATATACCTTCAGAAATAAAGATAAATTTTCCATTTGATATCGGTATTATTGATAGTGATGAATTTATAGTAAAGAAAAAGATAGGAAATACCTATTATCTTAATGGATGGCCTTCAGTTATAAAATTCCCTCTTAAGGGGCGATAGTATCATCAGGAATAAGAGTAAAGGGTAAGAATATGCTTGTACCTGTTCTGGTAGCGATGGTTGTAACCCTTGGAATTGTCGTTTTTTATATGTATTTCCTTGCGCCAAAATTTAACCCTGACCTCAAGGCTCAACAGCTGCTTAATGATGACAGAATTGATGAAGCAATTGTTGAATACCGGAAGATTCTGGAGAAATATCCTCTTGATGTTGCCATGCATTTTAAACTTGCCAAGCTTTACCTTCAGCTTGAAAATTCAGATCAGGCCCTGAGGCATCTTGAACGGATAATTGAGATAAATGTGTATAATGCGGAAGTTCAGAAGATAGATGTTTTAAAACTTGTGGCTTCCATCTATATGAAACGTGACGATAAGCTAAAGGTCTTTGAGGCATACTATACCCTTCTTCAGGATTATCCAAACGATCCCGAGGCCCTTTATCATACAGGATTTCTGGCTCTGGGCCAGGAAATGTTTGATTTTGCATTCAAACAGCTGGACACATATTCAAAAATTGACAGTAAGAGATTTGACGTGGATTTCGGAGCCGGAATTGCTGCGCTGCAGTGTCAACGGATAAACGAAGCGATTTCTATCATGAAACAGGCCCTTTCGCAGAAACCTCATTCCGATATCGCAAATATTGCCATGTCCTTTGCTCTCTATAAAAAGAGAGATTTTAAAACGGCCGTAAATTATGCCAATATTATAGTTGAAAACAGTGAAGATGACAATGCTGTTTTCATTGCCAAAAGGCTTCTCGGTACAGTTTTTGTGGAATTGAAGAAATACTCAATGGCATCAAAGCTCTTTGAGGAGATAAAGCTTCTTTCCATGAATCAGGAGTGGACTGATGAACTGAAAATTGTCCTCTATGATCTGGGGTTCATATATCTGCTGGAGGAGAAAACCGAACAGGCCTATGAAACATGGAATCAGCTCTATCAGCTTGATAGAAATTTTATGAATGTTCAGGATCTTATAACAAGGCTCAGGAAGGAGATGGACGTTCACTTCAGCAGCAAGTTCGATCCTGAGAACAGTGTGCTTGATGAAATTGACAGATGGAAGGGTAAGGCTTTTCCTGATGATTTTGTATGGAGGATATGCGGTTTGCGAAGCAGTAAAACCCTTGACCTTGGACAGGTTGTTTCAAAAATCAGATCCATGTCATCAGGCGCAGGCAGTACCGGAATTGAAAAAAAGGCTTACAAACCAGAGGTTAAAATCTCCGAGAAAGAAGTTCCTGCAGGAGAAGGACTTGCAAAGCTGCAGAAACTTGACAGTGAAAATTTCAGGAGCATTGCATACCGCATAACTGAAAAACTTGACCTTGTAATTGATGAAATTCTCAATACATACAGGGAATCCGACGGCGTTGATTTTCTTGCCCACAGAAAGGGGGATAAGGCCAAAATACTTGTGTGGTTCAGGAGATGGGAAGGCGCAACACTTGGAGAGATTCCTCTCAGGAATTTTGCCCAGGCAATAAATGATATAAAGGCCGTGCAGGGTTATTTTTTGACAACGGCAGTTCTGGGAACCGCGGGAGAAAGTGCCCTCTCAAATCTTGGAAAAGTTTCAGTAATCGGCCCTGAGGAACTGGGCCGGCTTATAAAAGGAGTACTCTAGTATTGATGAATTGCACTGAAATGGTTGAGACGGATAGAATAATATTAGACAGTAAAAGGTTTAAGATAAGTCCCGATATCCCTGATGAGAGTCTGGAGATATCCCTTGTTAAGCACGGTTTTCTGGGTGAAGTTAATCTTCTTGAAGATGGAAACGGCTTCGTCCCAATTACAGGACATAATAAACTCAAGGTTCTTGAAAGGAGAGGTCTGCTCCCTGAAAGAATCAATGCGAGAGTATTCAGTGAAGTTACTTTCAATATGTTCTATGACCGGTTGAGGCTAAAGCTTTTAAGAGACGAAGTAGGTCCCATCGGAAGGATAAGTGCTTTGCATATTATTGGAAAAGAATTTTCTCCTGAAAGACGAGACCTTGAAAAAATAGCAAGGGAAGTCCTGTCTGTACCGGAATTTATTATTAATAAAACTGAATGCCTTTTAAATCTGCCGGTGAAACTGTCGGATTATCTGGACAGCAGGAAAGTCCCCTACAAACTGATCAGGGATATCCTGGTTCTTTCTCCGGAGCTTGTTAACTCTCTTTCTGTCTTTGTTTCGGGCTGTCAGGTTAAAATTAATATTTTCAAAAAAATAATTGAGCTTCTCTTTGACCTTTCCGGTTCAGACTGCGAAGGAAGTTGTGCAGAGATACTCCGTGACAGTACAACAGGTGATGTTGAAACATATTCTGCTATTTACTTATTGCGTTATCCATGTTACAGTGAACAGAAAAAATCCGCAGACGAACTGATCTCTGCTCTTTCCGTGAACGGCATAACTGTTGAGTTTCCTGAATATTTTGAAAGGGACAGGTTCTTTCTGAAAATTCCTGTTTCAGGAAAGGATAAGGATAAGAATATTTCGGAAAGGCTTAACGGCGTTCATATGGGGCTTGTTTTAAAACTGAAGGATATGCTCTGATCAGTGAAAAGTCTCTCCTGCATCTTCTTTTTTTACGCTGTTTTTCCTGTGGGGCGCAAGAAGAACTACGCTGTTGAAAAGAAACCCGGTTATGATGAACTTGGTCATCTTTTCATTCTCCTTGTATATTTCAAAGAGCTGGTGTGTCACATAAATACAGTTATCCATAACCTCCTGAAGGAAAAAATCATTTTCATTTTTTCCCTCCGGGGCTGAGGAGAACTTTTCCAAGGCTGTTTTTTTTGATTCAGAAATTACAGCTTCAAGAAGATCCTGGAAAAATGCATCAAAATCTTCATTGTACTTTATTTCAAAACCGTTAACAAGCCTAATCATTTTTTGCTGACCTTCTGGCTCAACTGATCGAACTGTTCCTTGAAAAGATTACCAAGGGAAGAACCGGACGATGTGCCGGATGTACTGCTCTGCATGAAATTGCTGTAATCCTGCTGCTCCTCTTTCTTTAATGCGAGTTTTTCACTGAGGATGAGTTTCCTTTCTTCAGGTATGCAGTCCTTAACTCCGACCTTAACTTCCGAGCCTGTGGGGTATTCTTTCTGAATATCTCCGGACTTTAGAAGTTCTCCTGCAGGGATAAATCCGGCCATGCCGCCTGACAGTCTCAGGTTTACGCCGTTTTTCCTGGATGCTTCAACGATTCCGGTGTGGACTTCATTTGCAAATGCATCTGAGACGCTGAGCCATGGATCAGATTCTTCTGTTATCAGCTCAAGGCCTATTTTTTTTGACTCATTATCTATTGAAATAACTCTTACATTAACCCTGGATCCT
The DNA here is from genome assembly GCA_003246895.1 of Spirochaetota bacterium. Classification (GTDB taxonomy): domain Bacteria; phylum Spirochaetota; class UBA4802; order UBA4802; family UBA5550; genus SZUA-423. The sequence continues at coordinate 77,814 of QKCL01000035.1, read as the reverse complement.
ATAGAAAGAAGGTCCTTTGGATTTTTTACATTTTTAAGAAGAGACATTCTGGAAATATGAAGAAAGCCTTCGAGCCCGGGCATTATCTCTATGAATGCACCGCTGTTGATTATATTTGTCACCACCCCGTCAACAGACTGGTTTAGTTTTATTCTCTCCACAGATTCCCATGGTTCTGCGCTGAGCTGCTTTATGCTGAGTGTAATCTTTTTTGATGACCAGTCCATGTCAATGACTCTGCATTTGACGCTGTCGCCTTCTTTGAAGGCTTTTCCATCCTGTGTTCTGGACCATGATATTTCGGATTTTGGAACAAGGGCTTCCATTCCTCCGATATTAATGAATATTCCAAAATTATGTATTGATGAAACTGTTCCTTCAATGGTATCGCCGATGTTCAGACTTCCTTTAAGTTTTTCTTCTGTTTCTTTCTGTGTTTCAAGAAGAAGTTCCTTTCTGGAAAGGACTATGTTACGTCCTCTCTCCTTGTATTCGATAATCCTGAATTCAAAGGTTGAATTTATGTATTTTCCGGTATCCGGATCAGCCTTGATGTCTATCTGTGAGAAAGGGCAGAAACAGCTGATTCCTGAAACATTAACCCGGTATCCGCCTTTTGTCTCTTCCCTTATTGTACCTTCAACTGCAACTCCTCCCTCATAAGCCGCCTTAAGGAGTTCGGAATTCATTTCACCTTTGCCTATCTGCAGAGTCACATCCACTCCGGAATTTTTTATGGATGCAATATATACTTCGAGTCTGTCGCCTTTTTTATATTTCAGGTTTCCATTTTCATCCATTAGCTCGGATGTTGCAAGGGACGCTTCAGCCTTCCCGGTGAGGCTTACAAATGAAGTCTCCCTGCCGATCTGTATTAGTGTAACCTCTCTCTTTTCTCCTATCTGAAAATCATTCTTTTCATTCAGGGATTCTTCAAGAAGTCTTGCAAATTCGTTATTTTCTATTTCATTGTTAGGCATGATACAATCCTGGTATTTTGATAAGATGAATCAATACTGAATTATTATTCTCCATTGTAAACCTTTTTTTGTGATCACTGAAATTCAAAAATTTACAGGAAGGAGACTGTCAAATTTTTTCATCACATTAAACAGCGGTGCTGGAAGTATTCTTTTTTGTTCGTAAACTGACCTTTCTTCCAGTTTTATGTACTCCTTCCGGAAGTTTTTGTAGTCATACCTGAAGCTTCGGCTGTATATCTGAAATGTTATAAAAGACAGGCATGCTGCGCAGATTATGAATCTTATGGAAGCAGAGTACTTTGTTCTTAAACGGGCTTTAACAGCAAAAGAGAAAAGAAGAATGGCAAGAGTAAACAGGAGAATAAGAAATATATCGTAGTTGTTCCACCACCAGACTCTTCCTGTCCCGCCGCTGTATCTGTTCATGGGCCAGAACAGGTTTATCCCTCCCCAGACATAACCGGGTGTGTGGTAATCCAGGTAAAGATGTGTGCTGTAAGCTGTGAAAAAGGCTGAAGGAATTCTGTACAGCCTGATAAACGGCAGTCTCCTGAAACACACGATCATGTGAACCGCCAGTGTGAAAAGTGCCGCGGCCGCGATGGAATGGAAGAATCCTCTGTGTGAATACCAGTATTTTGAAAAATAAATACCCCAGCCCGGCTTATCTATCCCCATTGATGGGGCCATGTATTTGTCAAAGCCTGACCAGAGAGAAACAGCATCAATATCAGGCAATAGGGCTCCTGCTATTCCAGTTAGTATAATAACAGGGGAAAGTCTCATCGGCCCGGAAAGTGCCACACCGGCTACTGCTCCGGCTGTTGCGTGTGTAATTATATCCATAACAGTTTTTTTTCTATTTAAGAAACTTTATTTACAAATCATCGAAGGGTGATTTATATGCACGTAAGGCGGATTTGTCAATGAGAGTTTTTGGTATATCTGATTTGCATGTTGATTACCCGGAGAATTATAACTGGGTGAAGTCACTTTCCCGTGAGGACTTCAGGGATGATGTCCTTGTTCTTGCAGGAGATATTTCTGACCGTGTTCCGTTTTTTAAAAAAACTCTGTCTCTCCTTGCCGGCAAATTCAGAAAAGTTGCATTCATACCGGGAAATCATGATATCTGGGTAAACAGAAACGGCATTTCCGATTCCGTAAAGAAGTTCAGAATAATAGAAAAAATTGCACGCGACTGCAATGCGGAGCTTTCGCCTTTCAGTTTAAATGGTGTAAACTTCTGGCCGGTTCACGGATGGTATGACAGCAGTTTCGGGAGTCCCGGTAAGGAGCTTTCCGGAATATGGAAGGACTATACAAACTGCAGGTGGCCCATGGGATTTAGCCTGTCTGATATAAACAGTTTTTTCCATGAAAAAAACTGTTTTCAGGGTATTGATGCAGAATCCGGTTTTAACATAACCTTTTCACATTTTCTGCCAAGAATTGATCTGATGCCGCATTTCATCCCCGAGAGTAAAAGAATACTCTATCCAGTTCTGGGCAGCTCCCTGATCGAAAGTGTGCTGAGAAGACTGAAGTCAAAAATTCATCTTTACGGACACAGTCACGTAAACAGGTCAGTACGAAAGGAAGGTGTGGAATACATAAACAATGCTTTTGGCTATCCCCATGAATATCATATAACTGCAAAAACTTTAAAAAAAATTTTTGAAATATAACTGAGGTACATTATGAACCCTGCATTAAATCCCCTGGTTCTGAATCTTAAAGAATCAGCTACTCTTTCCATCAACATGAAGGCCCTTGAGCTGAGAAAGAATGGAAAGGATGTTTGCCATTTCGGATTCGGCCAGTCACCATTCCCAATTCCTGAAAATATTCAGCAGGCTCTGAGAGACAATTCGCACAGAAAGGCATATCTGCCCACTCAGGGGCTTCCGGAACTGCTTGATGTCATTGCCTCTTTCTACAAAAAGGAGTTTGGTTATAATTTCAGTTCTAAAAATGTAGTTGTAGGCCCGGGCAGCAAGGAACTCATATTTCAGACGCTTTACCTGCTGGAGGGGCCTCTTCTCGTTCCGTCTCCAAGCTGGGTCAGCTATGGTCCACAGGCTGCTCTCAGGGGTAAAAAGGTAATACAGGTTGAGACTTCCAGGGAGAATTCATACAAGCTTACTGCCGATGAACTGGACAGAATGGCTCACAAAGTAGGGCATAAGCAGATGGTGCTCATTCTCAATAATCCGAATAATCCTACAGGTGCAGTTTACACTGATGATGAGATGAAGGAGCTTGCACAGATATGCAGGGCCTATAATATAATAGTGATATCCGATGAAATTTATGCCATGATTGACTACACTGGGAACGGGCAGGCAAGCATGTACAAGTATTTTCCTGAAAATACAATTGTTACAGGCGGCATGTCAAAGTCATTTGCGGCAGGCGGCTACAGGTTCGGGCTCATGATGATTCCTGATGAACTTTCACAGGTCATGGACTCTTTGAAGTCCATAATAAGCGAAACTTTCAGTTCTGTGTGTGCTCCTGTTCAGTACGCTGCGCTGGAGGCATACGGCAACTTCGACAGTATACGGCCGTTCATAAAAAAGACATGCGAAATATACAAGTTTTCATCGGAGTATCTCCATGAAAGATTTATTTCAATGGGCCTGAACTGTCCGAAGCCTGAAGGTGCATTTTACATGTTTCCGGATTTCGAAAATTTCAAGGGCAGACTTCCCAATAATATCATGACAGGTGTGGGGCTCTGCAGTCATCTTCTAAATGAATACGGTATCGCACTGCTTCCGGGTTCTGATTTCTATTTTCCTGCCACGAACATGGGTGTAAGGGTTGCTGGTGTTGATTTTGACGGGGAAGATGTCTACTCCAGATGGGAAGAGGGGAAACTGTATGGAAGCGATGATGCCGTGAAGTTCTTCCCGAATATGGTCAGGGGCTGCGATAGGCTCAAGGGGTTTTTGTCTGAACTTTGATGTAGTCGCATTTTAAAACCGGCACCTGGATTTTGAAATTGCTGTTAATGCCGGTTTTAAAAGTTTCCATGAATAATGATGTCATCTCCTGTGGATCAGAGTTTTTTATGCATACAGATGACATCGTTTATTTCAAAGCCTTCCTTTTCGTAGAATTCAACAACACCTGAGTTGCTCTTTCTCACCAGAAGGTTCACCTTGGGGCATCCCATGTTTTTTAATATCTCTTCTGCATGTTTCAGGATCATGCCTCCAATCCCTATGGAACGGAATTCGGGGTGTACTGCCACATAGTTAAGCCATCCTCTCCTGCCGTCAAAGCCGATCATGGTTGAGGCAATGACCCTGCCGTTTTCAATACCCAGTACTATCATGTCCTTCTGGTCTTTTGTCTTCAGGTCAATTTCCTTTTCATAGTTGAGGCCCCTGACAAGGAGTCCGCAGACTCTCCACAGTTCTGTCATCTCCTGCCTGAATTCTTCCCTGTATGTAATGATTTCCATTTTGGCTCCATAAAAACCTTGATTTAAGTTCTGTTATGTGCCAATCTGCAGCAGGCGTCTGTTAAAATCACTTATTTTTTGGGGGAGAGATGAGAATATCGGTACTGTGTGAAAATTATGCAGGGAGATGGACAAAAGGTGAGCACGGCCTTAGTCTGTATATTGAGGATGGAGATGATTCTCTTCTCTTCGATACAGGTTCAACAGACGTATTCATTGATACTGCCCGGTATCTTGGACTGGACATTGAGAATTCAAAAATTGTGCTAAGTCACGGACATGATGATCATGTGGGGGGGCTCAGATATCTTAATGGAAATGAAATACTTGCCCATCCGTCGATTTTTACTAAAAGGTTCAGAAAAAAAGACAACTCTCTCATGGATCTGATTTTTACGAAAGAGGAGATGGGGAGGAGATTTTCGCTAAGTACCAGTTCGGAACCGTTAAGAATTACTGAGAACATTTTTTTTCTCGGACAGATTCCACGGCTGAACTCCTTTGAATCAGGGAAAACTCCTTTTTTTCTTGAGAACGGTGATGATGATTTTGTAGATGATGACAGCGGCATCGCAGTAATTACTCCTCAGGGACTTGTCGTGATTTCAGGATGTGCACATTCCGGAATCTGCAACATGACAGAATATGCCTCTTCGGTTACGGGAATTGAAAAAATACACGCGGTTTTCGGAGGGTTCCATCTGCTTGACAGGGGAACGGAAACAGAGAAAACCGCTGAATACTTCCTTGAAAGGGAGATTGAGAAGATTTATCCATGTCACTGCAGTGAATTCCCTGCAATGTCATATATCTATGAAAGATTTCCATTTTACAGGGTAAAAACAGGGGATAGAATCGAATTCTGAATATTTTTATGCTGTACATGGCAGAATATGCCGATTTAGAACCTGCATAAAATCATTGACACATGCTTTATGATTCTGTAATATTTGTTTTTGGAACATAATAAGGGAACCTCTACAGGTAAAAACTTTGATGTTCCCTTAAGGGCATGAATAAAGGTGAAATCAGGTTTTATTATTTAGTTTTAAACTGAATAACCTGATTTTAGCAGTTGTCCATAAGGCCGTTATGGTGTTATGTAAATCAGATTGGGAGATTTTTTATGAAAAGAATAATTGTTATGGTTCTGGTCATGTTTTCCGTAAGTCTTTTTGCAGCAGACAAGAAGATGAACATCGCAGATCTTGACTCTTCAAAAAGTGAAAAAGTCATAATAGATACTGCTGACTGGGCAGGAAAGGAGAAGGAAAAGGATGCTGTTCCTAATCTGATAAAACTTCTCTCGGATAAAAGAGATATGGTGCGCCTTCATGCAGTTATGGCCCTTGGTTATATCGGCAAGGAGGATTATGTTGAGGAGATACATAAGGTTTTGCTTGATGACAGCAACTCAACTGTCAGGTATGCGGCGCTCCTTTCCACTGTGAGAATAGGTTCAAAGAAATCGATAAAAGTATGGGAAAAGGCTAAAATGAACGAAACTGATCCCTTCATGGTGGATTTTCTGAAAAAAATGGAAACAAAGGCTAAGGGAAAATAAGGCATTGAGCAACAGCAGTTTTGACGAGATAAAATACCTGGTATTCGACATTGAATCAGTGCCGGATGCCAGACTTATAAAACTGGTCAGGTATCCAGGAGAGGAGCTGACTGACCAGGAGGCAATTGAAAAGTTTCAGAATGAACTCCTCGAAGGCAGTAATGGTGTAAGTGATTTTATTCCTGTTACATTTCAGCTGCCTGTTTCTGTGTGCATCGCAAAGGTCAGGGAGGATTTTTCCTTCGCAGGTGTAGTGAGCCTTGATGAGGGGAAGTTCAGGGCTTCTGAAATGTCCCGGCTTTTCTGGCACGGTATAGAGAATCTATACAATCATGCGTCCATGGTTACATTCAACGGCCGGGGTTTTGATATACCTCTCATGGAACTCATGGCATACAGGTACGGCTATCAGGTTAAACGTCATTTCAAGGATAAGTGGGCCGGAAGAAACAGATTCAGCACAAAACATATAGACCTTCAGGACTGGATCTCCAACTATAATGCCATAAGAGTAAACGGCGGGCTGAACCTCCTTGCAAAGGTCCTTGGCAAACCGGGTAAAATGTCCACTAAAGGTGATGATGTTTACGGGCTGTATCTTGAAAATAAATTTGAAGAGATAAACAACTACTGCATACACGATGTTCTTGATACCTACTTCGTGTTCCTGAGGACAAGGGTTCTTCTTGGTGAACTTGAAATTTCCAGGGAACAGGAACTTGTTTCTGATACAAGAAAGTATATTCAGGAGAATGTGGATACTGTTCCTGCTTTCAGAGAGTATGTGGAAAACTGGGGTGACTGGATACCCTGGCCTTGATGTTTATTCTGCCTTCATATCCGCGCAGTTTGGGAGCTGTATGAGCCTCCAGAAAAGGAGGCTGTTTTCTATTATCATTGACCTGTTTACCGGTATTCCGCTTTTTTCGAGCATAAGTGCAATCCATGAATTGCATGTGAAAAGTATATGATATTTGAGCGGGGATGCATAATAATTTATTATTCCCCCATTTCTTTTGTAAATGAGATCAGGCTTCCCGTTGTTCCCTGATTTTATTGATTTCTTTATGAACGCCATTGCATCCATGTATTCCATGTCTGACACTTTCAGTTTTACAAACCATCTGGCACGAAGTTCCCGTAACTCGTTTCTGGTGAACAATTCGGTTCGTACTGTGCTTCTTGTGGGTATTAGAGCTGCCTTCAGGTAGGTTGAGACTGTTTTATGTCTGCTTGTGTAGAACTCGAGTTCACCCCACCCAATATCCATGTATAAATATTTTTTGTCAGGTAATTCCAGGTTGAGTATGCGGGTTGTCTGTTTGTCAATCCGGATTATGATGCCTGTGTGGAATCCGTTGCTCCAGATGCAGACAGTTTTATTGCCGGTCCCTGTTCCCGCGGTACCGTTACGGGGTATCGCCAGGAGCAGGGATAAAAGAATGGCAAAAAAAGTTAATTTCATACCGTTCATTCAGGTAATGAAATATGGTTGCTGATTATTCGCAGGGCAGTTTGCGCACAGCGCCTTTGTCCGCCGATGTGGCAAGGAGCGAGTATATTTCGAGCGCCTTTGATACTTTTCTGCCCCGGCCGGTCGGTTTAAATGCCTCTGAACCTCTTGATTCTTCGGACTTTCTTCTCTCTGCAAGTTCCTCATCGGAAATGTCGATCTTTATTAATCTTGCCGGAATATCAATTACTATGGTATCTCCATCTTTGATGAGTCCGATATTCCCGCCTGCTGCGGCTTCTGGAGATACGTGGCCTATTGAAAGCCCTGCCGTGCCTCCTGAGAATCTGCCGTCAGTAATGAGTGCACATTCCTTGCCCAGGTGCATGGATTTTATATATGAAGTAGGGTAGAGCATCTCCTGCATTCCCGGGCCTCCCTTGGGACCTTCATACCTGATGATTACCACATCTCCGGATTTTATCTCACCGCTAAGGATGGCATCGCAGGCTGAATCCTGTGAGTAGAAAACTTTTGCAGGGCCCGTAAATTTGTATATGCTGGGATCTACTCCGGCGGTTTTTACGATAGAGCCGTTAAGGGCAAGGTTTCCAAAGAGAACGGCAAGCCCCCCTTCCTTGTCATAACAGTTTTCGGAGCTTCTTATGCAGCCCTTTGCTCTGTCCATGTCCAGTTCTTCAAATTTTGCATCCTGGGAACCGAATTTAAGGTTTCTGCCTATTCTTCCAGGAGCGCTTTTGTATATCTCCAGAGCTTCCTCTGTAACTGTTTCACGCATTATGTCATGGGTATTGAGGGTCTCATGAAGAGATTTTGAGTCAACCCGTTTAACTGATGCATCAATTAGACCTGCTCTGTCAAGTTCCCCAAGAATAGATATGATTCCGCCGGCTCTGTTTACATCTTCTATGTGATAGTGTGAGTTAGGAGCAACCTTACAGAGATTGGGAACCTTTCTCGACAGCTCGTCTATATCCTTCATGGAGAACTCTACCTCGGCTGCATCGGCCACTGCAAGAAGGTGAAGTACTGTGTTTGTTGATCCGCCCATTGCGATATCAAGAGACATTGAATTCAGGAAAGCTGTTCTTGTGGCCACAGACCTCGGGAGAACATCCGTGTTGCCGTTGAAGTAGTAGTCATTTGTTATCTCTACAATTTTCTTCGCTGCTTTCTTTGCCATTTCACGTCTGATTTTGTGTGTTGATACAGCAGTGCCGTTTCCTGGAAGAGCAAGACCGAGAGCTTCAGTGAGGCAGTTCATTGAATTTGCAGTAAACATTCCGGAACATGAACCGCATGTGGGACATGCTTTCTGTTCAAGTTCTGCAATAAATTCATCCGGTACTGAGGGGTCTGCACTCATTACCATTGCGTCAATGAGATCATATTTTTTGTTATCAAGTTCTCCGGCTTCCATTGGACCGCCCGAAAGAAATATTGCCGGTATGTTCAGTCTCATGGCTGCCATGAGCATTCCAGGGACAATTTTGTCACAGTTGGGGATGCATATCATTGCATCAACTTTATGGGCGTTGCACATGTATTCAACGCTGTCTGCGATAATCTCCCTTGATGGAAGAGAGTAGAGCATTCCGTCATGGCCCATTGCTATACCGTCATCAATTGCTATTGTGTTGAATTCCGGAGCAAAATATCCCTGTTCCTCTATGAGACCCTTTATGAATCTTCCGACTTCATTCAGGTGAACATGACCTGGGACTAGTTCTGTGAATGAGTTTACTATTGCAATTACCGGTTTCCCAATTTGTTCTTCTTTCATTCCATTGGCGCGCCATAAACTTCTGGCTCCGGCCATTCTTCTGCCTTGAGTGGTGGCATTGCTTCTTAATTCTATTGCCATTTCCTTCTCCTTGTTTGAGTAATGTTATTGTTCAAGCACTGAGGCTATCTATTATTTCTGTGTTTAATGACATCTGAAAGTATTTCAGAAAGATTGTCAATAGTATATGGTTTTTTCAGCATTCCAGTAAATCCGTATTCAGTATAGTTCGCCATGACAGTGTTGTCAGAATAACCGCTGCATACTATGGCCGTTACATCGGGATCTATTTCTCTAAGATGCCTGATTGTCTCCTTGCCCCCCATTCCTTCATGTATGTTTAGGTCAAGTATTACTATGTTGTATGGGGTGTTTTTCTTCATATTGTCAACATAGCTTTCTATCGCCTCATCTCCATTTTTGACACACTCACATTCATATTTAAGATGCTTCATCATCTTGGTAACCAGACTTCTGATGTATTCTTCATCATCCATTACAAGTATTTTTCCCGTTGGTTTGACTGTTGATATGGGCTTGTCTTTGTCAGGATCAGTCTTTTTGTACGGCAGGGCTTCTGCTCTTCTCAGGAAAATGCTGAATGTTGTTCCGGAATTCTCCTTTGAATCAACTTTAATGAATCCCTTGTGCTTCTTTATTATTGAATATGTACTGCTTAATCCCAGTCCTGTACCGGATTTTTTTGTAGTGAAAAAAGGGTCAAAAATATTGTTCAGATATTTTTGAGGAATTCCTTTGCCGGTGTCGCTGATGCGGACAAGGACATACTGGCCGTCTTTAAGCGGTACATCCGGTGGAATGGAAAATATATCATGGGCGTCGATTGTTATTTCTCCTCCATCCGGCATGGCCTGGAGAGAGTTTATTATAAGGTTATTGATTGCCTGACTCATCTGATTTGAGTCTATCATTACGGCACTGAGGTCCTTTGCAAGATTCAGGGTGCACCTGACATCAGGGTTTTTTACTATGAATTTCACGGATTCACTGATGATATCACCGATTGAAGACGGGGCTATCATGGGGTCTCCTCCCTTTGCAAATGTCAGAAGCTGTTTGGTAAGAGCAGTGGCTCTTTCTGTTGCTTTTTCAATTTCATGAAGATTCTCGAGCGTTTCATTATCAATGCATTCGTGCTGTTTTGCAATTGAGATGTTCCCGGATATTCCGGTAAGGAGGTTGTTGAAATCGTGTGCTATCCCGCCTGCAAGGACTCCAATGGACTCAAGTTTTGTCATTTTACTGATTTCTTCGTCTATTTTGGCTTTTATTGTTATGTCCCGAAGAGCAAGGACCTTTCCGACAGGTTTTGATGAATGTTTAATTGTGGAGCTGTTAAGCTCAATTGTCCGTATTTTGTTCAGTCCGTCAACAATTTCAAATGGTATTGAGATATGTGTGCTTTCATGTATCTCGAGCCTGTCTGAAATAAAATCATCGACTATCCAGCTTGTACGTGCATCTTTGAGTCTTATAAGGTTCCTAACATCCATCCCGATCGCGTCATCCTGTTTGTAGCCTGTCAGATCTTCGGCGATATTGTTCATGAGAATAATGTATCCTTCCATGTCACACGCAATAACACCGTCTCCGATTGAGGAAAGAATTGCAGAAAGGTATTCTTTCTCTTTTTCTACCTCCCGGTTTGCAATTACGAGGTTTTCCTGGGTCTGGAAGAGTTCATCATTAAGTATGCTGAGCCTTCTGAATTGTGACTGAATCTTTGAATACTGGTCTTCTATCGTTTTTGTTGCTTCCTTCACTGAACTGATATCAGTGACAATTATAAAGAAACCTTCGCTTATTCCCGTTTTCAGAGAGGATACTGATATGAGTACATTGAGAAAATTTCCGTTTTTTGTCTTCAATAAGGCTTCTATCTGTTTCTGATCCTGCCTCGTATCGAGAATTTTTCTTTTTGCATCAATAATTTCATCGGTGCTGTCTTCATCTGTATTCTGAATTTCAAAGAGTTCCATTACATTTAGGGAGTAAAATTCTCCTTCATTATACCCGGACATCTTTATCATGTTTCTGTTGGCAAAGACCGGGAGGTCTTCTATTATATACATGATACCGTCGTGTGCAGTTTCAAAAAAGAGTCTGTATCTCTCTTCAGATTCCTTTAGTGATTTCAGAAGAGTTTTATTTGTGTACTGCCTTATGTTAATCTTGTCAGACATGCTGATTGAAAGAATCATTATTCCTATGGAAAAAAAGATCGGGTATCCCCATGTGGTCAGAACAGTATCGTTCAGGAGGCCGTAGTTTCTCATGGAGAGAATTGCGGCACTGAGCAGAAACAGGGACCATGAAACCATGAAAAAGATGGCCTGTCTTCTGTTTATTCTGAACATGGGGATCATTACGGCAATAATCAGTACTGCAGCACCAGCTGATGCCAGGAGTTCGGATATTTTTATTCCGCATGATACAGGAAGTGACGGGCTTATTACTGCGATAGGTACAGCCAGCACATTTATAATGTTGAGCAGTCTGTGGGAAAGGGGAAGGTTTGTTTTTGTGTCAAGATAAAGCTGGCTGAATGATATCAGCGAAATGACAGCTAAAAGAAGAAAAAACGTATGATTGTGATTTGACCACCCAGGGCTTTCAGTCCAGATGTATTTTGGTCCCATTCCGCTGTAACTGAGGCTGAAGGCAATTGTGCTTAATATGAAACATGAAAGTGCAAAGAATGAAAGATCCTTCAGTGAAACATAGATGAAAAGGTTGTATAAAAAAAGTGCTATCATTATCCCGTAAAAGAGCCAGATCATTGAGACTTCTTTTCTGGAGTTTTTTATGAAGGTATCAACTGTCCAGGCCTTCAGTTTCATTATGACTGGCCCGTTAGATCTGACTTTGAAATAAACATTATTTATGCCGGGAGAGGTGTTAATCGGTACAAGGAGCTTGTAATGGCCGAAGGCCGACTCGAAGGAATCCCTGCTGTCCCCTGCTTTCAGTTCCTTCAGGTTTCCGTTTTCGAAGTAGAAAATATCAATATATTCAAGAAGAGGGTACTGTGATTCAATAAGATACTGCTTTATCTCTTTGGAGGGATTTCTGAGCTGTAGTTTGAACCAGTAAGTGGAGTCGGAATATCCGAAATTACCTTTCAGGCTCTGCAAATTTGTAAATTCGATTTTACCCGATTCCAGCATGTCTTCAAGCGAAAGATAGTGAAGTTTATCTTCTGTATAGGATAGAGAAGTCGTTACTTTAAATTCATGGGGATTTTCTGCAAAGGAGATATTAAATGAGAACAGGTTTAGTAAAAGGCATAGTAAAAAAGTAAATATGTGCAGGGTTTTTTCTTTCATAAATGGTTTATGGAAAATGTTTTTTGCTCATTTAATAAATTTAGAGTTTACCATTTTAGAGAATTCAATTATTATAGCAATAATTAAATAAATAATGAATAAAATATAGGTTATGCATGGCGGAAACAAAGAAAAGTGTTCAAAAAAATACACGTACAAGGGCTGGAAAAACAGGATCCGGTTTACCCGTATCCGGTGCCAAATCTTCCGGTAAGATGGAACCGAAAAGATCCGGAACTCCCTATTTTGTACTGATTATTCTTGTATTGATAACAGTTATACTTGTCATGTTTAATAAATTCAGAGAGAAGGGATCGTTTATCACAGGCACCTTCAGCGGGCAGGAAATTTCAGATGCAAAAAAGAGAAAGCCTGCGGCTGTGAAGGAGATTTCTGAGGCGGAGAAGAATACTGCCGGGACCGTTAAGGAAAAAAAGAATGAAATCGTTGAGCAGAATAAGGTTCCTGAATCCGAACAGATCTCCACCAAGATATATTTTCTCAGACTCAATGAGACTACTGAAAAACTCTATCTGGCTTCAGTAAACAGAAAGGTTTCAAAGAAGGACAAGGTGAGGGATGCGATCAGGTCTCTCATTGCCGGGCCGACAAAATATGAATCCGGAAAGGGATATGTGTCTGCAGTACCGTCATCACTGGGGCTCAGATCTGTCAGAATTGAGTCAGGGAATGCAGTAATAGATTTTTCCGGCCAGATCGAGAGCGGGGCTGCCGGAGAGATTCTTTTGAAGAGGATAAAACAGATCGTCTATACTGCAACCGAGTTTGGAGATATAGGCGGTATTACCATTCATGTCAATGGCAGAGCCAGAAAAACCATTGGTGCGGACGGCCTGTTTATCGGCGGAAGTTTAAAGAGGTAACAGATGAGTCATGAAATTGAAATAAAGGCATACTGTAATTCCCTGGATGAGGTCAGTGAAAAACTTCAGGCAATGGGGGCTGAATTCAAAGAGACCCTTGTGGAAAGGGATCTCTATTTTAACCACCCCTCAAGGGATTTTGCGGAAACAGATGAGGCTTTCCGTATAAGAATGTGTAATGAAAAGGTTCAGATTACATATAAGGGGCCGAAAATCGGAAAAAAGGTCAAGGCCAGGCTTGAGTATGAAACTGCCATAGGTGATTTTGATACTGCCAGGTCGATTTTTAATTCACTTGGTTTCCGCGAGAGCGGCATAGTGGCAAAAAAGAGAGAATTGTATAAATACGAAGATTTTACCATAGTGCTAGACCGTATTGAAGGGCTTGGAGATTTTGTTGAAATAGAAAAGATAGGAGAAGTATCCGATGAGATAGAGAATGAGCTTCTCGATTTCGCAAACAAACTGAACCTGGACAGGTTCGAGAAGAGATCATACCTGGAGCTTCTTTATTTTTGTAATCAATAAAAGAGCCGTCCATCAGGACGGCTCTGTGTATTTAATGCTATTTATCTTATCTCGTATCCCTTGTTTTTAAGGCTGTCCATTATTCCCTTCTGAAGTGACTCAATTACATCAGGTTCCATTGTCTTTTCCCTGTCAGAGAATACTGTTTTTATGGAAACAGACTTATATCCATCCTGTATTGGTTTGCCTTCATATACAGAGATTACCTTTGCATCCCTGATATATTTCTGGTTGCTGTTTTTGATAAGGCTGATAACCTTTTCTGTATATGCGTTTTTATCCATGAGAACAGATATCTCAAAAGGAACTTCCGGAAATTTCTGAAGCTCGGTAAATTTGATGGCCTCTTTTTTCGCATTGTAGAGAATGTCGAGGTCAAGGTCAAATATCGCGGCTTTGCCGTTTATTTCAAGGTCATCATTTGATTCAGGGTGGAGTTCAAAAATGTAACCTGCCGGGTTTCCGTCAATTTCCAGAGACATGGTTCTTCCGGGATGTGCATATGGAGGAATGTTTTCCGAGGCTGGTGACAGCCTGAATTTTTTTATCCTCAGTTCTTCAAGAAGCTGTGTTACAATTGCCTTTGCTTCGTAGAAAAGGGGAGCCTCGGGTTTCTTCATGAAAACCGCTCCGGCAACCCTGAATTTTTCCTCTGCAAGTTTGTCTGACTTTCTGTCATCTTTTAAGTAAATCCTGCCGACTTCAAATATTTCGAAAGAATCATGAAATCTCTGGTTGTATCTGATAAAAGAAGCAATGTTTGGAATAATGCTTCTTCTCAGTCTGTCCTGTTCCTGTGACAGCGGGTTTTTCAGTCTCAGTTCCTGGTCATTGTTGATTTTAAGGTTGTTGAGGATGTCCTCTCCTACAAAGGAATATCCCATAACTTCTGTAAGGTTAAGGGTACCGGAAAGAATCTCCTTCACCTGTCTTTCAAATATTCTGTGTTTGTTTTTTTGAGGAGGAACACATGGGACCAGAGGGGCAACCGGGTCTATGTTGTCATAGCCGTAAATTCTTCCCACTTCTTCAACTATGTCCGCAGCGATTGATATATCCTTTGTGGCCCTGAAGTGAGGAACCTTTATGGTTAGTGTGCCGTTTTTGTCTTCTATGTCATATCTCAGAGACTGAAGAATTTCCTTTATCCTCTCATCGCTGATATTCTGCCCAAGTTTTTTCCTGATGAGATCCATTGTAATCTCAATTTCAATGTCCTTTAAGGGCAGGGGATAGTCATCTAGTATCTGGGAAGTCGCCTCAGCCTGCGGCAGTACCTGTCTGATAAGGTCATAGCATCTGATGAGGGCCTGAACTGTGAACTCAGGGCTCAGGGATTTCTCAAATCTCATTGCAGCATCGGTTCTGCAGTCAAACCTGTGAGCGGTTTTTCTTATATTTACTGGTGTGAAGTTTGCGGCTTCCAGAACAATTTCAGAGGTTGTGTCGCAGATTTCACTGTTCCCGCCGCCCATGACTCCGGCAAGTGCAATGGGGCCTTTTGCGTCGGCAATTACGATATCCTCGGACGTCAGTTCATGTCCCTTGCCGTCAAGTGTGACAAGTTCCTCTCCCTGCTTTGCAAATCTGATGAAAATTGAATCTCCGTTGAGTTTGCTTCTGTCAAAGGCGTGCATGGGCTCTCCGATTTCGGCCATTACATAGTTTGTTATGTCAACTATGTTGTTTATTGGTCTCATGCCGATTGCTGAAAGCCTGGCTTTCAGCCACTGTGGAGACTCCTCAATTCTGATGTTTTTTACAATCAGTGCGCTGTATCTTGGTGAAGCTGATGAATCTTCTATTTTTATGTTTATGGAATCTTCGTTTTTCAGTGTTGCAATAAGAGACCTGTTAACGGGATTTTTTACAGGCCTGTTGAAGAGGGCCCCTATTTCCCAGGCAAATCCCCTGTGGCCCCAGAGGTCAGGCCTGTGTGTGATGGATTTGTTGTCGATCTCAATTACGGTGTCAACCCAGTCCGCATATATTTCACTTAAGGGGACTCCGATTTTTGTGTCTGTCGGGAAAATCAGGATTCCTGAACTTTCATCAGACAGTCCAAGTTCCTTTTCAGAGCAGAGCATTCCGTTTGATTCAACACCCCGGATCTTTGTCTTCTTGATAATGAAGTCTTCGCTGAATTTTGTGCCGATTTTCGCGAAAGCAACGATATCTCCAGCCTTGTGATTGGTGGCTCCGCAGATTACCTGGAGTTTTTCACTTCCCGTATCGGCTTCACATAGGGTAAGCTTGTCCGCGTCAGGATGTCTGTCAACCTTTGTGAGCTTCGCGGTATATATGGTGTTTAGATGACCGTATATGTATTCTATTCCTTCTGTTTCAGCAGTAGACATTGTGAGTCTGTCTGCGATAACCTCAGGATCAATGTCAGATATATCAACCATCTGGTTTATTATTTTCAGTGATAATAGCATTTTCTGTTCCCCTTAAAATTGTTTAACGAATCGGATGTCGCCGTTCATGAAGTGGCGGATGTCATTTATTCCGTATTTCATCATTATGAGTCTGTTGAGTCCCAGTCCGAATGCAAAGCCTGACCATTCGTCGGGATCAATTCCTCCGAATCTGAGAACATTGGGGTGTACCAGTCCGCATGGAAGAAGTTCCACCCATCCGGTCTGCTTGCAGACCTTGCAGCCTGTTCCTCCGCAGATGAGGCAGTTTATGTCCAGTTCAAAGCCCGGCTCAACAAAGGGGAAGTACCCCGGCCTAAGCCTGACCTTTACATCTCTTTCAAAAATTTCACTGAGAAGCTGTTTCATTATGTATATGAGGTTTGAGGTTGAGATATTACGGTCAATCATCATCCCCTCTACCTGGTAGAATGTGTTTTCGTGCGAGGCGTCTATTGATTCATATCTGAATACCCTTCCAGGTCCGATTACCCTGAATGGGGGAGTCATCTTTTCCATTCCCCTTATCTGTATGGCAGAAGTGTGTGTACGAAGGAGATTGCCGTCCTCTGTCCAGAACGTATCCTGCATGTCACGGGCGGGGTGGTGTTTCGGAATATTCAGGGCTTCGAAGTTGTAGTAATCGCTTTCAGTCTCGGGACCGTCAAGTATCTGGAAGCCCATTGATGTAAAGATGTCCTCAATCTGGTACTGTATCTGTGAAATGGGGTGGAGATAGCCTCTTGTCCTGTTTCTGGCAGATTTTTCAGGATCCAGGGTGACATCTATCCATTCCTGTGAAATTACATCCCCGAGTCTTGATTTGGAAAGCTCGTCCTTTTTGTCTTTCAGGGCTTCCTCAATAATGGATTTTATTTCATTGGATTTTTTTCCCACCATTCCCCTGATTTCAGGCTCAAGTTCTCCCAGTGAACGGAGAACTCCGGTGAGCAGCCCCTTCCTTCCGAGAACCTTTACCCTGATATCTTCAAGTTCATCCAGTATTTTTGTGGATTTAATGAACTCCAGAGTGTCATCTTTTATTTTTTTAAGCTTTTCTTCCATTTTTTGCTTCCAGGTATAGTTATTTGAAGGCCTTTAAAAAAATAAAGGCCTTCTTCATGTGATTAATAATGCAGTAAAAAGTCAAGGAAAATGTACAGGCCCTTTGAGAGTGCTACCTGTTTTCGAAGTTGTATCTGTCAATTGCAATCTTTGCAGCTCCGAGTGCAGGTATCTTTGACTGGTCCTTTATGGGCAGGTATTTGACCTTCTCCTTCAGTCCGCTCAGAGCTCTTTCTTTTACAACGTTTTTCACCACAGGAATTATCATTTTGTGTGCCTGGGATAGTCCTCCTCCCAGAATGACAGCTTCCGGATTAAAAATATTGACCAGATTTGCAATACCAACTCCCAGGTAAGTTGCAATATCCGTCATTGCCTCTACTGCGAAATCATCTTTGTTAAGGGCTTCATCGTGGATAATTTTGGCGGTGACCGATCCGTCTTTCACATACTGGTACAGGGAGGAATTCTTGTTTTTGTTTATATTTTCCTTAACATATCTGACCAGAGCCGAGGCTGATGCATACTGTTCCAGGCATCCCCTGTTTCCGCAGCTGCATTCCCTTCCGTCTGTATTTATTGTCATGTGTCCGATTTCCATGGAACTGCCGGACTGGCCAGTGTAAATTTTGTTATCTATTACAACTCCGCCGCCTATTCCTGTTCCAAGGGTTACCATGATCCAGTTTTTAAACTTCGTTCCGTTCCCCTGCCACCACCCGCCAACACAGGCAACAGTTGCGTCGTTTTCGAGAAATATTCTTATGCCTGTCTTTTTTTCGAGGTTTTTTGAAAGGGGATAGTTTTTCCAGGAAGGAATATTGGGACTGGCTATTACAGTGCCCTTTGCCCTGTCTATTGTCCCGGCTGCTCCGATTCCTGCAGCTTCTATGTCTATTTTAGAAACCGATACTGAAGTGGCAAGGTTCTCAATGAGATTGAATATGGCCTGATCAATATCCCTGGAGTTGTCAGGGGTTTCTGTTTCCCTGAATGAAAGAATTTTTCCTGATTTATCTGTTAAAATTCCCTTGATATTAGTACCGCCGATGTCAATTCCTACAAACATTCAAATATCCTCATGTATTATTTTTTGGGGGTGTTTTTATATATATATTATTTTTTGAATATTTTTTCTAAACCCCTATTTTTCGGCAATAATTTTTTTAAAAAAGGCTTTCATTAGTAAACAGTGTGTGCTTATCTGATATAAACATCATTTGTGTACATTTGCCTCTTTTAATATAACAGGGTCCGGTAAAAATTCATGAAAAAAATTGATCTTCATTGCCATACGAGTGCATCAGACGGGCTGAAAACACCCTCGGAATTAATAGATTTTGCAATTAAGAACGGTATCTCAGTACTGGCTATCACCGACCACGATACTGTTTCAGGGCTGGAAGAGGCTGTATCATATTCAGAAGACAGGGATATAACACTCGTAACAGGGATTGAGTTCAGTATAGATTACCACGACGGGTCATTCCATCTTGTGGGGCTGGGAATTGACCACAGGGACCGGGAAATTTCGTCCGTCT
Organism: Spirochaetota bacterium; assembly: GCA_003246895.1. Taxonomy (GTDB): domain Bacteria; phylum Spirochaetota; class UBA4802; order UBA4802; family UBA5550; genus SZUA-423. Next base: position 58,756 of record QKCL01000035.1, on the reverse strand, counting down.
CAGCTCATCTCCAGGAGGTCAGGGATAACAGAATATACAGAATAATAGAGGATCTCTCAAGAAACGGAATACACATTCCCGTTGAAGATGTCATTGAGGAGAGCGGAGGCGGAGTAATGGGAAGGCCCCATGTTGCGCGAACCCTTGTTAAACACGGTTATGCAGTGAATACAAACGATGTCTTCCAGAAATTTCTGGTCAAGGGGAAGCCGGGATATGTTGGCAAGGAGAGGGTCAGTCTTCATGATGCTGTCAGGCTAGTCAAAAATGCCGGAGGTATACCTGTAATAGCCCATCCTTCATCAATAAACTATAACGGTATTTCGGAATTTGAAGCCAAACTCAAGGGGTTTGTGGATTCCGGAGTGGAAGGAATAGAAGTCTATGCTTCATTCAATAAACCGGCTGAAATCGGAGAACTCAGAAGGCTTGCAGTTAAATATAAGCTGGTCATCTCAGGGGGGAGCGATTACCATGGTGATAAAAACGAGGTAATCGGTTACTATCAGCCCGGAGAAGCGATTCCCTATGATGAAGTGTATGAAAGCCTTCATTCTAAAATGCAGGATATTCCTGATAAAAAATGCTAATCTCCTGTTCTGCAATCTGCCGAAGGTAAAATAACTCAATTTTATTTTACCGGGAGATTTTTATGACAGATCTGATAAACCCATCAATAATGCCGATTATAAACCGTAATGGAATGTCTGCCCATAGAATCAGCAGTCTCATCTACCTGAAAGAGTTTGTTGACCGTGTTTCATCAAAGAACTATATCAGTAAACCTGATCTTGAAAAGCTTGAGAAAAAGTACGGCATATTTCCCGATATAATAACATGGGGAGATTATTTTCAGGCCGATGTGGCAACTGCCCATGCTTTCAAGGATGATGATGAACTTCTCCGTTCATTAAATACAATAAAATTTGATATAATATCAAGTTATCTGATATTTAATGACAAGGGCAATGATTTTTATAAATGGGTGGATTCTCATGAAAACGCTTCATTTTCAGATGCAGAAATTTCCGATGAAGAAAGAGAGATCGAACATCTTAAAATTTTAAAGCAGTATTATGTTGAAATGGGGATAACAAACACTTTCACTGAAGCTGAAATAGCATGGCATTCCTCTTTCAGTGATGCAATGGCAATATAGAACTTTATCAGGCATGGTTTTCGGTTGCCATGTCTGCATTTGTTTTTATTCATTAATTATTATAATCCTTCCTGGAAGCTTTAAAATCAAAAATATCCTGCAATGAGCAGTTCTCAGAAATATCCTCAATCAGTCATGATAAATCATAAGGGTTTCGCCTGTAACTAGAATGGACAGAGTATTCCATTGAATTTTGCTGGCATTGCTGAAATCAGGGAATAAAAAAAGATAAACGGAGCAGTTAAAGATTTGATATCTTCCCGGGGTGTGAATAATATTGATATTGAGGTGTAATTCCCGGACCGCAGAATAGTAATCATTCAGGATTGAATATCTGCGAATGGGGTTTTTCTGTCCGGCACTGCTAAATGCCAGTGATCCGGGCGAAATTGAATAAATGAAAATTAAAAAAATATATGTCGGAGGATTGATATGTCCCTATCACAGGAAGTGATGCAGAGAGTTGCTGAATGGACAGCTGAACCATATGAACTGGAGTGTATTGATGAGATAAAATCGCTCGTTGATTCCGGTGATGAACAGGAACTCAATGAGAGGTTTGCCGTAGAACTTGAATTCGGTACAGGAGGCCTCAGGGGTATAATAAGAAATGGCACAAACGGAATGAACAGATATGTCATTGCAAAGGCCACCCAGGGGCTTTCCAATTATGTAAACAGATCTGCTTCAGGTGAGAAGTCAGCAGCAATAGCCTATGATTCAAGGATGTACTCAAGGGAATTTGCAATGGAAACTGCAAGAGTATTTGCCTCAAACGGAATCAAGGCATATCTCTTCAGCGAGATGAGGCCCACACCGGAACTGAGTTTTGCGGTGCGCTATCTTGGATGCATAACCGGTATAGTAATTACGGCAAGTCATAATCCAAAGGAGTATAACGGCTACAAGGCATACTGGAGTGACGGCGCGCAGATCATTTCTCCACAGGATAAGGAAATAATTGAAGAAGTCAGAAAAATCAGGTCCATGAATGACGTGAAAAGTGAAGATTTTGAAAAACTTCTTGATAGCGGAATGATAGAATGGATAGGACAGGAGATTGATGATGCCTATCTGAAGGAGGTTCTTGCTCTTTCCATCAGGCCTGAGGAGATAGGTAAAAGCGATATAAAAATTGTTTATTCTCCAATTCATGGAACAGGCGGAACCATGGTTCCAAAACTTTTCGAGAGGCTGGGATTTAAAAATATAATATATGTTCAGGAACAGCTTAAGCCGGATTCACAGTTTTCAACTGTTAAAAAACCCAATCCCGAAGAGAAGGAAGCCCTGGATATGGCTATCAGGTACGCACTTGATAACGGGGCGGATATTGTAATTGCAACAGATCCCGATGCAGACCGCATGGGAATTGCCGTAAAGAACAGCAGCGGTGAATTCGATGTAATCTCAGGAAATCATATTGGGGCTATTATAGAATACTATATACTGTCTTCACTTAAAAACAAGGAAGTACTGCCGGGTAACGGTGCAGTGGTTAAAACAGTTGTCACCACAGATCTTCAGGACAGGATAGCGGAAAGTTTCTCGATGAAGGTGTTCAATGTCCTTACCGGTTTCAAGTACATCGGTGAAAAGATAAAAACCTTCGAAAGTGAAAATACATTTAAATATGTTTTTGGAGGAGAGGAGAGCTACGGGTATCTTGCCGGCACCTATGCCCGTGACAAGGATGCCGTCCTTGCGACACTGATGATTGCCGAGTGCTGTGCCTGGCTCATGAATTCCGGAAGGAGCATCGGAGATTTCCTTCAGGAGATATTTGGAACATACGGTTATTACGATGATAGAAACGTTTCAATCGAAGCACCGGGGCTTAAGGGGCAGGAGATAATATCCGCCATAATGAAAAATTTCAGGAACAGTGCTCCGTCAGTGATTGGTGGAACTGAAGTTGTTACTGTGAGGGATTTTGCAAATAATGACATACCGGATTCGGAAACTGACGGACAGATCCTTCCAAAATCAAATGTACTTCAGTATCTGTTATCCGACGGGTCAAAAGTGACTGTCCGTCCGTCTGGTACTGAGCCGAAAATAAAGTTCTATTTTTCAGCATTTTCGGAATCCCATGAAAAGACTTCTGAAAAGATTGCGAAACAGGTAGAGGATATTATTCCGTCTGTGAAGGAATTTATTGCGTCATACGGAGGATGAAGGCAGAATTGAGTTTCACTGTCACAGCCGTATTTTAAAATGTGGCATAAGTTCCCAACTTACGGGTCTGATGTAAGATCGACACGAGATTATTGAACAGATGCAAAATTTCTTTTTTTTGATGAGGATAATTTTTCCCTTTCTTTCTTAAAAGAGAAAGGGAAAAATCTGTGTGACTGTTCTGTGACTGTAATTTCAGAATCTTCAAAAGCCATAATGCATACATTTCCTGAATCCACGTTTAATGTCCCGCCGGCGGATAGAACAGTATCTCCGGAACAGGGAAATGTAATCCAGATTTTCCCGGAAGTGCATGATATTGTGCAGACACGTTTTTTGGTGAAAAAAGTTTTTCCTCTTTGAATTCCGGTTTGATATTTCAGTAAGTGCATAATCTCCTCCATGTTGACAATGAATATAGAACAGAAAAATTTTATTGAAAAGCAGCAGTTCCCAAAAAAAAACTGGTAACATTTGCACTGATTCATGAACTGTACCCTGTATTATATTGGCAACTGTGTCTTTACAGTGTATTATTAATGTGTGATAATGAGGCATGAACATGAAGACAACCCAGTATGAGAAAATTGCAGACAGAATTCTCAAACTCATTGAGAGCGGAACTCTTAAGAACGGGGACAGGCTGCCATCTGTCAGGTCTCTGAGCCAGGAACTGAATGTGAGTGTCAACACTGTGAAGGACGCTTACTGGATGCTGGAAAACCAGAACTACATATATGCAGTTCCGCAGTCAGGGTTTTTCGTAAAGGATAATCCGGATTTTAAATGTATTACAAAAAAAATAGACCCTTCCGAACTTGATCCGAGAATAATGAATTTCTGCCAGGTCTATGGCGCTTTTCAGGACGGAGAAAATTTTACGCCTGAAATAAATCTGGGTATTTCGAATCTGAACCACGAGCTCTGGCCGCTCCAGAGGTTTAACAAATTCATCAATGATGCACTGAAGTACAATGAACTGGAATCATATTCCTATCTCATGTCTCCGGGGTTTTATGAACTGAGAAAGCAGATTGCAAGAATCAGTCTCTCCAGCGGCATGGATATTACTCCTGAGGACGTGGTTATCACAAACGGCTGTCATGAGGCGGTCTTTCTGGCACTCATGACCGTATGCAGTGCCGGTGATACAATTGTCCTTGAAAGCCCACTTTATTTCAGTGCACTTGAACTCATAGACAGGCTGGGCCTTAAGGTCATAGAACTTCCAACAGGTGAAGACGGAATAAATATTGATACACTTACATTTGTTTTTGAAAATCATCCGGTCAGGGCGCTCTTTCTTATTTCAAATTTCAATAATCCAAGCGGATTTACCATGCCTGATGATAATAAAAGAAAACTTGTTAAGCTTATAAAAAAGTATAATATAACTCTCATTGAAGATGATATATACGGGGATCTATACTTTGACAAAAGACCGTCAGTGTGCAGGGCCTATGACAATGGTGAAAATGTAATTCTCTGTTCATCGTTTTCAAAGACGACATTTCCGGGGCTCCGTGTGGGCTGGATTGTACCCGGTAAATATTACAGTGAAGTCAACAAACTCAAAACTCTAATGAATATATCCACACCTTCAATTAACCAGATCGCCATGGCAAGATTTTTGAAGGAGGGGGGATATGACCGGCATCTGAGAAAAATACGAACCGTTGTGCAGAAACAGGTCATGGATATGAGAACAACCATTCTGGAATGCTTCCCGGAAGGTACGGCAGTAACAGAACCTGCAGGGGGAAATATTCTGTGGGTTGAACTTCCCGGAAACTATGACACATTCAGGCTCTACGAACTTGCTGTAAGGGAGGGGATTCTTATCGCGCCGGGATGCCTTTTCTCATTGAAAAGCAGTTACCATAACTGTTTCAGAATTTGTGCCGGTATCTGGAATGAAAGAGTAAAAAACGCTGTAATCAGACTTGGTGTCCTGGCTGGAGGCCTGGGATCCTAGTTTTTTTTATTATCAGGTATTTCAGGACTTTCCATATGGTTATTTCAGAAATCATGAACAGTGCATGCGCTGAAGTGAAAAGTTTCCCGTCCTTTTCAAAGAAAATTTTATCCCTGAAGTAGTCGTTGATTTTTTCATCTTTTGATTTTATGGAATCATAGTTTATTTCATATGACCATTCTCTGGAGAAACCATAGCAGTTATGAAACATCATCTGTTCCCTGTCATATTCCGAATTGGGGTAAAATAACTGTGCCAGTTTATCCGCCAGATCCTTTATCCGTGCAGGTGCATCTTCCCTGATTCTGGGCCATGCTCCGGAATTATTTATCCATCCGGAAACCAGTCTTGGTATTGCAGTGCGGCAGACAAATACAAGAGGCATGACGGGAATAATTCCCATTGATTTTTTTACTGTAATGTATGCAAGCCTGCTTGCAAGACCGGAAGATTCATTGTCAGTCGCAATTACTGCACAGATCATGAAAAGCACTTTTGACCGCATAAATTCAGGTTTGGTTATTCGAAAGTATATTGCTCCAGCCGGAACTTTGCCATGATCTGTAACGTTCCATGCGATTGTGACAAAATCGGTATCTCTGAGATGTTTTGACATTAATTGAGAGTTGAAGTCCCTGTCAGGGAGAGTTCTTTCCATATGCGAGATGACAAAGCTGTTTATTATGTCCCTGTCATGATCATTTAGGTCAGATATTTTTGATATCTCTATCTTTGTGGTATTCATTTTTTAATCCATATATTGACCGGGATATAATTAAAATGGAATTTCCAGAAGTCAAGATTTATAAAATATTTTCATGAAGTATTCAAAAGTAAAAAAATTTCTTGTAATTATCACTTAATGTGATTCTCTATTGGAGAATCCAGTTTTTATATCCGACAATTAAGTGTGTCTGCACTATTCAAGGAATGAAAGATGAAGTTAAAAAATAAAATTTATCTGCTAAATCTCAGCTCACTCACAGCTCTTGCTGCTATCATTCTGCTGCTTGTAGTATTTTCTATTAATCGTTCATATCAGCTGCGATTTGAAAATTCCCGAAAGCAGCTCTACAGTTCCAAAAAGGACTACCTTAAGAATCTTGTAGAAATAGCATATGATTCGGTCAAGTACTGTGATGAACTGAAAGACCTTTCCATTGAAGAGCGAATGAACAGAGCGAAGGATCATGTGGCAAAGCTCAGGTATGACAACGGCAGCGGATATTTCTTTGCATATGAGCTCCAGAAGGACAACTCATGGATATGGGCATTTCACGGTACCAATAGAAAATTCTGGGGAACAGTTGCAAGCCTTGAAAGAAAAGATGTAAAAGGGTTCAAATTCAGGGCTGCACTGATGGATACCGCAAGGGAGGGGGGAGGTTTTGTGTCTTATTATTATGAAAAACCAACCACCAAAGAGATAAGCGAGAAGATAGTTTATACGAAGTATTATGAACCATGGAAATGGACAGTATGCGGCGGTACATATACTGATGATATTGAAGCCGAGCTCAAGGAGATTCAGGCTGAACTCAAGGCAAATAAAAACAAGACCATGTTTATGGTACTTGGAGTTTCCGGCGGAGTTGTCCTGATTGTTTTGATCATTGGACGTGTAATGGTTGGACGAATAAACAGTTCAGTTGAGAAAATTTTAAAAATAATAAAACAGATAGGTTCCGGTGATCTTACCTGTGAGATAAATATCAGGTCAAAAGATGAGATGGGCGAGATATCCAAATCATTGTGTAAACTTGTAGATCAGGTGAAGAAGGTATTAAATGAAATAGATGTCATCTCCAAGGGGCTTAAAACCGCCTCAGAAAGCATGTCCAGATCCTCAGGCAGTTTTGTTGAACATGCACAGGGACAGGCTGCTTCAATAGAGGAAATGACCGCCTCAATCGAAGAGGTTTCAGCAGGCATGGATCAGATTGCCGATGGAGCCAAGAATCAGTTTGATGTTGTTGTCCAGTTTACAACACTGCTTGATGAACTCTCCGCCCTTATCAGGGATGTTAATGAGAATATGGTAAGTTCTAGAGGCAAGATCGAATCGATCAGCCTGGAGGCAAAAAATGGAGAGGAATCCATTGTGAGCATGAACCAGAAGTTGGGCATGGTCATGGACAGTTCCGAAAAGATGAAAAACATTGTGGATATCATAAATGATATCTCCGACAAAATAAATCTTCTTTCGTTGAATGCTGCTATCGAATCGGCCAGGGCAGGAGAGGCCGGAAAGGGCTTTGCAGTTGTTGCCGATGAGATTTCAAAACTTGCAGACCAGACTGCTACAAGTACCGGTGATATCAGTTCTCTCATTCTTGTTAATAACAGGGAAATCGGCGAGAATCTAAAAACTGCAGAGGACACTGTTTCAAAAATCAAGACAATCATGGACGGAATCAATGTCATTAATGAAATGATGTCATCCATTGATTCACTCATGAAACGTCAGGGTGAAATGAATCAGAGAGTCACAAGTGAAACAACAATAGTTAAGAATACATCTGATATCATTCATACAACCACTGATGAACAGAAAACTGCCACAAATGAAATTGTTAAATCCATAGGGAACATGAATGACATGATTCAGCATACTGCTTCAGAGGCTGAGGAACTTGCGTCACTTTCCAGAAAAATAGAAGCAGATGCGGAAAGACTTCATGAATCACTTGCATTTTTTGTTCTGAATAAGTAGTTCTGAAACGGATCAGAAACGGGCAACTGTTCCTTTTCTGATCCCTAATCTTTTTGCAGTACCGGAATTGAACTCTATGATATATTTTGCCTTAACCGGAGTTCTGTAGGTGCTGCAGAATATTTCCCTGCACGGCGGCACATCATAAAATATGTGCACTACCTCTTTCCGGCTGTTTAAAAAAACCATATCCAGGCTTATGAAACAGTTTTTCATCCAGTATGAATAGTAATCCTCATCATCATGAATAAAAATCATGGCTCTGTTTTCCGGTAAAAATTTCCGGTACATGAGGCCGTGTTCCCTTCTTTCGTTGGTATCGGCTATTTCTGCAGTAAATTTTTTTCCATTGATAAGAAGCTTTGCTGTATTGAATGATATGCCGGCGTATGCACTGACTGATATCAGAAGTATTGTTATTATTTTTTTCATGGATGGTACTTTATTCTTTGGGAGGGTTCTGTCAATTTAATTACTGAAGTCTTATAGAACTATAATACATACAGACAAGGTCTGTTTGTAAAATTAAACTTGACTGAATGCGTTATATTTGAGCAATTTATGAAAATAATTTTTAAAAATTTATATTTTTATTTAAATACAGTTTTGTCATGAGGGTTGAAAAATGGTTGGTATTATACAGTATCTGATAAAGGAAAAGCTCGTCGTGGGTCTTCTCATCGGACTCATCTATCTTCTTGGGTTCATGACAATATCCGGTCTGAACAGGGAATCATTTCCGGAAGTCAGTTTTGACATGGTGAGCATAAAGACTGTATATCCCGGCGGTTCCCCCGATGAACTTGAAAGCCTCATTACCATACCCATTGAGAAGAAACTCAGGGAAATTGACGGCATTGAAAAAGTAAGGTCCTATAATATTGAAAACGTATCGGTTCTTGCTGTGTATATTGAAAAGGGCCATCCCCACAAGGATAAGGTGATTCAGGATATAAAGGACAGCGTAGATCTGGTAGAGGGGCTTCCGGATAATGCAGATGACCCGGTTGTAGAGGAGATCAAGGTTGACAAGACCCAGGTCATAGATGTGGCAATTATTGCAAAAAATGAAGATATCTCATTGAAGAAGCTCCGGGATGTAGGAGACGGACTTGAAGATTTCCTCTATGACATTAATGGTGTGGCAGAAGTGGAGAAGTTCGGATTCTATGACAGGGAGTTCCTCATAGAAGTTGATCCGGGCAAACTGGCTAAATACCGTCTCGGTATGAACGATGTGACAAGGAAACTTTCAGACAGAAATATAGACCTCCCCGGAGGGCCTCTGAGAATCGGTGATGATGAGTACACACTCAGAACAAAGGGGCAGTTCAATAATATTAATGAGGTGCTTGATACGGTTATTGTTTCAAATGATGCAGGATATTCTGCACGCATAAGGGATATTGCCACAGTAAAGGATACTGTGGAAGAACCGGACATACTGGAAAGATATACCGGAAAGCGGGCTGTTGTTTTCAGAATCTGGAAAAAGAGAAGTGCCGATGAGCTTGTCCTGGCTGATAAAATCAAGGAGAAGATGAAGGTTTATGTTAATCCTGATGTTGCAAATGTGAAACTTGAGATGTTCAACGACAGGAGTGAATTTACCCGCAATAATATTGAATCGGTTGTGACAAATGCCATTACCGGTTTTATACTCCTTGCTGCAATTCTTTTCTTTTTTCTTGGGATGAGGATGGCCATAATAGTGACTGCAACTATCCCCCTGGTATTTATGTTCGCCTTTATCGGTATGGGCTATTTCGGTGTAACTCTTAATGTTGTCAGTCTCTTCGGAATGATAATGGTTCTTGGAATGATTGTTGATTTTGGAATAGTAATTTCAGAAAACGCTCACCGGTATTATGAAATGGGCATGAGAAAAAATGAAGCAATAATGAAATGCGTGAAGGAGCTTGTGTGGCCTGTTACTGTTACATTCCTATGTATTTCAGCGGCATTTACACCCCTCATGCTTTTAACAGGAATAATGGGTAAATTCATAAAGTATATACCAATGGTGGTAATGATATGCCTTGCCGCTTCATGGATTGTGGCCCTTTTTCTGCTTCCTTCGATTCTTGATTCATTCATGAAAGGGCACAAACATGAAGGCAGGGAGGAAGAGGCTACTGTTCTTGAAGACGGAGAGAGACTGGAGAAGGGTCTATTCGGCAGGGTTCAGCTTAAGTATATGAAATTTTTGAAGTTCATGCTGAAGTTCCGGTATGTAACAGTATTGTCTCTCTTTCTGCTTCTTGTGGCGTCATTAAAACTTCTCCCTGTAGTCGGTTTTGTATTCTTTCCAGGAGGTGGATCCGAGAATATTGAGATCAAAACCTATCTTCCCAACAGCAGAAACCTTGATGCCAACCTGAGGGAGATTAAAAAAATTGAAGCAATAATAGGAAAGCTTCCTAAAAAGGAACTTGAGTGTTTTTACTCAAGGGTAGGTACCGAAGTTGCGGATGGGCTTGATCCAAAGCCCGGAGACGGAACCCATAAATCAACTATATTTATTTATCTCACACCTGAAAAGGACAGGGATCGGATAGCATCCGAAATAGAGGAACAGTTGCGGCGTGACATAAGTACGGCACAGTCAAAAGGTGAAATAGCCGGCAATATGCGTGTCAATGTTGCGGTACAGGAGTCGGGACCGCCGGTGGGGGATCCGATAAATATAGAGATAAGGGGTAAGGATTTTGATACCCTCAACAAAATAGCCGGTGAATATATCTCCTACCTTAAAACAGTAAAGGGAGTATTTGATATAAGGTCGGACTTTGAACCGGGAAAGACAGAGTTCAGGTACAAAACCGATGAGCTCCTCGCTACCAGGGCAAAGCTTTCTGTCAGGGATATCGCAACATCAATAAATGCATCCTTTGAGGGAGCACAGGCAACCACTGTCCGAGACGGAGAGGATGAAATAACACTGAGAGTCCGTTTCAATGAAAATACACGGAAAAGAATGAAGGGGCTTAACGAAGTAATGATCTCCAACAATCAGGGAGGACTGATTCCTCTTGGGATGGTGACAAAGAGGGTTACACAGCCCGGTTATTCACAGATAAACAGACTGAATTACAAGCGTATAGTGCAGGTAAAAGCCAATGTAGATCTTGCAAAGACAAATTCAATGGCGGTAAATAAGGATCTGGCAATGAAATTCTCCGGCATATCAAAAAAATATCCCGATTATTTTGTTTCATACGGTGGAGAACAGGAGGACACAAAGGAAAGCTTGTCTGAACTTGGAGTGTTCTTCCAGATAGCCCTTGTGGTCATCTTTATTATACTGGCTGTCTTTTTTAAATCCCTGATGGTGCCGTTTGTTGTAATGAGTGCCATACCATTTGCTTTTATCGGAGTAATCGGGGCGCTGTTCCTTCATGGAGAGCCTCTCTGTTTTATGAGTATCCTTGCGCTCTTCAGCCTTGCAGGTGTAATAGTCAGCAATACGGTTACACTCGTTGAATTTATAAATCTGAAACGGGATGAGGATCACAGTCTGAAGGATGCAATTGCGGAGGCTGCCGTGCTGCGCCTCAGGCCCATTATCCTTACAACAGGAACCACTGTTCTGGGGCTTCTGCCGAGTATATACGGTATAGGTGACAAAAACTATATGGTGGCTCCTCTTGCCCTTGGATTCGGATACGGACTTATTTTTGCCACGGTAATAACACTCGTACTTGTTCCATGCTTTTACAATATCGCAGAGGATGTAAAAAGGGGAACATGCCGTCTTTTGTGTCCGCTAGGAATCCATATGAGACCCACAATTTTCGGTTCTGAAACTGAAGAGGGATCTGGCGGGGCACCGAAAAGCTGTAAAAAGGGTATTCTCAATAAACTCATAATAAGAAAGAAGAAGTGAAAAGTGCCCCTGAGGGGCATTTTTTTTTATGATTGAATATTCTGCTTGTATCTATGGTATCGGTGAATAGCTTTAGTTAAAATCTGCGAGGTGGCTATAAATGAAAAGTATTTTTAAACTGCAAATGACCTTTGAACTGAAAATGATGATTGTGGGATCTCTCCTTCTTATCGCAAGCCTCTTATATGACTACATAATACTTGATGTTATTTACAGTGGGACTGACCCTGCTTCAATAGCTTCACAAGACAGACATCTCTTTGTGAGTCTTGGCATTTTCAGGGCTGGCTTCATAGTCATTCTTCTTTCCCTCTGCATAAAAGTTGTCAAGGGACTGCGGCCACAAAAAAAGAATAAATAGCATGTATCGGGTTTGCATGGACAATATTATTGAAATTAAAAATTTAAAAAAGAAATTCAAAAAGGTTGAGGCCCTCAAGGGGATAAATCTTAATGTGGCACCTGGTGAGCTCTTCGCATATCTGGGGCCCAACGGATCGGGTAAAACGACTACAATAAGAATTCTCACCGGCCTCTCCAGGGCCACGTCCGGAACTGCCCTTCTGAACGGGAAGGACATTGAGATCAACAGAATTGAATCAAGGAGACAGTTCGGCCTTGTGCCTCAGGTCATAAATCTTGATCCCGAACTAACGGTGAGGCAGAATCTTGATATACATGGGCGGCTTTTCGGCATGAAGAAAAGCGACAGAAAAGAGAGGATTGAGGCTCTTCTCGGATACATTGATATGAGTGACAGATCTGAAAGCCTAGTGAAACATCTTTCAGGAGGCCTCAAACGAAGGGTCATGGTTGCAAGGGCAATGCTTCATTCTCCCAGAATAATTTTTCTTGATGAGCCTACTACAGGGCTTGATCCGGGGATAAGGCGTAAAATCTGGTCTCTCATCAAAAAGATACAGCAGGACGGCACGACAATCTTTCTGACAACCCATTATATTGAGGAAGCTGAGTTCCTTGCAGAGAGGGTTGCCTTTCTGGAAAAGGGGGAAATAGTTGCAGTGAACACTCCTGCCTCCTTTATGGAAAAGCTTGGAAGCTGGGCCGTTGACATACTCGGGGAGGACGGGCTCTATACCGAGTTTTTCCAGTCATCCGAGGATGCCAACAGGTTTATTGCCAGCGGTTATGAGGGATTTACAAAGAGAAGGGTTAATCTGGAAGACGCCTTCATTGCAATAACCGGTAAAAAGATCGGTCTTTCAGGAAACGGAAATGTAGGATCCGGAATTAAGGAATTATAAATGATTAATGAATGTTTTGCCATATATCTCAGAGAACTGCTTATTCTCAGAAGAAAATTCTGGAGGCAGGTGGCTTCCATGTCGGTATCTCCTACACTTTATCTCATTGCATTCGGATTCGGCATGGGGAAAAATTTTGACGTGGGCTCCAGGCCCTATATGGAATTTCTGATTCCAGGCCTTGCGGCGATGAGCAGTATGATTTATTCATTCGGAATAGCATCTGAAATCAATGTGGCCAGATTTTACTGGAAGATTTTTGAGGAGTTTCAGGCCTCACCGGTCAGGAATATTGCATTTGTTGCAGGAGAAGTTCTGGCCGGAATGACACGATCTTTCATGGCTGTTGCTATAATTCTTGCGGTGGGTTTCATCTCAGGAGTAAAACTGCACTACGGCATCTTCTTCTGGACAGGCATATTTCTAAACAGTTTTCTCTTCGCATCACTGGCAGTGGGGCTTGCAATGGTGGTTAAGTCACATGCTGATCAGGCACTGCTGTCAAATTTTGTAATTACGCCAATGGCTTTTCTGGGAGGTACTTTTTTCCCCATGAAGAATATGCCTGAAATTGTACAGAAAATACTGTATTTTATCCCCCTTACTCATGCATCATCAGTAATAAGAAGTTCCGCCTATGGTGATATGCCGGACAAGGCTTCTGTCCTGGTTCTGCTGTTTCTGGGAATTGTCTTCTTTATTATTGCCTTCAGGGTCGTGCATTTAGCCAGAGATTAAATGATTTTTTTCTTGACAAGTTCTTACAAAAATTGATGTTAGAAATAACTTTTGTATAAATCAGGTTCTTCTTTGAATTAAGAAGAGAATAGGGAAACCCGTTAAATTCGGGTACGGACCCACCGCTGTAATCGGGGACGAAAGCCACAGATTGTCACTGGAATATTCCGGGAAGGCGTGGTTAGTAGGATGATCCGTGAGTCAGAAGACCTGCCTGTTTTATGTGAGGAAATCCGGGGTAGGGATGACTTCACCTTTAAATGATATGTGGAAAAAATGGGACCCCATACCAACTGGTATGGGGTTTTTTAATTAATTGTTGGGAGGAAATAATATGCTGGAACTATTACACCGTGGCGGCTTCGTAATGTATTTTATTCTCGGATCTTCAATTGTAGCTCTCGCCATTGCAATTGAAAGAACTATATACTACAGATTAACCAGAAGCAGAAACAAGACAATGTTTGAAGAGGTTAAAAAGCTTGTTGGAGATGAAAGATTGAAAGATGCAATTGACCTGTCGTCTAAATCAAAAAGTGCCATAGGACGTGTTACACATTCCTATCTCAAAAATATTGAGAGGGGCAGTAAGATACTTGAAGAAGCGGTAAATGTAGAATCCCAGCATCAGGTTATCATGCTGGAAAAGCATCTCTCAATACTTTCAGCAGTTTCCAATCTTGCTCCCCTTATGGGGCTCCTTGGTACAGTAATAGGAATGATTTATGTTTTTAAGGATATAGCGGCGTTGGGAGGCCAGGCCGATATAAATGTTCTTGCAGGAGGAATATGGCAGGCGCTTTTGACAACAGCCTTTGGTCTGATAGTGGCTATTCCGGTAACAGGATTTCATCATTTTTTTCAGAATCTGGTTTATGAAAGAATTTCCAGAATAGAAAGACGTGTATCTGAACTGAATCTTCTTTTTGGAATAACATCAGATTCTGATGAAAACGGAGATGAGAAAAACGATGAGAAATATTCTTCGGAGAAAACAATAAATATTCTGAGGCATGCAGATGAAACTGTCTCTTAAAAAAAGAAAGAAACTGTCCGAGCCGAATCTTACACCTCTCATTGATGTAATATTCATGCTTCTTCTGTTCTTTATATTAACCTCAGCCTTTATGAAGCCGAGTATTCCTGTCTGTCTTCCCCAGGCAACGGATCAGGACAAACTCAAGAGAACAGATGTTGTGGTTTCTGTTGATGAGAAGAAAAATGTATATATCAATAAGGAAAGTGTTTCAGTAGATGATTTGCCTGTAAAACTTTCCGAGGCGATTGAGAATATCAGTGTGAAGGAAGGTCACAAGAAGCGTGTCATTTTTTATGGAAATGAAAATATACCATATAAAATTTTTGTGAAGATAATAGATATTATAAAAAATACCGGAGTCGGGGAGATAAATATTGCACATGAATAGCAGATCCATGATCCTGAATATTGCCAGATGCCCTGAAAAGTGTTTAAAAATGACTCTTGTTTTTTCTCTTGTAATCCATCTTTCATTTTTAATAAAACTGCATACAAGGGCAGGTGTTGAAGAGCAGGTTGTTCTGAAATCAAAAAAATCCAATATGACACTGATAAATGTTGTAATGCTTGATAACTGGGAGAGGGTGGAGCCTGTAAAGAAAAAGAAGTCTTCTGCAGGTGAAATTCCGCGTCTTCTCGATAAGAAAAAAAAGATAATAATAAAAAGACATGAAAAAGTTCAGGAGTCTCTTTCCAAAGAGGCAATGGAGGTCAGGGAGAGTTACATTACAAAGGTTTTGCAGCAGATTCATAGAAGGAAGTATTATCCGGCAATCGCGAGGAGAATGCATCTTGAAGGGGATGTAAAATTGAAGTTTACCCTTGATAAGTCAGGAAAGATTCTGGGAACGGCATCGGTATTAAATGGATGTGATCATGATGTTCTGAACAGGGCAGGAGTTTCTACTGTGGAAAAGGCCGGTCCATTCCCGGTATTTCCGAAAGAAATAGCTGCAAAGAAAAGCAGTATGACATTTGTAGTGACTGTAGATTATAGTCTGAAATATCAGTAGCTGTTTTTTAAATAGTCATGAGAAATTGTTACAATAAAATTAAAATTTTATTGACAGCAGTCTGGAAGATTTTAGTCTTAAAGAAAGTTATTTGAAATATTTGTTGTATCAATCCTCCATAACACGGAGGTCAAAGGGAATCCCGTTAAAGTCGGGAGCGAACCCATCGCTGTAACCGGGGACTGAAACTGAAATGATGCCACTGCCTTAGGGTGGGAAGGCTCAGTTTTTCAGAATGATCCGGAAGCCAGAAGACCTGTTGATACTAAATCCGCAATGCAGGGCAGCAGTCTGTGGAATAGTCGAGGATAAAATGGGAATCCCCGTGGCCAGTAAAGGTTTCGGGGTTTTTTTATGCCCGGAAATAATAAATCACATAGCGGCAATTATGTGATTTTAAAAGGCCCAGGAGAGGGATAAATCACTGAAAGAAAAACTCACTCCTGAATTGTGTATCTGCTGTCACTCGGGTTTTAAAAATAATCCGGAAGGAGTGTGGTATGAAAAAAATTCTGAATTATAATCTTTTCCGCAATTTGTTCAAAACAGAACAGATAGAGTTCCTGCTGTTTTTACAAGCGGCAGTATCTAAATTCTGCCAGTTCAATTCTGAATTATATACCATCCATATTTTATCACTTTCATCTTTCGGTGCGTTGTCTTTAATTCCATGTTTATCCAGGGGTACAGTGATGAACATAAAAAATATAAAGGCAGGAGGATTGCTCCGGGGCGTGCATGTTCCTGAGAACAGAATGCAGCAGTTACTTATATGAAAATTTTTGAATATTAAGGTGGTATCCGGATAACGGCAATTACCCGGATACCTGAGAATTTACTCCCAAGAGAGAGATAAATCACTGAAATAGTAAGTTTAATATCCTCTTATTCTGGAGTCAATCAAATTGTTAAAAAAATAAGGAGATATTTCAACATTTTCGGATTCCAGAATTCGCTGTTTCACAGGTAAATTCCGCCCCGGAGTATGTTTTAAAAGAAACTTCAATGAAAGAGCACAGTCCATTTAACTACAAAAATATTCGAATGCCTATTCTGCTAAGGATCAGGCTGCTTTATGTAAAAAAAATACGTAAAAACAACAGGTCACTTCAGAAGAAATTTATGAAGGAGATGGGGCAACGGCGTAAACTTACAAAGGACAGGCGTGAAATTAACTGGTTTCCGGATATCGATGAAAAAGCCTGTGCTGCCTGCGGCATCTGTGTGGATTTCTGCTCAAAGGGTGTTTTTGAAATGAATGAAAAAACAGGAATAGCTGTGGTTGTAAATCCCTACGCATGCGTAATGCTTTGCAGAGGGTGCATGCCCAAATGCCCTTCCCGGGCCATATCATTTCCGGATCCTGAAGACTTTAAACAATATGTTTACTACATGTAGAATATGAGACTGAAAAATGGTGAGAAGAGAAGGAAACTGGGTGGAGAGATGATTCTTAAAAGGTTTGATGATACAGTGGTTGTTTACAGGGAAGAAAGAATTGTCTATGCGGAATTTTTGAAACCTCACCGTGTCATATCTACGTGCAGAGTAAGCGGAGGGATACATGATGATATGCTCTATATGTATAATCACCAGTCATGTGAACCGGCCAATCATCACAGCATGAGTCATTCAATTGCAGCCAGGAGTCCACAGGGAGATAAGGAGATGATTTGCGGTCTTCATGATCTCCCGCATGAAAAATGTGTAACTTTAGGTACTGCTGCCAATATGAGAAATGCTGTATTCAGGGAAGCATCGTTTAAAGATTTGTCAGTGCTTGCTGTCTGTACTGGTGGAGTCGAAGGAAATGCAGGAAGAGTTGGAGATCCTGCAACTGTATTCGAGGAGAACGGCAGGTTCCATCAGGTCGGAGACATAAAGCCGGTTCTTCATGGTACAATAAACACAATGCTTTTCATAAACAGGGAACTCACAGAAGGGGCAATGGTAAGGTCCATTATGACATCGACCGAGGCCAAGAGTGCTGTCCTGCAGGAACTGGCTGTTGGATCTAAGTATTCAAGCGGCCTTGCGACAGGAACAGGTACTGATCAGATAGGAGTTGCCTGTGTCATGAATACGGGTACACCGCTTGCCAGTGCCGGCAAACATTCAATGCTAGGGGAACTTATCGGTAAGGCTGTACATGCCGCTATAAAGGGAACACTTGCTCTTCAGAATGATCTTACACCTGAGACACAGAGATCATGCCTTAATCATATGATCCGTTTCGGTCTGACAAGAGAGTCAATGATAGAACGAATTCAGAGTCGTCTTAACAGTGAGGATGCAGACCTATTCAGGGATAATTTTTCAGTAATAGACAAGGACCCGCTTGTAGTTGCGTCAGTGGTTTCTCTCATACATCTGCGGGATAAAATCGTCTGGGGTATACTTCCTGAAAGCTGTATTCCGGAAATATTTAATCATCAGGGTGCATACATCGCCGCATCTGTTTCGGGTAAATATAAAAGAATAACTTATTATATGGAAAAAATAAAGGTGCTTGAGCCTGAACTTGAGAGAGAAACTTTTACGAATTTTATAAATGACCTCATAGCCATGGGCTTTGAAGAAAAGTGGGTAAAATAATATGGGGAAAACAGAATATCTTAAAACTGCCGTTATACATCCAGAAATTGAACATTCATGGTTTGAGAAAAACTGTGAAGAGCTGCTCAGACTGAATAAAGAGGCATGCAGTCATGGTGCAAATATAATAGTTAATACCGAGATGGGACTTTCGGGATACTCGTTTCAGTCAAGGGATGAACTCGAAAATCTAACGGTTAATGAAAATTCTGAAATCTATAAGAGTTTTTCTGAACTTTCGGCCAGACATGAAAACTATATATGTCTTGGAGTTGCATACAAGGAAGAATACAACAGAATAATATATAATTCTGCAATCGTTTTCGGCCCGGAAGGTAAAGCTGTTCTTAAGTATTTTAAAGTAAATGGTGAATTCAGATGGGCCTGCTGTGGAGATGCTGCACAGGAGAATATATTTGAAACTCCATGGGGCAGGGTTGGGGTTCTAGTTTGTGCCGATTCATATTTCTCACTCCTTGCAAGGGGCACGGCTCTTCGCGGAGCGAAAATGATCTTGGTGCCCGCGAACTGGCCTGATATGGGGATGAATCCTCTTGAAGTATGGCGAGCCAGGGCTGTTGAGAATGGAGTCACAATTCTTGCCGCAAACAGGGCCGGAACAGACAAAACAATGAGTTTTGAAAAGGCTCCTTCCGCTGTAATAGACTATCATGGCAAATTGCTGGTTAATGAAACATCCGTAGTATCAATGATAAAGTATTCGGATATCGAATTATGTGACGGCCGGATAGTAAACGACTCCAGTATTATGGAAGGGAGATCTCCTTCAAAATATACCAATATATATCTGAACCTTAAGGGGCTTTCAACCGTACAGGAGCATTTCAGTCTTCCGGAAGCAGGTAACGTTACCGCATATGCATGTTCATTCCCTCCATCAGCTGATGATATGGAAGAAGTGAAGCATTCAATCTGCAATTTTAATGATAACCGTATTCTTGTACTTCCTGAAAGTACATACGATCTCGAGCTAATCAGGGGGCTCTCAAAAGAAACCTCATGCGGGATTGTGCTGAGGAACACTATGAATGGTACAGCCGCATGGCATGTATTTGATTCCGGAGAAGAACAGAGCATTGATTCAGATGAATCTGAACTGATTTGTTCATCGGCAAAGATAGCATTGCTGAACGCACATGAACTTGATCATCCTGAAAGATTCTACCATTTCGCTAAGTCCGGCTGTGACGTGGTTATTCTTTGCGGTGAAGAAAAACCGGAAAATATCGATATACTGAGCGGGATAAGATCAACCGAGAATACGGCAGTTGCAGTGGCGTTCAATGATTATGCATCTGTATCCTCTCCGCCGTCAGCACATTCAAGATGGAAGCAGGATCAGTCAAGCGGCAGGGGATATGCAATGGATATTCTCGATACCGAATCCCTGAGGAAAAAGAGACTATATCATGATTTTGATTATGAAATACTGTTAAATGGAGAATGTCCGGGTGTTTAAGATTTTGAAAGATAACAGAAAAATAAAGTATCTGGTTCTTTCTGTTACAAAGAGATGTAACCTGAACTGTAAATACTGTTACAGGGGAACAGCCGGCAGTGCGGTAATGTCCAGGGACGTGGCAGACAGCGCCATTGAGCTCCTTGATCCAATGGAAGGAGCACATGTTCAGATAACCGGCGGAGAACCTCTCCTTCACTGTGACCTGGTGGAATATATAGCGTGGAAGATCAGAAAAACCATGAGGAAGGTAACAATCGGCATACAGACCAACGGTACACTTATGAACGAAGAATTTACAGGTATAGTGAAAAAATACGACCTGCAGGTTGGGGTGAGTCTTGATGGAAGGAAGGAAGTAAATGAATCTATACGGGGGCAGTCTTCATCTGTTTTTGCGGGTCTTGCACTTTTACAGAAAAATAATGTCGAATTCAGAACAACCACAGTTGTAAGCAATCTTAACGTAAACCATATTCACGAAATTCCATTCATACTTTCAGCATTCGAGAATTCCAGAGGCATGGCCCTTGATATGCTTGTGGCCAAGGGGATGTCAATGGAGAATGACGTAACCTTTCCGGAACGTGAAGAACTAGAACGGGCCCTGAACAGACTCATTGATAATATAAAATTCATTAACAGGATGCGTAAAGTTCCGCTTCAGTTAAGGGAAATAAACAAAGTATGTGAGTATAATAATTCAAAGTCCTACTGTCATGCGGAAAAAGGTGAATCTCTTGCAGTATCACCCACAGGTGAACTCTATCCATGCGGACAGGTAATAGATGACAGACTTTTTTACATGGGCCACATCAAGGATTTTAATTCAGCATCTCTTCCAATAGATAAAAGCGGTATTTTATTCGACTACAAAAATATAAACAGCTGCCACAGCAGCAGGTGGGACTGCCCGAGCCGGAAGTTCTATAACAGGTCAGAGGAAGACTGGCCTGATCTTTACGGAATTCTCAATAATATAATGGCAGGTTCGGATGAAAACAACGAAAAGAAAAGGAGTTTTGTATGAGCGTTAAAATTTCGTATTTCAGCGCAACAGGCGGAGAAATGGGGAATCTGGGAATTGCCCTTTCAGAAATTGCGGAGAAATACAGCATAAGGATACAGGCGAAGACTAAGGTTCAGCTTGAAGATGAATTTCTCATAGATGATTATATAGTAAAATCTCTGAATTCAAATCTGATATACATAGGATTGCATGGAGGAGAGGAGTCATGTCCTGCATTTGCACCTCTTATGGATGCTATAGAAGAGAAGAAAAGGAAAGGAGAAAAGATTCCATACGTTCATATTCAGGGAGATATGGAGGCTCTTACAGCTGCACAGAAGTATTCAACAGAAGGCAGATCTGAAAACTGGAAAAAACTTGTACAGTTTTATACTGCCGGAGGAGTGGAAAACCTGAAAAATATGGTTTTGCTTCTTGCCAATATAGTATCAGATAAAGATATACCATATGACGAACCTGTTAATACATTACAGCAGGGTATTTATCATCCTGATCTTAAACATCTTCCTGATGTGGATGAGTACAGGGAAAAATTTTTAAAGAAGGGTCAGCCTGTAGTTGGAATCTGGTTTTACCAGACATACTGGATAAACAAAAATCTGGAACATATAGATGCTCTTATCCGTGAAATAGAGAAACAGGGGGCATCTGTTATTGCAGTTTTCCATAACAGATATGCGGGAAACAAAGAAGGAAATATGTCTGTGGACAGGCTGGTAGAACACTACTTCATGGATAATGGGAAACCTGTAATTGAAGTACTGCTAAATGCAATGAATTTTTCTCTTAATCTGATCAAACCTGAATTTAAGGGGGTAATCAAAGGCCTTGGAGTACCGCTTCTTCAGACAATGGTATCGACTAACTCCTATGCTGACTGGAAAGATGGAGAGCAGGGAGTAAGTACTCTTGATGTAATTTTTTCTGCTGCACAGCCTGAATTTGACGGTGCCCTGATTAACGTAAATACTGGAACAAGGGAAAATGATATTGTAGAACCACTAACCGGAGCCTTTATTTCAAAGAACAGACCTATTCCAGATCGTGTGGAAAAACTTGTATCACTTGCCCTTAACTGGGCAAGGCTCTCCCATAAGAAAAATGAAGATAAAAAAGTAGCTGTAATCTTTCATCATAACCCTCCGAGAAATGACAGAATCGGATGTGCATCCGGTCTTGATACATTCATGAGTATTAAACTCCTCATGGACCGAATGAAAGAAGAAGGATATGTCGTTGAGAGAACCTATGATGACGGAGATCACATGGCATCGGAGATTCTCGAAAGAATGACCTATGACAGGAGATGGGAGACTCCTGACGCCATGGCGGAAAAAGCTGAAGCCTTTGCCGAAAGAGAAACATACATGCCCTGGCATGAAACACTTCCTGAAAAGACCCGGAACCATATGATAAAAAACTGGGGAGAAATGCCCGGTGAACTCTTTACATATAATGACAGAATAAATTTTGCAGGGACAGTGAATGGTAATGTCTTCATCACTATGCAGCCTCCAAGGGGCAAACTTGAAAACATGGAGGAACTTGTTCATGATAAGCATATGTCTCCTCCTCACCATTATCTTGGAACGTACAGGTGGATAAAAAATGTATTCAAGGCAGATGCAGTTATTCACGTCGGAACACATGGTACCCTCGAGTGGCTGCCAGGAAAGGCCCTTGGATTGAGTGAGGAGTGCTATCCGGACCTTGCCATAATGGATCTTCCGAATATTTATCCATACATAATAAATAATCCTGGAGAGGGGACACAGGCAAAGAGAAGAAGCTACTGCTGTATCATCGATCACATGATTCCTGCAACAACAAATTCAGGCCTCTATGAAGAAATGGAGAAGCTCGATAATGCCATCCGTGACTATCAGGATGCAGAGCGGCAGGATCCTGAAAAACTGCCTATCCACCGTGACCTTGTCTGGGATGCAGTAGCCGAGGCTGAAATAGATAAGGACATGAAGATAACAGAGGAGGAGGCAAAGGCCGACTTTGAAACTTTCATGGAAGAGATGCACGGATACCTGGAAGGAATATCCGATACAATGATATCCGACGGACTTCATACAATGGGGACTTTTCCTGCTGCAAGACGACTTGTCGAATTTATCGTGCAGCTCACAAGACTTGCAAATGATGAGACGCCGTCACTGAGAGAATCAGTCATAAGAGGCATGGGGTACGATTATGATGAACTCCTTGAAAACAAGGGCAGGGTTTTGCCCCATTTTAACGGACGTTCAGGCGGACAGATTGTTCAGATGGCCCATGAGAAATGTCTTTCAATTGTAGAACACATTGAAAGTAAAGGTTTTGCCCATGAAAGTATTGCACAGGCTGTATCTGATGCAGAACTCGAACTGACACCTCAGCTTGAAGAAGTCCTGAAATACATAGTAGATACCCTTGTACCTAATATTGAAAAATCGGTGCAGGAGATTGATTCTATATTGACAGCACTTAAGGGGGGCTTCGTTGAAGAGGGGCCTTCAGGCGCGCCAACAAGGGGAGAGGCAAATATTTTTCCTACAGGAAGAAACTTTTATTCGGTAGATCCTTCAAAACTTCCAAGTCCCGGAGCATGGGAAGTGGGTGTGAGCCTGGCTGAAGCCCTCATCGAAAGAAGTCTGAAGGAGCTGAACAAGTATCCTGAACAGGTTGCTGTATATATAACTGGAACCTCCACCATGAGAACAAAGGCGGATACATTTGCGCAGGTTTTATATCTCATGGGAGTAAGGCCTGTATGGCAGAACGGTGGAAAAGTCAAGGGGGTTGAACCAATCCCGCTTTCTGAACTGGGAAGGCCCAGATTCGATGTAACAATGCGTGCAAGCGGTTTTTTCAGGGACTCATTCCCGAATCTCATGGAGATGATGGATGATGCAGTGAAGATGGTGGCTGCACTGAATGAGCCTCCCGAAAGCAATATACTCAGACGAAATGTCTACAGGGACTATGAGGACTACCGTAAACAGGGGATGTCTGAGGCAGATGCAAAAAAAGAATCTTCATTCAGGGTATTCAGCTGCCCTCCCGGAACATACGGAGCAGGAGTTTCCGAACTGGTAGAATCCAAGCAGTGGGAGTCTCGGGATGACCTCGGCAATGCCTACATAGACTGGTCAGGCCATGCATACGGTTCAGGAGAGTATGGTGCGAAGAAACCGGATACATTCAAAAAAGTGCTCTCAAGGATCGATGCCACAGTACAGAACAACGATTCAAGAGAATACGATATGTTTTCATGTACAGACTACTACAACTACTATGGCGGACTGATCGCAGCAGTTAAAACAGTCAAGGGATCATACCCAATGTCTGTATACGGCGATACCAGTGATCCCAGAAGAGTTAAGGTAAGAACTACAGATGAGGAGGCCAAACTTGTTTTCCGGGCAAGGCTTCTTAATCCCAAGTATATAGAAGGATTGAAACGTCACGGATACAAGGGTGCGGGAGATCTTTCCAAGATGATGGATGTTGTGCTCGGATGGGATGCAACTGCAGAGGTTGTTGAGGATCATATGTATGACCGATTCGCAGATAAATATGCACTTGATCCTGAAATGCAGAAATGGATGAAGGAAGTAAATCCATACGCGCTTCAGAATATAATAGATAAACTTCTCGAGGCCATTGGCAGGGGAATGTGGAATGCCGATGAGCAGAGGGAAGAGGCACTTCGTGAAGCATATCTCGAAATTGAGGGAGAGATCGAAGATGCTGTTGTTAGTGAAAAGAGTCTTAAATAAATAAAGAGGTAACAATGAAGAGGATAGCATTATCAATTGCGATAGCAATGGCAATTTTTTCAGTAAAAGTCACCAGTCTGTCTGCTCAGGAAGACAGCAGCAGGATTCTTATTACACTTGATCAGATCAAGAAAATGAATTTTACAAACATTCAGGACATACTTAACCAGATCCCCGGTATTAATGCAGGCGACTCATCTGTGACCATGAGAGGGTCAACATCTGTAAAGGTACTGTTTAATGGAAGACCCATTAATGATCCGACTTCAGGACACGGCGGTATCAAATGGGATCAGATTTCGCTTAACAGTATCGAGCAGATTGAGGTCATAAAGGGAGGAGGTGGAGTTTCTTACGGAGACAACTCAAGCGGTGGAGTAATCCTTATAACATCAAACAAGGATTCAAAACTTTCAGGTAAAGTGGAGATGAAGGGAGGAAACTTTTCAACAGGAGAAGGATCAGTTGATGTTAATTCATCGGTTGGAAAACTCAGGGTAAATGCAAGCGGTTCATACTACGAGACTGAAGGTTTCTGGGATAATGATGATGAGCAGAAGTACCGCGGAGGAATGCGGCTTGATTATGATTTTAATGAAAAATATGGCATTGGTGCTGCTTTTAACTATTATGGCCAGGAGGGCGGGATGCCTGGAATGCCTGGTTATGAAACTCCATATGCAAGAAAGGATTATGATTTTTATTCAGCAGGTCTCAATGTAAAACTCAATAAAGTAAAAATCTGTTCCTATGTTAATAAAGGCATCAACAATGATATTGATGAGTCAAAAAGCAAGGACACAACTGTAGAAGTTATCAAGACAGGGCATGAACTAAAGACAGGCCTAAAATTCAATGATTATTTGAACTTTAGTGCAGGCGGAGGTTATGAATATCTGGAGGGTGAAGGAGAAGGATACTATGGTGCAACAGATTACGGTTTTGACAAGGAGACAGAGAATAATTCATTTGTATACCTTTCCAACAAGATGAAAATAAAACCGCTTTCACTCTATATGACAGCCGGAGCAAGATACGGCCACTATTCTGAATATGAAGATGTAGTTAATCCTGAGGTCAGTATAAGCCATATGAACAGTATCTTCGGGGTAAGATTTGCATACTCGCAGACCAATAATACTCCTACATTTCTTCAGAGATATCAGGCTACGAGTTCAAAAATGCCTAACCCTTCACTGGACATGGAAAAAGCGAAAAATTACTCAGCAACTCTGTTTATCTCTCCTGCCAAGTGGTTTAATTTTTCTGTAGGGACCTACTATAATGAGATAAAAGACCGAATAACTTATGTATATTATTTTGACGGTGTCCATAACAGATATGAAAATTTTGGCAAAGTAACATACAAAGGAGCAGAATCATCTCTCAAATTAAGTTATGACAAATATATAATGTTTAATGTATCATATACCTACCTTGTGGCAACCGATGAGGATACTGATCTCTGGATGTCATGTAAGTCAAGGCATTATGCCAATGTGACATTAAAACTGAGGCCCACAGACAGAATGTCCCTGAGCGGAGAAATGGATTATCAGTCAAAGTGTTATACAAATACTGCAAATACCAAAGTCGCAGGTGGCAGAGTCCTCTTTAACGGATATGGTGAATACAATTTCGGGACATTCATCATGACATTCAAAATAGAAAATATTGCAGATAGGTCATATACAATGGCTGACGGATACGACGGTTATCCAAGGCGATTCCTGATGGGAGTGAAAAATGAATTCTAGGTTGCCTGAAATTAAACAGTCACGGCTTCTTTTCCCTTTTGCGGCGGTAGAGGGACAGGATGATATGAAGCTTTCCCTCATCCTCAATGCCATTGATCCAAATATCGGCGGTGTGCTTATCCGCGGTGAAAAGGGAACGGCCAAATCGACTACTGTCAGAGCCCTTGCGGAGATTCTTCCTCAAATTGAGGTACGAAAAGGCTGCCATTACGGAAGTATACAGGGTTGTTCTTTCTGTCAGACGTGTGCCTCTTTTTCAGATGAATCAGAGATGCGCAGGGTCAGAGTAGAGACTCTTCCTTTAAACAGTACAGAAGACATGATAGCAGGGAGCATAGATTTTGAGTCTGCCATCAAGTCTGGGAAAAAGGTTTTTCAGCCCGGCCTTCTTGCCAGGGTTAACAGGGGCATACTGTATATTGATGAAGTTAACCTTCTGGATGATCATATTGTAGATATAATTCTCGATTCTTCGTCTTCAGGAATAAATATTATTGAACGTGAAGGTATCTCATATTCGCATCCCTGTTCCTTTATGCTTGTGGGTACAATGAATCCCGAAGAGGGTGACCTGAGGCCCCAGTTTATTGACCGGTTCGGCCTGTGTGTGAATGTTGCGGGAAGCAGAGATATTGCTGAAAGAATAAGACTCATGAAACTTCGTGAAGAGTTTGATACAAAACCTCATGCATTTATCGCTAAATATTCAGGAGAAAATGAATCGATTGCTGATGATATACTTGCGGCAAGAAGAAACCTTCCATCTGTGACAATATCAAAGACATTGAAAAAATACATATCTGAACTCTGCCTCAGCAGAAATGTTGCAGGGCACAGGGCTGATATTATTCTGAAAAGGGCGGCTAAGGCACTCTCCGCCTACAAGGGTAAAAAAGAGGTAACTGTAGATGAAATACTAGCAGTGGCCGAAATGGTTCTTGTTCACAGGACACGGGAATCACATAATCAGACTCCTCCTCCGCCGGAACCTCCTGAAAATAATGAAGATGATCAGGATAATCAGGAACAGGATGAGAATCCTGATATGCCTGAACAGGATAACGGTGAGACAGAGGAAGAAGACGATGAGGATGAAGGTGAAGATGAATCTCCTGAAGAGGAAATGAATCAGGAACAGAATGAACAACAGGATCAGCCTGATGAGTCCGAAGGTGAAAATGACAGAATGCCTGACATGTCTCCTCCGCCTCCATCCAATGATGATAATGATAACGTGAAGGAAGAAGTTTTTTCGATTGGAGAAACCTTCAAGGTAAAAAAGATAAGTATTGCCAGGGACAGGGTAGAGAGACGGGGATCCGGCAGGCGTTCGAGAACTAAAACCGGGCAGAAACAGGGACGTTATATGCGTTCTGTTTTTTCCAAAAGGGAAAGTTCGGATATCGCTTTTGATGCAACAATCAGGGCTGCGGCACCGTTCCAGAAACACAGAAAGAGAAGCAACGACGTTCTTATATCTATAAAGAAAGAAGATATCCGTATAAAGGAGAGGGAGAAGAAGATAGGCAACCTGATTCTTTTTACGGTAGACGCATCAGGCTCAATGGGGGCAAAGGGAAGAATGGCTGCGTCAAAGGGTGCAGTAATGTCTCTCCTGCTTGATGCATATCAGAAGAGAGACAGGGTGGGACTTGTAACTTTCCGGAAGAAAGAAGCGGAAGTACTGCTCCCTCCTACATCATCAGTGGACATGGCTGCCGGAAAACTTCGCGAAATGCCTGTGGGCGGCAGGACACCGCTTTCCGTGGGGCTTGCAAAGGGGTATGAAATACTTTCTGCAAACCTTATAAAGGACCCGTCAATGAGGCCTGTAATGATACTCATGACTGACGGCAGGTCGAACTACGCTGTCGGGAATGGTAAACCCATGGATGAGGTTTTTGAATATGCAGATAAAATGTCACGTGAAAGCAGAATTAAATACATCGTCATAGATACAGAAGAAGCAGGTGCCGTTACTTTCGGGCTTGCGCGCAAACTATCAGACCATTTAGGTGCTGAATACTTTAAAATAGAAGATCTTAAGGCATCAGATATACTTGGTGTAATAAACAGGAGTAATAAAAATGGCTAGGAAAAAAATATTCCCATTCGCGGCAATTGTAGGGCAGGAAAAAATGAAGGAAGGACTCATTCTGAATATTATCAATCCTGGACTTTCAGGTGTACTTATCAGAGGAGAGAAAGGAACAGCTAAATCAACAGCGGTAAGAGCTCTTGCTGAAATTCTTCCGGAAATTGAAGTGGTAAAGGACTGTCCATTTCAGCTTGCACCGGGTGAAGATATTAAACTCTGCGAGAACTGCCAGAAAGGAGAGTGTCGTGAAATGGTCAAGTCCGGGAAAGCCGAAACCTATTTGAGAAAAATCCGTGTCGTGGAACTACCAGTGGGAGCCACTGAAGACAGGGTAGTTGGTACGATGGACCTTGAACATGCACTTCAGAAGGGTGAAAAAAAAATTGAACCCGGCATACTTGCAGAGGCACACCGGGGTATTCTTTATGTGGATGAAGTAAACCTTCTTGATGATCATGTTGTAGATGTTCTGCTTGATTCGGCTGCAATGGGACTCAACACAGTTGAAAGAGAAGGGGTGTCTTTTTCTCACCCCGCGAAGTTCACACTTGTGGGAACAATGAATCCTGAAGAGGGTGAGCTTAGGCCGCAGCTTCTGGACAGATTCGGCCTGTGCGTGAATGTTGAGGGTATAAATGAAGTATCCCACAGGGTCGAGATAATGAAAAGGAGAATCGATTTTGATGATAATCCTGAACGATTCTGTGAAAACTGGTCAGGTGAGTCTGATAAGATTGCAGAATCCATTGTCAGTGCCTCGAAGGATGTAAACAGTGTAGAATATACGGATGATATACTTGAAGAGATAGCGAGGTATTCGGTTGAGCTTGATGTGGACGGCCACAGGGGGGACATCATAATGCTGAAAGCGGCCAAAACAATAGCTGCGCATATGGGGAGAAACAAGGTTTCCATGGAGGATATTGAAAAGGCTTCAATGTTTGTCCTTCCTCACAGAATGAGAAGACTGCCTCTTCAGGAAATAAGGCAGGATATTTCACAGGTTAGAAAGGAAGCATCAATGAAGAGAGGTTTGAACGCCTGATGATTAATATAGAAAATTTACAGAAGAAATATCCCAGAGTGCAGGCGTTGAAGGGCATATCACTTGAAGTAGGTAAAGGTGAACTCTTCGCATATCTGGGGCCAAACGGTTCAGGCAAGACAACTACTATCAGAATACTGACAGGCCTTACCAAAAGCACATCTGGCTCAGCAAAGCTGAATGGATTCAGTATAGAGGATAATGTTCTTGAATGCAAAAACCAGTTCGGTCTTGTTACACAGGCGGTAAACCTTGATCAGGAACTGTCCATCAGGCAGAATCTCGACATACATGGAAGGCTTCACGGTATGTCAAGAAAAGACAGGGATGCTGCAATAAAAGAGGTTCTTGATTATGTGGAACTAGCAGACCGTATTGACAGCAGGGTAATGGAACTATCTGGCGGTATGAAAAGAAGAGTCATGATTGCCCGCGCCATGATGCATTCTCCACGAATTCTTTTTCTCGATGAACCCACAGCGGGCCTTGATCCCGTAATAAGAAGAAAGATATGGTCACTGATCAAGAAAATACAGCAGAAGGGGACAACGGTTTTTCTTACTACTCACTATATAGAAGAGGCTGAATTTCTCGCTGACAGGGTAGCATTCCTTCAGGAGGGAGAGATTGTTTCCGTGAATACTCCGCAGCATTTTATAGATGAGATGGGCGTATGGGCTCTGGACATAATGGCTCACGGTGAACTTGTGACAAAGTACTTCAGGGACATGCAGAGTCTTGATGCGTTCATAAACGGCAGGGAACTCTGCTGCACAAAGAGAAGGGTAAATCTGGAAGATGCCTTTATTGCCAGAACAGGACTTAAGATTGCCGAAAACGGTGGACTGAACGGTTCAGCAGCCGGGGCATCGCCGCATGGAGGAGCGCATGGACCTCATGGAGGAGGGGGTGCACATAGCGCACAAAGTGCACATGATTCTTCTAAACACAGCAGTAATAAACACGGGAGTGCACACTGATGAATAAATGTTTTGCAGTATATTTAAGAGAGTTGTTGATTTTCAGGAGAAAGGAGATTAGGCAGATACTTTCGATGTCAGTTTCTCCTGTATTATATTATGTCGCCTTTGGTATAGGACTTGGAAAAGGGCTTGAGGTTGGAGGAAAACCTTATATAGAATTTCTGATTCCAGGTCTTGTCGCAATGAGCAGTATGGTCTATTCATTCGGAATCGCCACTGAAATAAATGTGGCAAGATTCTACTGGAAAATTTTTGAGGAATTTCAGTCGTCGCCTGTAAGCAATGTTTCATATGTTGCAGGAGAGGTCCTTGCCGGAATGACAAGGGCTCTGCTTGCTGTCTTCATAATACTGGCCGTGGGACTGCTATCCGGTGTAAAACTGTATTTTGGCATTCAGTTCTGGATTGCTGTGATTCTGAACAGTTTTCTTTTTGCTTCACTTGCAGTGGGACTTGCCATGCTTGTAAAATCCCATGCTGACCAGTCGCTTCTTTCCAGTTTTGTCATTACTCCAATGTCATTTCTTGGAGGTACTGTTTTCCCAGTTGAAAATATGCCTTTGTTTGTGCAGAAGGTACTTTACATACTTCCGTTAACGCATGCTTCCCATGCCATAAGAGGTGCATCGCATGGAGAAACTGTAGGTTATCAGCCATTTGCTGTACTTGCAGTACTGGGTCTGCTATGTTTCATAATGGCAGTACGGGTAGTAGTAAAGGCAAGGGATTAGGTACTGGCAATGAGGGGAAATATTTCTCTGCTATTTCTGGCAGGTTCAGTAATTTGTTCACTCTCCTTCCTGGTCTCTTTTATAAGGTCTGGAAGAGTAAGAAATTATATTTTTGCAGGAGGGGTGCTCTGCACGTCAGTTTCCTGTATCATTAAGATTATTTTGAACTGGCCGCTTGTTACACTGTTTCAGGAGTCCTACCTGATTTCTGCAGCCTGCGGTATCATATCCATTTATATGATATTCTTCACCGGTTTCGAAAGGGTAACTCTTCTCCTGACCGGTCTGACTGCGTCTGTTTCTCTGTTTAGTGCCTTTTTTCCTGCAGATATCTATGTAAGTTTTATTAAGACGAACACGATATTTGCTCATATTTTTTCGGTTTTTTCATCCGGAGCAAGGGCTGCATATATGGTTTCGTTTGTGCTTGCTCTGTATGGAGTATTCGGTAAAAATGAAGAATCATTCAAGTCGAATCTTCTCAGGTTCAATACAAACCTCATAATTGCAGGTTTTGCAATGCAGTGTATCGGTATGTTCTCAGGTGCTATGTGGTCATTTGTGGGATGGGGAAATCCTGTACAGTGGCAGTCACATATTTTCCTGGCCATGGCCGGAGTATGGTTTTACTATTCCTGGTACCTTCATCTTAAAATTGGCAGAAAGACTGAAAATTCGAAACTTTTTAAAGCGGCACTTCTAGGAGGGCTTCTGACAATATTGTTTACCTATATCCCTGATACCGGGAAATTTGCAATACCTGGGGGTATGTGATGAATATTACAAAAGTAATATCAATACTCGGGAGTATCGCACTTGCAAGAATTTTTTTGCTGCTGGTTTCAATCAGTCTATTCGTGGGTTCTGTTTTTTATAATCTTAATAGTGAAGTCTTTGTTCCTCTTAACACATTGAGTCTTTTGGAATGGCTGCAGACCTATGGACAGAACAACCTGGCATATACATGGTGGTTCTATCTTTTTATAGTATTCATGTTTCTCCTTGGTATGAATACTTTTTTCTGTACCCTTGACAGAACATGGATAATACTGAGTCGATACAATAAACTGAAAAAAGATAATTTAGTACTGCTTCTTCTTTCTCCGCATATTATGCATTTTTCATTCATAATTCTGCTGCTTGGGTACTTCATGCTTTATTCGTTCGGAATTAATTCATATAATAATATTCTCAGAAAGGATTGTCCGGTCACAATTCATGAGACCGACATAAAGATTAGCTTGCTGAAGTTCAGCGCAACCCCGTATAAAAGCAGACTATATGAAGGCCTTAACGGAAAGTTTATTGATCCTCGAATAGATCTGGAAATATCGGAAGGTGATACAATGGAGAGAAAAGTTTTCGGGTTAAACAACCCTGTCTATTTCAGAGGGTACAGTATTCATTTGAATGATTTCACTCCGAAGTCGGGAAGATCCATGTCAAGAGAAATTTCGGTAAACCTGACCATAAGAAAGAATGCCGGAATACCGCTTTTTATCATGGGTATAATACTTTTTATAACAGGAACTTTTCTGTATATCATATACAATTTTAAAAATACTCAGAGAGGAGATAGATGAATTTTTTTAAATATATCATCATTACTGCGTTTTCATTTATGATTTTTTCATCATGCAGTAAAAACTCGTTTGAATCAATTGGCGCTTTCACTGTAAAAAAATGTGAAGGGTATACCGAGGTTGGAGACGGTATAGGCCGCAAGTTTATACTTGTTCCCAGAGGCAAGAAGCCTCCCGAAAATATCGGAGAAGCAACTGTTGTTTACACACCTGTTAAGAGGGTAATTGCATATTCTACATGCGATGTGTCGTTCCTTATGGGATTTGGAATTTTAAAACAGGTTCTGGTTGGGGTTACCCAGGAAAAGAAAGACTGGACCAATGAGTTTATCAGGCAGTCACTCGATAATGGAAAAATTGTCTTTATCGGACAGAGTTCAATGATAAACTATGAACTTTTAAAACAGACAAAGCCTGATGTTGTTTTTACATGGAATACAGCTATAGTACCTGTTCTTGATAAAATGAAAATTCCGGTAATAATTACAAGTACAGATTCAGCTCTGGGACTTGAAGCGCAGATAAAGTATGTCAAGTTTGTGGCCCCCTTTTATGAAAAGGAGAAAGAAGCTGAAGTCTTCTGCGGGAAGTTTCTGAAGGCTGCAAATGATATAAGGAAAAAATCTGCAGCAGCCGGGAAAAGGCCGCGTGTAATATGGGGTGATGTATACAATAAGAGGGTTCTTGTGGAGCCGAAGAATGCATGGGTCAGTGAACTTGTGAAGGTTTCAGGCGGTGAATATGAACTGGACGATGTTCAGGGAACTTCCTGTCTTGAAATAACACTGGAAAGGTTTTTTCTTGCAGGAAGAACCGCTGATGTAATGTTCACATACCGTTCAGCAAAGACTGGTATAAATACCAAGAAACAGCTTGCCATCGAGAATCCCATAATGAGAAAGATTAAACCCATGATATCGGGTAACATCTATTCTCCCAAAGAGATATACTATGAGTCATACCATAAGCTGGATGAAGTTATGTATGAAATAGCATCTATAATTCAGCCTGCAATTTTTGGGGAACCCAAATACAAATACTTTATTAAACTCAAATAGGTAAGAGTTATGAATCAGATAGTAGTAAAAGAAAACAAACGTTATATGTATTTTCTTCCGGTATTCCTTGTCCTTGCACTGGCGGTTGCGTCTATTAACCTTTTCAATGGGGCCATAGACCTTGATCTTGAGAAGATAATGAGTATTATTACAGGGGGTGTGCCATCGGACAGTCCTGAAAGTTTTATCCTTTTAAATATAAGGATACCAAGAATAGTTGCTTCTTTGATGGGAGGAGGTTTGCTTGCTGTCTCCGGTCTGTTGATGCAGATCTGTTTTAGAAATCCCATTGTAGGTCCATATATACTCGGGATTTCATCAGGAGCAACACTTTCTGTGGGTATAGTCATGCTTTCAACCCTGAGTCTTGGCTTTGCGGGTATCAGCCCCTATATGACAGTATTTGCGTCCTTTGCCGGAGCCTTTACAGTTATGATGGTAATTATTGGGGTAGCTGCAAGAATGAGAAATATAATTTCTCTTCTTCTGATTGGTATCATGCTGGGGTATATAACTTCGGCTGTTACAAGTATTCTTGTAGCCTTTGCAAATGCACAGAAGATAAAAGGATTTATTCTCTGGGGGAATGGCAGTTTTTCAGGATTTACATGGAGCGAGGTAAACATACTCCTTGCACTTGGTGGTGTAATTCTGGTTGTTACCTTTTTGTTCAGCAAACCACTTAATGCGTTTCTTCTGGGGGAGGAATATGCGCAGTCAATGGGAGTAAATATAAAGAGATTCAGGCTCGGCATAGTACTTTTTGCATGTGCACTCGCAGCGCTTGTAACTGCATTTGCCGGACCCATTGGGTTTATCGGGATGGCGGTTCCACACATGAGCAGAATTCTGCTTAGAACCCAGAATAACAGGGTCCTGATCCCATCCTGCATGCTGCTTGGAGGACTCATTACATGTATCTGTGATCTCATCGCAAGGACAGTTTTTTCTCCCGCAGAACTGCCGCTTTCATCAATTACTGCTATTTTCGGGGCTCCAGTTGTTATTGCACTGCTTCTAAAGAGGAGGTATTCACTATGAATCTGGCGGAAAACAGCCATAAAATGAATGAAGTAATAGAAATTAAGAATCTTGCTGTGGGGTACGGTGACAGGACTGTACTCTCAGATATAGAAGCACACATAGGGAAAGGGTGTTTTATTTCAATACTTGGTCCAAACGGAGTGGGGAAAACGACTCTCCTGCGTACATTGAGCCGTCACCTGGAACGTCTTAACGGAACCATTCTAATGAATAACAGGGATATCAGTGAATATTCCCAGAAGGAACTTGCCAAAAAGCTAGCGGTAGTCCTTACCACCAAACTGAATACAGAACTTTTTACCGGTTTTGAATTTGCGGCTATGGGAAGATATCCTCATACCGATTTCATCGGCAGGCTTTCAGACGATGACAGAGAACATGTAATGGAATCCTTGAAGCTGGTGAATGCAGGAGATCTTGCAAACCGGCAGATGAACCAGATGAGCGACGGAGAGAAACAGAAATTATACATTGCAAGGGCCATTTGTCAGGACCCTGAATACATAATTCTTGATGAACCAACGTCACATCTTGACCTGAAACACCGGCTGGAGGTGATGTCAATCCTGAGAAATTCATGCCGGGAAAAGAATATTACCATAGTTGCCTCTCTTCACGATATTGACCTTGCTGCACGAATTTCAGATCAGGTTGCACTGGTTAAGGAAGGTCGGATACTCGACTGGGGTATTCCGGAGGAGGTTTTAAACGAGGATAATGTCAGGAGTCTTTATGATATTGATACTGTCTGTTATGACAGAACTCTTGGGTCAATTGAAATAAGGTATTGGTCTGATCATGTAAAAGGGAAAAAGATTTTTTGTGTTTCCGGTTCGAGTTATGGTGCAGTACTGTTCAGGTCATTTCTTAAATCCGGATTTGATGTTTCGTCCGGCACTATTCATGAGAACGAAATTGACTATCACGTAGCCACTTCTCTGGAAATGAAAGTTGTTGGCGCAAAACCCTATGCAATGATTGATGAATCATCAATAAAAGAGAGTGAAAAACTTATGCTGGAAGCAGACTATGTTATAGATACCGGATTTATTATTGGTGATCTCAACAGAGCCAATACAAGGCTTATAGGGAAAGCTCTTAAGTCCGGAAAGAAACTCTATACATTAAGAAGCCGCAAGGAGTTCGAGTCCCTTAATATTGAAAACGGCAGTAGTAATGCAATTTTTTTTGATTCGGACCATGGACTGATTAAGAGTATCTGCGGTGCTGGCAAATAGAAAGCGGATTATCAACGGTACCGGTTGCGGTTAAATAGGTATTTCTGTTAAAAAGTTACATTTTTTTAAAATAAACTTTACAAAATTTTCTTTCAGAATTTTCTGTATGCAACAACTTTTAATAAATGACAAGGTTCTATTTGGATTAATAGGGAAACCCGTTCAAATCGGGTACGGACCCGCCGCTGTAACCATTGACTAAAGCCGTAGATGCCACTGCGTACTAACGCGGGAAGGCCGGTGATTAAGGAAGAGATGGAAGTCAGAAGACCTGCCCTGTCATGAATTGTTCCCTACGGGATTGGGAATTTCAGTAATGAGGTAAATAGGGAGCCCCATGTCTGATAGGTCATGGGGTTTTTTTGTGCCCTGAGACTGGAAGTTGTTCCGGTACGGCAATACCGGTATCAAAGAGATTCAGGTATCTCTTTTTATCCCGAAAAATCACTGAATAAATAAGAGAGAGGTAAAAAATGAGACGTTTGATTTATGTTTCACTGTTAGTGTCTTTGTCGATTCTGCCTGTTTTTGCGCAGGAGGAAGAGACTGACAATGACACTGTACTTGGTACTGTTGTAGTAACAGAAACAGGTAAAAAGACAAAAATTTTGGATACTAATTCATCGATTACGGTTATCACAGCAGAAGACATCAAGAAGAGCGGGAAAACCAGAATTGGTGACTATATTTCAACGATTCCCGGGGTGGTAAACCAGAGGTACAGTTCCGGAACTGAATTCAGTATCAGGGGAACAAGGCCTACTGGAATGTCCGGCGGCCCGGTTGTTTATTTAGATGGTGTGCCAATGTTTGGCGGAAGATTTGACTACTGCAGTATAGACCTGATACCAATGGACAGTATTGAGAAGATTGAGGTAATTAAGTCTCCATCTACTGCCATTTACGGGAAAAATGCTGCCAAGGGTGTAATACTCATTACAACCAAAAAAGGAAAAAGAAAAAAAGATTCAACTGAAAACACTTTTCACGCTCAGCTGTCAGCTGAATACGGCAGCTGGAACACATATAGAGAAAGTGCGAACATTAACGGAACAATGAGTATTTTTGACTATAGCCTTAATGCCTCAGGGATGAGAACAGACGGATTCAGACACACCGATGATAAATCAAAAAGCATCGGCGGAAATGTGGGCATGAATATAAATGGCGGCAAACTGCAGTTCGTTGCCAACTATATGAATAATGCATACACTTCTGCCCAGGGAATGAAACCTTTGGAGTATGCTGAAGATAATCCCCGTGACATTGCAAACGGTACACCTGGATGCCCCAAGGAGTTTACACAATACACATCAGGTTTGAACTTCAACTATGACAAAGATAATATTATTCTGAACGCATATCTGACATACGGGAAACAGGATGAGTTTTATGATAAATTATATGTTGGATCAACTTCTACCAGCCGTTACCAATATGATGGTATTGACCATCAATATTCAGCAAAAGCTAATGGAGGATACCGTTTTATCCTTGGAGATAGTATTGTAAATACTTTTAACATTGGTGCCGACTATAATTTTGAGACTTATGATTATGATGTGACCTATGTCAACAAGGCAGATACAGATGCATCCCAAACAAGCAGTGATATTGTTTCAAAGAAATCCAGTCTTGGTATAAATGTTAATAATGATCTTGCCATCGGAATTTTCAGACTCACTGCCGGTTTGAGATACAATTATTTAAAATATAAATATGGATACGATGAAAGTACCGGAAAAGACGATGTTACACATACATATGATAATAATTATGATTATAATGTATCTCCATCGATTGCAATTTTTGAAGATAGCAACCTGTTTTTGAACTACAACCATTCTAATGCATTTACCAATATTTACAATCTTTCAGTAAATGCTGGAAATTCTTCTGATCTGACTTTGCCTCAGGTTGATGATCTTAAACCCGAAGTATTTGATACATTTGAACTTGGTTTCAAACACCGTTTCAACTCAGCCTTTAATTACAGCATTATTGCATATAGAACAAAAATAAGTGATAAAATTGTTTATTATTATGTAGGCACCGATGTTAAAGGGTATTACAACGGTGGTGATTCGATTCACCAAGGTATAGAGCTTGAAGTAGACGGAAGGCCTGTAAAACTAATAGGCTACAGAATCGGGTTTACAACCATAGATGCGGAATGGGAGAAGGGCCAGCTAAAAGACAGCAGCAGTGTAATACAGGACCTCAAAGGCAAAAAGATAAAAAATACACCTGACTATGAGTTCAGAGTTGGTCTTGATGTATATCCACTTGATAATGCCT
The DNA here is from genome assembly GCA_003246895.1 of Spirochaetota bacterium. Classification (GTDB taxonomy): domain Bacteria; phylum Spirochaetota; class UBA4802; order UBA4802; family UBA5550; genus SZUA-423. Next base: position 20,080 of record QKCL01000035.1, on the reverse strand, counting down.
CATTTGGAAAATTCCTTGTTTCTTTCGATGTTTACGGATTCGGCAAACAGTACAGCGATGACCTCAATGACAAAGACTATGAACTTGATTCAGCAGTTTTCGCTGATATGAAGGCAACGTACTCATATAAAAATACTGAGGTTTATGCAACCTGCACCAACATCTTTAACAATATCTGGATGAGATATTCAAGTAGCTTTGGATACTACCCGCAGGATGGGCGTTATATAGGCGTTGGCGCATCATTCAAGATATAAATAAAAGTAAAAACTTTATTATTCATAAAAGCAGCATGGAATCCCATGCTGCTTTTTCTCCTATATTAAGGTATAATCATGAAAACATATAAAATAGCCTACTTCAGTTCCTCGGGGAACGACCTATCCAACCTAAATTCAGCTATCACTGAAATGCAAAGATCCGGTCATGATATTAAATGCCATGCCCGAACAAAGGATCAGTTCTTTGATGAAAACAGCATAGATAGCTTTGTCAAAAATGCAATGAATTCAGATATAGTCTACATAGGCCTGCACGGTGCAGAAGATTCCTTTCCCGCTTCGGATAAGTTTTTCGGGGAAATTGACAGATGTAAAAATGAAGGCAGGGAAACTCCATATGTTCATATCCAGTCGAGCGGTCCGGGAATGGTTGTGGCTGATATATGTGGAAAATATTCAAGCAGTTTCAATACAGAGAACTGGATCAAAATCTGTGAATACAGTGATAACGGCGGTGTCACAAATATCAGAAATATGTTCTGCTATATGTTCAATATTCTGGGTAATAAATATATAGAATACTCTCCTGTAATAAAAACTGCTGAGCAGGGTATATATCATCCTGATCTGGATTGTATCCCAGAACCGGAAGAGTATTATGAAAAATTTATCAAAAAGGATCAGCCTGTAATAGGCCTGTGGTTTCATAACACTTTCTGGAAAAACAGTAACCTCGATAATATTGACAAGATAATAAGGGAAATTGAAAAACAGGGTACAGGTGTGGTTGCTGTATTCTTGAACAGGAACGGTGATAAAATTGAAGGAGGCATGGGGCCCGACTCAGTTATAGATAGTTTCTTTATGGAGAACGGCAAATCCAGAATCGATCTTCTCCTTAATTCATTGAGCTTTTCAATGAACCTCTTAAGGCCTGACCTTAAGGGAATGTTTGAAAATCTCGGTGTTCCTGTTCTACAGGTAATGAACGGGCGCAACAGCTACGAAGAATGGAAAGAGAGCGAACAGGGAGTAACTGTAATTGATGTAATGGCTTCGGCTGCCCTGCCTGAATTTGACGGTGTCATTATCAATATGAACACAGGAACCAGAGAATCAGACATTATTGATAAAAATTCCGGAGCTTTGATTTCCAGAAATGTGGGTATGCCTGAAAGGATTGAAAAACTTGTTTCTTTCTCCTTAAACTGGATCCGGCTTTCGAAGAAGAAAAATAAAGACAAGAAAGTAGCGATTATCTTTCATCATTATCCGCCGAGGAATGACAGAATCGGATGTGCAATGGGCCTGGATTCATTCGCAAGTATAAAGAATCTCATTGACCGGCTGAAAGAAGAGGGCTATAATGTTGACAGAACATATGAAAACGGTGATGCCCTTTCAAGTGATATGCTGTCAAGGATGACATATGACAAGAGATATGTAATTCCCGAAACTATGGCTGAAAAGTCTGAAGCCTGGGCAGAAAGGGAAGTTTATATACCCTGGCATGAAAAACTCCCCTATGAAGTACGGGAACATATGGTTAAACATTGGGGGCAGATGCCGGGAGAGGTTTTTGTCCATGACGATACTCTGAATTTTGCAGGTGTCCATAACGGGAATCTCTTTATAACGATGCAGCCTCCCAGAGGGGAAATGGAAAAACTCGATGAGTTAATGCATGATACGGATCTGTGCCCTACACATCATTATCTGGCAAAGTACAGATGGATAAAAAATATATTCAGAGCCGATGCTGTGATTCATGTTGGAACACACGGCTCCCTCGAATGGCTTCCTGGGAAAGCCCTTGGACTCAGTGAGGAATGCTATCCCGATCTTTCCATAATGGATCTGCCGAATATCTATTATTACATAATCAGCAATCCGGGCGAGGGTATGCAGGCAAAGCGTAGAAGCTACTGCTGCATCATTGACCATTTAACTCCTCCAATGACAAATTCCAAACTATATGATGAACTGACCGATCTTGAAAATACCATAAAGAATTATTATGATGCCAAATTTAATAATCAGACACAAATGGGAACTGCCGGTGAGCAGATATGGGAAGCCGTTGTAAAAGCGAATCTGGACAAGGATATGAATTTGACTCAGGATATTTTTCAGAAAAACCTTGTGTCCTCTGTTGAAAAGATACACGGGTATCTTGAGGATATCTCTGATACAATGATCAGTGACGGCCTTCATACAATCGGTGAACATCCTGAGGGCAGCAAACTTGTGGAGTTCATTGTTCAGCTGACACGCATAGACAATGACGAAGCTCCTTCGTTGAGGGAGTCTGTAATTTATGCAATGGGCTATGACTATGATGAATTAATTGAGAATAAAGGGAAGATTCTGTCCCATTATAAGCGGAAAACCGGCGGGCAGATCATTTCACTTGCACATGAAAAATGCGTGAGTATTGTACAGGCACTGTCTGATAAAAATTTTGATGCAGGCTCAATTCCTGAAATTATAAATGAATTTTTTGGCAGAGACATTCCGGCAATAAAAAAATCTATGGAATATATATGCTCTAGGCTTTACTCGAATATTTTAAGAACAAGGGAGGAGATTGATTCAACTCTTGCTGCACTGGATGGTAAATATGTTGAGCCCGGCCCTTCGGGTGCCCCAACCCGGGGAGAGGCGGATATCCTGCCAACGGGTAAGAATTTCTATTCGGTCGATCCGTCTAAAATTCCGACCAAGGTCGCCTGGGATACCGGTGTTAAACTCGGAGACAGTCTAATAGAGAAGTACGAAGGAGAAACAGGCTCTGAACTTAGAACTGTTGCTTTTTTTATGACCAGCACCTCTGTCATGAGGTCAAAGGGGGAGACTCTGGCGGAGATTCTTTACCTTCTGGGAGTAAAACCTGTATGGGACAGCGTAGGCAAAGTGACTGATCTGGAGATAATACCTCTTGAGGAATTGAAGAGGCCCAGGTATGATGTAATGACACGCGCTTCCGGTTCCTTCAGGGATGCTTTCCCCAATCTCATGGATTTGATGAACGATGCCGTGGCCATGGTTGTGGCTCTGGATGAACCTCCTGAAAGCAATATTCTCAAACAGAATGTATATTCCGATATTCAAAAATACACAGTCAGCGGCATGTCTCAGGATGAGGCAATGAATGAGGCCACATTCCGTGTGTTCAGTTCACCTCCGGGAACATACGGGGCAGGTGTCAAGGAACTGGTTGAGTGCAGTGTCTGGAACGACAGTTTCGAACTCGGCAATATGTTTATTAACTGGTCTTCATACGGTTATAAAAATGGAGAGTATGGAGCGTTGAAAACAGGTGCATTTAAAAATCTTCTTTCCAGAACAGATGCAACTGTCCAGAACAATGATTCAAGGGAATACGATATGTTTTCGTGTACCGATTATTACAATTATTACGGCGGACTCATTTCTGCAGTAAAAACTGTTAAGGGCGAATTTCCTTTTTCTGTATATGGAGATTCCAGTGATCCCTCACACGTAAAAAACAGAACTCTTGATGAAGAATCGAAACAGCTTTTCAGGGCAAAGATATTCAATCCCAAATATATTGATGGATTGAAAAAACATGGATATAAGGGAGCAGGAGACCTCTCAAAAATAGTAGATATAGTCTTCGGCTGGGATGCAACAGCAGAGATAGTTGATGACTTTCTCTATGATATGCTTTCTGAAAAATATGCCCTTAACCCGGAAATGCGCGAATGGATGAAGGAAGTTAATCCATATGCCCTGCAGAATATTGTGAGCAAGCTGCTTGAAGCCTCTGCCAGAGGAATGTGGGAAACCTCAGATGAAAGGATAAATGAACTTCAGAATATATTCCTTGAAATGGAAGGGGAAATTGAAGATGTTATTGAGTAGCTTTCTTAACTGTTTATTGACATAATATTTTTGAATTCGGCTTCGGAATTATTGTAATGTTTTGCGGAGTGCATGGTCTTGATAAATTAAAATCGTTAAAAAATATTTTGTTGACATGAACTGTTAACGGTTCACAATATTTTCATGGATGATTTCGGAAAAAGCATAATTCCTGAAAATCAGGGAATACCTGATGATCTCTTTAAGGACATAATAAAGACAAATCTTTCATGCAGATTTTTTCAGGAGATGGGAATCTATGTCTCAGCCCTGGGACCCGGTTTCGCAGAGATAAAATGCCGCATAAATGAGAAACATATCAATCCGCGTGGAATTGCCCACGGCGCTGTTTATTTTGCTGTTCTTGATACAGCAATGGGCATGGCCATCAGGACCATCAATTATAATTGCGTGACAATACAATTTGCATCAAGCTTTGTAAGCTCTGTGAAAGAGGGTGATCTTGTCATTGGAAAGGCTGAAATTGACCATGCCGGCAGGAGTGTATTCTATGCTCAGGGCAGGCTCTATGATCAGAATGAAAAACTCATAAATACGGCATCAGGTTCCTTTTACAATATGGGAACATTCCTCAATATTTAATCTCAATTTTTTTTCCAGCCAATAGTATTATATTCTCCCTATGAAATTGATAATCACAGCGTTGACCGCTATTTTTCTTATCGGCTGCAGTATAGATTTTTCTGTGAGTTCCTGGAGTGAAGGAGAGATCCCCTATTACCTTAAAGGGGACTTTACAGATGTGGAAATCGCTGACCTTGAAAATGCAATGGATGCATGGGAAAGTGTCGCAGATGTTCATTTCTATATGACCACACCCTCAAGCAGCGCCTATGAGATCAGGAGGGTATATGATCAGGGGTGGTCATCAACTGTGGGTGAAAATAATACAAAGTGTTATATGAATTTCAAGGCGGATGCGCCATTAAACAGGTATGAACATATAATACATGAATTGGGACACTGCCTCGGCCTTTATCATGAACACCAGCGTCCGGACAGGGATAGTTATGTAAAAGTTTTTTTTGAGAATATTCTTTCTTCTGAGGCAGAAGAGTTTGATAAGAGGGATAATCCGCTCTATGTCGAGAGTGACTTTCCCTATGATTATCATTCAATTATGCATTATCCCGAATATGCGTTTTCGATAAATGGAGAAAAAACAATTGAATCCGTAACGGAAACACCTGTAGATAGGACTGGTCTTATTACAGAAAATGATGCAGCCAGGATGCAGTATATTTATGGTGTTCCCAAAGACAGTGTCAGATATTATGAATTTCTGTACAGACAGGTGAGTACTGCTGATGAAAGCTACAGGCGTTCCGGTGAATGAATATTATGAAATTGTTTAATGCTTTTATATTTTTCTGTTTTCTGTTATTTTCCATGGGTTTATATAGTGAAACTGTTTCTGAGAGTAACGAAAGTATAAACAGGAAAAAAGTTGAGGAACTTGAAAGGAAGGTTGAATCCCTCAGTGAAAGGGTTGCGTACCTGGAAGATGCCTTCAGGGCAATATCCGGACTGAAGTTAAGCGGATATTTCGATGTTTATATGTCCAACCAGAAAAACAAACCGAACATTTTTCAGATCGGCGGGCTGGAGCTTGATCTTATCCACAGGTATAATAATAATTTTAACGTTGCGGCAGCTATCCTTGTTAATGAAGACACTTCCCTTAAAACGGGTTTTATTGACTATACCATATACGGCCAGACGGTGACGGCACGCGGCAATCTCCTCCTTGAAAGAGGCATACATCTTCAGGTGGGGAAATTCGATGTGCCTTTCGGCAATGACTGGGAGTATTTTCAATCTCCTTCAAGAATTACATTCACTGCGCCCCTGACAACTGAAAAAATTATGGATGGAGGGTACAGTGATACCGGAATAAGGCTGCTTGCTGGATTTCAGGCTGTTAATATTTCTGCCTATGTTGTACGGGGAATAGACAAGAAAGAATCCTATGGCGGAAATTCCTATGGGTTTAGATTCGGACTTACTCCCTTGAATAACCCATATCTCCTCTCCTATGACAGAGAAAAGAGATTTGAGGCAGGTTTTTCATATATCTATGACGTAGACAGCAATGGTGCAAAATCTGAAGAAGCCTTTGCCCTTGACTTTACTCTCAGCTGTAAATATTTTTTTGTAAGGTCTGAATATCTGAAAAGAAAGAATGTGATGAAAGTTGAGGAGAATGGTGCGCATGCCACATGCGGGATCCGTTTCAGCCATATTATCGAAATTCCGCTGGTACTGTATTTCAGATACGGATATTATGAGATAATTAACGACACGACAGCTGGTTATGACGATGCTGCAGATAATGACGAACTGAAAGACAGACTGGAAAGGTTTACTTTGGGTCTTAATGTAAATATTTCTGATATTTCATACATCAAGTTCGAATACAGTATAAATCAAAGTAATGACAGCCGGTTTATCAATGATGAATATTTTACTGAAAGGGAAGCTGATATTCAGCTGGTTATAAAATTCTGATGAAAAGCAGAGCGTACATATCAGTTGAAGTTTTTTTGATCTTTCTTCTCTGTTCAGGTTTTCTTCTTTTTTCCCATGAGCCTGCAGAAATTCATGGTGCAGTTAAAAACGGGTCACAGTGTAAGCAATGCCATCCTGGCAGTGAAAGAAATTTCATAAATGGAATCTGCTGCGTTGAGTCATGTGTGAAATGTCATGATATGAAAAAACATCATCCTGTTAAAATGGCGGTAAGTCAGGCAGACAGGAGGCAATACAAACTGCTTTCCCGGGGGAGAATGGGATGTATCACGTGTCACGATATATATAGTAAAAGATATGATAGTGTGCCGTGGAGATCAAATAGCCTCTTTGACTCATTGTTTAACAGACAGAAGGTATATAAGACGTTTTTTTTGGTAGAAATGAACAGCAATGGACAACTTTGCAAGAAGTGTCATCAGGAGAAAAGATGAAGGATAAAATTAAACGAAAACAACTGCTCATTAACAGAAAATTTCAGTTAATGTTTCTGCTTAAATTTATAATTTTTTATGCTTTTATTATTGTGCTGTTTTTTCTGGTAATGGATATCTTTGTAGAGAGTGAGGCTGATTCTATATCCAGAAGATTTCTTTCCATGGAGGAGATAAAGTCCAAATTCAGGACTGTTATTGTTACTTTGTCCTTCGTTTCTACCTTGATCTCAATTATAATGCTCTTCTTTTTTGTGAACATCCTCAGTCACAGAATTGCCGGCCCCCTTCACAGATTTAACGCGGTACTCAGGGAACTTGCGGACAGAAAACTTTCCACTTCTGCATGGATAAGAAGAAAGGACCAGCTTATTGAAATCTCAGAGTCGCTTGAAAAGCTTAAAAGGGTGCTATCTCAGGACATTACAGAAATGAAAAATATATGCAGAAGTAATAATGAATTCTCCGGAAACTCTTCAGAAAAGATTGCGGAAGTTATGAAAATTCTTGAAAAATATAAACTATAATGGTTTAAAGGCTTTTTTTTACCAAAGAAACTTTATTGACACATTTTATAATTATTCAAGTATTTGGTTAAAATCTTTTTTACGGGTGATAAATTATGGCTAAAGAAGCTATTGGGTTCATTGACAATAAAATTATTGAGTTTGAAGCTCACAGTGAAATTACAACAGAGAGATTTGTCCCTGTTATGGACAGGCTGGACGATTTTTCCGAAGAAATTAAGAATGGTTTATTGAAACTGAAAGAGTTGTCTGAAGGAGAGGATTTCTCCTATTTTAACGATAATGTTGTTAATATTAACAAAAGCGGCAAATGGATGATTATACTCGTCTATAGCCAGAGGATGAAAACTCTCATTGAATATAAAATGCTGAAAAACATAATGTCTGCATTTCAGGTAGAGTTTGTAAGAGTTTCCGCCTGAAATGAAACCCGCAGTATTTCTGGATAGGGATGGAACAATTAATGAAGATGTGGGGAATCTTTTCCGTGTAAACGATATTGTTTTTATCCCCGGTTCGATTGAGGCTCTGAAAAAACTTCAGGAACATTATCTGATTTTTATAATTACCAATCAGTCTGGTATCGGCAGGGGGGAGTTTTCTTTTGAGGAATACCTGAAGTTTGAAACCGAATATACATCTATTCTGAGTGAAAATGGTGTCATTATCACAGAAACAAAATGTTGTCCCCACACTCCTGAATACGGTTGCAGCTGCAGAAAACCTTCTACACAGTTCATTGATGAGCTTTCCGCAAACTACGGCCTTGATCTTGCCGCTTCCTTTTCTGTGGGAGATCATCTCCATGACCCGGAAATGGGGTCAAAATCCGGCGGTAGAGGAATCTATCTGCTTACAGGACATGGCAGGAAACACTACCGTATGATTGAGGAGAGTTCGTACAAGCCTGATTTTATAGCCAATGACCTCATGGAGGCAGCAGGGATTATACTGGGATTGTAGTTATACTGTTACTTTGAGAGGTTTTGGGCCATGAGAGTACGGCTGAGTCTGTTGATGTTCTGTGAGTATTTTGTACTTGGAGCCTATGTCCCGGTCATGACTCTTTATCTGAAAAATCATGCAGGTCTCACTGGCGGTCAGATGGGCATTATACTTTCTCTGGCCTCTGCTGTGGCCTTTATTTCACCCATGATCGGAGCAGTTGTCGCCGACAGAATTGTCAGCTCCGAGAGGCTGTTTGCCCTTTGTCATCTTATGGGGGGAGGACTGATGCTTCTTCTTCTTGACTCTGCAGGTTTTTATTCAATTGCTGCAGCCTATTTTTTCTATTCACTATGCATCGGCCCCACTATTGCGCTTTCAAATTCAATCACCTTTCAGCATGGAGGAGACAGGAGCAGATTCGGAAATATCCGCCTATGGGGAACTGTGGGGTGGATAGGTGCTGCCTTTGTGGTATGGGGGATTTTTCATGTTATAAGTTCTCAAAAAAACAGTTCGTCAGCTCCATTGCTTCTTTCTTCTGTTTCATCGTTTGTGTTGTCACTGTATGCCCTGACTCTGCCTGTTTCAAAGTTGGAGAGACACAGGTATAGGGGCGGCCTTCTTCCGGTTGAGGCTTTTACTGTATTCCGGGACAGAAAAATTTTCATGATTTCCTTCACCAGTCTGCTCATAGTAGTGGTGGATAAATATTATTATTTCGGCATGGCTCCTTTTCTCTCGGAGTCAGGGTTTACTGAATCTGAAATATTTCCATTAATGAGCGTGGGACAGGTTACCGAAGTTATTGTCATGCTCTACCTGTCATTATTTCTTGGAAAGTTCGGATTCAAAAATATGCTGATTTTCGGCATTATATCGGAAATTACGAGATTCTTCTTCTTTATATTTTTCAAGGATTCAGTTGCCGGGATACTAGCCGGTATAGGTTTTCACGGGCTGGCCTATGCGTTTTTTTTCACATCAGTTTATGTGTATATAGACAGTCATTGTAAAGAATATTACAGGGCAGGGGTACATCAGATATTTTCACTGGTAACATCCGGGTTCGGTACACTCATTGCCAATATCACTGCCGGTTTTGCAATGGATCTGTATGTAATTAAAAATTCAAAACCCGATTTTACTTCTTTCTGGTTGATTCCGGTTTCCCTTTCTGTCTTTGCTCTCGTAACGTTTACTGCAATCTCAAGAAAGGACAAGTTTATCTACAGATGTGATTAAAAAAAGCCCGGAATTTTCCGGGCTTTTTTATGTTCAATTTAATAGAAACTACTTAATGCATTTTTTGATCTCTGCTGCAACCTTGTCTGCAATACCCTTTGCAAAAGGTGCAGGAAGAATGTTTTCCTCGCTAAGTTCATTGTCAGGAATCATGCTTGCGATTCCGTAAGCTGCTGCAAGTTTCATTTCTTCAGTAATTGACTTTGCTCTTCCCTCCAGCGCACCTTTGAAAATACCGGGGAAAGCAAGTACGTTGTTTACCTGATTTGGATAGTCAGATCGACCTGTTCCTACTATTCTTGCTCCTCCCTGTTTTGCAAGGTCAGGCATGATTTCAGGAACCGGGTTCGCCATTGGGAAAACTATTGAATCCTTGGCCATTGTGCTGATCATTTCAGGTGATACTATATCCGGAGCGGAAACACCGACAAAAATATCGGCTCCCTTAAGGGCGTCAGAAAGTGTTCCCTGTTCTTTGTTCTTGTTTGTGGTCTTGGCGATTTCTGCCTGTGCCCAGTTTGCCCATTCTGCTCCTTCATAGATAATTCCGGCTTTATCAACCATGATAACATTCCCGAAACCTTCCTGAATAAGAAGTTTTCCGATTGCTATACCTGCTGATCCTGCACCGTTAATAACAACTCTGCAGTCTTCAGATTTTTTGCCCACAACTTTAAGAGCATTTATTATTGCCGCAAGTACAACGATTGCTGTACCATGCTGGTCATCGTGAAATACGGGAATGTCAAGAGTTTCCTTCAGCCTTCTTTCGATTTCAAAACATCTTGGAGCGGCAATATCTTCAAGGTTGATTCCGCCGAATGTTGGAGCGAGGTACTGTACAGTTTTAATGATTTCCTCTGTGTCCTTTGTTGCAAGACAGATAGGGAAGGCGTTTACATTTGCAAATTCTTTAAAAAGTACACATTTTCCTTCCATAACAGGCATAGCCGCTTCTGGACCGATATCGCCAAGACCGAGTACAGCAGTTCCGTCAGAAACAACAGCAACAGTATTAGCTTTTATTGTGTATTTATAGGCATTTTCTACGTCTCTGTCGATTTCTTTACAGGGCTCCGCTACACCAGGTGTGTAGGCAATAGAAAGGTCTTCCTTTGAGTTTACCTTTGATTTTGCAACAGTCTCGATTTTACCCTGCCACTTTTCGTGCATTTCAAGCGCTTTTTCTCTTATGCTCATAATAGTGTACTCCTGTTTTTCTTTTTTTATTTATGTAAAATGATTAATATTCTACATAATTTTCCTTATAGATAAATATTTTTATTCATACTATATTTTATGTAAAGATTTTTTTGAAAATTTTGTTAAATTTCAGAGATGGTTATGTCCTGAATAAATATAGTTACCTATGTAAGAAAAAACTATTCTGTTAGATGATATTTGTATAAGTATGGAGAATTTAATTTTTCAGGCACTCTTTTTTTATGCCTCTTTGCAGGTATTAAAAAACCCGCTTGCAGAGCGGGTTTTTTAATCTTTTTTATCAGAGAATATATATTTCTCGTATGTCCTTGTCCGGGTAGACCAGGTTCCCCACATTGTCAAGGACCTGGTTTCTGTACTTGTCAACATGAAGCACTTCGAGAATGTCAATCTGCTGAATGGACTGAATGTCTTTTAGCTGCTCCAGGAACTTCAGGAAGTTTTCCTGCGAATTGGTAATAACTTCGGCAATAAGCGCATTATATCCCTGAATATGAAGAGTTGAGTATACAGAATCCTCTCCCTTCATGGCATCAATAAGCTTCTCTCCGTGATGGGGAGCCTTTATTATCATAAAGAAGTGATACTTATCCTTCATTTTTTCATAGTCTTCGAGTGAAAAGTTTTCCTTCTGCTTGAATACCCTGATTATTTTTTGAGTCTGAATATCCTTCAGTACAGGCACTCCGCTTGGAAGCTCCATTGACTTATATTTATTGATCCACTGTTCAAGCTGCGCCTTGTCGTCAAAATTAACATCAAGCAGATAGCTGTATCTGCCCATTATGTGGAACAGAGAGATAACGTTTTTGTCTTTGTTCAGTTCATTTATAAGGTGTTTTTTGTCTCCCCAGTTTTGGATGAAAATCAGAGCTTTAATGGTATTCTCACTCATCGTTTTACCTCTATAGTTAATATATTATATATGATACTCAAATTTTGTTCTGAGTCAATGACAATTTTAGCTGCATCAAATTATTGGATGGTACATGCAAAAGTCAATCATCAATAAATATCGTGTAGCGCTTTCGTGATTCTTTTGTAATTCCATAATAATTTGCGTATTCATCTGCAATAATGTACGAAACATTAATGACAACTGTGTTTCTTTATCTGCAAAAAATATGTGCCTTTTATAAAAAGATTTAATACATTTATATATGATGATATATCTGGAAACTATTATCGGAGGATGCTTTTATGATAAACAGAAGAAGAGGTCCCGATTTTGTTATTAAAGTCATTAATGTCATTGCAGGGTCCGCATGGATCTGTATTTTTATGATTTTTGTTTTTGTGGCTCTTGCAAAACCAAAATTTGAGGGATTCAGAAGGGGAATGGGGGCGATCCAGGGAGGCTGGAACGCCGGATGGCTTGATATTGTATTCTTTCTGCTTGTTTTTCTTGTACTGTTGAGTATAGCAGGTATTGTTTTTAATTTCATGAGGATGAAGAGGAAGACGGACAAGATAAGGGCTACGCTTGTTTTGTCGGGAGTTCTTGCCTTTCTCGGAATACTGGCGTTTTTGCTGACCTGAAAAAAGTACATTGTAATAGGCCGGCTGTATACAGGTTTTGTGTTTTTCTTTGTGTTTGATCATGATTGATGGGGAGTAAAGTAACTTTGTATTATGCAGAAGAGACCGTATAAACGGTCTTTTTTTATTTTTTTAAAAAATTGGGTTGACGCATTCGGTCATGTTTCTATATATAGAAACATGACCGAATGTGGTTCAGGAGATTTATATGCTGCCTCAGTTGAAGAAGATTAAAAAGTATGCGGAAGAATTCACAAGGATACCTCTTTACAGGGAACTGAATATGAGTTCGCTCGGTTTTACGCTGGTACTGAAGGCTCTTGAAAATGAAGATAACTATATCTTTCTGGAAAGTGCCAAAGACAATAAAAAGATATCAAGGTTCTCATACCTCTGTTTTAATCCTGAGTTTACAGTCAGGGCATTTGGCAGAAAAGTTATAGTTAGTGAAAAGGGCAGGGATACTGTTCTGGATGAAGGTATATTCGAATATCTCGAGAGAGAGATTGGAAGGTATAAATCTCCTACAATAAAAGAATTCGGTGACTTTAACGGCGGGTTTGTGGGCTACAGCGCCTTTGAGGCCATAAACAGAACCGGCATATTAAGAAAGGAGATAAAGGAGAGTGAAGACATTCCTCTTGGAGAATTTCTTGCAGTCGACAACTTCATAGTCTATGACAATGAGCTTGATAAATACTATATATCAACATCCATATATCCCGAAAAGGGTGAAATTTCCGTACTTGTTGAAGAGGCAGGGAAAAAAATGAATCTCATGGAGGAGCATATTCTTGCTCTCATCGACAGGCAGAAGATTCCTTATCTTCCTTCCAAACCTTGTGATGTGCACATGGAGTATCCTGAAACTGATGAGGAGTTCATGGACAAGATTATGTCTGTGAAAAATGATATAACAGCCGGGGAGATCATACAGGCCGTGCTCAGCAGGCGTCTATATGTGAAAGACAAAATTTCTCCCTATCACCTATATCTGAAACTGAGAAATGTCAACCCATCGCCATACATGTATATAATTAAACTTGGTGACAGACACATCGTGGGCTGCTCTCCGGAAACACATATCAAGATAAAAGACAGTGTAATGACTCTTAAACCTATCGCAGGTACAGCTCCTATTCCCAAAAGTCTTTCTGAAAAGAAGATCGTCAGGAAGGAGCTCCTCAATGATCCCAAGGAGAGGGCTGAGCACCTCATGCTTGTTGACCTTGCCCGCAATGACCTGAGCCGTATCGCAGAAAGAGGTTCTGTGAAAGTGGAGAAATACATGACGGTCGAGGACTATTCCCATGTCATGCACATTGTTTCACTTGTAACGGGAAAGCTCCGGGAGGGAGGGAATATTGTCAGGGCATACAAAAATACCTTTCCAGCCGGAACCGTTTCCGGTGCTCCAAAGGTCAGGGCTCTTGAAATAATCAATGAACTTGAACCTGAAGTACGGGGTGCCTATGCCGGAACCGTCGGATATTTCGGATTCAACAACAGCTGCGACACATGCATAACGCTGAGAACTGCATTTTTCGAAAAGGAGAGCACATATCTTCAGGCCGGTGCCGGAATAGTTTATGACAGCGTTCCGGAAAAAGAGGTGCAGGAGATAAACAACAAACTCATGGCCCTGATCAAGAGTGTGGGTTACGCAATGGAGGAGAAGTGAAATGATACTGATGATAGACAATTATGATTCATTTACATACAATATTATACATGAAATTGAAAAGATGGGTTACGATATTGATGTGGTAAGAAATGACCATAATATCGAAGACATTGACTTTGACAGATATGATGCCATTATTCTCTCCCCGGGGCCGTCAAATCCTGATAATGCCGGCATCACCCTTGAGGTGATTAAGAGGAATCTGGATAAGCCCATGCTCGGGATATGTCTTGGTATGCAGGCCATGGTTCAGGCTTTCGGAGGGAAGGTTGTCAGGGCATCACAGATCATGCACGGCAAGATTGACTACATAAGCCATACGGGAGAGAATATATTCAGCGGAATCCCCCAGAGATTCAAGGCTGTGAGGTATCACTCGTTGTGCGGTCAGAAGGACACACTGCCGGAGGATCTGGAAATTGAGGCCCATTCATCTGACGGTACAATTCAGGGAATCAGTCATAAGAAATATAAAATATACGGTGTGCAGTTCCATCCTGAATCATATGAGACGGAATTCGGCAGCAGACTCTTTGAAAATTTTATTTCTATTGCCGGAATAAAAAAATGATTTCCCTCCAGTTCCATTATATGTTATTTGTTGGATATATAAATAAAAATAATGGGGTGAAAATATGTTTGGAAGGATTATCCTGATATCTCTGTTCCTGTTTTCTGCTGTTGTTTCAGGTTTTTCACAGGAAACAAAGACTTCTGTTGAAGTTGACACAGACAAGGCAGGAGAGAGCGGATTTAACTTTTTAATGGGCGGAGTTTTTGGTGCAACGACCATTAACGGCATTAACTATCAGCAGATTGGTCTTCGTCCTGAGATCAAAATCTGGAAATTTGGGCTTGGGCTTGATCTGCATATACTTCTCGATGAGAACGGGAAGGTGAGAAAAGAGGACTGGGACCAGCGCAGAGACTATATTGACAAGCTATACTACATAAGCTACGGTAAAAAGGGAGAACCGCTCTATTTTAAATACGGCGGCCTTGACACAACATTTCTCGGATACGGCATACTCATAAACGGCTATACAAACCTTCTTGAGTATCCGTCATATAAAAGACAGGGTATCGATTTTTCTTTTCAGACAGAGCATTTCGGAGGAGAGTTCATTCTCAATGACATCAAGGAAGTTGCTGAAAGAACTCCATCATTTATGGGAGGCGGAAGAATCTATATTAGACCGTTTAAGCGTCTGCAGATCGGCGTATCTGTGGCCGGAGACATCAATGAGTATGAGGGCCTCAGGGATACGGACGGTGACGGGTACCCGGATGAGGTTGACGCATACCCCGATGATCCTGACTATGTCACAGAGCAGGAATACTATGCAGGACATGGTGCGTCACCTGGAACTATATCGGCTATGATTACTGATGGTATTATTTCCGGCCTTGACAGAAGTGAGATCAGAAATTATGAAGATGAAGCCTCTCGTACAGGATTCTGGGCCGGTGATATAGGGCTTAAAATTGTTGATAACAGCATCGTCAAGATGAGCATATATTCACAGTTTGCCCAGTGCATGAACACAAAGGGCTGGGGTTTTACTGCGCCGGGCCTTAATCTTCAGCTTGGAAATTTTCTCACACTCTATGCCGAATACAAGCAGAATTCCGATAACTTTATTTTCGGATACTATAATGATACCTATGATCTTGAAAGGGCTAAGTATGTTAGCGACGGTACGGACCTTTATGTTGTCACAAAAAAACAGCAGTTGGATAATGCAATCGCCACAAAGGGATTTTATGCAGGCATGAAGCTTAACTTTTTTAATCTCATAAGGGCCAAGGGGACATATCAGAATTTGCGTACCGGTGCCGGAACTGATGATGAAAATGTTACAAAGTCTCTGAGAGGAGAGGTTGAACTAAATACCGATATGGTTCCAATGATCTCAAAGGCTAAGGGATTCTATGTGCAGAACGATGTAAGTGAATTCAAATGGAAGACAGAAAGTACACTCATCGGAGGAGTCCTGGGCATTAAACTCGGCGGCGGTGCGAGTCTTGACTTTAAATATCTGGTAACATTCGAGGACAGAAACGGAGACGGAGAGATAAAGGGTGAGGATGAGACAATAAAAAATATAAGTGTTTCAACCACTGCTCTGTTTTAAAGCAGCAATTTTTACATATAAAAAACCCCGGTCTGTGCCGGGGTTTTTTATGATTATCAGTAGTATCTTAAACCTGAGATTCCCTCTGCTATATTGTAAGCATGGTCACCTATTTTTTCAAAACTGGTCAGCATGTCTATAAAGACCAGGCCGGAATCTACACTGCACTTTTCTGTATTCAGTCGCTTTATGTGATGCTTGCGAAGTTCCCTTCTCATTTCATCGATACGGTTTTCAAGAACTTCCGCTTCAGGCATGATGTTCACATTTTCATCCATGGAATGTTTCATTATGAGATCAAGAAATTTGCGTACCTTCGCGGAAATTTCCTCTATGTCCTTAATTCCGCTTTCAGAGAAGTCAAGATCCTTGTCATACTTTCTTCTTAACAGTTTCATGAGAGATTCACACTGGTCAGCTATGCTTTCTATCTCATTAACTTTCTGGAGAAGAACCGATATCTCATTGCTCTGATCTTCAGAAAGATTTCCTCTTGATACCTTGGCAAGGAACGAGGAAATTTCCTTTTCCAGAAGGTCGGTGTGGTTTTCCATTGTGAGAATTTTTTCAACACTTTTGCCCATTTTCTTTTCCGGATTATGCATGAGATCTATTGTAAGGTCATACATTTCCGAGGCTATTTCAAGCATTCTTTTTACTTCCAGTCTTGCCTGATTTATGTTGATTGAAGGAGTGGACACAATGGATGTTGATATGTATTTCAGGTGAAGTTCTGAGCCTGTTTCAATTTTTCCAGGTACGAGTTTTTCAGCAGCTTTTGCAAGATACTTTATAAATGGCAGAAACAGCAGTGTGTTTATAATGTTGAATGTGGTATGGAACGCAGCCATGTGGTCTGCTATTGCTTTGCTTCGTACCGCAGGGTCATCGGAAAACGGATTCCCGGGTATCATGTAGTCAACAAACGGGATGAAAAAGTGCCGGAATATAATGAGAACCCATATAACTCCAAAAATGTTAAAGAGGAGATGGACTCTTGCAGTTCGTCTTGCTTCAACCGATGAGCCCATGGCTGCAAGATTTGCAGTGATGGTTGTTCCTATGTTTTCGCCCAGAATAAGTGCTGCCGCTGTATAAAAGTCTATAATTCCTGCGACCGCAAGGGTCATGGTCATTGCCATGGTAGCGCTTGAAGACTGAACAATCATTGTTATGACGGTACCAATCATTACAACAACGATAGTGGAAAAAATTCCCGATGCCTTATAGGTGGACATGAAATTCATTATTGTTTCAGATCCTCTGAGTTCCTTGACTGAGTCACTCATGATGGAGAGCCCCAGGAAAAGAATACCGAAGCCCAGCAGGACATCCCCCCAGTTCTTGAATTTCTCATTGTTTAAAAACCTTATAAAGTAACCGATGCCGATTGCGGGAAGTGCAAATGCCTGGATTTTAATCTTGAATCCGACTATTGCAACAATCCATCCCGTAATTGTGGTTCCAATATTTGCTCCCAGGATTATACCGGTTGCCTGAAAGAGGTTTATTAATCCGGCGCTGACAAAACTGACAAGCATTACGGTAGTGGCACTTGAGGATTGTATTATTGCAGTAATTCCGAATCCAGTCAGCACCCCCTTTATTCTGTTGTTCGTGGCTTTCCAGAGGATGTTTTTTAGCTTATCTCCCGCAGCAAACTGCAGTCCTTCGCTCATTACTTTCATTCCGAAGAGAAAAAGTCCGAGTCCTCCAATAACGGTTATTGCTATTCCAGTCATTGATTACGCTCCGTATTTTTTTATTTAAACTGTTTGTTTATAATATAAATTCCCTGTCCCAGTCCTTCCAGACCGGTTCAAGGCCGATTGTCTTCAGGTATTCCGAAAGTTCCCATGGTTCACGTGGATCCATTATTTCAAACTGTTTGCTTTCTTTAGTCGAACCAGTGTGTCCGCCCGGATCTGTTTTCGAACCTGAACTCATGCTTGTAACACCCAGCGGCGCCAGATTGTTTCTGAGATCCATGGGCTCTCTCGTTGATAAAACTATGCCGGCATCATTCAGTAGAATTCTTGCCGCGCATATGAGATGAGTAAGGTCTCTGTCGGATACAATGCAGTGCGGTTTGTAGCTTCCTTCCGCTTCGCGCAGGCGGGGGAATGAAATCTGAACATGTGATTTCCAGTATTTTTTTGTAAGGTACATTGCATGGAGGAGAGTGAAGTACGATTCAACTCTCCAGTCTGTAAAACCGAGTAGTGCACCTATGCCGAGTTTTCTCATCCCCGCAACTGCTCCGCGGTCAGGTGTATCAAGACGCCAGGTGAAATCCCTTTTCCTGCCTGAAGGATGCAGGTCCCCATAGACTTCCCTGTTATAGGTTTCCTGATATACCGTAAGGCCGTCTATTCCTGAATCCATCAAAAGTCTGTATTCGTCAATAGACATTGGGTAAACTTCAATCGTTAAGGAGGAGAACCTGCTGTGCATTTTTTTTGATATTTCAGCGAGTTTTTCCGGAGAAACCGCATTTCTATCCTCTCCTGTGAGGATAATTATATGCCGGAAGCCCATGTTGTAGATATGGGTAAATTCTTTTACTATCTCTTCATGAGAGAGCGTTTTCCTGGGGGTTTTGTTCTGAACATTAAAACCGCAGTATACACAGGCATTTGTGCAGAAGTTTGAAATGTATATTGGCGTATACATCTGAATTGTATTTCCAAAACGCATTCTGGTTATTGAACAGGATTTCCGTGCCATGTCTTCAAGAAAAGGATCAGCTGCCGGAGAAAGGAGACAGGCAATGTCTTCCTGAGTGAGTGATGTCCTGTTCAGGGCCTGTTTGACATCCTCCCGGCTGCATGAGTATATTTTTTGAGCTGTCTCATCCCAGACTATGTTCTGGAGTATTTCACTGAACATCTATCTTAGAAATCCTGTAAGAGGGCTTGATGCATTTGCCTGTTCCCTTTTTTCTCCAGGACCTGCTTCACGGGAAAGCATGGCGGACTCAACAGCAAGCCGAAATGCAAGAGCCATTTTTTCAGGGTCAGCCGCAACTGCTATTGCAGTATTTACAAGGACTGCATCCGCTCCAATTTCAATGGCCTGTGCAGCATGGGAAGGAGTTCCGATGCCTGCGTCAACCACAACGGGTATATTTGACATATCAATAATGATTTTGATGTTTTCCAGAGTCTGAAGTCCCCTGTTTGATCCTATGGGGGCACCAAGGGGCATTACAGTTGCCGAGCCGGCCTCTTCAAGGCGTTTTGCAAGTATTGGGTCTGCATTTATGTATGGTAATACAGTAAAACCCTCTTTTACAAGAATTTCTGTGGCTTTCAGTGTTTCTATGGGGTCCGGGAGAAGATATCTCGGGTCCGGAGTTACTTCGAGTTTTACCCAGGAACCGCATCCCATTGCTCTCGACAGACGGGCAAGTCTCACTGCTTCGTCGCAGTCTCTTGCTCCGCTTGTATTTGGAAGAAGCTGAATATTGTCATTTTTTACTACTGTTTCAAGCATTTCATCTTCATGATTGTCAAGGTCTACCCTGCGAAGGGCAACTGTTACCATTTCAGTTCCTGACGATTCTATGGCTTTTGCGAGAATTTTATTTGATGAAAATTTTCCAGTTCCAACAAAGAGCCGTGATGAAAATTCCCGGTTTCCTATTCGAAGTTTATCGGTATTGATTCTGTTCATTATTTATGGCCATTTT
>QKCL01000021.1 GCA_003246895.1 Spirochaetota bacterium | reverse complement strand
TCATGCTGGGCCTGATTCTCTTCGGATGGATTTCATACAGCAGACTGGGGGTATCGCAGATGCCTGACGTTGACCTGCCCCTTGTAACAATCGACATCTCCTATGAAGGGGCTTCCCCGGAAATTGTGGAAACAGATGTAATTGACCTTGTTGAAGAGGCCGTAATCAGCGTTGAGGGTGTAACACAGATAAGTTCATCGGCCAGGCAGGGAGCGGCGAGCATAACAGTTGAGCTTTCACTTGACAGGGATGTTGACGTGGCAGTGCAGGAGATACAGTCAAAGCTTTCAAGAATTCAGGGCATGCTCCCGGACGATATTGATCCTCCCATAATCTCCAAGAAGAACCCCGAAGACAGTTCTCTGATTATTTTTACGCTATCTTCCACAGCACCTCTGAAAGAACAGATGCTATTCGTGAAAAATCATATCAAGGACAGATTTCAGACAGTAGCTGGAGTGGGAGAAGTAAGACTCTACGGATATGTGGACAGGAACATCAGAATATGGGTGGACAGGAAACGGCTTCAGAAATATGAACTCACCGTTGACGATGTCATAAACGCAATAGGCCGTGAGCATGTTGAAATACCCGGCGGCAATCTTGATACAGGGAAGCAGGAGATCGTAATACGGTCCATTGGGGAAACAATGTCCGTTGAATCAATGGGGCAGATACCTGTTACAGCAAGGGGGGGCACTCCTGTATACAGGAAAATACTGCTCAGAGACGTTGCAAA
This sequence comes from Spirochaetota bacterium, assembly GCA_003246895.1. Taxonomy (GTDB): domain Bacteria; phylum Spirochaetota; class UBA4802; order UBA4802; family UBA5550; genus SZUA-423. The sequence continues at coordinate 28,866 of QKCL01000021.1, read as the reverse complement.
CATAGAAGACGGCCTCGACGAGATAAAACGGATTTCGAGATTCAACCAGAAAGCATCCATAGGTATCGGTATATTCAAACAGAGGGGAGCAAACGCCATACAAATCGTTGATGAGAGCATAAAGAGAGCCGAAGAAATAAAGAAGATACTCCCAAAGGGGTATGAGTTAAACATATCCCACAACTGGACAAATTACATAAAAGAATCAAATGACGAACTTATATTTACAATACTGCTTTCTACAATTCTCACAGGATTTGTCTGCTTTATTTTTCTCGGGTCATGGACTTCCACATTCAATATCATACTGGCAGTGCCAACATCCCTCATGGGAACATTTCTGTTTCTCTATTTCTTCGGATTCACACTGAACACATTCACACTCCTTGCACTTACCCTTGCCATAGGAATTGTTGTGGATGATGCAATCATGGTAATGGAGAACATCAGCCGCCACATGGAACTCGGCGAAAACCGGGTCGAGGCATCACGCAAGGGAGCGAAGGAGATTACATTTGCCGCGCTTGCGGCGACACTTGCTGTTGTTGCCATTTTTCTTCCAGTTGCATTCATGTCAGGTGTAATCGGAAAGTATTTCCTGCAGTTCGGTATAGCAATAACTGTTGCGGTACTGCTTTCCCTTGTCGAGGCACTGACACTTACCCCAATGAGATGTTCCAGATTTATGAGAGAATCAAGATCAGAGGGAAAGATTGCCGGAGTTGTAAACCGTTACTTTTCAAAACTTGCAGGTTTCTACAGCAGGCTCCTCGCAGCTGCGCTGCAGAACAGAATGAAAGTCATTGCATTGTCGCTTGTACTTTTTGCACTCCTTGCACTTCTCATAAAACCCATAAAGAAGGAATTTGTCCCGGACCAGGATCAGGGCATATTTATACTGAGCATAAGAATGCCGTCAGGTTCTTCACTTGAATACACAAATTCAGCGATGAAAAAGGTTGAAGCATACCTTGCCACAAGGAAGGAGATAGCGCGCCAGTATGTAGCCGTTGGAGGAGGAGGATCAGGCGGTGTTGCAAATCTTGGAATAATAATATGTTCCATGCATGATCCGGACAAACGCCCCATCAACAAGAAGAAAGGAAGGTCCCTGAACCAGAATGAACTTATAAACTCCCTTAGGCCGAATATCAAAAAGATTTCCAGGGAGATGAAGGTTTCTGTGAGAACAGTCAAACTAAGGGGACTCACATCATCAAGGGGTTATCCAGTTGAATTTGTCGTTAAGGGCAGGGACTGGAAAAAGCTGACAGAATACTGCGCCGCAATTGAAGAAAAGATGAAGAAGAGCGGCAAAGTCGTTGATATAGATTCGAACTACGATATAGGACAGCCGGAAATACATATTATCCCGGACAGGATTGAAGCTGAAAAACGCGGAGTGAGCATGGCGTCAATAGGAAACACCATAAGCGCCCTCATTGGCGGAAAAAAAATAGGCAAATTTACTGAAAACGGCCACAGGTACGATATCAGGATCAGGCTCAAGGATGATGAGAGGAGAACAGAGAGTGACATCAACAGACTCTACGTTAGAAACAACCGCGGCGAGCTTGTAAAACTTTCAGATGTTGTGAAAATGAAAAAGGAACTGTCTCTCCTTTCAATAAGCAGACTCAACAGAGAAAGGGCAATAACAGTCTACGCTAACCCTGCGCCAGGCTATTCTCAGCTTGAGGCTGTTGATGCGGCACTGAAACTGGCAAGGGAAACCCTGCCTGAAGGGTACTATGCTGAAATTACAGGAAGCGCAAAGACAACAAGCGAGTCTTTCGACAGTCTCATATTTGCCCTTGTCGTGGGTATAGTTGTTTCATACATGATTCTGGCAAGCCAGTTCAACTCATACCTGCACCCTTTCATAATTCTGCTGTCACTCCCATTCAGTTTTTCGGGAGCAATTGCAGCACTCTATGTATTCGGCCAGTCCATAAACATATTCAGTTTCATCGGTCTCATTCTTCTCATGGGGCTCGTAAAGAAAAACTCAATATTACTTGTGGAGTTCACAAATCAGGTCAGGGAACGCGAAGGAATGGGGGTGAAGGACGCCCTGCTCACTGCATGCCCCATCAGACTAAGGCCCATACTCATGACAACCCTTTCCACCATAGCAGCATCAATTCCGCCTGCCATGGCTCTTGGGCCCGGGGCGGAAACAAGAATACCAATGGCAGTTGCAGTACTTGGAGGAATGACATTTTCCACTCTCCTCACACTGTTTGTGGTGCCCTGTGCATACAGCCTTCTGTCCAGGTGGGAGAGAAAAGAGTATTATTCATAAACAGGGTACAGACAGACAATAACGCAGCAGAGATGAACTATGAAAAAACTATTTTCATAGTTCATAAAGTTATTCAGACTGTTTTATTCCAGTTCAATTAATGGGCCGTAAAGCCAGGCCTTGTCTTTTTCACATGACATGGTCTCTTTATCATAAAGTCCTAGATCAACATAATACCAGTATCCATTATACTTGCCGACCTTTGATTCTTCCACTGTCCTTGCTATTACATGGACAAAATCACCCTTTTGGAGCAGGTCAGCTTTTTTTGTTTTACCACCTCCATCATGTGTAAAAATACTGCACTTATTGACTCCATGACTGACAGAGGGCCCTAGTCTCATTTTCATGTTATATTTAACTGTACCGGTTTTGTATCCCATGGTAACAACCGGGATTTTCCCAATATAACGTTTAGTCCCTGCAGGTAGTTTCTTAAGTGAAAGCCAGTAAGATTCATCCTTTCCGCATCTCAGGTTGTGTGTATGATACAATGAGGTACTGCTGATTTTGAATGTGCATTCCATGGGTTTACAGACAACACCGTTCTTTTTTATTACACCCTCCTTTGGTTTAAGGAGGTAAAGCTTACCCTTTTTCAATTCATAGGGTCCGGAACAGGCTTCTCCACCCGGACCCTGCATGGATTTAGTATATGTCTTATCACCATCATTAAAGCTGATGTGGAGACCATGGTTAAAATCTTCTGTTCCCCATTCAGAGCTGCTGAGAAGCGGGTATGTCAACTCCGCAGACTCTGCCAGGAGCAGGCTGTTTCCTGTTTTGAGAATAAAAATGGATAACGAAATAGCCAATACAAAAAATACCAGTTTCTTCATAAGATTTCCTTTTATTCGATTCATCAGTTTATAATAAAGAAAAAGTAATTCCGGATCAAGATTAATTGTCCGAAAAGTCTGCGGCAGCTATTGATGAATACTCCTGAAATCAGGAACAGGAAATGTTTCATCCAATGACTACAGAGGAGATTAACTATTTATCTTCTTCTCCAGCATTTTCACAGTATCGTTAAATGCCATACCCTTTTCAAGGGCAATCCTTTTCACATCCTCATACTCAAGTGTTTCCTTACGGACATCCCCCATGCTGCAGACCTTGACCCTCACCTCACCGAGATCTGTAGAGCGGGTTTCTATACTACGGTCCATACATTTTCTCGAAGCAGTAACCCTTCTCAATCCTATTGCGGAAGTTTCTTTCAGAATGAGTTTCTCTATATCTTCAGCAGATGAAACTTCGGCAATGACAGTCAGTTTATATGCGGGCCTGTTCTTTTTCATGTATATGGGAGAATAAAAAACATCAAGAGCCCCTGCGCTGAAAAGCAGTTCCATGACATATCCGAAACCCTCACCTGTCATGTCATCTATATTTGTTTCAATTACTGCAACAGATGTAGCGTTATTTTCTCTCTGCCCAATGAATATGCGCAGCGCATTGAGGGTGCCGAAGTCACGTTTGCCGAAACCGTAACCTGTTTTTTCAGGAACAAGGTCAGGCATTTCTGGAGAGAACTTTCCAAGTTCAGCAATAATTGCCGCGCCTGTTGGCGTTGCCGCCTCTCCTTCAATATTCCTTGAATAGATCGAAAAATCCGTCTCTGAAAATATTTCTGCTGTTGCCGGCGCAGGCACAGGCAGCACTCCATGTGCGCATTTCACAAATCCCCTGCCAACATTCACAGCGGAGGAGTATACAGCATCGGCCGCAATAACGTGATAACATATTGCCGCCCCCACTATATCGACTATTGAATCAAGAGCACCCACCTCATGAAAATGAACATCATCTACAGACACTCCATGGACCTTTGCTTCCGCCCGGGCCACCCGGTCAAAAATGGCAATGGATGTTTTCTTCACGTTTTCTGAAAGTGATGAATCAAGAATTATTTTTTTTATGTCCCTGTAACTCCGGTGGGGATGACGGGAGTGACCTTTTTCCTCATGGTTATGCTCATGATGATGTCCTTCTTCTACATGGGAGTGACTATCGTTCACATGGCACTGTTTATGACTGTGATCATGATGGTGGGCATGATGATCTCCCTCAAGAACCACATCAAAAGAAGTACCTCCGATACCGTAACTGTTGGTCTTTTCATAATGCAGAGAGAAACCCGTGAGGTTCAGTTTTCCAAGCTCCCCCTTCAGGTATTCGGGGTCCACCCCGAGGTCTATAAACGCGCCCAGAACCATGTCGCCGCTGATTCCGGAAAAACAGTCAAAATACAATACCTTCATATCACTTCCTTAAAGTTTATTGATCTTCGATGCCATGGATGCGGCGCCGAAACCGTTGTCAATATTTACAACACCTATCCCGCTGGAACATGATGTGAGCATTCCAAGGAGAGCCGATATTCCGCCGAAATTCGCCCCGTACCCGACACTGGTGGGCACCGCAATTACAGGCTTGTCCGTGAGTCCGCCCACAACTGATGCCAGAGCCCCCTCCATACCAGCCACAACAACTATGACCTTTGCCTCTGATATTACATCCATCCGGTCAAGGAGGCGGTGGATGCCTGCAACCCCCACATCGAAGAGACGTTCAACCCGGTTACCCATGACTTCCGCTGTGACCGCAGCCTCTTCTGCAACGGGAATATCAGATGTTCCGGCCGTAACTACAAGAATATAGCTTTCAGTTGTTTCAAAGGGAACCCTCCTGACAACAACTGACCTTGCGGCCTCATAATATACCGCATCGTCAGACACACTTCTGATCGCCTCATATACGTCCCGGTCAGCACGGGAGGCCAGAATGTTTCCGTTCTGTCTCTCAAGCATGTTACGGACAATCCCCTTAATCTGGTCCAGGCTCTTTCCGGGACTGTAAATCACTTCGGGGAAACCGCTTCTCAGCTCACGGTGATGATCCACCCTGGCATACCCCAGATCCTCATAGTTAAGGTTCTTCAGTTTTTCCAGAGCATCAGAAACTTCTATTTTATCATTTTTAACCTGCTGTAAAAGCTCAGTAAGCTGCTCTCTATTCATTTTTAATCTTTCACCTTCTCACTTTATCCTTACCACTACTGCGCCTCAAATGCCGCAGCAACATCCTTCAGATGCTTTATTATTTCAATATGCTGTGGACAGTGGCTTTCACATTTACCGCACTCAATACAGTCCGATGCCTTGCCGTGTGTTTTTGCTATATTTGCATAATACACTGACTGCACATGAAAGGGTGCATACTTCGACCTCTTCATGTTGTTATAGAGGGAGAAGTATTCAGGTATTGCAATATTTTTCGGGCATCCTTTAACACAGTATCCGCACCCTGTACAGGGTACAGCGGTTCTGGCCCTGATAATTTCCGCGGCTTTCTTAACTATTTCCAGCTCCTCACCGGCAAGCGGTTTAAAATCCGACATGAACGACATGTTGTCTTTAAGCTGATCCATACTGGACATGCCGCTCAATACCATCATGACACCTTCATGACTTGCGGCAAAGCGCAGTGCCCAGGACGGAACAGACATCTCCTCCGCATAATCCTTAAAAAGCTTTTCAGCCTCTTCAGGCACATCGGCAAGATTGCCCCCCTTGACCGGTTCCATTACAATGACAGGGACATTATGTTTTCTGGCGACTCCATGGCATTTCCCTGACTGGATGGAACTGCTGTCCCAGTCCAGATAGTTTATCTGAAGCTGAACAAATTCAGTTTCAGGATGTTCCGTGAGAATTCTGTCCAGAAGCTCGGCATTATCGTGATAGGAGAAACCCATTGTCCTGATCTTACCCTGGGCTTTCAAGGCCTTCACAAAATCAAAACTCCCCAGCCTCTTTGCAGTTTCATAGTTTTCCGCTCCAAGGTTATGGAGGAGATAATAGTCAAAAAAGTCCACGCCGCACTTTTCCAGCTGTTCCTGAAATATCCTCTCCTGGTCCCCTTCATTTTTCAGAAACATGGTGGGAAGCTTTGTGGCCAGAGTAAAACTGTCACGGGGGTGCCTCTTTACAAGGGCCTCCCTTATGGCGGTTTCACTTTTATTCATATGGTACATATATGCAGTGTCAAAATAGGTAAAACCTTTTTCAAGAAAGGCATCAACCATTCTGTTTAACTCTTCCATGTCTATATTGCCCTGATCATTCCGATCCCTCACCGGCAGTCTCATTAAACCAAATCCGAGTTTTTTCATTGTAAGTAATTCCTCCCTGATAATTCAGTGTATTAACCAAATTCTGTTTTTTACTTCATGGAGAGAATGCATTCTCCCTGCAGGTTTATAGTACTTTCTTACCCCGGTCATGTCAACACTTCACTGACAAAGAATGTAATTGCGCTGAGCAAACCGCTCTAGAGCAGGTCCTTGTTAGAACTATTTACCATTACATGAAAAAGATGCTTTGCTCCAGGGCTCAGATTAATTGACGATAAAGCCCATACATATATGGCAGATGCTGTTTTTGTTAATTTAGAAGGAGAGTTCCCAAGTGTGCCCTGTAAAGCAGCGAGAGATGTGAGACATTTTCAAATCCCCGGGAGAAGCAGACCACTCAAGAGGCTGATCCGCTTGTTCCCGGCCTGTTATATATTATTTTGTCCCCTGTTCAATGAGCTCTTCAGTAGTTTCAGTTAAACGGTGACCTGTTGCCTTTTTCGGAAACCATGTGCCGTTTGTATTTGCGATAACCATGTCAACAAGGCGGTCGTACTCAGACTTTATCTCCGACCTGACCTTTCTGAATTTAACGTTCGGTGATACGAATGTGACTATATCTGCCTGACCTTTTTTCAGCCAGTATCCCCTGACTTTACTGTCGTCAAATTTCTTCATCGTAAGAATCGGATACCTGCATGTAACTTTACTTACAAAGAATTTTCCTGCTGCCGTGGAAATCCCGGAAGCGGCTTCCGGATCTGAGTATTTCATGAACCCTTCGAGCCCGGGCTTTGCCTTCTCATACTCCTTTGTTACTCCATTATCCCTGTTCACAAGGATGACCTTCTCTATCTTCCCTCCCGGAAGGAGGTAGTAGATCTCTTCATCTTCCCCGGTTTTCATGTAAATATCCCTTTCGGGAAAATACTGAAGAAGCCTGCCCCGTTCAGTATAACTGTCAGCTTTAGTGAATCTTTTTTTGACGCTCACCACTGTCTGATCTTTCGATACAGAAAGCACTTCATACCGTTCAATGGATTCAGTTTTAATAATAGTGGGGTTTTTGGTTCCAACAGTCTCTACCCTTGATACTTTATAGACAGCATAGTCACCCTTCCGTGGGTTGTCATGGAGGAGAAAATCTCCGCCTATTTTAACTTCACCCGCTTTTGCAACTATATGATCTCTCACCATACTACTTCCGCATGCGGTTATAAGCACAAACACCATGAGATAAAGAATATACTTAAATCTGCATTTCATGAGATTACCATCCTCTTTAAATTGACAGATATTAAAATATGTATAGCCGTAAGTCAATCCAATTACATTTATGAAAACACATATTTGTTCTTTTTCATCAGACTACAGACCATAAAACTTCCACAGCAACTACCTCCCGGGAATAAAAAATCAACAGCATACAAGTATCGCTTGAAATAAAATTACGGTTAGAACATCCTTGCATAAGAATCTGACATTCAATCACCGGCACTGCTGCCTGACTGGAGGCATTTCATGAAATTCACTTCTTCGTTTTTAAAACTCCCTAAATATTCCCTTGTTACCGGAACACTTCTCGTCTGTTTTACCATACTGTTTTCACCGCATCTTTATGCCGGCGAACCTGAAAAAACCGGAAAGGAATACTGGTATCACTACATTCTTAACGGCGTGAAAATCGGTTATTATCATGAACGTGTTTCTGAACCAGACCCGAAAACCGGCAATATCCGGTTCACATTTGACTGGAACATAATCTATAATAACCAGACAATAACGATGAAGAGCGAGGTATTAGCAAAGAACAACCTCTACCGGACACCCCTGTATATCAAAAACGCGGGAAATGCAGAAGAAAACATGAACTACACAGCTGAACTGAAAGGCAGCGACCTGCTCATAAAGGCAAATGGCTATGAGGCTGAAAAACTGGCCATCCCCACAGACTCTGTTTTTGAACCGGTCTGCTTCGACATAACAAGAAATTTACACACAATCAGGAATCCTGCCCCCTTCAGGTTCACCTCACTTTCCATGGGCGGGCCTGAGCTGTCAAGGAACCATGAGCTGGCATTCAGTGGAAACAGCACATTTACAGTTAACGGCAAATCATATGACTGCAGAAAATTTATCCTCAGGGGCGAAAGCATTAGCCCTGCAGGTTTATGGCTCGATTCAGAGGGCTTTTTGGTACGCATTGAAATGGACGGAAGGAAGAACTACATACTCACAACAGAGAAAGAGGCCATAAACATGCTGACGCCTGTAATTATTGGAGAGAAGAAGAGCCCTGTGAAATAGTCACCCGACCGTTACCCTGTTTCTCCCGTCACTCTTGCTCTGATACAGGGCCGCATCCGCCTGTTTAAGCAGCATCTCCGGCGATGTATCATCACCCGGAACAACTGATGCCACGCCGAAACTTGCGGTGACCACACCCCTTTCTCCGGAATGCGGAATCTCTTTATTCGCAATGTGCATGCGCACTGCTTCTGCAATCATTCTTCCACCGGACTCATCTGTTGCAGGCAGAATTAACGCGAACTCCTCGCCACCGTAACGTGCGCAGATATCGGATGCCCGGCCGGCACAGGAGGAAAGGCTTTCCCCAACGGACTGAAGACATCTATCCCCAGCCTGGTGCCCGTTGGAGTCATTGTATTCCTTGAAATAGTCCACATCCACCATGACCAGACAGAGGTGATTACCGGTGCGTTTCATGAGGCTCCATTCCTTTTTCAGGGAGTAGTCAAAGTAACGGCGGTTGAACAGTCCGGTCAGATCATCAACATTTGACATTCGTTCCAGTTTCGAATTCGCCTCCAGCAGTTCACGTGTGCGCTCTGCAACCTGTGACTCAAGTCCAAGTGTGAGTTTATGCTCCGCTTCAAGAGCACGGGTCTGGGCCAGTTCCTTTTCCCTGGCCAGTTCGTTTATACGGTCAGCAAGAGCCAGGCTCAGGAGAATTATCTCCATGACAGATGCGATACGCCAGCTGTAGCGGACAGCAAAACTTTCCGGAAACAGGTTCAGGTACATGTGCCCCATGAACAGGGCCGCACCAACCAGGACCATGATCCATGCCACAACAAAGTACCGGGCACGGAGCAGGCCTCTCCTCCAGAAATAAACACCAGTAAACATCACCGTTGGAATAGAGACCAGCCATGCAAGGCGGAGCGGAGCCTTATACTGCGCCAGTGGCAGAAAGTTAACCATAACCACATTCACAGCGCTCACCCCGGCTATTGTCATGAGTACCTTATTGAGTTTAGGAGTCCGCCGTCTGCAGTCGAAGAAGCTGCAGGCAAAGAGGACCATGAACATCAGTGTACCGGCGTTGGCCATACGCGTACCGGTAAGTATATCCACCACACCAGTGGGGAAACCGAACTGATGCCAGAGCCCGTCCAGATAAAACCACATTATACAGAACACGGATGCATAGAGAACATAGAGGAGACGGCTCAGGTCGCGCAGGGAAACATAGAGAAAAAGGTTATAGGCAATGGCCACAAGAAAGGCCGCATAGAAGAATCCGAGAAGCATGTATTCTTCCGGAAGCCCCTTAACGAAGGACTCCCTGCTCTCCAGGGTAAGGCTTGTTTCAAGAATGGCAGAGGTCTTCATTTCAAGATAAAGGGTCTTCTCCTGATGAGGAGCAATATCTATAGTGAAACATGGCAGGCGGTAATAATAATCCCGCCCCCGGGAATCCTGAAGCTGCCCTCCCTGTCTGGCAGAGAAGGTGCCGCCTTTAAGAGGAGAATGGAGAACGGCGTGATCAATGGTGGAAGTACCCAGTTTAAGCACCATAATCCGCTTTACGTCATCATTGTTGCGCAGGGTAAAACGGACCCATGCTGTACTTTTGGTTACACCGAGATTCAGGGCCCTGCCGGAAGAGGGTATAAATCTGTTGTCCATGACCTGCCCGGATACATCGTTAACAGTCTGGGAGCCTGACCTGTCTACAAAGAGGGAATAATGCGCCTCAAGGGGATAAAGAGCCTGCCCCTTCTGCAGGGTCACAGCCATGGAATTTACGCTGCGGCCCATGGCGGTACCCATAATCACAAGGACAAGGATTACGGCTGCCTGAACCGGGATAGTGTTATATATATGCCGCTTCAGCCGGTTCAAATACATTCCCCCATTCTGTGATTCAGTGACCATAATAAAAACCTGCTGATATTGTCACAATTATTTTTCTCATTTTACATGCCCCCTTGAGATCAGGGTCATCAGATTACCCTGAACCTTCCCTTAAAGATAATCATGGACATGGACAGAATAAAAATAATCAGGCCCCCAAGAGGAGATTTCTTTTCATAATTATTCCCTTGCCTGAAAAGATAAAACAGATCCATTAAGGAGCAGGTACGATGAAGTCTCTTGAAGTTTCCACTGCAGCGGTCCCCATTACACACATAAGCCGCAAATCCATGCAGGTGAGATAGACTTCCACCGGATCTGCGGCTTATGGCATGTGATACACCGCTGCTTATCTGGAGCAGCAATTACACGGAGAGGTTTCCCTCTTCTTGATATATAATATACTGAATATTCAGGAAAAGTAAAGCGTCAGAAAAAAACATTGGTTTTTTACTAAAAAAAAAGAGCCGGCAGGCAACCGGAACCTGACTCTCTTACGAAGATGGACTCTCCTGCATATCAAAATAATCCCCCGTGCCGCTTCAAATAATTGTTGCCTTTTGCCGGTCACTGATTTATATTACAGCCTGATCATCACAATTATTTCCCTGCACAGGGAGGCTGTTATGAATAACCGGTCTTCTTTAAAAAAAATATTTTCAACCCTTGCTGTGATCATTACATTTTTCACTGTCTATCCATTCTCTCCGGTTCATGGTGAAGAACCAAAAGGCGGGCTTTTCTACCCTGAAAGTTCAGCACTGGTCTACGCATATGGCGGCTACGGCTATTATAACTGGAAAATGATGAGTATTAATGGACTTGTCGACACCTTCAGCTCAGGTTCAGATGTCCCCACTTCAGGCATAAGGTTCAGGCATGAGGCGACCCCCTACACTCTTAAAAAATACGGCTTCAGGACAAACTTTTTCATAGTGTCCATGGGCCTTGACTATTTCTCCGACAGGTTCTCCCTGCCCGGTGAATTCAGCAGCGGCGATAATGAAACCGACACAGAGGATAAAAATGCAAAGCAGCTCCGGTACCTGAGCGGACTCAAATTCGGGAACGTCTCCCTCCAGTTCAATATCCTCAAAAGGGAGTTCGACAGTTCCATCGAATCAAAGGGATTCAAGCCCCTCATGTCCTCTACCCTGTATCCTGTTTACTACTACATGCGTGACGGAAGCTCACTTCAGCTTGCTGATGGAGACAAAACATCATGGTTTACAGAGTATACAGAATACGAGGCAAAGGTTGAAATACAGTCAAGGTATACTATTCTGGAAATAGGGGGAAAATATGTGAAATACGACGCCCCCTCTGAAATGAAGATAAAATACAACTACATTGACGGTGACATACTCATGTTCATGGAAAACCGGATGATGAGCTTGTTTTTCGGCATGAAGACACTGTATCCGCTCGGCTCAAATTTCTACCTGGGATTCCATATACCGGTAAACATAGTCGGTTATTACTATCCTGAAAGCGAGTACTTTGAGATAAAGGATAAAAAGCCTTTTTCCGCAAACACATTCTCAATGGCGGTTTCCAGTTCCGGAAACATCTCCCTCCAGTACATTCTCAGCCATGTGAAAATAGCCGGAGGGTTTGACTACGGCATGTACTATTCAAAACTGATGCTTCAGAACGCGGAACTGAAGAAAGACATCGAATACAGGGATAATGCCTACGGGAACATCTACACTGCACCGTCAGGGTCTAATGTGGACATTGAAGCCACCCGTATAGAATTTTTCTGGGGACTGTACCTCCACGCCAGCATCTTTTTCTGAAATAACGTTCCCCACCTGTTCCGGTGAAGTCTGCCTGTATTCACCGGGGCAGGTTTTATTTCATAGAGGCTCTATCAGGAACAATATCCGGACATTATGATCAGGGTTTATGGTACCTGATGAGGCCCTCCTGTACTGCAGTTGCAACGAGAACTCCCTGACGGTTAAAGACCTCCCCACGGACAAGACCGCGCGAGTTGCCGGCATTGGGACTCTCTATTGAAAAGAGCAGCCAGTCGTCCATTCGAAAAGGACGGTGAAACCAGATTGAATGGTCAATGGTGGCAATCTGGAGCCCTGGACTTATGAGAGTTATGCCATGGGGATGGAGCGACGTGGTTATGAATCCCCAGTCCGAGGCATAGCCCAGCAGGTACTGGTGAATGAGCTGGTTATCCGGCAATTCACCATTGGCCCTGATCCAGACATACTGTTTCGGTTCTATTTTTTCCGGCTTAAGCGGATCAACAACATGTACCGGCCGTACTTCAATTGCCTTATCCGCGCAGAGTGTGCTGTAGAGTTTCTCAGGCATGTAGTCCGCCATTCTGCACCAGAGTTCCTTTTCAGATTTCAGGCTTTCAGGATCAGGAACCATGGGCATTTCATTCTGATGTTCAAATCCAGATTCCTGGCCATGGTATGAGGCCGTAAGATAAAATATGGGCCGGCCGTACTGAATAGCCTTGACACGGCGTGTGCTGAAACTCTTTCCGTCACGGAGATTCTCAACATCATAGATAATGGGCTTCTCTGGATCACCGGGGTGAAGGAAATAACTGTGGAATGAATGGACCGTTCTTTCTTCAGTTACTGTATAACGCGCGGCGGAGAGAGCCTGCCCGATAACCTGCCCGCCGTAGACCTGAGGAAGGCCTATGTGTTCGCTCTCCCCCCGGAAGATTCCCTGTTCTATTCTTTCAAGGTTAAGGAGATTGAGTAAATTTTCAAGTGCCTGGCTCATGTGTTATTCTTTTATCAGCATTGCTGATATCCTTATTCTGTTTTATTTCACTGACGAATTAAAGGGTTTACGTTTCATTTATTCAACATAAAAGATTTCATGGGTAATTTTCAAGAATTATAATGTTCCGGAGAGATAAATTTTATGTTAAAGGGAATATACAGGTCATTCTTTCAGCATTCTCAAATAATCTTTTTGCGTTTCATAGACACAGCGGCACATGAGGGTTAAGAAATCACTGCTGTTTTCATATGCCGCCTCTATCGAAGATATGTACTCTCCCCTCAGAACCGGAGGAATCAGTGCAATATTATATCCCTCCTGCAGAAGAATCAGATTCATCAGAAGTCTGGCCACCCTTCCGTTGCCGTCGATAAATGGATGGATAAATACAAAATCAAGATGCGCCTTCGCAGCTGTGATAACCGGGTGTTCTTTTCGCCCTGGATCTTTAAGCCCATTAATAAATTCTTTCATCAATCCGGGGACTTTCTCCGGAACAGGCAAAGCATGAGTCGATCCGGAAATAAAAACCCTGTTTTTCCGATATACTCCGGCATTCTCCTCATCAATTTTCACGAAGAAGAGGCGGTGCAGCTTCAGAATATCGGCTTCGGTAATTTCATTTCCCTTAGCAAGAGAAATCATATAGGCATAGGCATCGCCATGCCCCTGCGCTTCAAGATAGTCACGAAGAGGTTTTCCCCCCACAGTGAGACCATCTTCAAGAACAACCTTCGTTTCGGTTTCGGTAAGAGTATTGCCCTCTATTGCATTACTTGACCACGTGAGTCCGATCTTGTAATAGTCCCTGAGAGACAAAACGGTCTCTCTGGCAAGAGGACGCATTTCATTTATCTGTTTCTGCAGTTCATCTATTTTTTTTATGAATTCATTCATCTGAATATATTCCCTCTATTTGCTGCAAGTCCGGTTTATAATGATAGAGATAATCAAATTTGTCAAAGGTAATTCCGGCCCGTTCCCCCGTATGGAACGCAATCCCCGCAGGGAACGCAGATCTGCGTTCCCTATGGGGATTTTTTGCCCTTTCATAAATAAAATACTTGCAGGTAATTGCAGTAAAATCTTCTCATTGTAATGAACGGGAACATACCCAGAGGCACAATGAAAAGAACCAGACTACCTGAACCTGACCTGAAACTGCTGTTAAACATTGCACTACCCATGATCATATCACAGGCTTCCGAAACCATCATGATGTTTTCGGACCGCCTCTTTCTGTCGTGGCTTGGAAAAAATCATATTTCGGCAGCAATGAGCGGAGGCCTGTCTGCCTTTGCCTTTAACTCCTTTTTTATAGGCATAATCGGATACACAAATGCACTGGCAGGCCAGTATTTCGGCGCGGGACGTGAAAAGCAGTGCCTTCAGTCAACCACTCAGGGTATTTACCTCTCCATTGCATTTTACCCATTAATATTTCTTCTTGTACCGGCAGTTAAATACATCTTCATTACAGCAGGGCATACGGAAAACCAGATAACCCTTGAATACCAGTACTTCTCCATACTAATGGCAGGGTCAATTTTCATGCTTATTAGAAATGCACTGGCCGGTTTTTTCCTCGGCATTGGCGAAACCCGCATAGTAATGACTGCAAATATAGCGGGGATGATTGTCAATGTCCCCCTGAACTATATCCTCATTTTCGGGAAACTGGGCTTCCCTGCACTTGGCCTTGCCGGTGCGGCACTTGGAACCATAGGCGGGAGCTTTTTTATCGCGCTCATACTCTTGATCTCCTACATGCGCCACAGGATCTACAGGGAGCACAGAAATGGCCGCATATGGAACTACAGCAGTACAATCATGAAGAAACTCCTCAGATTCGGGCTGCCCTCTGGTGCTGAACTTTTTCTGAATGTCTTTGCCTTTAACCTTTTTCTCCAGCTAATGCACTCCATAAGTGAAGATGTGGCAGCGGCAGTGACAATAACCTTCAACTATGACATGATTGCCTTTATTCCAATGCTTGGACTCGGCATTGCAGTTACAGCCATGACAGCGCAGCAGATGGGCGCAGGGAATATTGAAGGAGCAAGGAAAGCCGCATTCCTTGCCCTGAAAACAGGGTACGCCTATGCCTTTGTGATGATGCTTGTCTTTATCGTCGGAGCCGAGGTACTGGTCTCATTCTTCAGCAGGGGACTCAGCGGCAATGAGGCGGAACTGACCGCCCTTGCAGCGGGTATGGTACGCCTTGCGGCAGTATACACTGCCGCTGACGTTACACAGCTGGTATTCGGAGGAGCACTCAGAGGTGCAGGTGACACAAAATTCGTCATGTACATCTCTGTCATACTCCACTGGATCATGGCCATGGGGGCACTGGTTCTCATCAAGTTTATCCATGCGTCTCCCATGACAGTATGGATATTTTTTATCGGATTTGTAGTATGTCTTGGAGGAGCCATATTCCTTCGGTTTAACCGGGGTACATGGAAGAGAATCAAGGTCATAGATGAGAGAACGGACATGATGCATGTACCCAGTGAGCAGCATATTCAGTAGGGAACTGTCGCGACTGTTCCCTACTGAATGTGCTCTCCTCCCATTTGATCACGAATGAATCAGGAACTCATTCATGCTACTGAAAGTACGGGAAACCTCCGTTTCTTGTCCAGGTCACATCTCCCCCATTTGAAAGGTTCTGATTCAGGCCGTTCATGAGGGTATTAGAGCCGTTCATTTCCGCGAAAGAGAGAGAAGTCACACCTGTCAGTGAATATGCTGTTAATGCCCCGTTGTAATAAACAGACGAAGCCGTTGATCCTGAAATATTCTCCCCAAGTACCGCATCAATAAAGGCTGAGCCCCCTGCACTTATGGTGCCTGCAAAGTATGAATACTTCATGGCCACATTCGTTCCTGAACCGGAAATACCGCCTATCTTTTCAGTTCCCGAAAGGCCGGCAAGGCTGTAGCAGTTATCTATTGTTAAATACAGACCTTCACCTGTGATTCCGCCAACCGCGGTACCTGAGGCCGAAACAGTGCCCAGAGAATATGACTTCTTTATGACCATTCTGTTTCCTGCATCGGCCCCTTCACAATGGCCTGCAATACCGCCAGATAGGGAATTGCCTGAAAGAACTGTTCCCCCTTTAAAGGCACAATTAAATATTTCAGTACCGCTCTCCCCTGACATATACCCCACGATACCACCGGCGTAATTTTCTGCTGAAATTTCACCGTTTGCAGTACAGTTCAATATTGATACAAATGTCGATTCACCGGCAATCCCCCCTGCATAGGAGGTATTAACGGACCTTACGGAACCTGTAAAACTGCACCCCCTTATGGAGACTATACTCTGGTTCAGTGTATTCAGCATAGACCCTGCTATACCGCCGGTTTTTCCCGATGCCAGACTTTCAATGGAGGCTGAAACAGTACAATCTGAAATACTCCCGGGGTCATAGTTTATATTTTTTATAAAACTGCCCATGATCCCTCCCACAGAGCCGCTTCGTCCTGTTATTTTTGCACCCCCCGTTGCTTCGACTCTGCATCCTTTTATATCACAACTCAGTGCCGTACCGACAATACCCCCTGTAAAACTGCTCCCTTTAATAGATGAGTCTGTGCCTGCAAGAATAACAGTACAGTTGGAGATTTCTGAATCCCTGGCATAACCAGCAACAGCACCGGTACAGTCATCACCGTCAATATAGGGATTCTCAATAACCAGATCCTTTACGAGTGCTCCTTCAATGAAGCCGAAGAAGCCGGAGTAATCCTTCGTACCGCTGCTCTGAACAAGGCCTTTGACTGAATGGCCCCCTCCATAGAAGACCCCCTTGAATGTATTGTCTTTATCCCCGATTCCTGGAAACTCAGGGCTCAGGGTAATATCGCCTGCAAGGATATAGCATTTTCCTGTATCATTGGGATCTATGGACAGCAGGCCGGCTTCACCGGAAACAAGGACAGCGGTTAATGTTGCCGGAGGAGTACGGATAACCGCTGTCTTTACTTCTGATGCCGTACCCGCTTTATCATAGGCAGTTGCGGTTATTATATATGACGCATCGGGATTAAGCCCGCCGTATGAATCCGAAAAACCGGCACTTTCTGTTCTTCTGTTTCCGTCAAAAACAATATCCATATGGTCAAAATCCGTGTCATTGGGAGGAGTATACCTGACAGTGACAGAAGAGGATGTGATACTGTTTATGACAATGCCCACCTTTCCCGGAGGGATCAGCTCGGTTTTCACTGCTGATACTGAGTCACCAGAATAATTGCCCCTACCATCATAACTCACGGCAGTGAATGTGTATTCCACACCCTCCCTGAGCCCTGTGACATGGTATGCCCCCGCCGACCCCGGAGAACCGGAAACATCGGCCGAACCGGACTCTCCTCCCCCCTGCCATGAAAGATGTACCCTCACAAAATCAGACTCCGAAGGATTTGTCCATTTCACATCAAGTGTTGTGTCCGTTACATTTTCAAAGGCCAGTACCACTGCAGAGGGAGGGATACTCTGCATGGTTATTCTGCCCGATGAATCGGAATGGAGCCCCAATGCATCATAACTCTCAGCCGTGAAGGTGTACTCCACCCCCTCCTTCAAACCTGTCACATGGTATGCCCCCGGAGAACCCGGGGAACCGTAGACATCGGCCGAACCGGATTCACCTCCACCCTGCCATGAAAGATGTACCCTCACAAAATCAGACTCCGAAGGGTTTGTCCATTTCACATCAAGTGTTGTGTCCGTTACATTTTCAAAGGCCAGTACCACTGCAGAGGGAGGGATGCTCGGCATGGTTATTCTGTCCGATGAAATGGAATAAAATCCCGATGTATCATAACTTTCAGCTGTAAAGATGTACTCAACACCCTCCTTGAGTCCTGTTACATGATATACTCCCGGAGAACCCGGAGAACCGTAGATATCGGCTGAACCGGAGTCCCCTCCACCCTGCCATGACAGATGTACTCTGGCAAAATCTGATGCCGAAGGGTTTGTCCATTTCACATCAAGTGTTCTTTCCGTTACATTATCAAAGGCCAGAATTACAGCAGAGGGAGGAAGAGTCAGTGTTGATCTTCGGGCCGAAGAACCTGAATGAAATCCCGAGGTGTCATAACTTTCAGCTGTGAAGGTGTACTCCACCCCCTCCTTGAGGCCTGTGACATGGTATACTCCCGGAGAACCCGGAGAACCGTAGACATCCGTTGAACCGGAGTCCCCTCCTCCCTGCCATGACAGATGTACTCTGGCAAAATCTGACGCCGAAGGGTTGGTCCACTTAACATCAAGTGTTCTTTCCGTTACATTATCAAAGGCCAGAATTACAGCAGATGGAGGAAGAGTCAGTGTTGATCTTCGGGCCGAAGAACCTGAATGAAATCCCGAGGTGTCATAACTTTCAGCTGTGAAGGTGTACTCCACACCCTCCTTCAAACCTGTTACATGATATACTCCCGGAGAACCCGGAGAACCGTAGACATCTGTTGAACCGGAGTCCCCTCCACCCTGCCATGAAAGATGTACTCTGGCAAAATCTGATGCCGAAGGGTTTGTCCATTTCACATCAAGTGTTCTTTCCGTTACATTATCAAAGGCCAGCACCACAGCAGATGGAGGAAGAGTCAGAGTTGATCTTCGGGCCGAAGAACCTGAATGAAATCCCGAGGTATCATAACTCTCTGCAGTGAAGGTGTACTCCACACCCTCCTTCAAACCTGTAACATGATAAACCTTCCGTGAACCCGGGGAACCGGAAATATCCGCTGAACCGGACTCTCCTCCCCCCTGCCATGACAGATGTATTTTCTCAAAATCAACATCAGAAGGATTGGTCCATTTCACGTCCAATGTTCTTTCCGATACATTTTCAAAGGCCAGCACCACAGCAGACGGCGGGTCAAGATTGACAGCTATCTGATAGTTCCCGATCAGCACCGGGCTCATGTTCCCGTATTCATCAATGAACCTGTATTTGAGCCGGAATACTCCAAGGGCAGTTCCCCCGACAGGGAAGGATGCTCCATAGAGGCCGTTCCCCTCATCTGTCATGGCGACAACATTACCCTTCCCCCTGAAATCAGGCTCATCACCGTTAGTTGTATAGCTTATACGTACAGATCCTGAGCCTGTACCTCCGTCATCCGAATTGTCCCGGGACCTGATGTTTACCATAAAGGATTCCGTAGAAATATATTTTGTCACATTCAGTTCCGGGGGAGATATTTCATGCATGTGGGGCGGAGTGCTGTCCTCCCTCAATACAAAGGAATTGGAGGCAACTTCATCGAAACCGTCCCTAAAAAGCACGGCAATTCTTCTCCCGCCCCCGGACATCCTTATTTTTACTGCAGAGGCATTTTCAGGTATAATGCCATTATGTGAATCATTATGAGAGGATCCCTCAATGAATACATTAATCCGCTCACCGGCATAACAGAGCCGCTGGGGCAGGCCCGGGTCCCATACAGGGAAAGATGTATCTCCCCCCGGAAGCATCTGAATCTGATAGAGACCGGTTCCGGTTACACTGAAGGTAATTTTCTTTTTCTCATCCACCTTCATCATGGATGGAATTTCACCGTGAAAGAGGACTGTGGGCCCGTCCTTTGCTGTGCCGATGACAAAGGACTTTTTGGCGGAGTTCAGATGACCGTCCGTTACAGAAACCGAGACAGACACACTCTGATTTGGAACGATTCTGCTGCCCACTATGAATTTAATACTTTCAATGCCCTCAGTATTTTTCTGGTCAAAGAAACTTCCGTCTTCGGAAGTGAATGTATATCTGAGATCATCATTCTCCGGGTCTGCCGCCTTCACAGAAAGCGTCACAGTCATCTGTGGTTCAAGAACATCACCCTCCCTGAGATCAGTTGTTAAATCCTGTATTTCAGGGGGCTGGTTTTCACTGTAATTCTGTGCAGTGCCCACAATATCACCGCCGCATGACGTGATCAGCATTATCAGACAGATTCCTGAAATGATGCCTGAAATTTTCATCTTTTTATCTGTATTATCTGTTTTAAACAATTTCATATATTTCAGTATTATAACAATGTTATATTGTCTCCATTATTTTAAATCTTCAAAGACCTCTGCAAAAGCAGATTAAATTGAAGAATACTTTCATCCTCAATAAATGTCTCAGTGATAAAATCAGGGCAGGCAGCCCTGCAGGACTCCGGCCATTGAAACCATACCAACGGCAGTTTATTTTTTACTCATGCATAAAGGGCATAATCAAGTCTTTTTTTGCACCTATAAACCGTTTTCTGCATTTTTTTATGTTAATACACAGGCTCCCATGGACGGTTCTGCGCCATATATTACAGGATTGCCGCAATTACAGGGTTGTTTTTTATATATTGCCGAATGGAACATAGTTCCTTTTCATTTCTGATAATGCGGTCATGGAATGATTTCTGCCACGTGAAATTTGTATTGCATTCCATATTGATTGTTCTGGTTACCGATGATTTATATCCGTGAATTATTTTTGGTATTGTCATTTTTGTCCGGTCCCACCGTAGGGAACGCAGATCTGCGTTCCCCACAGGAGAATAACCGTTCCCCACGGGAATGATTTCAACAATACCGTGAACATGGTCAGGCATAATAATAAATTCATCAATGTTTGCCGCGGAAAAATGATCCGGAATTTCCTGCCAGCATCGGAACGCGATCTGCCCCATTTCATTTAATTCCACAGACCCATTATTTATTCTGCCGAAAAGAGATACACGGTCTTTAACATTTATTGTTATAAAATACATTCCAGCCTTTGAATAATCATAATTCTGCAGACGCTGTAATTTTCTTTCACGCACTCTCCTGCCCTAACCCTTATCATTTGCCTTATCATTTGCCTCTTCAGGCGACCTGAATTTGACCTCAACATCGTCCACCTGAATCTGCAGTGCAGCCGCGGTTTTAAGAACCGCCAGTTTCAGCTGGCTTGTACAAAGTTTGATGATTCTCTTGTTCTGCAGAAGTTTTAAACCCGCCTTACGTGACTGGTCCCTGAAATTTGCCATCTCATCATTTATGAGCTTTGCCTCATTTATCCAGATGCTGCCCTCGAGCACGATTCCGGGACGGTATGTCTTTATGTCAATGGAGGGGTCATTGAGTTCAGGCACAGGACATGTCAGTACAAGTGTATTGCTCTTTCTGGTGAGGGAGAAGTCCGGGGACTGCAGGTCTACCATGTACTGAAATGTAGTGAGCCACCTGAAGAGCACCTCCGCGCTGACCAGGCCTTTCTTGAAACGCTTTATGTATTCCTGATAGACCAGTTCCTCCGCAAGGATCAGTTTTCCAGTTCCCGTAAGCCTGCTGGTGAGGACCTCTATTTTAGCCGGCGGTATTGCTGTGACGTTTTTGTATTTGAACCAGAGTACTGTGCTGAAAAGAAGAAGCATGACTATAAAGGCGCCCAATGCGCCGTATATTATTTTGTTCATATACCGATCCCTGCACTGCAAACATGTGCACTTTTTTGCTGTATTTTATACGTTCTTCGACACTGGAAAGTGAAAACTTTATCCTTAACTGTATTTTTTTTTGTGTTTGGATGGAGGGGTTATGCGCCTCGGCCGGTCATCGGCTCGTGTCAGCCCCCGGCACTATGCCTCGATTGCCTCGATACATTCATCACTTCGTGATGAACACTCGGCAACCGTGCTTCTCACACAACCCGGTCATCATCCGGCAACCGTGCCTCTCAGACCGGTCATCGAGTGCTGACGAAGTCAGTGTATCGAGATGACGGTCATCCCCCGGAGGGGGTTGTGTACGGAACGGTTGTGTCCGTTCCCTATAAAAGATCACCACAGACTTGTGCTGAGCAAAGCCGAAGTATGCACACAGATAAAAGATCCGGATTTACACAGATTGGTTAGAGGATGGAGGAGCAATCACCGCCCTGGTGTACCGGGATACATCCAGTACCAGCACACGTAGGGAATGCAGATCTGCATTCCCTACGTGTGGTGAAATCGATACATTTTGATTCAATCAGTTATTTCAGAATATCAAGAAGACCTTTTTCAAATTCCCTCTTCCCTCCATTTGCGGGATGCCTTACCTTGAGGCAATCTATTGAATTATCTGACATCAACTTATATGAGACATTACCCACGGCAATGACAGTTTCTGTTTTGAATAATGAAATTATATCTCTTAGTATTCCCAGACCAAATTCCTGTTCATTTTTATCAGTTTTCCGGTTTGAATTTATATCACCGGGTTCGTGTGGATGAAATGGAAAGGCGTTCCAGATAAGGGGCAGTATTCCGCATTTACCCAGAACATCCCAAACTATTGTTGCGGATGGTTCTTTCTGTTTCTTATCTGTCTCCCTTGTCATATACTTCCCTGAAAATATATCAAATCCGGGCGTGCCGTTATGAATAATGTATTCAGAGGTAAATGGCACACCGGTTAGCCTGCATCCGTTATAGCCGGGTGCCTCGCCCACCAGTATATATTTGGGTTTTATCTTCTGCATATACTGCAAATAAAGATTAAGATTATTTCGTGTAATGGAACAGTATTCGCAGGCATCTGAATACTGATTTGTTACGTTTGGGAAGTCGGTTTTAGACTGGAGGGTTTGGATTATGCTGTTTATTGTTTTAGACATAGACTATGTTCTTTGCACAACTATAACTTTTCAGGATGTTACCCCTTTACTTGTAGATAAATCGATACTGCTCCAACAACGACAGAAACTACAAGAGCGGCTGCAGCAAACCATGTAGCGACTATTGAAGACCGCCTTGCTTCATGCAATTCTATATAATCCAGCAAACGGAATTTATCATCTATTGTCATCTAGAGCTTGACCTTATTCTCACTACGAGTTGCCAAGTGAACATTCGGACAATTATGCCCGAATAACCTTCCAGTATGTATCTCTCTTGCAAGCATACCTGATTGAAACTCATTCATTTCAATTTCATTTTTAATATCTTCAAAATAAAAGTAGTCCCTTCCATCAGCCCATTCGAGTATACGGATAAAGAACAGATTTTCATTCTTGTTATTAGATTTAATCATATTTTAATATCTAACATCTTCTTATCAAAGACATCAGCCATAGCACCAATGCTTTCACTCAATTCGACAAATTTATTTGAATCCCTGGTTTCATCATTGTCTGGATAGTCATGCTCATACCTTTCAACAATACCATCAAACTCCTTTATCGTCTTCCTTATGCTATCAAATTCTTCTTGAAGATTTGGGAAATACAGATTTATCAGCAAGATCACTCTTCTTGCTTCCTTACTTGTTGAATACAATACATCATAAACAGGACTGACATCCGTTTTGACGACATCATGAAAAGACAATTCCCCCCGAATTACTTTAGTGAATGAATCTGCAAACAGGACTACCAAATTTATATAATCAGCAAATACCTCATGAAGTTCTTCAAGTTTCTCTCTTAGAAACTCTTTATCTTTTAGCTCCTTATCATGTTGAAGCGTCGCCTGAAGTCTCCGCTCGTTAGAACGGTTATTCAGCCAAACACCAAGGATGGTAGCTCCGGCAGCAACTATGGCCGCAGAGATCGTAGATATTAATGTTATGTACTCATTCATATTAAATTATACGTCCCACAGCAATTATCATCACGCAACGGTATTCTCATATAGAAATTCCTGAAAGCCTATGAATATTTCCCGTATGGATTTAATCTCGCCGAGTTTTGCCTTGGCATCGGCAATGGCATGATATTTCAATCCCAAAATTTCTGGCAGCTTGCCATCATCCAGTTCTGATACACCCTCACTGACATATTGTGATAATACAAAATTCAGGAACTCCTGCTGGTTCTTGTTGTATGAATCAAGGTGAATCTTTGCCCTGTCAGCCCTTTCAAGTCTTGGAACCATTTCTTTATGATATGCAACATAGCTTAGAACATCAAAGAGGTCGCTCTCCTCTCCATGAACCAGATTTGTCAGATCCTCAAGCTGTGCATTTGTATAACCTTTCTCGTTAAGTTCTTCAAGAAGTTTCTTCCGTGTAGTTGGCAGACACCAGAGTTTACGCAGTTCCTCTTCACTCTTAAAAAAAACAGGTAGATCTCCAAATAGCTGTTTAATAAACTGTTCCGCAGATATGGGCTTACCCGATGGATCGTAAAAACTTGTCTTAACCATGGAATCAAGTTCTCTGACTTTATTGTCTGAAAGCTTAACCCTGATAATCTCTTTAGGGGGCTTCTCGCAAACACAGGGGACATTCCCGCATACCGTACATGGTTTCGGATCTTCTTTTTCGCAGATGCATGGCCTCTTGCCGCAAACCTTGCATACCTTTGGTGGGCATACACATGGATACTGACCACATCTTGAACAGATTTCCGGGTCAACAGGTTCCCCGTCCCAGTCATCATCATTAAAATGTTCATGGGCATTTACAAAATCATAAATGGTAAAGTAATCCTTGCCGTCAAAGAGACGGGTACCCCGCCCCACAATCTGCTTGAATTCAACCATGGACTTTACAGTACGAAGCAGTACAATATTTCGTATTTCGGGTGCATCCACACCTGTACTGAGTTTCTGTGAAGTGGTCAAAACTGTAGGTATAATCTTTTCATTGTTCTGAAAGTCACGGAGATGCTGCTCGCCAATGGCACCGTCATCTGCCGTTACCCTGTGACAGTAATCGGGATTCTTGCTGTCTGCGAACTGGTTTATGAGATCACGCACAGCTGCAGCATGCACCTGAGTGGCACAGAACACAATACTCTTCTGTTTCTGGTTCATCTCTTTCATGAATGTCTGGACACGGTAACGCTCGATGTCCATGAGTTCAATAATACGGTTCTGCTCGTCCAGAGTGTATTCCCTGTCCTTTTCAATTTTACCCTGCAGAACTATATCATCGTCTGTATATCTATATTTATCACCGGTGGTGGAGATTTCCTTTACCCTGAAAGGAGTAAGAAAACCGTCGTTAATACCTTCTTTTAATGAATAGATATATACGGGCTTGCCGAAATACTCGTATGTATCCTTGTTTACATCACGCTTAGGCGTTGCAGTTAGCCCCAGCTGCACTGCTGGGCTGAAGTATTCCATGATAGCACGCCATGCACTTTCATCGTTTGCACCGCCCCGGTGGCACTCATCTATTATGATAAAGTCGAAAAAGTCACGGGGGTACTGTCCGAAATTGAATTTATCCGCACTGTACTGAGAACTATCATCAGCTACTTTAGAATATTCATCATCACCATCTTCCTGCTTCGGACTGGTCATGAATGTCTGAAATATTGTGAAGAAGATACTGCCGTTTTTAGGCACCCTGCCTTTCTTTCGTATCTCGTCAGGAGCAATACGCACCAGAGCATCCTCTTCAAATGCGTTGAAAGCATTATAAGCCTGATTTGCCAGAATGTTACGGTCTGCAAGAAAGAGTATGCGGGGGCTGCGCTTACCGTCACGCTTCAGGTTCCACTTTGCGTGAAATAGTTTCCATGCTATCTGAAATGCAATTGCGGTTTTTCCTGTTCCCGTTGCCAGAGTGAGAAGAATTCTGTCCTTGCCGTCTGCAACAGCCTCAATAGTTTTGGCAATGGCGTTTTCCTGATAGTAACGGGGCTGCCATGTACCGCTTCGGTCTTCAAAGGGGATTGAGAAGAGGCGTTCACGCCATGCTGCGCTGTCAGTCTGAATGGCATTTACTGGTGAGGGATAGGTCATCTCCCAGAGTTCGTCCGGTGTGGGATATTTATCGATGTCACCTTCGGTGCCATTTTCCATGTCGATGCCATAGATCTGCAAACCGTTGGTGGCATAGGTATATCTTATATTAAGGCGCTGGGCATAGTCCTTTGCCTGCCCCACACCCTCGGTGTAATAGGCATCTCTTTTCTTGGCCTCAACAACACCAATTCTGCGATTCTTATATTCAAGGATGTAGTCAGCATATAGAGGCTTGGAACGCCTGTTCTGGCCGATGAGGCGGCCCTGGGTAATGGGGAATTCAAGGCGGATACGGCTGCCCTCGACAACGCCCCAGCCTGCATTGCGGAGAGCGGGTTCAATGAGGTCGTGTTTAGTCTGGGCTTCGTTCATTATGCATTCCCCTTACTACTTTTGATTTCATCAAGTATTGGTCGGATAAACTCAAATCCATCGTTTAAATATAAATTACATATTTTTATAGCTTTATCAGTTATATTCTTTTGGTAAATTTTAGATATTAATTCTAAAATTTGTTCTTCTTTATATTGTGGATAAAATCCTGATTCTAATACTTCTAAATATAAATCTGTTACTTCTTCAGGTGTTTGCTCTACGTGTTTTAATAACAGATTTACAAAAGACAATGAGTTGTAATTACTTTTAATATGCGATGCTGATAATTGGAGCCATTCAAAAACGTCTTTGTCTATTTTATCTACAAGTGCAAGAAAACTATATGTATCTGATATTAGCTTAAAATAATCTTCATTTTCTTCTTCATTTTTTAAACGATTGTATAGTTCTTTCCACACAGGTTTAATTCTAGTTTTTACTTTTTCCGTTACCTTTTCTCTTTGTCTCCAAAAAAAGTTTATTACTGCAGATAAATGCTTTTTATTATTACTATTTAACAACTTATTTATTAAGCTATCCAGATCTTCTATTTTTTCCCAGCCTTCCAGGTAAGCAACACAGATATGTTGAGCGATACGATCAGTAGCATGATCATCTTTAAAGTTAATCAGTACCCCCTTTTCGTAGTGACCATTTTCAGCAAGTAGTTTGTAAAGATGGGTATAAACATTTTTAGAATAAAATAGGTAACCTGTGAAAGCAGGTTCCCAATATTCAATATTATCTTTAGGGAATATTTTGTTTAGATTTGATATTACCCATTCTTTATCCAAATAGTAGAGATTTGGTAAGAATTCACCAACTATGACAGAAAAATCAACTGAAGGTTCGATACTCTTGTCTAGACGCTTAGTGAATTCAAACTTAATAGAATCAATCCATTTATATTCATTATCTTTTTTATTTAATTGAGCATTTCTCAAAGAGTAATTAACAAATGCAGCAAAAATCTTACCTCTGTTTGAATTAAGTACAGAGGTTACTGTATCGTTAATTTCATGATAGTTTGATTCAGATTTTTCTAATAGTAAAAATAAAATTTTCTCTGTTTCAGACAACAAAGTGATATCAAAAGCATGTTGATCATCACGAGTACCATCGTTAATTAAATCAGCAATTTGTGAAATAATCAAATTTCTATAATTATAACTTCTTTCAGGGAAAGTTTCTTCCCAAAAATAATCTAAATTTAATACACCATTGATAAATATAAAAATAGCTTTCCAGTCAATTTCTCTTTCAGACCTTAATGCTTCAGAAAATCCTGATAATAGTTCATACTGATAAATACGTTTCACTTTCAAATATGAATCTATAGAATCGGTAAACTTACCAGGATTTTTAGAGACACATTTTCTCAAAGCACCACTTATAAAATGAGCAGGTAATCCCAAGCTTTCTTCATCAAGATCATCAAGGTATTCAATGATTTCGCTTGTATTTTTTGATAACAAAGCTTTTTCTTCTATTGGACTTTCTAAATCAGTAACACCACCAAACCAAACATCGAACCCCGGATGCTCAAGTTCTTCTGGGTTCACAGTATTATATTTATCAAATAGTAATTTTACTTTCTCATTATCAGCCCCCAAAAGAGCATAAAGCCATTCTTTTTTTCTGTATGCTTTTATTTTTGCAGTCATTAAATTATCTTCTTTATACTCATCAGGAATATAATAATCTTTTTCCTCTATCCACATTATTATTTGTTCTATTTGTTCTGGATTAAAAAATTTACAATTATTTCTAAATAATTCGTAGAGTTCATGCTTAATTAAGGGTACCTCAAGAGGATTATTGGCCCAATTCCAGAAGATAGAAGATAGTTCGTTATAGTGGTAATTTATAATATGGAGTGCGAGCCTTTTGAAAATAGAATGCTCTTCAAAAATTAATTCTGATATATTTTCTGAAATATCACTTGCTTTACATATCTGATAACAATCACGTGCTAAATAAACAATCTGACATTCATATCGATCAGGGAAATTTGTTTGAGAGTGATCTTCAATTGTAGGTATCCAGATAGTGTTAAATTGACTATCATCTTCGTGTATAATTTGTTTTATCTTATCTAATGCAATGTGTGCTGTTTTTTCACCACAGAGTTTACAAATTGAAATCTTATTCTGTTGCAATGCTTCGTTCAGCCAGTAGCCATCAACCAGAGAAACATATTCACTTATAGTGTTATTCTCCAATACTTTATAATCCAAAATAATATCTAAAAGATTCGTAAGTAAATCTTTTGCATTATTTTCCAATAACGCAGGTATTATGTTTTCCCCAATATCAGCTGATATCAGAGTTACATCCCATTTAGAATGGAATGCAGATCGAATATATGCAAAATATTCTTCATTTATATATT
>QKCL01000006.1 GCA_003246895.1 Spirochaetota bacterium | reverse complement strand
TAATATAAAAATAAAAAATTTTCCCGCTCATGAAAATTAATATTCATAAAATTCTGAATTATTATTAATTTATAAACATCGCATCTCTTTTCAGCCTTGTCCCGGAGGTTCTTTATGGGTCTGTTCAGCTTTCATTACCACAAAAAGGTGCTTGAACGTTACGAAAAGTCTGATGACCGGTATATCATTTCCATATGGACAAGAAACATCCGTGACCTTTTCATAAGCTTTGACAGAAGCTCATCATTTGCCAAGAGAGATCTTGACTATGATTTTGCAGATTACCTCTATGAATCAGCATCAGACCTGGACGGAAAACCATTTTTCATAAGACTCGATATTCACCAGGACATACACAACAGCGACATGGAGGAGAAGGTATACAAAGCCATTGACAACTACTTTGAATATGAAATAAACCGCATTGAAAAGAGGCGCAGAAAGATAGTGAAAAAAATGTTCATTCACACGATACTTGCGCTGCTGTGCATATCCCTCTCATATGTTCTCACAAGATATATCAAAGCTGAAAGTTTTCTCTACACCCTCTTCGTTGAGAGCATCGTAATTGCGGCATGGGTTTTCATGTGGCCGGTTTTTTCAGACTTCATATATGAACTGACAGAAGAAGGCAACGCAAAAAAGATATACAGGCAGATAGCCGATGCGGAGATAAAATTCAATTACATTCCATTTCACGGAAGTGACTGAAATTTTTCCTGAAGACACACAAAAGACAACACCTGTTCTGATCACTGTAACCCGCTTTCAAAAAAGTACGGGAGAATTAAAAATCAATCTCCTCCCGCATGATGGATGGTCGAATTCAAGCCTGATTGCATGGAGGCACATGCCATCACCGTCATTGCCGGTATTTTATCTGTCACCCTCTTCCGGAACAATACAGATAAAAGAAAACGCATCAGTTCCGGTGTTTTTAAACTGGTGTTCCTCACCGCCTTTGACATAGGCTGTATCTCCCGGCTTTACAGGCTGTTCTTCCCCGTCAACAAAGAGGGTTCCTTTGCCGCTGATTATATAATTGATGTGCGGCCAGTCATGCGAATGCATCGGGGTATGACCATCCACACCGAGACTGAAGATCCTCATGGACCAGCCATCCCAGCCGTCTTTTCCTGTGATTCCTGTCATCTTTATAACATTTTTTGCAGCAGCCATGTTGAGTTCCGCAACAGACATATCTTCTTTTTTTAGTATGGACATATCAATAACTCCATTGTATTTATTTTTTAAATGGTTTGGTGTTACCGTGTATATTTACTGTTTCCTGATCAGTTGGCAAGACTTTATTGTCTGTGGGGCGGATTTTTATGGAGCGGGGCAGTTTGAAATTTTCAACCGGTAAACTATGCAGATCAACAGTTTCATTATTTTCTTTTTTAATATGCTTTTGAAAGATATTTTTATTTATATAAAAGTACTCCGTTAAACAATACAGTGGATACAGCATGACATTCTCTAATGAACTAATATCAGGATGCACCATGGATGGCAAAAAGCAGAATTTCTTTATTCTCACCACAGCAGGCTGCAGGAAATTAAACCCGCACTTAAAAAGGGACAGGAGAAATAAAAATCATTCTTCTTCCAGACGAAGGGTGGTCGAATTCAAGCCTGCTAGCATGGAGGCACATATCATCACCGTCATTGCCGGTACCGTAGAAACTGTCCCCCACAATGGGGCATCCCAGTCCAAGTTCATGTGATGCATGCAGCCGGAGCTGGTGAGTCCTTCCCGTGAGCGGTTCAAAGAGGACACGGCTGTAATTGCCCTCAACAGCAAGAAGCTTCCACAGAGTTCTGCCCATCTTTCCGTTCACAGGATCGTATATCTGCCTGGGCCGGTTGTTCACATCGAGCCTGAAGGGAAGCTCAATCTCTCCGGAACTTTCACCAAGCACTCCATCCAGAAGCGCCGTATACTCTTTTTTTACAGAACGGTTCTGGAACTGCATGGAAAGGTTTCTCTGGCTCATACTGTTCATGGCAAAGACCATGAGCCCGGAAGTGTACATATCGAGACGGTGAACCGACGGATGCTCCATGCATAATGAAAAAGCTTCCCTTATTCTGGCCTGAAGGCACCTCTCCTTCCATTCGCCCTTCCCCGGAACTGAAAGTTCGCCCCCGGGCTTTTCAACCACAACCATGTCTTCATCATGGTAATATATTTTCAGATCTTTCATATGCTGTCCAGCCCGCAGAGCATGAACCCCAGTATTGGCTCACACTTCTCAATGCATGATGAGTAGAACCTGCCGTGTTCCCTTGTGCCCGAGAGGTTCTCCTTTCCGAAATAAAACTCACACATGCCCGTGGGCCTGAGTCCGTTCCTTGCGGCATGGTTAAGCAGTTTAGGCCCGCAGCAGTCAGCGGTTCCCGTGGGAATCCCTTTGCCCCTTCTGTAAACATCCCTGAGGAACATTTCGTCTCCCCTGAAGTTTCTAAGTACATAGAGTGAATGTGTCTCCTCCATGAGCCGCCTTGACATGTTTCTGCGTTCCAAAGAGAGCTGTGACCTCTTAACAGAATCCTTCTCATCTGCCATGAGCCGGCCAAGGTCTTTTATTTTTCTGTCTGCAGGAGAGGTTATATCATAAAACGCACGGCAGTCAAGGACCGGACTCACCCATCCCGGAACTTCCCAGAGGCCGTTATACTGACCCGAAAAGGCCCTGAGAATTTTTTCACTTCCATGAGCATCAATACATGCCATGACACCGAACATCTGCCCCCGGGCAGAATTGAAAAGATTTTCAGTGGAGTAAAGGGGATTTTCATCCCCCTGAACAAGTGTTCCGGTTTTTTCAAGAACAGAGAAAAGCTCCTGCCCATGCAAAATGGAATCTCCGGCCATGAGACAATGAACGGTTCCGCAACGTTCACAGTATCCTGAATATTTTAGTCCCTTTTCCATCATAACAGATTAAAACCATGAGTTATTGCCTCTTGTGTCAATCATCAATCTTAAAACAAACATATATTTCACCATTTATTCATATTTTATTTACACTCATGGTCAAATAATCCTGCAGTTTTAATCCAATATACAAACATTAGGAGAAGAAGATGAACGAAGGATTTAAAAGAATACTTGCTGTTTCTGCAGCACTGATATTCTCTGCATCAGTTTCAGCATTTGCCAAGGAAAGAGTAACTGTAAAAGGATCAACAACAGTTCTTCCAATAACACAGAAGGCTGCTGAAAAATTCATGAAGAAAAACAAGGATATTTCAATCACAATTGAAGGAAGCGGTTCAGGAAACGGAATTAAGGCTCTTCTTGACGGAAGTACAGACATTGCCAATGCTTCAAGACAGATGAAATCAAAGGAACTTGATGCAGCAAAAGAAAAGGGCATGAAAGTAAAAGAAATTACCGTTGCCTATGACATGATCGTTCCAATTATTCATAAATCAAATAAAGTTAAAAACCTTACAATTGACCAGCTAAAGGCAATTTACAAGGGAGAGATCAAAAACTGGAAAGAAGTTGGCGGAAGCGATGAAAACATCGTTGTTGTATCAAGAGATACAAGTTCAGGAACATATGAAGTATGGCACGAAAAAGTAATGCACAAACAGGATGTTACTCCAAGAGCACTTCTTCAGGCTTCCAACGGTGCTGTACTTACAACTGTATCCAAAAACCCTAAAGCACTCGGTTATGTTGGATTCGGTTACCTGAACAAAACTGTAAACAAAATCAATGTAAATAATGTTGTTCCTACTGTGAAAAACGGAAAAACCGGAAAATATCCCATATCAAGGGGACTTTATATGTATGTTAATGAGAATAACTACTCAAAACCTACAGCAAAATTTGTGAAGTACCTTCTTTCAGGAACAGGCCAGAAAATGGTGAAACAGGCTGGTTTTATCCCCAGATAGTAATAATTCATTCGCTTAAGATCAGTGCAAGAGCTTCCATGACCTTCCGTACCATCCTGGTACGGAAGGTTTTTTTATTCTCAGCGGGAATACAATAACAGTTTAAGCAGATACAGTTTTTAAATAATGCAGACAGGTTTATACATAAAGGGAGAGGACACCATGCAGATATCCTCTCCCTTTATTAAACTATAATTTAAATATCAATTATCTGACAAACTGATTCATCAGCAGACCTTGAAATTTCCGATCTCCCTGTCTCCTTCGACCACATGGACGGCACACGCAAGACACGGGTCAAATGACCTCACAACCCTTGCTGCCTCAATGGGGTTATTGACATCTGTAATGGGTGTACCGATAAGGGCCTGTTCAACCGGTCCGTATACCCCCTTTCCATCCTTTGGACTGCAGTACCATGTTGTGGGAACAACACACTGATAGTTCTCTATTGTCTTGTTCTTCACTGTTATCCAGTGGCCGAGAGCTCCCCTTGGCGCTTCACAAAGCCCCTCCCCCCTGGACTCATCGGGTATTGTGTAACTGTTTCTCGGCTTTCCGTTAACCTCTACTTCATCGAGCCATTTATACATTTCCTTTGCAAGAATCTTGCCCTCAATGAGACGGGCAACATGCCTTCCAAGAACAGAATAGGCTGTGGGCAGTTCCGCATTGAACTGCCTTAAAACTTTGTCAAGCTCAACTTTGATGCCGCCTGTTCCATTCATGTATCCGATAACAACCCTGGCGAGGGGACCAACCTCCATTGGAAGGTCTTTGTATCTTGGAGCCTTGATCCAGGTATAACCATCCTTCTTGTCCGGAGATGGTAATGTTTCACCTTTAAACGGATGAAGATCCGAACCATCCCTGTATTTTCCATACCTGACATTCTCTGTAATGACCTCTGTTGTAAAATCGAGTTTTCTGTCTCCGGTCACTGCCCCTCTGTCAAAGGTAAAGGTTTTATTTTCATTATCCTGTTCAAAAGCCCCGTAGGAAAGAAAATTTTCATATTTCCCAAGTTTAAAATATTCAGGAAATGTTTTGGCAACAGCAACAACGTGATGACTCCAGACATCATTAATAAAATCTTCGGCTTCACCAAGGAGTTTTCTGAATTTTTTGATCCTGTCCTTTGTAGGGACAGTAGTAATTCCTCCGGGGACAAGTCCGATGGCATGCGGAGCTCTCCCACCAAAAAGAGCAACCATCTGATGGGTCTTCTGCCTGATATCGAGGGCCTTTACATAACCGGAAATAAGATCAAGGTTTGTATCCGTATCCTTTACATAAAAATTCCCCTCATATCGCGGGAGAAAAGGGCCCACAGCTGTTATCTGGTCTATTCTCCCGTTTTTAACTTTCAGTTCATTGTCAGCCCAGTTTTTTATTCTGAGCATTCCCTCATCGGAACCCCTGTATTTTAAAATTGCAGTTATATCAACGAAATCAAGGGCATTGAGGTGATAAAAATGCAGTATATGGGACTGAATAAAATTTGCTGCAAGGATCAGGTTTCTAAGAACCCGTCCGTTTTTATTAGGTTTGATTCCAAATGCATCTTCAAGACATTTGCTCGATGAAATTCCATGAGAAATAGGGCATACCCCGCATATTCTCTGTACTATCTGATTTGCATCAACAGGATTTCTGCCCTGAAGAATAGTCTCATATCCCCTGAACATATCTCCGCGGCATTTTGCATCAACTACTTTGCCATCCTGAACATCCATCTCGATTGAAAGGTGACCCTCAATCCTTGTAATGGGATCTATATAAACCTTAGCCATTTAACTTACCTCCACCTGATGCAATTCCTGCAATGCTGCTGTTATTATTCTCCTTTCTGCTGTCTCCATGAAGATGCTGGTACATTCCTCTCTTGCCGTAATCAGGAAAGACCTTCTCTGTACATCCGATACACCCTGATCCGCTTTCCGTACAGGTATTCACTCCATTATTCCATCTCCTTTCGGGAATATCACAGCATGAATCCATTCCCAGACAGCCCAGCTCGTACAAACACCCCTTGTCTCCCCATTCTTTGGCAAAAATTCCTCTTTTGTAGTAGAAAAGCCTCTCGCATTTTTCATGTACAGTCTTGCCGAAATAAAGCAGTGGCCGGCCATACTCATCCAGTTTAGGCATACCCTTCAGAATAAGATGAAGGATTGTCCCGATCATCCAGTCAGGATGGGGAGGACAGCCCGGAACATTAATAATTGTTTTATCCTTTATTATTTCAGAGGCTGAAACTGCACCGGTGGGGTTCTCTCCCGTAACCATGCTTTTCCCTGCAGGAATTCCGCCATAGGCTGCACAACTTCCCACTGCAATTACAGCCTTTGCGTTTTTGCCGAGTTCCTCAATCCAGTGCCTTGCCGACACGTGATGGCCGTCAACCTCGCCTATTGTGCAGAATTTTTCATTTTTCGTTGGAATTGATCCCTCAATGACAAGGACATAATCCTTTCTCTTTTTCTTTACAGCTTCCTCCAGAACCTGTATGGCCACGTGCCCGGTTCCGCCCATGAGAGTCTGATGATAATTTAATCCGATATACTCTGTTATTACAGATTCAAGGCCCGGATTAAGTTTATTTAATAAAGACACTGAGCATCCTGAACATGACTGTGCCATAATCCAGATAACCTGTGTTCTCTCTGATGCTTTTTCAATGGCCTTTTTACAGCCCTGAAGAAGTACTCCCGGGAAGGCAAGCGCTGCGGTAGTCCCCCCCATTATCTTCAAGAATTCACGCCTGTTCATTGCCATAAGGTCCTCCTTTATTTAAACTGCCGACTCTATCACAAGCTCAACAGCTTTATCCACATTTTTTAGTAACGAATCCGATATTCCTATTTTTACAGTAATGATATCTTCGGGAACAATTCCAATAATCTGCACTTCAGGATTCTCCCCCATGATATGAAGCATATCGAGAATTTTCTTGACTCCCACATCATGAAGAGAGTAAGAGGCGCTATCTTCATAAAGTCTATCTGCAGGAAACCTGTAAATACTTCCCGGTTTATCATCTGTTTTCAAGGCATCTATTATAATAATTTTTTTTCTCCCGGTCATTTCGGGAATCAAATCCATCCCTGCAGTACCTCCGTCAATGAGCTCAACATTATCTCCGGAAATTGCCCCTCTGGATATCATTTCATTTACAATATGAACCCCTATGCCGTCATCACCCTGAAGAATATTGCCTATTCCAAGGACAAGTACAGGAATCCTTTCATCAACGGAAAACATTGGCAATCAATGGCACTCCATACATTTTTGCGGGCCCTTTTTCCTGGCTATGTGGCAGTCAAGGCACAGTCCATGCATTGTGTCATAACCCTTATCTCCATAATGACAGACAGCACACTCCTTTATGCGTTCAGGATTGTTCTCCTTGTGATGGCAGTCAACGCATTTCATACCAGCATGTTCATGGACACTATGAGACATCCGTACAGCACCGACCTGGCCTTTGTATGAAGACAGGCCGTCCTTCTGTTTGCCATATCTGGTTATTTTTTTTATGGTTACCGTATCTGTATTTTTAGGATTTCCACCGTGTTTCCATGGATCTGTGTCGCAGGAAACGACAGCAAAGACTACTGATATTGTGATGATTATTAATAACGGGAAGAGTTTATAGAAATTCAAAACGCTCCTCCTTGATCATTTAAAAAAATTTTTTTATTTTAAAATTACTCGTCTGTATTATCAAGCAAATAATCCAATTTTTACTTTCAAAATACAAAAAATGTACAGTCCTGTTTTCAGACAAAAATAAAAGCGGACAAAGGGGTCTATTTTTTAGTCAGGAACCACGCCAGAATTATTCCGGACAGAAAGCCGCAAAGATGTCCTTCCCATGAAACAAAACTGTCAACCGGCAGAACTCCAAAGATCATTCCGCCGTAGAGGAAAAAAACCACCACTGAAAGTATTACGGATTTTATATCTTTTCTGAATATACCGGCCACAATAAGATAGCCCAAAATACCATATATAAGCCCGCTTGCTCCAATATGTATTGAACCGGACCTCCCTATGAGCCAGGTCCCTGAACCGCTTAAAAAAACCAGAACCACCAGAATCAGTGAAGACCTTTTCCCCTCAAGATAGATCAGGAGAGATCCCAGAACAGCTAAGCCGACAGTATTGGCGGCAATATGTGAAAACCCCTCATGCAGAAAGGGGGAGAACAGTATCCCCTTCAGGCCCGATATATCTCTCGGGATTATTCCGTAATTCTTTAACCCGGAAAAAAACAGGCTCAGAATAAAGACAATCCACATTACGGAGAGAATGTAAAGTACCGGCCTGATGTTTTTTAAAATTCCTATTCCTTTCATGCTTTATATAAATATAATTCTCATAAAAATGTCAATTGTTTTAGCCCTGGCAGAAACATTATATACTTAAAATCAAATTAAAATAACAGTTTTTCAAAGCCTGTTTAGTTCTAAAAAATAGTAGAAAAAAAAAGCATACTATCTTATCTTTATACCATAATTCACAATAAATACAGAAACTAATGGAGCATCATGATGAAAAAAATGATCGTAATTTTAAAATCCATACTGATCATACTTCTGCTTCAGACATTTGCAATGGCTGACAGTTATAAAATAGTAGTTATGCCCTTCGACAAACTGAATAAGGGCTCCAGTGAGGAGCTGGATACCCTGAAAGTAGGGATAAGCGAGACGCTCTCGGGAGCACTTTCAACTGTTGATAATTTCATTATTATAGACTCAAACCGCGTAAAACGGCATCTCCTTGAGAGCATGCAGTTCAAACAGACTGTAGGCGCAGACGACACTGCGGATCTCCAGAAACTGAGAACCCTCACCAAGGATAAGCTGGACGGAGATTACATAATATACGGAAATTTCATGAAAATCGGAACCCAGATTCAGCTCACAGCCAAATTCATGAATGTCAGCTCCGGCAAGATTCTGAAAGCAGCGAGTGTTCATGGAGCCTACCCTAACGACATATTCACTCTTCAGGAACAGCTTGCAAGGAAACTTACTGACTCCATAAGCGGCGCTCCAACAGACAACAGGCAGAACAGCATCAAGGATTACACAAATTCAACCGGAAACTATACCGCTTACCAGTATTACATCAAAGGAAGAATAGAACAGACCCAGTATGACGTTAAAAACTATCCCACAGCAATAGCCTATTACAAAAAGGCCCTGCAGTATGATTCAAATTATGCTCTTGCATGGGCAGGAATGGCAGAGGTAAATGCCCTCTGGGGATACCAGATCAAATACGCAAACGGCGACTGGAAGCCCTATCTTTCCAAAGCCATTGATGAAGGAGAAAAGGCTGTCAAGTACGGCGACAAGCTATACCAGACCCACCGGGCACTGAGCATGGCATATCTTAACAATTCAAATTTCAAAATGGCAAGACAGACAATTGATGATGCCTACAAACTCAACAGGCAGGATGCTGAAACACTCCAGATCAAGGCCCAGCTTGAAAACTACGGCTACAAGGAGATGGGGAAAGACGGCACGGCTTCAAACAGATATATTCTTGAAGCCCTGAGAATAAATCCAGAGCTCATAATCGCCAGAT
This sequence comes from Spirochaetota bacterium, assembly GCA_003246895.1. GTDB lineage: Bacteria > Spirochaetota > UBA4802 > UBA4802 > UBA5550 > SZUA-423. The sequence goes on along the minus strand of QKCL01000006.1, from coordinate 20,318 downwards.
GGTCACTGGCACACTCATATTCAACAATCGGAAAGAAGGATGATGCACTGAGAGAATACAAAAGAATACTCCAGGTTAATCCCAAGCACGCCCCTGCTCTGCACGGAATTGCTCTTATTTACTACAACCAGAGCAATTATCCACTTTCAGAAGAGTATGCGTTGCGTACTGTTGAAGCTGATCCAAGAACAGCACAGCATCACTACACCCTTGCACTTGCATACTACAAACAGAACAAATGGAACCAGACACTTGAGTCATGCAGAAACGCCATAAGGGAAAACAGTCAGTATGAAAAAGCCATGATACTGGTGGGGCAGACATACTATAATATGAAAAAATACAACGATTCAGTTGATGCACTCAAAAAGGCCCTGAGAGTAAACCCCCGCAGCGACAAGGCATATAATGAAATAGCAATCGCATATTACCAGCTCCAGGACTACAGAAACGCAGAAAAGAATTCAAAACTTGCGGTACAATACAATTCCAAAAACGCAATAAATTACTACAACCTGGGCCTTGCCTATTTCAAACAGAAGGAGTATAATGATGCAATATCTGCCTTCTCCTCCGCAGTAAAGCTTGACCCTAACTACCAGAGTGCATGGTACACAATGGGAAGCTGTTACTGGTACATGAAACAGTTCGACAAGGCATATGAAAACTACAACAGGGTGCTTCAGATCAATCCGAACCACAGTGAAGCAAAAAAATGGAGAGATGATTCATACCAGAAAATGAACAAAAACGGAGGCGGTGGTCAAGACAGAGACAGAACCACTGACAACGGTTCAGTGTGGAGGTAGATATTACTTTATATCTACCAGTTCTCTTTTATAGTGATCGAACCTGCCTGAATAGAATTCATAGATTTCAGAAGTAGTTACGAATTTTTTCTTCCCGTCAATAATTCTGAACTGACGGGAAGTTTTCTTCTTTTTAAGCAGAAGATATACAGCTTCAAGTATGGCAACACACCGGCAGGTATTTTCCACAATGCTGCGGTAGCCGTATTTATCGGCGCCGAACTCAGCAAGGCCGTTCTTTTCAATGGAATAGGCCCCGTTAATTATCTCTCCAGTTTCTACCCTGATCTCCTTGGCAAGGTCTATAAAGAAAAAATAACTGGGCTTCATTACTGATATAATTTCTTCACAGAGAGAATAAAATTTTTCCAGTTTACTCAGTTCTGAACCGTCATATCTATCTTCCTGAAGAAAATGATCACTCACAAGATTAACATTGCTCAGGCGGGTTATAAAGGAACTGCTGCCCCCAAAAAATTTACCAAAAAGCGCCGAATAGGGATCAGCCAGTTTTATGTAATTCTGATAAACACGATTCCGTTTAATGAAATTCTTCCATACACTTGTAAGCCAGACAAGCACATCCCCATTAATGCAGAGTTTGCTTTTGGTTTTCAGGTTATAGATTATGTTTGAAAAATAGAAAAGTGTACAGTTCCCCCCTGTCATTCTGAACTGATTCTCACATAATTCCTGAATCTCGGGGTTGTCGGCTATCTTTTCAATCTCCTTCAGGGCGTTTTCGAGCCGTTCCTCACTGCAGAGTTCATACTTGAGGCTTAAAAGCAGGACTTCGCCTATCTCCCCCACAATAGTTTCAATCTTTTCAGGAAATGGGCTGTGATTCATCATAAACTCCGGAACATATAATCATGCCTCTTTTTTACATATCAGTAACATAATTTTCAACAATTTTATGATTTAATACGTTTGATTTACGAAATTTTCCTAAAAAAATAAATAATAATTGAAAAAAACCGTCACTTTCCCATCATTGCCAAAACCTTTCTGCTTAAAACCTAAAGTATTTAAGCAGTAAATTCCAAAGGAAGGAGGAAAGAATGAACAAGTACGAACTTACAGTAATCGTAGTTAACCGTGAAGTTGAATCTCTTAAAGAAAAAGTTAAGGGCATTCTTGTAAAAAACGGTGTGTCTATAACTACAGAAGATCACTGGGGTCAAAGAAAACTTGCATATGAAATTGCAAGAGAGTCTGAAGGCTACTATATGTTTATGAACATTGAAGCCCCAGCTGATTCCATCGAAAAGATCAAGAAAGAATTCGGCCTTGACGCTAACATACTCAGATATCTCTTTGTTAAGCTCTCAGAAAAAGCTTCGGCTTAAACAGGTAACTGAATATGGCTGGAGATTTAAACAGAGTAATACTGATAGGCAGATTAACACGTGATCCTGAACTGAGATACACTCAATCCGGTACAGGTGTTGCCAGTTTTACCGTCGCCAACAACAGAACATATTCTGTTTCCGGCGAGAAAAAAGAGGAAGTCTCATATTTTGACTGTATTGCATGGTCAAAACTCGGTGAAATAATCACCGAATACTGCAAGAAAGGCCAGAGAATCGCAATCGAAGGCAGAATGCAGCAGAGAAGATGGGACGACCAGGACGGCAACAAGCGAAGCAAGATTGAAGTGGTAATTGAAAACTTTCAATTCCTATCTTCAAAAGGCGGAGTGGAGGAGTTCTCTCAAAATGGAATGGGAAGCAGCAGTCAATCCGACCATATGGCGGATTTCAGTTCAAGCCGCATTGATGACAATCCATTTTCAGATGACGATATTCCCTTTTAATCAGACTTAAGAATACAGGAGATACTGATGTCAGAAGAGACTAAAATTTCAGAAGAAGAAACAGTAGTTGAGTCTACTGAGGCATCATCAGAAAAAAGCGAAGTAAGCACTTCCCAGAGAGATGATGCAAGACCTGCTGGAAGACCTGAAAAAACAGGTTTTCAGAAGAATCCAAGATTCAAAAGAAAAGTATGTAAATTCTGTTTTGATAAAAACGCAAAAATAGATTACAAAAACGCAGGTCTTCTTGAGCAGTTTATCACAGACAGGGGTAAAATACTGCCAAGAAGAGTTACAGGAACATGTGCAAAACACCAGAGAGGTGTGGCAGCAGCAATAAAAAGAGCAAGAATTATCGCACTGCTGCCTTTCATTGAAAAATAACATTGAATTTAACATTTTTCATAACTGATGTAATACTGGCAATCAGCTCTGCTTTGATTTTTCTGAGATGGAGCTGGTTAAGCCTTGGCATTATTGTCCCAATTGCAGCAATCCCATTATTCCGGGCAGGATATTCAGATGCACTCACTGTGTTTCTGACCCCTCTGGCCATTGGGGCAGTTGCAGGCTGGTGTCTTAAGAACGGGAAAGGGCTGGACAGATTTATTCTGGTTTCTGTTTTCTCTTTTACTTTTTTATTCACCGCCGAGTATCATTTCATAAAGGACTTTCGGAACTATGACATGATAAAGGCTGCAAGGGATAATATTGTGCTGGTTCTTGATAAACCGGAAAGTGAGCTGAATGCAGTATTTAAACAGTATTACAAATCAGAAAATGACAGAAAAAAACTTCGTGAAGAATTCAGCAGGATGCTTTTAATTCTCAAGGACGATAAATGGCTTCAGTTTTTAAGAGATATGATGCCATTCATTTCATCATTGTATGGATTATTGACTGCTTCCATGGGATTTTATCTTCTAAGGAAGTTCTTCGCGAAGAAGATTACAAACAGGTCAAGGTCTCTTGAATATTTCAGACTTAATGACTATGTAATATTTGCTTTAATTGCCGGATGGGCCGGGGTTATATTCCTTGACAAAGAAATTTATCCGGTTTTGAGTATATTCTCAATAAATACAGCTCTGATTACATCAATGCTGTATATAGTACAGGCGCTGGGTGTTGTGAAATTTAAAATTTTAAAAAGGGGATGGCCCATGTATATACTCCCTCTTTCAATTTTTGCAGCATTTTTTCTCGGCCCCTATGCGGTTATTTTTATTACCATTATACTAACGGGAATCGGGACGCTGGATCTGTGGGCTGACTTCAGAAGACTGATTACGGAAAAAGAATAATAAGGGGAGTAAACAATGAAAGTTATACTTCAAAAAGATATCCCGAATCTGGGAGATGCTGGAGATATAAAAGAAGTGGCAGACGGTTATGCAAGAAATTTTCTTCTGCCTAAAAAACTTGTTCTAATTGCCAACGAATCAAGCAAGAAAGCAATGGAACATCAGACAAAACTTATAAAAATCAAAAAAGATAAAAGAAAGAAAGTAAGTGAAAAACTTGCAGAGAGCATGTCTGGAGTTGAAGTTACAATCAAGGCTCAGGTTGGAGAAGAGGGAAAACTCTTCGGTTCAATTACCTCCATGGATATAGCCAAAGAACTTCTTGCAAAGGGATTTGAAATCGACAAAAGAAAAATTCAGCTCGATTCTCCTCTCAGACAGGAAGGTGACTATGAAGTCACAGTTAAACTTGACGAAGGTCTTAATACAAAAGTAAAAGTATCTATCGTTAAGGAGTAGTAAATGGCAACAGACAGGCTTCCCCCGCAGGATCTTGAGACTGAAACTGCATGCCTCGCTTCAGCTCTCATGAACAGGGAAGCCTTGCTCCGAGTTACAGAAATCCTCCAGCCGGAGGATTTTTATCTTGAAAAGCATAGAGTTATCTATGAATCGATAATGGATCTGGAACGCAAGGCTCTCCCAATTGACCTGACAACACTAAGACAACGGCTCATAGACAAGGACATGCTTGAAAGAATCGGCGGTAATGCAGCTCTGGCCGAATTGTATCAGTCTGCGTCAACATCTGCAAATGCGGTCGTCTATGCAAACAGAATAAAGGAACTAAGCCTCAGACGCAAGCTCATAGAGGTTGCCGGAAATTCCATCGAAAAATGCTTCAACCGTACAATGGAAACAGATGAGGTCATGGATGAAATCGAGAGGGATATATTCAAGGTTACGGAACAGAGAATAACATCTGATTACAAGGCCATGGATGCGGTGCTCACCCAGACCCTCAACGACATAGAGACATGGTACAGGACAAAAAAAACCATTACGGGAATTCCCAGCGGTTTTAATGAACTCGATGAGCTTCTGACGGGATTTCACGGCGCAGAACTTCTTATTGTCGCCGCAAGGCCTGGTATGGGTAAAACCGCATTTGCACTGAATGTCATGAACCATGTTGCCCTGAAGACCAGCAAGGCTGTTCTTTTCTTTTCGCTTGAGATGCCTGCATCACAGCTTGCTTCAAGGATGCTCTGCATTGAATCAATGATAGATTCACAAAGAGTAAGGACAGGACATATAAGCCCGGAGGAACTTAAAAGAATTGTCGCCACAGCCGGTAAACTGAGCAAGTCCCCCATTTATATTGATGATACGCCTTCACTTAATATTAATGAAATAAGGGCAAAAGCAAGAAGGCTCGCCCAGAAGGACGACCTCGGAATGATAATCATAGATTATCTCCAGCTTGTTACAAGCCTTTCCAGAGTTGACAGGCACCTTCAGGTTGCCGAGATCTCAAGGCTTCTTAAACAGCTTTCCAGAGAACTTGACATACCCGTTATCGCATTGTCACAGCTGTCGAGGGCCGTTGAATCCCGTTCAGACCAGCGCCCTACTCTTGCTGACCTAAGAGAATCTGGTGCTATTGAACAGGATGCGGACGTTGTAATGTTCCTCTACAGAGAGGAGAAGGTGAAACCGGATACTGAAAAAAGGGGAATTGCAACGGTAATAGTGGCAAAACAGAGAAGCGGTCCGATCGGAGATGTGGACCTAAGGTTCTGGGGACAGTATACAAAATTCGGCAATCTGGATGTATCACATTCCTATGATGAGGCCAGCCCGCACCATGAGAATGACTGATGAAAATATTTTCATTGGTGCCATGGAATCATTCGGCGCCCACTTCATATTTCTGAAAGATACAGTGAAATGGATTTTCAGGCCTCCATTTGACGGAAAGAGCATTATAAACCAGATGCTGGAAATCGGCTACAAATCCCTTCCCGTTACAACCATTACCCTGTTCTTTACGGGCATGGTAATGGCATTACAGATAGGGAGGGCCATGGATGCCATGATGTCCGGGTCATCAATCTTCATAGGAAGCGCAGTAACAATATCAATGTTCAGGGAACTCTGCCCTGTTCTCACGGCGCTGCTTCTTGCCGGAAGAGTCGGTTCATCAATTGCAGCGGAGATCGGCACAATGAAAGTAACCGAGCAGATAGATGCCCTCTGGACACTTTCCGCAAATCCCATACAGTACCTTTCGGTGCCGAGATTTCTTGCATGCCTCATCATGACCCCACTACTAACAGTTCTGACAGACATTGTAGGTGTTATGGGAGGAGCTGTTGTATCTACATTTTATCTGAACATCAGTCCTGACCTCTACCTGTCAAATATACTTCAGAACATTTCACTTTCAGACTTTCTGTCGGGTCTTTCAAAATCAGTATTTTTCGGAATTGAAATCGCTGTAATTTCATGCTACAGCGGATTTAGTACAACCGGCGGAGCTGAAGGTGTGGGTAAATCAACAATCCAGGCAGTGGTTAAATCGTCAATGGTTGTTCTGATATCGGATTTCTTTCTCACATACCTGATACAGATGATTGAATAGGAACTTATAATGAGCAATAATATTTTTTTAAAGAATCTTAAAAAACTGGACATTGAAAAAAATCTTTTCAAAGCCTTTGCTGATATTGAAAGAGCAAATTTTTTCGACCCCTTCTTTAAGGATAAAATCTATACATTTGAACCAATTCCCATAGGGCATGGAGAAGCAAGTGATGAAATATCCCTGCTTGCAAAAATGATAAACTATCTGGAAATTAAAAAAACGGATTCGGTTCTGGAAATAGGTACAGGTTCAGGCTACTCCACAGCGGTTATCTCATCGCTTGCGGGCAAAGTCGTTACTGTTGATATTCATGAACCTCTTGTAACAGAAGCAAAGAAAAGGCTTCTCGATCTTGGACACTTCAATGTCCGCTATCTTGCCGGAGACTGTTCAGAGCTTGACGACACAACAGGTGTATTTGATAAAATAATTGTCCACGCTGCATGCATGCACAGTCCCTATGCTGCTCTTAATCTTTTAAAGTCCGATGGAGTTGCGGTGTACCCAATGGGGCCGCCGCACATGCAGCAGATTACAGTCTACAATAATTCAAGACAGATTTCAAAAAATCCATACGGCAAATTCAGATTTCTCGATACTTGCATCTGTCCTTCAATAAAAGGGCAGTACAGCAGTAAAAACAAAAACATCGACATAATAATGGAAACAGGAAAAACAGGAGAATAGCAATGCAGATAGATCAGATTCTTGTTACCCACATGGCCGTTTTCTGCTACCTTGTTACAGATGAAGAATCAGGGGAAGCGGTTTTAATAGACCCGGCAGGAGATTTTGAACTTATTAATGAGCGGATTTCTGAGCACAATTCAAAAGTAAAATATGTAATAAATACACATGGACACTGGGACCATGTATCAGGCAACGGTCATATAACCTCACTAACAGGAGCCAGCCTTCTTATTCATGGAGGAGATCTGGAAAAACTTGAAGGTATTTCCCGTGATGATTGCGCGCCATTCAGGGAAAAAAACGAAAGTCCCCATAAGGGCATCTACCTCATCGAAGAAGGGGATGTAATAACAATCGGTACCACTGAAATTACAGTAATTCATACACCCGGCCATTCTCCCGGATCTGTATGCCTCTGGGCGGAGGGACATCTTTTTACAGGAGATACACTCTTCACTGAAGGTTACGGAAGAACAGATCTTCCGGGTGGTTCCGAAGCTGAACTTGTTGAGTCCATAAGCGGAAAAATACTTAAACTGCCGGATGAAACGGTAATACTTCCCGGGCATCACTACGGTGCAAGGCCCACATCAACTGTGTCTGAACAGAAAAAATTCTACGGGTTAGCATAATGATAGAGAAAAATCTCCCGCCACTTGAGAAGCTGAAAAAGATAAGCGAGATTCTCCGAAGTGAAAACGGATGTCCATGGGATAAAGAGCAGACCTTCTCCTCCATGAAGCCCTATCTCATTGAGGAAGCATATGAAGTCTATGATGCCATCGACAGCGGCAGCATGGATGACCTGCGTGAAGAGCTGGGTGATGTTCTTTACCAGATATATGCACACTCACAGATTGCATCGGAAACAGGCGAATTCACCATTGATGATGTTGCCGAAGGTATCTCGGAAAAACTCATCAGAAGACATCCGCATGTTTTTGCTGATGAAAATGCAGAGGATTCACAGGCAGTTCTAAACAGATGGGAACAGATCAAAAAGGAAGAAAAGAGTTCAAGAAAATCTGTTCTTGAAGGTGTACCTGCCCATCTTCCGGCACTGCTCATGGCCTACCGGATGCAGGAGAAGGTATCCCACATCGGATTTGACTGGGAAAGTGTTGATGACGCAGTAATGAAAATTGACGAGGAACTTGAGGAATTCAAGGAAGTTGTAAAACAGCAGGACAGGGAAAAGATGATTGATGAGGCAGGAGATATTCTTTTCTCAATCGTTAATGTTCTCCGTCACCAGAAAATAGACCCTGAAGAGGCCCTGAGAAAATCTTCTGCAAAGTTCAAAAAACGTTTCATGTGTCTGGAATCTGAAGCAGAAAAAGCCGAGAAGGATATACACCAGATGTCTCTACAGGAACTTGATGAGCTATGGGAAAAATGCAAGAAAGCAGAATAGATATAACACGCAGTTAACAAATCAATTTAAAAACTGGAGAAAAGATGAAAATAATTTCCTGGAATGTAAACGGAATAAGGGCTGTGCTTAAAAAAAACTTTCTGGATTTTCTGAACAGTGAAACTCCTGATATAATCTGTCTTCAGGAGACCAAGGCAACTCGTGAACAGGTGGATGAAGAGTTTCCAGAATATCCACATCAGTACTGGCATTCTGCAGAAAAAAAAGGTTATTCCGGAACAGCGATTCTTTCAAAAATTGAACCCATTTCTGTATCATACGGCATTGAAATTGAAAAACATGATAACGAAGGACGCGTTATCACTGCAGAGTATAACGATTTCTATCTCATCAACATATATGTTCCAAACTCAAAGAGAGGACTTGAAAGGCTGGACTACCGCCAGAATGAATGGGATATGGATCTTCTGAAATACATGAAGAATCTGGAAAAAAAGAAGCCTGTAATTTTCTGCGGTGACATGAATGTGGCCCATAAGGAGATTGACCTGGCAAACCCTGCAACTAACAGGAGAAATGCAGGCTTCACAGATGAAGAACGTGAAGGATTTGAAAATCTTGTTCAGGCAGGATTTGTTGATACATTCCGCATGTTTGAGACCGGCCCCGGACACTACACCTGGTGGAGTTACATGGGGAGAGCCAGAGAAAAAAATATAGGATGGCGTATAGACTATTTCTGTGTATCAGAATCGATAAAAGAAACTGTCAGAAATTCATACATTCTGCCGGAAGTAATGGGATCTGACCATGCCCCTATTATACTTGAACTGAAATAATTCAGCAGATATTTGTAACAAAAGACATTTCAAAAATATAATATCCGTCCTTCCAGTGAAATCCGAATATTCCTTCTGGAAAACTTTCAATATGTTTCTTTGACATTAGAAGCCCCATGCCTCCGTTTCCGGTAAAACTGCCCTTCAGCCTGAAACGCTCTTCGCATTCCAGAATTGAAATTGAACCTGAAATCAGCTCCTCAATCGAGTCACATATATTACGGCTGTAGGGGCCTGTATTCATCAAACTTAACAATACTCTTTCAGTGATGGATTTTTTCGTAAAAACAATATCTCCGAAAAAATTTACCTTATGGATGTCTGTTATCCCCATATTCATGGAAATGGATATGGGCGCACGTACAGCATTATTGAGGAGTTCAAGGAGTACCCAGCCTATCCCTTCATTGGAAACAACCTTCATCGGTTTCAGAATATCAACAACTTTATCATAAATTGACATGAATGTTCTTACAAGCTCATCTGTCATACCAGGGCATGAATATACATTCTTAAATATAAGTTCATCCTGTCCCTTTTCAAATTTGTAATACATTCTCACAGCCTGTTTTTATTCTTCTTTAACCACCCTGTTATTCTCTCCCTGTCGCTAGAAGTCAACTCTCCGCACCCGTAACGGGCTGAATCCACAAGTTCCCTGAACATTTTCAGTAAAGACCTTTCCGATTCAGGAAGAGAATCTGTATTTATCAATTTAAGAATCTTTTCAATATCTTTCAATGTAATATCAGAATTTATGTCAATAGATTCAGATATTACATTGGCTGAAGCAGTCTGCTCCGCGGCTCTCCCGCCATTTTCTGGAACTGTTCCAGAGCCAGCAACTGTTTTGCCTTGATGCTCACTTGAAGCTAAGGATCTGCCGCCATTACTATTATCCTGATCAATGGTACCGGTTTCACCGAAATATCGGGAAATGCGCTTCCTTTCAAAAAATAATCCGAAGAAAAGAATAACGACTCCTGCACAAATGCCGGCAATAATTCTGAAATCAATTTCTAATTTCTTTTTGTCCTGGTCAAATTTAACCTCCCCTCCCTTCTGAGATTCCCTGCCGGGAAGTATATTCAGCACAAGAGGTTCACTTTCTGCAGTCTCATATCTGTGTCTTGAAGGATTATAAAAAGAAAGAGAAACCCTTCCAAGGTCAAGCCTTCCAGCTTTTTGAGGAACAACGGATATGTTAAAATGCTTACTGCCGGTTATCCCACTGTCATCAATATAGAACTCCTCACCTGTCTTTTCAAATATTACCTTTATTTCGGAATTCCCGATGTGAGGGTTTGATAAAGTTATGATATTTCCGCTTCCCTTAACTGTAGCTTCAATTCGGATTTCATCAAACTGGTGAAGCTCACCTTCCGGCTTTTTGACTGAGACGGTAAACTGCCCCACATCTCCTCCGTAGACCGCAGGCTTCCCCGACGACGGGAGAGATTCAACTACAATACCATGTACCGGAAAAACAATTCTCTTCCTCTGGCCGAAATTGAAGAATGAATCTTCATCATTGACAGTGATTATTCCTGAGCCTCCCCCGAGGCTGTAATTCCCCGCCTCCGTGGGAATGAGGCAATAAGTCGCGACATGCCTTTTTACAAAATCTGTTCCGGCCGCCTTTTCGACTGTATCCGGACGTTTTTCATCTATCTCCTTTACAACGAACCCCTTTGCAGCAGGAGGTTTTTCCATGCCGTTTATTTCGAAACGGCCATCACTGCTGCTAAGAATATAGTATCTCATGAGAAGAGGTTCACCGGTTCTGACATTTTTTCTGGAGAATTCAACGGAACTCCTTATTACAACTCTCCCATTCAGAGACTTTCCGGTATTTCCCTGACCTTTGAGTACTCTTAAAGTTACGGGAGAAGATTTTACCTCCCTGCCGTCAGCCTGAAGTGTAAATGATGGAATTTTATACAGGCCCGGCTTATCAGATGTTATCCTAAAATTAAGTATTACCCCTGACCATACATCTCCATTTATAAACTGAAAGCTTCTTGATGAACCGGTATAGGCAATCTCAAGGTCCATGACTCCCGGTACTTTGACGGGCTTAATATCAGATGTTGATCCTGAAATCATAATCTTCAATGCAGCACTGTCCCCTGCGTATATTGTCGTGTCGGACAGCTCAGTTTTTACTTCAACTGCAAATGCCCTTACGCTGATCAGGATGAACAGTAAAAAAATTCTACCAATACTTTTCAAGTGTACGCCTGCCATCTTCCCTTTCCTTCTGCCTTCTGACGGGTTTGTTTCTCATTGATTTTAAAATATTCTCGATCTGTTCTCTGGTCATTTTTGACTTCTGACCATCTTTACCGCTGCTGCTTCCATTACTTTTATCGCTGTTTTCATTTTCTTTCTTTTTTTCTTCATTCTTCCCGGAATTGCCCTTGTTGTCTTTTTGAGAGATATCTTTATTGTTCTGCTGATTGTTCCTGTCCTGCATATTTTTAAGCATATATTCAATGTTCTTTTTGGCATTTACATAATTGGGATCAATTTTCAGGGCATTTGAATAGGATTCCATTGCTTCCCTGTACTTTCCGAGTTTAAGACTTGCATTGCCCATATTGAAAAAGGCCTTTTTCTGTATGGCCGGATCGGATGACCCCAGTGAATATTTATAGCTGTCAATGGCCTCTCCGTATTTTCCTTTTTTATAAAGGGCATCACCCCTGTTAAAGGCCACACCGTATTTACTGTTTTTATGGGGTAAATACTTTTCGGAATCTTTGTATTTTTCCATTGACTCATCATACTTTCCGTTTTCATAGAACCGGTTCCCCTCATGAACAAGATCCTTAAAGGGATCAATCCATGCAGTGAAATTAAGCAGAGCCGGTATAAGCAGACAAATTTTAATTCCTCTATGCATCTTTCCTTTTCCTCTTCAAGGGCTTTCCATCACCGATAAATGCTTCGATCATTAAAATAACAACAAGGGCAAAAAGGAATATTCCTGTCCTGTCTGTCCTTTCGGTAATTATCTTTGAGCCGAAATAATTCTGCTGCTGTCTGTCAATTTTTCCAAGTATATCATTCAGGCCGGAAAGGGAGGAAGTAATATCAATATACTTTCCAGATGTGCTTCTTGAAAGGTTCTCAAGAAGTCCCCTGTTTTTCCGGGTCTTTATGAGGTTCCCGTCGAAATCACGGTAGTAAAGGTCCGCAGTTGATTTATCTCCCGAAGATGGTATAAAATCTCCTTCACCCCTGCCTATACCCAGCGTATAGACCTCAATTGCGTTCTCTTTAAAAAATGAAATATAGCTGTCATAGCTGTTTTCATGATCTTCACCGTCACTTATGACAATGAGCATCTTTGATGTCATTCTCTTCCTGGAAAATACCTTCTTTGCCTCCCCCAGCATGCTGCCGAAATTCGTCCCCTGGAGGTTCACAGAATCCGGCCCCACCGAATCAAGGAACTGCAGGAACGCATCAATATCTCCGGTCAATGGGCACATCATGAAAGCATCACCGGCAAAGACAATGAGCCCTATGCGGTCCCCCTTGAGAGACTCGGTAATCCATCTGACCGCAGCCTTGGCCCTTTCGAGCCTGTTTGGAGCAACGTCAGCGGCGAGCATGCTTCTGCTCACGTCGAGAGCAATGAGCACATCCGCCCCTTCCCGTTCAACCTTTTTGGTTTCTGTTCCCCATGACGGCTTGAGAAGAACTATTGCACAAAGAAGTATTGCCAGTGCAAGGAGAGATTCCTTGACCGCTATTCTGCCGTAACCTGCAGCAACAATCATTTCCCTGCTTCTGTCAGATTTTATTATTCTCTTTATGAAATTTCTTCTGTAAAAGGAATAGGAAACAAGCAGAAGAAGCGGAACAAATACGGAAACAACTATATATATGAGATATTCATAATTTCTGAATTCCATCACGGCACCTTCCTGAAAACCGCTGTCCGGAGAATGACTTCAAGCATAAAGAGAGAGACTCCTATTAAAATAAAGAACAATGACCTGTCGGCAAAGTCATGATAGACCTTAAGGTCCACATCACTCTTTTCAAGCCTGTCTATATCCCTGATATTCTCCCAGAAAACTCCGGATGATTGGGCCCTGTAAAATTTGCCAGATGTTACCTTTGATACTTCCTTCAGTGTTGTTTCATCAAAATGATTAACAAGATATCTTTTCCCCATGAAACTGTTTCCGGTACCGGAAAGTGAGACCTTTCCGTTCTCCCCGATCCCCACTGAGTATACCTTGACTCCGATTTCTGCACATGTCTTTGCTGCAGTTTCAGGGTCAATGGACCCCCTGTTGCTCATACCGTCTGTAATGAGAAGTATCATCCTGCTTTTTGCCTTACTGTTGAGCATTCTCGATGCGGAAAGCGCAATTGCATCGCCGATTGCTGTCCCGTCAACGCTTACAGTATCAAAGTTAAGATCATCCACAATGTCCTTGATCATGTCATGTTCAATGGTAAGGGGGCACTGCAGGTATGCTTCTCCGGCAAAGACCACAAGTCCGATACGGTCATTTTTTCTCTTGTCAATAAAGTCCTTCACAACCTCCTTTGCAACGGCAAGCCTGTTTTTGGGCTGGAAGTCCTCTCCCCGCATTGATGCAGAAAGGTCAAGGGCGATCATTATGTCTATTCCGCGGTTCTTGACACTTGTATAGTCAAGGCTTCGACCGGGGCCTGCAAGTGCGATAATGAGAACAAAGAGTGCGGCAAAACGCAGCAGGTTTACTACCGGGTATGCCCTGGATCTTATTCCTCTTTTGCCATGGACCAGTTTTCTGGAGGAGATGAGAACAGATGCTCTCCTTACTCTTTTTCTGAAAAAGACTGCATATACCAGAAGCAGATACGGCACAAGAAGAAGCAGTGCAAGGGGGAACCTGAACTGAAAACCTGTCACCTGTCACCTCCCCTGATCCGTCCTGACATGGAGGAGATATCCCTTGCCAGATTCATGGTCATGTCAAAATTTACAGCAAGCCTTTCCTGAGTTGGTGTGTACTCTGCAAATTTTGAGAAATCCCAGAATCTCATGATGTCAATCATTCCGGATCCGAACTTTTCAGAAATATCCTTCGTAATGTATGTATTCAGTGATCTGCCTATTTCATCGGTGGTCATCTCAGGTGCATCAAAGCCGAATTCCCCTGAGAGAAATTTTCTGAAGAGCATGGACATTGTGAAAACATAGCCGTTTATATCCCCTTCATCAATTAGCTGACGGACCCTCATTGAGACAACATCTCTTTCAAAGAGTTCAATGGGCAGGAGCTCATTGGCCTTTCTTCTTAAGACAATATATTTCTTAACTATTTTATAGATAAAATACAGAATCAGCAGCACCAGAACTGAAGCTGCAATAATAATATAAAGTCTTGTGTAATTGCCAGAAAGTTCAAGGGGAGCCTCTACATCAGTTTCTTTGCCCTCTTTATTTAGTTCATCGATTGTTATTGCCGGTATTGCATAACCGATGGCAATGCCGTCCTTTCCTGATATTTTTATTTCGGGAAGGTCATGCTTTCCCGGGCGGTAGCAGGAGAGATCAACAGTAATAAGAGTCTGCTTCAGGCCATCCTTTTCTGTTACATCACGGTGGGCACTGTGGATTATATAAAGCGGCACATGATCCGACGACTTATCACCGGAAGCTTTTTTTGCGCCGGATTCCTCTTTCTTTGGAGGATAGATATTCTTCTTTTCGGGAAGTTCAACTGAAACATCTTCACCGTCCCTCACTGCAACGGAGATGCTGTATTTAAATACTGTTCCCACTGTGCCTTTCTCAGGTGTAACAGTTGCCTTTACGGACTTGTCATCTCCTGCATATGAAAAACTTGAAATAAATAAAAAAATTAGAAGTGCCCAAAACTGTTTCATATTAAAAAACCATTACTATACGAGTCTGCTTCTGTTTCGTTTCTCAAAGAACCTGAGCAGTGGGCCTTCAATGGGCTCACCGGTCGACAGGCCGATACTCTGAAACCCGTTATTGGAGAGAAGGTTATTCCTGCCGGGAATTGAGTCATACATAAAAATTTCGCCTGTCTCCATATCCGTGAATTCCATGAGCCCGGCGAAACCGTTGCTCACCTCTACAGGGTCAAGAACCTGTACTGGGATCACATCGTGCTTGCGCGCAAGCCTCTTAAGCCTGAGCTGATATTCATCTGAATCGAGAAAGTCGGAGATAACAAAGACCACACTACGCTTCTTCATTACCTTCTGGACAAAGTCCACAGCCGAGGCAATATCTGTACCGCGGCTTTCGGGAATGCATTTTATTATTTCATCAAGAACTTCAAGTACGTATTTTCTTCCTTTTTTCGGCCTGAAGAATTTCTCCACCCTGTCACTGAAGAGCATAAGCGATACCCTGTCCCTGTTTACCTGGGCAAGGTGCAGCATTAGGCTGACAAATTCAAGTATAACATCCCTTTTAAGACTGGAGCTTCCGAAGTCAGTTGAGCCGGAGATATCCACCATCAAAACGATGGAAAGTTCACGCTCCTCGATATATTCCTTGATATAGAGATGGTCCATTCTTGCCGATACATTCCAGTCAATGGACCTGATATCATCACCGGCAGTATATTCGCGGACATTTTCAAATGAAAGACCGAAGCCCTTGAAGGCTGACCTGTATTCACCTGAAAACATGGTGTTTATTTTTTTGCCGGTCTCAAGCCTTATTTTCCGGACAATTGCCTCTTCACGGGTTCCCAATTACGGAACCTCCACGGAATCAAAAATCATTCCTATTACGTCATCACTTGTTTTGCCGTCGGCTTCCGCCTCATAGGAGAGAATAATCCTGTGACGCAGCACATCAGCACCGATCTCCTTTATATCATCGGGAGTGACAAATCCCCTGCCGTTGAAAAAGGCAATACACCTCGCCGCTTTCATGAGCGCAATGGAAGCCCTGGGGCTGGCGCCGAAATCAATATAGCTCTTTAACAGGCTGTCGGACGGATTTCTGGTTTCTGATACAATTGTGACAATATATTTCATGAGGTTCTCATTGATATAGATCGAATCAACAAGTTCGCGGACAGGCCCCAGTATTGAAGGAGAGATCACACTCTTAACATTTTCAGCGGATATAGAACTGAAATTCTCGAGAATTCTTCTCTCCTCTTCCGGTGTGGGATAACTGACAAGAACCTTCATAAAGAACCTGTCTAGCTGCGCCTCGGGAAGCTGATATGTACCTTCCTGTTCAATAGGGTTCTCTGTAGCCAATACCATGAACGGGTCTGGAAGATTATATGTCCTGTCCCCGATTGTTACATGTTTCTCTTCCATGGCCTGGAGGAGTGCAGACTGCACCTTGGCAGGAGCCCTGTTTATTTCATCGGCAAGGAGAAGGTTCGTAAAAACAGGCCCCTTCTTTGTGAAGAAATCGAGTTCCTTTGGGTTGTATATCTGAGTTCCGGTCAGGTCAGCCGGCAGAAGGTCCGGTGTAAACTGAACCCTGTTAAATGCCGTATCAACAGCTCTGGAAAAGGATTTTACCGCCAATGTCTTGGCAAGTCCCGGAAGGCCTTCAACCAGTATGTGGCCTCCGGTTATGAATGTAATTATCATTCTGTCGATCAGTTTTTCCTGACCAATTACTGTTCCGGAGAGTTCATTTCTGAGTTCGTCAACAAAACGGTTTTGAATCTTAACACGCTGGGTAAGTGCTTCAATCTCTGAATAATCCATCAGTTACTCCAATGAAAAAAATAACAAAAGACACATATCTTCCTTTTGAAATATTTTCAACTCTTTTGTTACAGAATATTTCAGTTACGAACCGGAAGGCAGATGAGACTCAGTGGGTCGACCTGAACCCCCCGTATGAGAACAGAAAGATGAAGATGCGGTCCTGTTGACATCCCTGTAGAACCAACCTTTCCAAGAATGTCGCCAGCCATGACGATATCGCCGGTCTTAACATCTATATTAGACATGTGCATGTAGTATGAAAAAATTCTGTTTCCATGATCCACAATGACCATATTCCCTTCAAAAAACATCTTCTCTGCAAGTACAACTTTCCCCCTTGCTATTGAATATACCGGAGATCCCACAGGTCCCTTGAAGTCAAGTCCACGGTGATATCTCACCCGTGTCTTTCTGGCGACCATTCTTTTCCCTTTTTTTGAATATGAAAGGTATATACGTTTGTTCCAGAACCTGCCTGTTATTTTATGCATGTCCCTGGGGTGTGAAAAAACATTATCGAGTCTGTCCTCAGAAACTGTTTCAAGTGCCGCTTTCTTCAGCTTGGCAGAACGGACTATGAGATCCCTGAATTTCGGATCCTTGTAATAATCACGGTTTGAAAATTTACCCAGGTTAAGCCTGGATTTTGATACAGGATATTTAACATCACCGATGTACAGGACACGTTTAAGTTCCATGGCTTTGCCATTAATCCTGTATCTGAAAACAAAGTTCTTATACCCCGGTTTCATCCCAGGATGGATTCCGAGAATTCCTCTACAACCGTCCCTGTGTACTGAAAAAGGGATCTCCTCCCCGTTAAAAATTATTTTTTCTGGCGAAAAACCATTCTGCCCCATACTGGTCTTAGTTATCTCAAAATAAACTGCATTGCCCTGTCTGAACTCCTTTGCATAAAGTGAAACAGTGAAATTGGTATTAAGAAATTTTTTTTTCTTTATCCGGGCAGGTTTAAAATCCTGCGGCCCTATAAGTTTATGCTCTTTTATTTTGTCATTAACAGGGTATTGTGAATTAACACCCGTAATCCTGCCGGTTACTGTCCCATTCTCCTTCGCCCTGCTTTTGCTGTTTTTACTTTCCGCAATTCCGGTTGTACTGCATCCAAAAATAAACAATGAAACCAATATAAAAAAAATTACTTTAAAAAAATTCAAGGCTTCCTCCTGACATTCTACTCTTACTATCAGCTGAAAAATATATTTCAATTATTTTTTATCATATGTAACTCATGCTTTTGCATAAATATTGAAACCCACACCGATAATTATTATAGTTATCAGACAATACTGGAGTAAGAGACCAAATGCACAGATCCATACAGGTATTCACAGACCATGAGGACAATCTGCTGGATGATATCCTTGAAACAATAACACGTACAGACGAACGCCGTGATGTAAGTAAAATTGCATCAAACCTGAGCTCGCTTACATCGCTGGCCGAATCAATTTCCATGTATCCCTCACTGCTTGATATGCAGAGTCTGGGATCAAACTTAAGGTCTGTTGAAACACTAATAAGAAATCTATGCACAAGTGACAACTTCAACTTTATACTCAACACTCCAACCAAGGCAATACTTGGCCGTGGTTTTACCATCGCAAAGATTAACTTTTTCTTTCTTCTTCTGTATATATGCAGTGAAAAAAACAAACTCATCGAAAGGAAGAGAGAAATACTTCATATCATATCGCTGAACATTTTTTCAATAACGGCCGAGGATGTTTTGATTTCGCTTGTGGCTGACCAGGAACCATCAAACAGAATCAAGGAAGGCGCGGCGATTCTCCTTGCAAAAATTTGGGAATACCGCATATACAAGGGGATTGAGGAATTCGCCCCGATTCTCACAGAACTCTGGGCTTCAAGGAATGAAATAAACCCCTCATACGGCACCATGACCGGAATCTCTGAAATTACAAACTTCTGCCTTAATAGAAACAGTATATGGCTGGACTTCTTTGAGGATGAACACTTCAGTGAACAGAAACTTTTTTCATTAAAGGAATACCTCATGGGGCTGTCTTATGAGGAGATGATTAAGCTCCAGGACTTTATGGAAACCAGCGCCATAGCTTCAATAAATGAAATAAATATCGGTTCTGTAATTAAAAGGAGAGCATACGCAGTTAACGACCCCGATGACCCCAGAGAAATGCATCATTTTTATCTGCAGAGAAAATCAGGAGCTGACTTCAGAGACAAGGCAAAACTTCCAGGCCCGCTTAAAACGATTGAAGAATATATTATGTGTTACCTCATTGAAAAAAAGATCATAGACACCGACATAAAACTAGAGGAGATATAGAGGAAGTCCCGGCCTGTTAGAGCCGGGACTGAAAGATTAAATTATTTCTGCTGCTTCTTGGCTTCTTCCATTGCTTTTTTAAGCATGTCATTCATCATTTTTTCAGCCTGCTTTCTGTCTTTCGTAGACATCCCTTTCATCATTTCATTGCTGAATTTCTTTGCTCCCTGATAGCACATTAGTGTACTAATGATCATTAGAAGAGGGATCAGGCAAAGAATACCGGAAACAATCTTGGCTGCTCCGTCTTTTCCACCAAGGCTTTTTGTAAGAGCCTGATAAAGAAGAAATATTCCATAAAGTGAAATTGCAACACTCACAATAAGCCCAAGCCAGATATTTACGTAGCTTGTAAAACCAAGGATTGCACTGATTGGAGAAAGAGCCATGAGTGATGCGGTTACACGAACACTTGCTTCATAATTCGTTGTACCACCGCAGATTGCACTCAGGACAAGTACTATAACTCCTCCAATAAAAAGAGCAAGAATTCCACCAATTATTGACATTACAATGCCCAGAATCCCGACACTTCCTCCGAAAAAACCACCCATTGTTCCCGCAAAAGAGGTAAAGATAACCCCAAGCCACAGGAAATTAATAAGCGAAGCAATTACTGAATATATAATTGCCTTGATCAAAGGCTCAGCCATCCCACCTTCTTTCGGCATTGCAGTAAAGTATTCTGCCGGTGCAAGAATTGTTGCCTTTGTCTCATCAATAAACTTTTTAAAGTCAAATGCAGAATCTGACATAGACTCCTCCTTTTTTATAAATATTTATATTACTCTTTTTAAGAACTAAATCTACAAAATGTGTCCGCCAAATACAATTA